>CACOFZ010000006.1 GCA_902626605.1 uncultured PS1 clade bacterium
CACGTAATAGTAATAATTTAGCTGCCTGGAAAATAATTTCTGCAATTTGAGTTGGCTCATCAATAGTTATTGACCTTGAGATTAATTTAAAATTTTTAGTTTTAATTTTTAGATTAATTGTATTGCCACCTAAACCCTTATTTTTAGATCTATTAGATACTTTTTCACATAGGTCCCAGAGTGTTTTTTTTAAAAAAACTTCATCGTTAGTATCTTTTTCAAAAGTCGTTTCATGACTAATACTTTTTACTTTTCTAAATGGTTTTATTACTCTATCATCTTCAGCATTAGATAATTTATAAATATGAGAACCAATTGCTCCATATTTAGTAATAACTTCATTAAGCTTCATTTCTTTGATTTGACCAATAGTTTTTATTCCGTCATTATTAAGCTTATTTTTAAGCGTTTTACCAACACCCCATAAAAGTTCAACTGGTTTATTTTGAAGATAATTTGATGCTTCTTTTTTGTTAATAATTGAAAAACCTCTTGGTTTATCTATATCTGAACAAATTTTTGCTAGGAATTTATTATAAGAAAGACCTATTGAAACAGATATTCCAACTTCTTTTATAATTTTTTTTGATAATTCAGCCAATAAAACTGCAGGGATTTTTTTATGAAGCCTTGATGTTCCTGATAAATCTAGGAATGCTTCATCAAGAGACAATGGCTCAACTAAAGGAGTCATCTCTTTCATAAGTTTATTAATTTTATATGATGCTATTTTGTATTTTTGCATATTTGGTCTTATAATAATTGCTTCAGGGCATAATTTAAGAGCCTTAAACATAGGCATAGCAGATTTTACCCCTTTGGTTCTTGCAATATAACAAGCGGTTGCCACCACACCTCTTTTACCACCACCAATAATTAGAGGATTATTTTTATAATTTGGGTTATCTCTCTTTTCAATTGATGCGTAAAAAGCATCACAATCAACATGAGCTATATTTAAATCTTCAATTTCATCATTACTTATAATATTAACTGAGTAGCATTTATCACAAAATTCTTTTTTTACATTAAAAGTTTTAAAACATTCTCTACATACAGATACTATTTTAAGATCTTTATTTTTTATTTTCATAAAATAAAATTTCTTTATTTATTAATTTTTTAACTTCAAGCCAATTAGTTAATCTATGTTTAATATTATTAGGAGTCATCATTAATTTTTGAAGTCTTATATCTTGCAAGAAATGGATACAAATTGCTTTTTTGTATTCTTTTTTTACTGACTCTAAATTTTGACCTAAATCATCAATGAAAAAAACAGGTGCCTTCATTCCTTTACAAATTTCTGAAACAACTGGTCCTTTAAGCCCAGAATTAGTAATTACAGGGTAATTCATATTATATTTTTTTAATGCATGAACTCTACTTTTTTTATCTTTGAATGGGATATTGGTTAAAATAATAATTTGAGCTTTTTTTGATAAAATCTTTAGGCAATTTTCGGCATCTATAACTGGCTCTAATTTTTTTGTTTCTTTAAGAAAAAATTCAGGTAAAAGCTTACTCATTGAGTCATCTGGTACTGGAGTATTATCTGAAATTTTTTTAATACTTCCTGTTAATCTTGCTTTTTCTAAATCAAGGTACAAATTTTTTGATTTTAGGAATTTTTCAAAACCTTTTAAAAATAAAAAAAGAACTTCATCTGCGTCACTAATTATTAAAGGAATATTAGTATTTAGATTAAGAGATTTTATTTGTTTAGATGTTTCGGCTGGTATGATATTTTTCATAACTCAAAAGAAAGAAGATATAAGGGTTATTTAATCTTGCCTTCTTTAAATTCAACGTGTTTTCTAACAATAGGGTCATATTTTTTTACAACCAATTTATCTGTCATTGTACGAGAATTTTTTTTTGTAACATAATAGTATCCAGTATCTGCAGTACTATTAAGTTTAATTTTTATTGTTGTCGCTTTTGCCATATTTAATACCTTAATTTACGAAAACTAAGTAAAATTATTAATTAGTCAAGTTTTTTAATTTCCGTTATTAATCTATGTTGTTTTCGGTATCTCCAGAAAACAGGGTTACTATTTATTTCATCACCTTTTTCAGTTCTTACTTTTATCTCTTTCAAAATAAATTCTGTAATATCAAACATAGGTAATTTTAGTGCATCATTAATGTTTACATATTCCAGTTTATCTAATTCACCATTACCCTTTATCTTTCCGGTGAAGCATGAAGAAGGAGCTACAAAAAATTTTGTATCAAATCTCATATGTCTATTTACGGGGGTGATTGCACGTGCAAGAATCCATATTTTTTCTAAATTATTACTTGATATACTAAGGTTTGTTTCTTCTTTAGTTTCTCTAATAGCTGTATGAATAAGAGCCTCACCAATTGGTGGTTCAGCCTTTAAGAGCTCTAGATAGTTTAAAACATTTTTATTTAATTTATATTTATTATTTTGTTTAATATCATTTTTATCAAGTTTGCCTCCGGGAAACACCCACATACCTGGAGCAAACTTAGCATTTTCAGGTCTTTTACCCATTAATATACATAAATTATTATTAATTTTTTTTGTGATAATTAGCGTCGCCGCAGGTTTGGGTTTAAGAATTGAAGCCATTATGTTTATTTTTTCTTTTTAGGCTTATTAAGAAGATCAATTGCTATATCAATGTTAACATCATCAATATTTTTTTCTTTTGGAACGCTAACATTCAGTTTACCATGTTTTACGTATGGACCATATTTTCCATCCATAAGCTTTATAGGTTTATTATCTTTTGGATGATTTCCAAGATCTTTTAAAACTTTGCTTCCTCTCCCACGACCAGGGTTTGCTCTTTTCTCTTCAATTAGATCAACAGCTCTATTTAATCCTATTGTAAATAATTCATCAACATTTTGAAGATTAGCATAAACACCTTCATGTAATAGATAAGGGCCATAAGGACCAATTGCCCCTGTTATTTCCTTGCTGTCATTAGGATGAATACCAATAATCTTTGGTAAAGAGAGTAAATCAATGGCTTTCTCGATGGTTATGTCTGAAGGATCTATAGTTTTTGGAATAGAAGACCTTTTGGGTTTTTGATCTTTATTTTCATTAAGACCAATTTGAACATAGGGTCCGTATCTACCAATTAAAAGATGAATATCTTCTCCGCTAGATGGATCTTTACCGAGAATTTTTTCTTCAACATTTTTCTCAGATGTACCAAAAGATCTAGTATACTTGCAATCAGGATATTCAGAGCAACCAACAAAAGCACCATTTCTACTTGTTTTTAAGCTAAGCTCTCCTTCACTACATTTTGGACACTGTCTATTAACTTCGCCATTTTCATCTTTAAAAATGTGGCTACCAATACTCTCATTAAGTTTATCTAAAATTTCTCTAGTTCTTAGCTCTAGGGCAGAATCTGCGCATACACTAAATTCATTCCAAAAATTATTCAAAAAATCTTTCCAATTAATCTCACCATTGGAGACCTTATCAAGGTTTTTTTCTAAGTCAGCTGTAAAGTTATAGCTGACATATTGTGTAAAGAAATTTTCAAGAAAAGAAGATAATAATCTACCTTTTGCCTCTGGTTTAAAATATCTATTTTCAAGAGTTACATATTGTCTATCTTGAAGAACAGATATAATTGATGCGTAAGTAGAGGGTCTTCCTATACCTTTTTCTTCTAATGATTTTACTAATGTTGCTTCGGAATACCTTGGAGGCGCTTTTGTAAAATGTTGATTTGTTTCGGTATTAATTAACTTTAGAAATTGACCTTTTTCAAGTTTTGGAAGCTCTTGATTATCTTGAGGTTTATCTTCTTTTCTACCTTCTTCATATAAAGTTCTATATCCATCAAAAATAGTGACTGTTCCAGATACTCTAAGGTAAATATCTTTTTCATTATTTGAAATGTTAATTGTAGTTCTTAATCCTCTCCAATTCTCCATTTGACTGGCTATAGTTCTTTTCCAGATCAACCCATAGAGGTCTTTTTCTTCTTTAGAAAATTCAGACCCAATTTTTTCAGGAGACATACTGGCATCTGTTGGACGAATTGCTTCATGAGCCTCTTGAGCATTTGTTATCTTACTCTTGTATTCATTTAATTTTGAGGGCAGGTATTGATCACCGTATATTTTATTTATTGATGACCTTATTTCATTAATACCTTCTTCACCAATTTGAACACCGTCAGTTCTCATGTATGTTATTAAACCATTTTGATATAATCTTTGAGCAACTTGCATTGTATTTTTTGCTGACATTCCAAGTTTTCTAGATGCCTCCATTTGCATGGATGAGGTTATAAACGGTGGTGAGGGTTTTCTGGAAACTTCTTTTTCATCAATTTCATCAACAGCAAAATTAGAAGATCCTAATATCATTTTAATTTTTTCTGCTTCATCAGAATTTTTAATGTCAAATTGATCAAGTTTTTTACTATTAAAATGAGTTAAAGAAGCTTTAAAAGTAGGATTATCTTCAAAAGTTAAAAAAGAATTGATTGACCAATATTCTTTTGGGATAAAAGACTCTATTTCTATTTCTCTCTCACATAATAATCTTAATGCAACTGACTGAACTCTTCCAGCAGATCTTGCACCAGGTAATTTTCTCCACAAAACAGGTGATAAAGTAAAGCCTACTAAATAATCTAATGCTCTTCTTGCTAAATAAGCATCTATTAATTCTGTATCAAGTTCTCTTGGATTTTCTATGGCTTCTGTGACAGTTTTTTTTGTTATTGCATTAAATGTAACTCGAGAAACCTCTTTGTCTTTAAGACCGCCTTTTTCATTTAAAGCTTGAAGAACATGCCAGGCAATTGCTTCACCTTCACGATCAGGGTCAGTTGCAAGAATCAATGAGTTGGCACTTTTGAGGGCATCCTGAATAATTTTTGTTTGTTTTTTTCCTTTAGAGTCCATTTCCCATGACATTTCAAAGTTATTGTCTGGTTTCACTGAACCCTCAGAAGAGGGAAGATCCCTTATATGGCCAAATGATGCTATTACCTTGTAACTTGAGCCAAGATAGCCTTCAATTGTTTTTGCCTTTGCTGGGGATTCAACAATAACTACATGCATTTATAAACTCCCTAATTGAAAAAAAATCAATTTCAGTAATTCAATTAGTCAAAATTAACATCATAATTCAAGATTTTTTTTATTTAAAAGTTATTAAATATTAATTTTTGGTTCACTTCCGTTGATAATTCTCTTTATATTTTCTCTGTGCCTATAAAACGAAATAGAAGTTAAAATTAAAAAAAGCAATGAAATTAATTTATTATCTAAAATAAAAAGGGAAATAAAAGGAATTAAAAAAATTGATGTCAAAGAGGATATCGATGAAGTTTTTGAAATTAATGCAGTAATTATCCATATTATTAAGAATATAAAACCTAAAATTAAAGATATGGCAAAACTAATACCTAAATATGTAGCTATTCCTTTACCACCATTAAATCTAAGCCATATAGGATAACTATGACCTATAAATGAAGAGAAACCGGCTAAAACTAATGAAAAAGTTGAGTTATAAAAAATTAGGATTGGTAAAATACCCTTTAATACGTCAAGCAGCAAAGTTATGAGCGCTAGTTTTTTTGATCCGGACCTTAAAACATTTGTTGCACCAATATTACCTGAACCCTCTTTTGTAATATCAACTTTACCAAAATATTTACTTAAAATATATCCATTTGGAATTGAACCAATAAGATAACTTATCAAAATAATTAAAAAATTTAAAAATATAAGGTTTAAAATTGTCATTTTAATATATAAGTAATCTGAAAGGGAAAAACGTGCAACATCTTCTGTCAGTAGACGATATGAAAGAAAATTATATATTTGATCTATGGTCAAAAGCTATCGATCAAAAAGATAACTATTCAAATGCTTTAAAAAATAAAATTTTAACCAATTTATTTTACGAACCATCAACAAGAACTTCATCATCTTTTTATAGTGCAATGGTTAGGCAAGGTGGATCAGTCATACCTATTAACAATGTAAAATTTTCTAGTGCAATTAAGGGCGAAAGTCTTGAGGATACAGTTATGACAATGGCTACGATGAGTGATTGCATAGTTTTAAGACACCCTGTAACAGGCTCTGTTGCTAAAGCAGCAAATGTTAGTAAAGTTCCAATAATAAATGCAGGTGATGGTGAGGGGGAACACCCTACGCAAACTCTACTAGATGGATTTACTATTTTTTATAATAATAACGAAAAAATTGATAATTTAAGAATTACTATGATCGGTGATTTAAGAAATGGAAGAACAGTAAAAAGCCTTGTAAAATTATTATCAAGGTATTCTGGAAATCATTTTAATTTTGTAAGCCCAAAAGAATTGTCTTTTCCAAAAGAGTCTTTACCAAAAAATGCATTTGAAACCACTAAAATTAACAATGTTATTAGTGAAACAGATGTGTTGTATGTCACTAGAGTTCAAACAGAAAGAGGAAGTGATCATAAATATTCTCTATCTTTAGAACAATTAAATTTACTTCCAAAAAAATCAATAGTTATGCACCCTTTACCGAGAGTTTCAGAAATTCCTAGAGAGTTTGATAACGACCCTAGGGCGAAATATTTTGATCAAATGCGTTATGGATTGTGGTGTAGAATGGTCCTTCTCAAGGATATTATTGCTTAACATTAAGGTAGTCTAAAAAATTTTGTAAAATTATTGAAGCAGCAATTTTATCAATTATTTGCTGTCTTTTCTTTCTTGATAAATCAGCCTCCAACAGAGATCTTTCTGCAGAAACTGTAGAGAGTCTCTCATCCCATAATATTATTGGCAAATCTAATTCTTTTGATAAATTTTTTATAAAAGATCTACTTGATTGTGATTTTGGGCCAATTGATCCATCCATATTAATTGGATCTCCAACTATAATTGCACAAATATCTCTTTCATCAATAATTGTTTTTAAAATAATCAAAATATCAGAAAATTTTTTATTTTCATAAACTTTAAAAGGTGACGCAATTTTTTGATTTATGTCAGAAATTGCTATGCCTGTTCTTTTTTTTCCTAAATCAATTCCTATAATTGATTTTTTGAGTGATATTATTTCTCGAAATTGTTTTGAATCATTAATCATCATGTTTATAAGTATCAATTGTTAGTGTTGCGATGCAAGTAAGACTTTGCTATTTGTGAATTTAATTAAGGAGAAACTATGTCTGTAGATAAAGATAATGTCGTAAAAATAGCCAATCTATCAAAAATTTCCTTTAAAGATCATGAGATTGAAAAAATTCTAGTTGATTTAAATCAAATTATTGAATGGGTAGATCAGCTTGCAGAAGTAGATACAGATAAAATATCACCAACTTTTTCATCTTTTGAAGATGATAAAGGTATGAAAAAAAGGGAAGATATTGTGAGTGACGGTGATTACAGAGAAGATATAACAATTAACGCTCCTAATTCAGAGGAAGGGTTTTTTCTTGTACCAAAGGTTATAGATTAATGAAAAAATTAACGGAATTATGTCTTTATGAGGCAAGAGAGGGTCTTTTAAATAAAGATTTTACCTCTAAGGAACTTGTCTTAGATCATATAGATAAAATGGAGTCATCAAGATCTTTAAATGCTTTTATAACGGAAACTCCTGAAATTGCCATTAAATCAGCCGAAAAGTCCGATCTAAAATTAATTAAAGAAGAAAACGGTGAACTTGAAGGAATTCCAATAGGCGTTAAAGATATGTTTTGCACTAAAGGTGTATTGACCACTGCCTCAAGTAAAATGCTCTCAAATTTTATTCCACCATATGAGTCTACAGTTACGGGAAACTTATGGAGTGAGGGTGCTGTATTATTAGGCAAACTTAATAATGACGAATTTGCCATGGGTTCTTCCAATGAAACAAGTTTTTACGGGCCTGTTATTAACCCCTGGAAAGGCAGTAATGATAAAATTGATCTTGTTCCGGGGGGATCTTCAGGAGGATCTTCAGCGTCAGTAGCTGCAAATATTGGATTAGGTGCTCTTGGAACAGATACAGGCGGATCAATACGGCAACCAGCTTCTTTTACAGGAACTGTTGGACTAAAACCAACCTATGGTAGATGCTCTAGGTGGGGAATTATTGCTTTTGCTTCATCACTAGATCAAGCAGGACCCATAACAAGAAATGTCAGAGATAATTCTATTTTGTTAAAAAGTATGTGCAGTCACGATACTAAGGATACTACAAGCTCATCAAAAGAAATACCTAATTTTGAAAACGCTGTTGGTAGAAGCATTAAAGGTTTAAAGGTGGGAATTCCAAGTGAGTTTTTTCTTAAAGGTATGTCAAATGAGATTATGGAAATTTGGGATAAAGGTAAAGATTGGCTAAAAAATTCAGGAGCAGAAATTATTGATATCTCTTTACCGAATACAAAATATGCTCTTCCTTGTTATTACATTATTGCACCCGCTGAAGCATCTTCAAATTTAGCTAGATATGATGGAGTCAGATTTGGTCATTCTGTTAAGTCCTCTGATATTAACGAAATGTATAAAGCAACTAGATCAGAGGGTTTTGGAGATGAGGTAAAGAGAAGAATTATGATAGGAACCTATGTATTATCATCAGGTTATTATGATGCCTATTATTTAAAAGCACAAAAAGTTCGATCATTAATTACTGAAGATTATAGTAAGGTATTTAAGGATGTTGATGTTATATTAACACCATCAACACCAAGTTCAGCATTTGGTTTAAATGAAAAATCTGATGATCCTATATCAATGTATTTAAATGATATTTTTACAGTACCAGTCAATTTAGCAGGCTTACCAGCTATTTCTGTGCCCGCAGCACATGACTCGAATGGTTTGCCTCTCGGTCTTCAGTTAATAGGAAGACCTTTTGAAGAAGAGACCATTTATTCGTTTGCAAAAATAATTGAAGACTGTGCAAATTTTAAAAATATTGAAAATCAATGGTGGTTAAAATGAATAACTTAATTGAGGGAAAAACTGGTGATTGGGAACTTGTAATTGGCATTGAAGTACATGCTCAAATAATCTCAAATTCAAAACTTTTTTCTGGTTCCTCAACTTCATTTGGTTCTGATCATAATACCCAAGTTAGCTTTATTGATGCAGGAATGCCTGGAATGCTTCCGGTGATTAATTCGGTTTGTGTTGAGCAGGCAATAAAAACGGGATTAGGTTTGAACGCAAAAATTAATAATTTTTCTATATTTGATAGAAAAAATTATTTCTATCCTGACCTACCGCAGGGATATCAAATATCGCAATTTGAACAACCTATTGTAGGAAATGGAATGATAACGATTGATTTAGACAATGGTGAGTCAAAAAATATTGGGATTGAGAGACTACATTTAGAACAAGATGCTGGAAAATCTCTTCATGATCAACATCCAAGTTATTCTTTTGTAGATTTAAATAGATCTGGTGTTGCTTTGATGGAAATAGTATCAATGCCAGATATGCGTTCACCAGAGGAAGCACAGGCATACGTAAAAAAATTAAGAAATATTATGAAATATTTACAAACTTGTGATGGCAATATGGAAGAGGGCTCTTTGAGGGCTGACATAAACGTTTCAGTTAGAAAGCCTGGAGACGATCTTGGAACAAGATGTGAAATAAAAAATGTTAACTCAATTAAGTTTATTGGGCAAGCTATTGTTTATGAAGCAAAAAGGCAAATAGATATAATTGAAAAAGGAAGTTTAGTTGAGCAACAAACCCGACTTTTTGATCCAAAAAAAGGTCAAACAAGATCAATGAGAAGTAAGGAAGAATCTCATGATTACAGATATTTTCCTGACCCTGATCTATTACCATTAACATTTACAGATGATTTTGTTAAAGAAATAGAGAAAACATTACCCGAACTACCTGACGTTAGAAGAAAAAGGTTTATTGAAGAATATGGTCTGTCTTCCTACGATTCTAATATTCTAGTTTCAGAAAAAGAAACCGCCGATTATTTTGAAGAAGCAATAAAAAATAGCAATCCAAAACTTGTTTGTAACTGGATAATAGGTGAATTATTCTCTGTTTTAAATAAAATGAACAAATCAATTGAAAATTGCCCTATTAGAGCAAAAGACTTAGGAGAATTGATCAACCTAATTGATAATGAGACTATAACTGGTAGGATTGCAAAAGATGTTTTTGAGATAATGCTTGATACAGGAAATGATCCCATTTCTATAGTGGAGTCAAATAATATGAAGCAAGTTAACAATTCTAGTGAAATTGAGGCAATAATTGATAAAATTATAGAAAATAATCCTGATCAAGTTAATGCGTTATCAGAAAAACCTAATTTAATAGGTTGGTTCGTAGGACAAACAATGAAAGAGACAGGAGGAAAAGCAAATCCTAAAACCGTTAATGAAATTTTAAATAAAAAACTCTTAAATAAAGGTTAAAAAATGAAAAAACAAAAAAAACCAATTGAACTTTACTATTGGCCAACACCAAATGGATGGAAAATTTCAATAATGTTGGAAGAGTGCAAAATCCCTTATATTTTGAAGCCTGTTAATATTGGAAAAGGGGATCAATTTAAAGCTAAATTTTTGAAGATTTCGCCAAATAATAGAATGCCAGCAATTATTGATCCTGAGGGACCAGGGGGTAAACCAATTTCTGTATTTGAGTCAGGCGCAATTTTACAATATTTAGGTCGAAAAACTGGAAAATTTTATCCAAAAAATGAGAGGGATAGAGTAAAAGTTGATGAATGGATTTATTGGCAAATGTGTGGTCTGGGACCTATGGCAGGTCAAGCTCATCACTTTAGACAATATGCTCCAAAAAAAATAAACTATGCAATAAAAAGATATACTGATGAAGTGAATAGACTTTACGGAGTTATGAATAAGCAATTAAAAAGAAATGAATATCTTGCTGGAAGATATTCAATTGCTGATATGGCATGTTGGGGTTGGATAAAGCCTTGGAAAAATCAGGGTCAAAAGATATCTGAATTTCCATATTTAGAAAAATGGTTGGAAAAAATTTCCGAGAGACCAGCTGTTATTAGAGGCTTTGGAGTTGGAAAAGATTTAAGAAAACAATCTTTAGCTGATAACACTAAAGAAGCAAGAAAAGCTAAATCTATACTTTTTAATCAAAGAGCAAGGTAAGGTAATGAATAAAAGATTAGATGAATTAATTGATTTATTAGATATTGAAAGAATTGAAGTAAATCTTTTCAGAGGTCGTAGCCCTTCCGATAGATGGCAGAGAGTTTTTGGTGGACAGGTTATTGGTCAGGCGCTTGTTGCAGCAAGTAGAACAGTTGAAAATAGAGTCTGTCATTCTTTACATGCGTATTTTCTTAGAGCAGGTGATCCAAAAGTTCCAATTTTATATGAAGTAGATAGGGCAAGAGATGGAAGGTCATTTACATCAAGGAGAGTAGTAGCTGTTCAACACGGTAAAAAAATTTTTAATTTATCAGCCTCGTTCCAGATAGAAGAAGAGGGTTTAAATCATCAAGATCCAATGCCTGATGTTTCAAATTATAGTGATCTACCATCTGAACATGATTTGAGAAAAAAAATAATTGAAAATGTTCCAGAAGAATATAAAGCTTCTTTTAATAAAGAGTGGCCAGTAGAGGTTAGACCAATTGAGCCAGTAGATTTAATGAATCCTCAGCCGAAAGTTCCTCAAAATTTATTGTGGTTTAGGGCAAAATCCTCCCTGCCAGATAAAGTTTCATTACATCAATGTGTTCTTGCTTACATGTCAGATATGTCTTTATTGGATACTTGTACAAATCCTCATGGTATAAATTTTATGAGCCCAAATTTACAATCAGCAAGTTTAGATCATGCTATGTGGTTTCATAGGCCTTTTAGGGCAGATGAATGGCTTTTGTACAGTCAAGATAGTCCATCAGCCTCAGGAGCAAGGGGTTTCAATAGAGGAAGCGTTTTTGATACTTCAGGAAATTTAGTAGCTTCTGTTGCTCAAGAGGGTTTAATAAGGGTAGTTAATAAAAAAACTTCCTAATTTTAACTATTTAATTTCGAGTATATTTAATAATTCAGCTGCTGCATCTACAATATTTGTTCCAGTGGCAAAAATAGCTGAGGCGCCAGAGTCTAAAAGAGCACTAAAATCATCTTTTGGTATTACTCCACCTACTACTATATGAATATTTCCTAAGCCTCTTATATTTAATTCATCCTTTAGCTGAGGAACTAAAGTTAAATGACCTGCAGCCAAAGATGATGCTGCAACAATATCAGACTTTGTTTTTAAGACTAATTCAGCAACTTCAGATGGTGTTTGAAATAAAGACCCCACCTCAATATCAAAACCCATATCAACGAGAGCGCTAGCTACGACCTTTTGACCTCTATCGTGGCCATCTTGTCCAAGTTTTGCAATAAATACTTTTGGTTTTCTATGTTCTTTGGCCTCAAAATCTTTTGTTCTTTTTCTAATATAATCAATTTTTTCCGAAGAAAAATTATTTGCATATGTATTTTTTATAAGAGTTACGTCAGCTTTATGTCTATCCCAAACTTCTTCCATTGCATCAGAAATTTCTCCAACAGTGGCTCCAACTCTTGCAGCATTTACTGCAAGCTCTAAAACATTTTTATTTTTTTTAATTCCATATCTAATTTTCTCTAATTTATCCTTAACTTCATCATTATTTCTTTCAGATTTTAATTTTTTTAATCTTTCAATTTGATTAGCAAGGACTTGAGAATTATCAACTTTTTTAATATCAATTTTTTCTTCCTCGTTTTCTGAAAGTGTAAATTTATTTACACCAACTACAGTTTTTTCACTTGAGTCAATCCTTGCTTGAACCTTTGTTGCTGATTCTTCAATTCTCATTTTTGGTATATTTTTTTCAATAGCTTCAGTCATTCCGCCATACTGATTAATTTCATCAATGTGACCGAGAGCTTTTTCTGCAAGATCAGAGGTAAGTTTTTCAATAAAAAATGATCCTCCCCATGGATCAATTACATCACATGTTCCAGTTTCTTTCTGAATGAATAATTGAGTATTTCTTGCAATCCTTGCAGAAAAATCAGTCGGTAGAGCAATAGCCTCATCAAAACTATTTGTGTGCAAGGATTGAGTATGACCATGTGTTGCCGCGAGAGCCTCAATACATGTTCTTGTAATATTATTTAGAGGATCTTGAGCAGTTAAAGACCAACCAGATGTTTGACAGTGGGTTCTTAAAGCAAGAGATCTTTGATCCTTTGGTTCAAATTCTCTAACCAAATTAGCCCAAATTAATCGACCCGCTCTCATCTTTGCAATTTCCATAAAATAATCCATACCGATTGCCCAGAAAAATGATAGCCTTGGGGCAAAGGCATCGATATCTAATCCAGCATTAATCCCAGCCTTTATATACTCAAGTCCGTCAGCAATTGTATATGCTAATTCTAAATCTGCTGAAGCACCTGCCTCTTGCATATGATATCCAGATATTGAAATTGAGTTAAATTTTGGCATATTCTCTGCTGTATATCTAAATATATCTGAAATTATACGCATTGATGGTTTTGGAGGGTATATATAGGTATTTCTTACCATAAACTCCTTTAAAATATCATTTTGAATAGTACCTTTTAACTGATCGGTTGAAACACCCTGTTCCTCAGCAGCAACAATGTATAAAGCCATAATTGGAATTACAGCGCCATTCATAGTCATCGAAACAGACATTTTATCTAGAGGAATGTCCTTAAAAAGAACTCTCATATCAAGAATAGAGTCTATTGCAACACCAGCCATTCCTACATCACCAGCAACCCTTGGATTGTCAGAATCATAACCCCTGTGGGTAGCTAGGTCAAAGGCAATTGATAAACCCATTTGTCCGTTTTCAAGATTTTTTTTATAAAAAGCATTTGACTCTTCTGCCGTAGAAAATCCAGCATATTGTCTAATAGTCCAAGGTTTATTTGTATACATTGTTGGGTAAGGACCTCTAACAAAAGGATCTATCCCGGGCAAGGATTCCGTATGCTTAAGATTTTTAATATCATTTTTTGTATAAAATGATTTTAATTGTATACCTTCAGGTGTTTCATATACATTAGAATTATCATCTAAATCATTGTTATTTAATATATTAAGATCTAAATCTATATTCTCTAATGATTTAAAATTACTCATAAAAATTTCCTAAATATTACTATTCTCAAATGGTTTTACGTTAATTGGATTTAAGTCCGGGTCTTTATAAGAATTTTCTCCAACTTTAATTAATTTTTTTTCTAGAATATTATTTTTATACTCATTACGGGAATTTTTTAAACTATTTATAAAATCTTTTGATTTAATAAGAGATAATATTCCACCGTTTTTTTCTTTTTCTTTTATATTTTTCCAAACATTTCGCGCAATTTCATTGGTTAATTTTTCAATGTAGAAAGATCCGCCCGAGGGGTCTTGAACTCTTGATATTCTTGATTCTTCTTGCAGTATAATATGAGTATTTCTTGTCAATCTTTTTATAAAATCAGGAGCCTGACCAAGTTTGTGGGTAATATTATTGCAAATTATTTTATTTGATCCACCAATAGCCGAAGCCAATGCTGCTGTAGTTATTCTTAATTGATTAACCCAAGGATCCTTTTCAAATAGAATATTTGACGATGATCTTGATGTGATGTTTAGTTTACCGTTGAAATCTAAATATTTAAAAATGTTATTAAATATTATTCTTAATGCTCTTATTTTTGAAATTGATGTAAAAAAGTCGGTATTTGTAGATAAAGTAATATTAATTGATTTTTCATTCTGATTTTTACTTTGGTGGTTTTCATAAAATTTTAAAAAACTTAAAGCTAATAATTCAATTTCTTCAGAGGTATTGGCACCAAGTTCATTCCATAAGCTTCCATCAAAGTTTACTATATTAATATTTTCGAATTCACTATTAATTTTATCATGAAAAACCCTAATTTCTTTATAATTAATGATATTATTGTTACCATTTTTTGAGAATTCCTCTAGCCAAAAATTTGATGCAAATGGATCAATTTCGTAACCACCCATGACATCTTTGTTTTTATTTTTTATAAAATCTATGTAATTTAATATTTTTTCTTTTGAATAATTAATATCTCTTATAAAAACTGGCGCAATTGATAGATCAACATTGTTTAGAATTTTATCAAGAGTATTTATCTCAAAAAAAGATAATTCAACAGAATTACTGCCTCTTTCAAGCTCACCTAAAATTCTTCCATTTAATATTTTAGGGTCATTGTGATGATCAACTGTAGTACATATATACCAGGGCATAAATTCATTAATGTCTGATTTTAACCCCCTTCTTGAAGAATGGCTGTAATCATCTTCTTCATCAGCTGATGTATACAGAGGTTTAATTTTTAAATCTTTGTCTATTTGTTTATTTAAATCTTTTAAGCTTAAATCTTTAAGAGCTGCAGAGGCAACCTTTTCCCATTCAGAGATATCAATTTTTTTAGCATTTAAATATTTTTCTATATTTTTAGACATAAATTACTTATACGATAATTTTTAATTATTTAATACAAATACGATATAAACATTTATATTAAAAATGGTAATAGTTAAGTAGAAAATTTAATAAATATGAAGAATATTTTTATAAATCCAGGGCAATTAAATAAGCTTTCCGAATTTTTATCTCCATGGCTCGCAATAATTTCATTTATCTTCCTAATTTTTGGACTATGGCTATCATTTTTTTATTCACCAATTGATTATCAACAAGGAAACGCTGTAAGAATTTTATATATTCATGCTCCATCAGCTTGGTTAAGTATGTTAATTTATTCATTTTTAGCAATAAATAGTTTTTTTGGTCTAGTTTTTGGCCATGTAACAGCCTTTACTCTTGCAAGAGCAGCTGCGCCCATAGGACTAACATTTACTGCCATTTGTTTAGTTACTGGATCTGTTTGGGGTAAACCAATGTGGGGAACTTGGTGGGTTTGGGATGCAAGATTAACCTCTGTGTTAGTCTTATTCTTTTTTTATATTGGATATATTATTTTTTTAAAATCATTTAGTGATTTTACAAAAGGTGAAAAATTTTCTTCTATATTATCCATTATAGGCATAGTTAATTTACCTATCATTAAATTTTCAGTTGATTATTGGAATACACTTCATCAACCTGCCAGTATTTCTAAATTTAGCTCACCATCTATTCATATTGATATGCTTATTCCTTTGATTGTAATGTTTTTATCTTTCCTATTTTTATTTTTGTATATTTTGATTTTAAGGTTTCAAGCAGAATTAATTATTAGAAAAATTAATATTAATAATATGAAATTTTATAAGGATAGTTGATGAAAGATTATTCAATTTATATTTTGGCGGCTTATTCATTTTGTTTTTTAAGCTTAATACTTTTGATTTTTTTATCAAAAATATATCTTTCAAAATCAGAAAAAAAGCTCAATGAAATCGATAAAAATGGTTAGAAGAAGAAAAAAAATTTATAGAATAATTTCTTTATTATTAATTATCTCTATTTCACTTTTTTTAATAATTTATGCCTTAAGAGATAATGTAATTTTCTTTTATTCACCTTCCGAGGTAAGAGAAAAGGTGGCTAAAAAAGAAATAATTGATGGCTCTCTAATAAGACTAGGGGGCCTTGTTCAGGAGAATAGTTTCTTGCGAAATAATAAAAGCCAAATATTTTTTGTTATAACTGATTATAAGAAAGAAATTTCTGTTGTTTATTCAGGTATTCTTCCGGATCTTTTTGAGGAAGGTCAGGGCGTTATAGCAGAGGGTTTTTTAAGAATAAACGAAAATTCAATGAAATTTCCAGAAAAATTTTCATTAAAAAAAAATGATTTTTATTTTGAGGCACAAACTATATTAGCAAAACATGATGAGAATTATATGCCTCCAGAGGTCGCAGATGCTCTAGAAATGGAGATGAATGATAATGACTAGTTTTGCTGATTTTAGTATCTTATTTGTAGCAATTTTTTCAATATTGCAGTTTTTGTCTCCATTAGTTGGAAATAAAATAAATTTGAAAAATTTAAACTATATCGTTTCATTTTTTTCTATTTCAAGTTTTATATTATTAACTATTTCTTTTAGCATCCTAATTTTAGCCTATGTAAATTCTGATTTCTCATTATTAAATGTTTGGTCTAATTCCCATACATCAAAGCCTCTAATTTATAAAATTTCTGGTTCGTGGGGTAACCATGAAGGATCTATGCTTTTATGGTGTTGGGTAATGTCACTCTATGGTTTTTTAGTAGCAATAAATTTTCAAAAAATATCCTCAAATTTCAAAATAAGAATTCTTATGTTCCAAGGTATTTTAAGCTTTGGGTTTATTACTTTTTTAAAATTCAAGTCAAATCCATTTGAAAAATTATTTCCCATTCCTGAAGAGGGAATTGGTTTAAATCCATTACTACAAGACCCTGGCTTGGCTTTTCACCCTCCATTCCTATATTTAGGTTATGTTGGTTTGTCGATTGTATGGTCTTTTGCACTGGCAGGTCTTTTTAATGAGAGCTTTGATAGAGATTGGGCCACAAAAACAAAACCCTGGGTTATTATATCTTGGATCTTTTTATCTGTTGGAATTACTCTTGGGTCTTATTGGGCTTACTATGAACTAGGCTGGGGTGGTTTTTGGTTTTGGGACCCAGTTGAGAATGCTTCACTAATTCCATGGATAGTTGCAACTGCTCTTATGCACTCAATACTTGTAATGGAAAAAAGAGGGATTTTAGTAAATTGGTGTATATTGTTATCAATACTTGGTTTCGCCTTATCAATGGTTGGAACATTTATTGTTAGATCCGGATTATTGACATCTGTTCATGCTTTTGCAAATGACCCTGATAGGGGATTATTCATTTTAACTCTCATTGCAATCTATATTGTTGGAAGTCTTTTAGTTTTTGCTATTAAGCCAATACGTCAAATTAAAATATCTCAGTATAATTTACTCAGTAAAGATTTTTTTCTTATAATAAATAATTTATTATTGATTGTCTCAGCTTTAACTATTTTTATTGGCACAATATACCCAATGATTTTAGAAATCTTTTCTGGGGATAGAATTTCGGTTGGTACTCCTTTTTATACAATTACTGTAGTACCAATAATTTTTTTATTTTCATTTTTAGCACCCATAGCGATATTTTTACCATGGGGAAAACTCAGGGCTAAATTTGAATACATCAAAATCTTTTTACTATTTGTAATATCATTATTATTAACTTGGATTTTTTATATCTACTTTAATATTCAAAATTTATTTTCAAATTTAGGGGTTTTTGCTTCATTTTGGATTATCTTAAGTTCCATCCAAGGGCTTATTAAGAAAAATAACGTAAGTCTTTCGTCTTTTTTTGGACATGTCGGTCTGGGTATTTTAATACTTGGCTGCTCTGTATCAATATCGTCACAAAAACAATTTGAGGGACCATTAAATCTAAATGAAAAGATTAATATAGGAGATTATAAGGTTAAGTTTTTAAATGTTAAAGACGGTAATGGACCAAATTATATAAATTCTACTGGAAATTTCTCTCTAGAAAAGGCTGATAAAATTATAAAATTAAGTGCAGAAAAAAGATTTTATCCTGTAGAGAAGTCAGTTACGACCGAAGCAGGAATTTATTCAAAATATTTTTCACACATTTATATAATTTTAGGAGAGAAAATTAATTCTGAGAAATGGGTGGTTAGAATTTGGTATAAACCTCTTGTTTCATTAATTTGGATTGGAGCATTAATTACTGCATTTGGAGGATTGTTATCCTTATACAAAAATATCAATTTTAAAAAGAACTTGAAATACCTAATTCTTTTATTGATTTTTTTATGTTCATATCCTCTTCATACCTTTGCAAGTCAGAATAATAATTATGAAACTGAGCAAATTGAAAATCGTATAAAATCAATTAATCAAAATATAAGGTGCTTGGTATGCGAGTCTCAAACTATAGATGAGTCAAATTCTCCTTTGGCAAAGGACCTTAGGAGCATTGTAAGACAAAAAGTTTTAAATAATGAAACAGATGAGAATATTTATAATTATTTTAGGGAGAGGTATGGTGATTATATAATTATGAAACCTCCATTTAAATTTAATACATTTCTTTTATGGATTGCACCTTTCTTATTTTTAATTTTCGGTATAGCCATAATTTATAAATTTCAAAAAAAACAAAATGGTAGCTGAGATGAATAAATTAATTATTTCAAATCTATCGTGTCATAGATCGGGTAATGAAATCTTTAAAAATATATCATTCAACTTAAATTCCGGTGAAATTTGCTTATTAACTGGCTCAAATGGGTCTGGTAAAACAACTTTTTTAAGAGCACTTGCTGGTTTGTTACCTATAAGTTTCGGTTCTATAAAATATAACAATGCGCAATGCTTAAATGATAACTTTTATATTTTAGGTCATAAGCTAGGCATTAAAGATGAGATTACACCCTATGAAGATTTACTTTTTTGGTCATCAATATATGAATACGAGAATTTTCATGATTTAATAATTATGCTTGGTCTTTCAGACAGTAAATTTCTAAAATGTAAGTACCTTTCTCAAGGGCAAAAACAAAGACTGGCAATTGCAAGGCTTATAATTTCAAAAAAGTCTATTTGGCTGCTCGATGAACCTATATCTTCATTAGACAAAGATGGCATTAGTTTATTTAAAGAAATAATAACTAAACATCTTAAAACTGGCGGAATAGCTGTAATTTCATCTCATATTGATTTTTTAAAAAAATATGATCTTAAAATAAGCATGGATAATTAAATGAAAAATTTAAAATTAATTTTTTACAAAGAAATGAAAGACTCTCTCACTTTAAAGGGAAGTTATATATTATCTTTGGCATTTTTTTCAATTTCAATAATTTTATTGCCTATAGGAGTAGGGCCAAATAAAACGTTTATATCAACTATATCATCGGGTTTAATTTGGGTTTCAATAATTTTAACATCTTTACTTTCTTTAGGTAATATTTTTCATGAAGATTTCAATGATGGAACGCTTGATTTATATAAAATTGGTCCTTTTACTATAATTGAGGTTTGTTTTATTAAGGCCATAGTTCATTGGCTATCAAATTTTTTACCTTTAATTTTAATTGCTCCAATTTTAAGTATTTTTATAGAATTTCCTCCTAATTTATTGATTTATTTAATTTTTTCTTTAATTTTAGGAACTCCTGCCTTGAGTTTTATAGGAATCTTAGGATCCTCACTAACTTTATCTTTAAAGCAGCATAATTTATTAATACCTCTTATAATTTTTCCACTTTTTATTCCTACTTTGATTTTTGGATCTGGGGCTATTTCATCATTAATTTTTGTTGGATTTGAAGACTTATTTATGAGACAGCTATTGATTTTAACTGGAATAAGCGGATTATCAATAGCTTTATGTCCTTTTGGATGTAAATATATACTAGATGTTAATTATGATTAACCATCATCATCAGGTATAAATTTTAAAGCTAAACCATTGATACAATATCTCAAGCCAGTTGGTTTTGGTCCATCTTTAAAAACATGACCTAAATGCTCACCTTCTTTAGAGAGAATTTCCTCCCTTATCATTCCATGGGATGTATCTCTTTTAACGACAATATTTTCTTTTATTGCATCATAAAAACTAGGCCATCCACTTCCTGACTCAAATTTTGTTTCAGATCTAAAAACAGGTAAACCCTTATCAGCAGTTATATAAGTGCCAGGTCTTTTTTCTTGAAGTAAATCGCTTGTTCCAGGCATTTCAGTTCCAGAGTTATAAAGTATATTTTTTTGTTCATCTGTTAAATTATTTGTCATTCTTAAATTATTCCTTATTTAATTAAATTATACACTAATTACTTTACACAGTGATGTAAAATTGGCATTTTGTCGATATTAATTGGAGAGGTGGCCGAGTGGTCGAAGGCGCTCCCCTGCTAAGGGAGTATACGAGCAATCGTATCGTGGGTTCGAATCCCACTCTCTCCGCCATAAAAATAATTTTTAATATTAAAAAATAATATAATTTTAATAAAGTTTTGTTGACTGAGTAACTAAACATTTGTAATTTACAGCAGTAATTTAATGGGGATTATCAAGTCATGAAAAAAACATTATTTAGCTTATTCATATTTTTCGCAATTATTTTAAATTTTAAAACTACTACTTTTGCTCAAGAGACTTCAAATCAGATTAGTGATATTGAAGAAATTGTTGTAACATCTCAAAAAAGAGCAAATGCAATTGCTGCTCAAGACTTACCTGTAAGTGTCACAGCAATAAATGAACAACTAATTTTAGAATCTGAGTCAGTAGATTTAACTGACATTGGTAGAATGGTTCCGAATGCAACACTTCATCCTTCGGCTACTTTCGCAAGTACGCCAAATTTCTTAATTCGTGGTATTGGTATAAGCGGAACAACCAGATCACTTGATCCTGCGGTTGGTGTTATTGTGGATGGCGTTTATCTAGGATTCCCAGTAGGTGCAAATCTAGATATGTTTGATAGAGAGTCAATTGAAATATTAAGAGGTCCGCAAGGTACTATTCTAGGTAGAAATGTTACTGGTGGTGCGGTAGTGGTTCGTACAAAAAGACCTTCAGGTGAATTTGGAGTAAAAGCAGATGTTACCGTAGGTGATTATAGTAGAAGAGATTTATCTTTCAGTTTTGAAGGACCTATAAGTGATACCATATCAGGTAAAATAGCAGTTATGTCTAGAGAAAGAGATGGATATTGGAAAGACAATAATGGTGGTACTATGGTACCGACAGCTGGTGCGATTGCAAGAGGGTATGATGAAACTGGTTTTGGTGAATCAGGTACAAAACCCGATGTAGATCTAACAATTATTAGACCAATGTTGTTGATTGAACCTAATGAAAATCTTGATATTACCCTAATTGGAGAATTTCTCTCTGACAAAAGTGGTACAGCCGACAGTAGAAATTTTGTAAATTCTAGCTCCCTAAGAAGGACACAGTTATTTGGTTACACTCCACCAGAAGATAGATATGAGATAAATCATAATTTAATGGGTGGAAATGACCTTGAAATTGATACTTTTGTTGGTGAGTTTAATTTACAAACGGACACTGGAATTCTTACAGGTATAGCTTCTTACAGAGAGTTAACTTATGATTCAAGTACAGATTTTGATGGATCACCAATAACTTTATTCCATTTTCCTGATAATCATGAAGAACAAGAACAACAAACATTTGAATTAAGATATGCAGGATCAGCCTCTGATAATATAGATTATGTTGTAGGTATTAGCTATTTTGATCAAGAAATGTTTGTTGGTGAGAGAAGGGATTTTGGTGTTGCTGACATCGCTGGAGTAGTAGAACTTTCACATGACAGTATCGGTATTTTTGCTGAATTAGATTACTCAATTACTGATAAAACTAAAATTACTCTTGGTGCCAGATGGACAGAAGAGAGTAAAGATGTAATTTTCAACGCTATCGGTTCATGTGAAAAAGATTTCAGTTCTTGTTCTGGTCCTTCTTCTGGTTTGTCTGTAGCTGGAACATTCGATGATACAACACCTAAAGTTGCTATTACTCATGCACTCAATGATGATGTAAATATCTATGCTAGCTATACTCAAGGATTTAGAAGTGGAACATTTGATGCTCGTGCAAGAACAGTTGACTCTTTTCTAAACAGTAAACCTGGCCCTGAAGAAGTTACTAGTTTTGAACTAGGTATGAAATCAACTTTCAATGATGGTAAGATACTTTTAAATATTGCTTTATTCCAGGCTGATTATGATGATATTCAAAAACTTGCTCTTGAGGAGTGTGAAGTTGACATTGTTACATGCCCAAGCGGTCGAATACAAAGATTAATAAATGCAGCTAAAGCTACTATTGAAGGTATTGAAATAGAAACAAGAATTAATATTACTGATCAATTTAGTATCCAAGGCTCATTAGGTTATACCGATGCTGGTTTTGATGAATTCCTTGGTTTTGATGCTGACGGCGTTAGAGGTTATGATCCTGTGACAGATCCAGCTGCAGCAGCAGCATTGAAATTTGAGAGAGTTCCAGAGTTAACATACAACATAATGGCTAATTATTTCCAACCGTTATCTAACGGCGCAGAAATAGATTTTAGATTAGCATATTCTTATACTGATGACTTTACTAATGATGCTCTTGGAACGAGAGCGATCATAACTGACTCGTATGGACTTCTTGATGCAAGTGTATCATATACCTTTGCTGAAAGTGGACTTAAGTTAACTGTCTTTGGTAAGAATATTACTGATGAGGATTATCATGATTTCGCTCTTGATAATGCTCTTACAAGCCTAACATGGGGCGGTGTTCCAGATACTTATGGACTTCGTCTTACTTATTCATTTGAATAAAGGTTTCTCAATAAAATAAAAAATTAAAAAGGCCATTTTAAAATGGCCTTTTTTATTAAATTTAAATTGGTAATTATGACTATAAATGAAAAGCAGAAACGTTACTATGATTGGTTAAATCAAGTAAAAGAAGAAATCATTGATCCTCAATTACCAATCATTGATCCACATCATCATTTATGGAATGGCGATGATCATCTAGCAGGATCTTTTCCTTACTTAATAAAGCATCTAAATGAGGATACATTTTCAGGTCATAATATTGTTGGAACCATTTTTATGGAGTGTGCAGCAGGCTATTATATAGAGGGAGATGAAAAATATAAACCAGTAGGTGAAACTGAGTTTGTTATAAATTTAATCAATGAATCAAAAAATCTAGAAAAAACAACTAATATTATAGGAATTATTGGTTATGCCGATTTAATGTTAGGCAATGAAGTTAAAGATGTTTTGGATGAACATCTTTTAAAAGGAGAGGGCTTGTTTAAGGGTATTAGACATGCTGCAGGATGGGATAAAAATCCAGAAATTCATAATTCTCACAGTAACCCAATAGAAAATATTTATTATAACAAAAGTTTTAGAGAAGGAGCCGAAGAGTTAATAAAATTAAATTTAACCTTTGATGCATGGCATTATCATCACCAAATTAGAGATTTGAGTAATTTTGCAATAAACTATCCAGAATTAACTATTATTCATGATCATTTCGGCGGACCACTTGGTGTCGGTCCTTATGAAGGTAAAAGACAAGAAATTTTTAAAAAATGGAAAGATGATATTTCCTTATTATCTGAGTCAAAAAATATTTATGCTAAGTTAGGTGGCCTTGCCATGCCAGTAAACGGCTGGAATTTTCATAAACAGGATAAACCTGCCTCATCAGATCAAATAGTAGATATGCATCATGAATATTATTTGCATACGATTAATTGTTTTGGGGTTGATAGATGCATGTTTGAAAGTAACTTTCCAGTTGATAAAAGATCTATTTCATATCATGTTTTATGGAATGCTTTTAAAAAAATGGTTATAGATTATTCAGCTGAAGATAAAAATAAGCTATTTTTCAAAAATGCAAAAGATGTCTATAGTGTTTAAAAATTATCTTCTTCCCTCAATATAATCATTTATAACTTCATGATATCTTCTTACTCTACTTTCTT
The DNA here is from genome assembly GCA_902626605.1 of uncultured PS1 clade bacterium. Taxonomy (GTDB): domain Bacteria; phylum Pseudomonadota; class Alphaproteobacteria; order MED-G09; family MED-G09; genus MED-G09. The sequence continues at coordinate 24,574 of CACOFZ010000006.1, forward strand.
GTCTACTTAATATAGCATCATCAAATCCTCTTGACTTCAAACCTCTTTGCTGACCAACAGCCATACTTATATCCTGGTCAGCCACAAAACCCATACTTCCCTCAGGATAAGTTACCCACTCATGCTCTGCTGGTGCCAATGGTCTAGGGCCAACAGGTGTTTCAGCCATTCCACTATCCGCAGTTTGTTCAGTTGAGTCAGAACCAGTAAATGTTGATGAGGCTGATAAGCGATCCATTTTAGGAACCATAAACCAATGCTCGAAATGACATTTTTCTGGATCGGTAGGATGAGGTTGCGGTCTTAATAATTGAAAACCGTCAGGTGTCATAGTTAGGGTAAAGTTAGGAAAGCAAGTATAATGATAATAGTCAGTTAATTGCTCATCGGTAAGGTATTCATAATGCCAAAAACCCCTATCTTTAGCTAGCTTCTTTTTTTGTGATTGTATTGCTTCTCTGGTGTTTTGGGCATTTCCTTGAAAATCATTTGGATTCAAATCCCATGCTTTTAGTGCTTCATCAAGCGGAAAGTTTACTAAGTCAGGATTTTGACCATCTTTTGCTGGAAGATGACCTGGCATTAACATTCTATTATGACCATTTTCATACATATCAAATTGTGAATATTTATAGGAATTTTCAATATGAACCTCAAGCTCTGGATGAAGTGTTGGAAGATGGTATGACTCATTAAAATTATCATGAATAACCTTCCAATTACAATTAACCTCAGCGGTCAAATTTAATACTCTTATAAATTTTTCACCTTGGTATGGTTTTAAATGTTCTAAAATTGGTGATAGAGCATCTTCAAAAGGTTGAGGCTTTTCTTTTAAATTTATCCATACAAACCCTAAATCAGTCCTGCAGTGAACCTCTTTTAGTTTGACTCTATCGCATGGGTTACCGCCATCAAAATCATCAGGATCTTGTGCAAATTTTAATTCGCCTGAGCCATTAAACTCCCAGCCATGATAAGTACATTTAAAAGAATTTAAGGAACCATTTTCAACGTGAACTAAAATATTTCCTCGATGAGGACAGACATTATAAAAGGCTTTTACAGACATATCCTCTTGGCGAATAACAATTATTTCTTCGTGTCTTATTTTATAAACAAAAAAATCGTTAGGTTCAGGTATATCTGAAGCCCATCCGGCAATTTGCCAAACTTGCGTCCAAACATACTCCCACTCCTTTTCCATAAAATCATGTGAATAATATCTGTCACCAGATATTTTATCACCTCTTAGGATAGGATCATTATTCTTTTCTCTGGGCGTTGATTTACTTGCAAATTTATTCAAAATTTTCCCCAATCTAGATATAAACTATAATATAAGTTTTAAATCACATTAAAACAATTTAATTAAATATTTTAATTTTTTGTATCTTCTAATATAATAATCCAATAGATTATTAAATTACAAATAATAAAAAATTTAGTTTAATTTTTTTTTATAAACTACTGTTTTAATGGAAAAAATATGTTCAAAGGATCAATAGTTGCTATAGTTACACCTTTTAAAAATGGTAAGATAGATGAAACTGCATTAAGAAATCTTATTAATTGGCATATTGATGAAGGAACCCATGGTATAGTTCCTGTTGGAACAACTGGTGAAAGTCCCACTTTAGATCATAATGAACATAAGGAAGTTGTTGAGATTGTAATTGATCAGGTTAATGGACGAGTTCCTGTCATTGCTGGCGCAGGATCCAATTCGACTGCAGAAGCAATAAGTTTACTTATGCATGCTGAAGCTGTTGGAGCAGACGCTGCTTTAGTTGTAACACCTTATTATAACAAGCCTACACAGGAAGGTTTATTTGAACACTTTAAGGCAATTAATAATGCATCCATGGGTATTCCAATAATGATTTATAATATACCTCCGAGATCAGTAATAGATATGTCTGTAGAAGTTATGGCAGAACTATCAAATCTTGAAAATATTATTGGTGTAAAAGATGCAACAAGCGACCTTTCAAGAGTTGAAAAGCAAAAAATTCAATGCAGGGATGGTTTTTTGCAATTCTCTGGAGAAGATATCACGGCTTTTGAATTTATGAAAAATGGAGGTAATGGTTGTATTTCTGTAACTGCGAATGTTCTTCCAAAACTTTGTTCTGAATTTCAAAATTTATGTATTGAGGGTAATTATGATGAAGCTTTAAAAATTCATAAAAAACTCGAACCGATGCACAATGCATTATTTATAGAGACCAGCCCATCACCAGTTAAATATGTTTTATCCAAAATAGGTAGAATTAATGATGAATTAAGACTTCCTTTGGTAAACATAAGGCAGGAAACTAGAGAGATATTAGATAAAGTTATTTCTGATTTGGATTTAATCTGATGTCATCTAAATCAGGTGGATCAAAGAGAAATATAAAAGGAGAAAAAGTAATAGCTGATAATAGAAAAGCTAATTACCTATTTTCAATTGAAGAAATTTATGAAGCTGGCTTAGTATTAGTTGGGTCCGAAGTAAAAAGCCTTAGATTAAATAAAGTAAACATTTCTGAATCCTATGCATCTGAAGAGGAGGGGGAGATTTTTTTAATAAACTCAAATATTCCTTCTTATAAAAATGCAAAATTTACAAACCATAAACCAAAAAGAAAAAGAAAATTATTACTTAATTCTAGGGAAATCAATAAGTTAAAAAATGCTTCTCAAAAAAAAGGAATGACAATAATCCCACTTAAACTTTTTTTTAATGAAAAAGGCATTGCTAAATTATCAATTGGTATTGGTAAAGGAAAAAAACTTCACGACAAAAGACAAGATCAAAAAAGAAAAGACTGGGATAAACAAAAATCAAGACTTCTTAAAAATAATCATTAATTCAATATAATTTTATTTGCTTCTATGAAAATTTTATCAAACATACTTTGGGTTAATCTTTTTGTATTTATATTATATCTTGAGCAATGATAGCTATCTAAAAGTTTTATTTTTTTTGACAAATTATGTTTATTAGAATGACCGAATTTGTAATCCTTTTGTTTTAAGTTAAATGTTGAGATTATACTTTTATGAGATATCAAGCCAAGTGCCACTATAACTTTCAAATTTTTATGAATTGAAATTGTTGATTTTAAAAAATTTTCACAATTTTTAATTTCATTTGATTTTGGCAGATTTTTTGGAGGAACGCATCTAACAGCATTAGTTATGCTGCAATTTTTTAATTTAAGATTATCTTTTCCATCTTCTTTATAGTTTCCATCTAAAAAATCATGCTTTTCTAAGGTATGGAATAGAGTTAATCCTGCATGATCTCCTGTAAATGGTCTGCCAGTTTTATTTGCGCCATTAAGACCAGGGGCAAGTCCTACAATCAAGATCTCAGAATTTTTATTTATAATTGATGGTACTGCTCCATTAAACCATTCAGGATATTTTTTAATATTAATATCACGAAACCCTTTTAATCTCTCGCACTTGGAGCAATATTTGTCTGGTTCAATCAATATATTTCCTTTTTTGAATTGTTTAAGAATCTTTTTTTAGCTATATTAATAGATATTTTAATCTAATGCTTGCATTTATTTAAATCTAAGCATATTTACTAGGTCTAATTTATTGAGGTAAGAAAATGGCTCGCGTAACTGTTGAAGACTGTGTTGATAAAATTACTAGTAGGTTTGATCTTGTTCTTTTTGCTGCTCATAGAGCACGTGAAATGTCTGAAGGGTCTGAAATACTTGTAGACAGAGATAATGATAAAAATCCAATTGTTGCGCTCAGAGAAATAGCAGATGAGAAGCTTGTTCCCTCTGAACTTGAAGAATCAAAAATTTCAAGTTTACAAACTCAAATAGACGTAGATGAAGCTGATGAAGATTATATTCCTATGGTTCAAGATAATACAAAATCTTCCTCATCTATCATATCCCAAGACCAGTCTGATGAATCGGAGGAGTCAGAAATAGAGCCTGTTGAAGAAAGAATGAGTGAAGAGGATCTTTTAAAGGCTATGCAAGATAATATGATTGATAAAAAAAATAATAGAAGATCTTATTAATGATTGGGTAGCTTATGAGTCAATCCCAATTAGTTGACCGTATTTTAAATAACAAACCTGAACCAGATAAGGCAATTTTGAACAAAGCTTATATCTTTGGAACAAAAATGCACGGAAGACAATTAAGAGCTTCAGGAGATCCATATTTTTCCCATCCAATTGAAGTAGCTGGAATTCTCTCAGATTTAAAACTTGATACAACATCCGTGGTATGTGCCTTGCTTCATGATACGATTGAAGATACCAATGCTACTATCGAAGATATCGAGGAAAATTTTGGAAAGGAGGTTGCTAAACTTGTAGATGGTGTAACGAAATTAACTTTGTTAGAGGGAAAGCCTGGAAGTACAAAACAAGCAGAGAATTTTAGAAAATTATTGCTCGCAAGTGCCAGTGATATAAGGATTTTATTAATTAAATTAGCAGATCGACTTCATAACATGAGGACACTTCATTTTATAAAAGATCAAAAGAAAAGAAAACGAATTTCAATAGAAACCTTAGAGATTTATGCCCCTTTGGCAGGAAGAATTGGAATGCAAGAGCTTAAGGAGGAGCTAGAAGATCTCTCGTTTACTTTTATAGAACCCAAAATTAGAGACATCTTAATTGAAAGATTAAAATCCTCAAAAAAGAAAAAAAGTAAAATAGTTCAATTTACAAAAAAAGAATTAGAGAAAGTATTGAAAAAAAATAAAATTAAAAGTTCTGTTTTTGGAAGAGAAAAAAAGCCTTATTCAATATGGAAAAAACTCGAAGTTCAGCATAAATCTCTTGAACAACTATCAGATATTTTTGGTTTTAGAGTTTGTGTTGACTCTATATCCGAGTGTTATCAAGTATTAGGTATTTTACATGGCGAATGGCAGGCAATACCAGGTAAATTCAAAGATTATATTTCGACACCAAAAAAAAATGGTTATCAATCTCTTCATACAACATTAATGGGACCACAAAATCAGAGAGTTGAAGTTCAAATAAGAACAGAAAAAATGAATGAGCTAGCTGAGAGAGGACTAGCTGCACATTGGATTTATAAAGATACTGAAGAAGTTGAGCGTGACTATCTATCCTCTATCGAATGGATAAATGATCTTGTTGATATTTTAAATCGTGATGGAGCAACAGAGGAGTTTTTGGAAAATACAAAACTAGAGCTTTTCTTGGATCAAATTTATGCATTCACTCCCAAGGGCACTTTAGTAGCGCTTCCAAGAAATGCAACGGCCCTAGATTTTGCATATGCTGTTCACACAGAGCTTGGTAATTTTTGTGGCAGCGTAAAAATAAATGGCATTGATAAACCAAGAAGAACTATATTGCAAAATGGTGATGAGGTAGAGATTTTGAAATCGAAAATACCAGTAGCCCTGGAGTCTCTTCAGGAGTTTGTTAAAACAGGTAAAGCTAAATCTGCCATTATTAGATCGATAAAAGAAAAGAAATCACATAATCAGAGGCTTTTGGGTAAGGCAATTATAAAAAGTGTTTTTTCTTCTCATAGAAAAAAACCTACAAGGGATATTCTTGAACGTTCCTTTGGTGCACTTCAAGTTAATTCATTAAAATCATTATATGAGCTAGTAGGTGAAGGTACCTCATCGGGCTCTCAAGTCTATGACCTAGTGTTCCCAAATAACAAAAGAAAGAAAAGGAAAAAGAATTATGTTGAAAAAAACATTTCTATTCCTGTTCAAGGTCTTCTCTCTGATATGCCAGCTCAGTTTGCCGAAAATAGTTTTTTAGTTCCAGGTGATAAGATTGTTGGAATAGTTTCACCGGAAAAGGGAATAACAATTTTTTCCGTTGATAGTAATGAATTAACTAATTTCGAAAAATCACCAGAGTCATGGATTAAGCTTCAATGGAAAAAGGATATAGATTTTACTTTTACATCTAGAATAAAAATTACCATTATTAATGAGGTTGGAGTATTAAATTCAATTACCTCAACCATTGCTGATTATGGAGGAAATATTAATAATTTAATTTTAAATGAGAAGGATAATGATTTTTATAACTTGATTATCGATATAAATGTTAATGATAACAGACATATTAGTGATATAGTTAAAAGCCTTGAAGGATTGCCCGTTGTTGAAGCCGTTATTAGGTTTATAGGTTAACTGTTATGAATAAAGATGATGTTATTAGAGAGTTTAAGGAAGCAGGGGCCCTTCTTGAAGGACATTTTATCTTGTCCTCTGGTTTACATTCATCTAGATACTTGCAATGCGCATTGGCTCTCTCTGAACCTTCGAGAGCTCAAAGACTATCAGAGTCCCTAGGTAAAAAAATTCTAGAAAATATCAGCACAAAAATTGATATAGTTGTTTCACCTGCAATGGGTGGCTTAATTATAGGACATGAAATTGCTAGATTCTTAGATGTTCCATCAATCTTTTTAGAACGGGTAAATGGCAAATTTGAATTAAGAAGAGGTTTTACTATTAAACCAGATTTAAACTGTCTCTTAGTTGAGGATATTGTTACTACTGGATTATCATCGAATGAGAGTATTGAAGTTATAAAAAGATATGGAGGAAATATTATTGGGGAGGCTTGTTTAATTGATAGGTCTTCTGGAAAAGCAAATTTAGAGACTAAATTAATTTCTTTAACATCAATTGATATACCAACATTTCATAAAGACGAAATACCTGAAAGTTTAAAAGATATTCCAGCAATTAAACCTGGAAGCAGAAATATTTCTTAATGTTTAAAAGAAAAAATCCCTTAAATATTTATTCCAAAATAAGAATATATCTTTGGCCCGAAAAAGGCCTTCTTAGAAACTTTTCATATTATTGGAAAAGATTAATTCGTATACCCGATACCTCATATTCTATTTCTATGGGTTTCTCTATAGGTTTTTTTATTGCATTTACTCCATTTTTTGGACTTCACTTTATAATTTCAGCAATTATATCTTGGTTATTAAAGGTTAATATATTTTCAAGTATTATAGGAAATTTTTTCGCAAGCTTTATATCTTATCCGTTAATGGCCTTTGGAATGTTATTTATCTCGAACGAGAGTAATGTTGAAGGGTGGTTTAATTATTTTGTTTACTTTGCTAAAAATACATTTCCTGTTTTTTCAGGAATTTTGATTATTGGTCTAATTTTATCCTTAATTTGTTATTTCTTAATAAATTATGTTATTGAAGTTTTTAAAAAAAAAGTTAATTAGAGGTAAGTTATTGAAAAATAGTTTAAAAAAAGACATTAGACTTGGAGTTAATATTGATCATGTTGCTACTTTAAGAAATGCAAGAAAGGAAAATTTTCCAAGCCCTATTAAAGCTGCAGAATTAGCTCTTCAATCAGGAGCAGATAGTATCACCGCTCACTTAAGAGAGGACAGAAGACATATTAATGATAATGATATTGAAGAGATTTCTTTTAATTTTCCTGGAAAATTGAATTTAGAAATGGCTGCAACTGAAGAAATGTTAACTATTGCACAGAAAATAAAACCCTTTTCTTGTTGTATTGTTCCAGAAAAAAGAGAGGAGGTTACCACTGAAGGAGGTTTAGACGTATTAAATAATTATAAAAAATTAGAACCAATGATTGAAAAACTAAAACATGCCGGTGTTAGAACAACTCTTTTTATTGATCCAGACGATTCTCAGTTGGATTCATGTTATAATCTTCAAATAGATTGTGCAGAGATCCATACTGGATCATTATGCAGGCACTATGAAAAAATGGATAATAAGTTCGATTTTGAATTTAAAAAAATAAGAAGCTTTTCAGAAAAACTTTTTTCTAACGGTATTGAGGCTCATGCTGGGCATGGATTAAATTATGAAACTACAAAAATAGTAAGTACAGTAAATGAAATAAAAGAATTAAATATTGGCTTTTTTATTATTGCAGAGTCAATTTTCCATGGATTAGAAAAAAGTATAATTAACATAAAAGAAGCTATGATCGAAGGTAGATCTCTTAGGGAAAAATGATGATAATTGGTCATGGAATTGATTTAATTGATATAAGAAGAGTAGAGAAAACAATTAATAAGTTTGGCAATAGATTTATTAATAGAATTTTTACCAAGGGTGAAATAATTAGATCAGATAACAGAAATAAAAGAATAGAGTCTTACGCTAAGAGATTTGCTGCAAAAGAGGCATGTTCAAAAGCACTTGGTACTGGTTTTCGTTCCGGAGTTTATTGGAGAGACATAGAGGTAGTAAATGAAAAAACTGGAAAGCCTGTATTAAAATTAACTGGTGGTGCTTATAAGAGACTCGAAAAACTTATTCCTTACAACAGTTCCTACAATATTTCTTTATCCATCACAGATGATTATCCTTGGGCTCAAGCAAATGTTATTATTGAGGTTATTGATAAATGAAAAAGAAAATAGCGCCAAAAAAAAATGAAAATTTCTTTCTATCCCTTTTTTGGATTGTTTTAATTGCATTAATTTTTCGTGCATTTTTATTTCAAAGCTATAATATTCCATCAGGTTCAATGCTTAAAAACCTTCTTGTTGGCGATTATATTTTTGTATCAAAGTATACTTATGGTTATTCAAAACATTCATTACCATTTAGCATTCCTCTTATTCCAAATAGAATTTTTTCATCAAAACCTATGAGAGGTGATGTTGTTGTTTTTAAATTACCTAGCGATGGAAAAACTGACTATATTAAAAGGGTAATTGGAATGCCTGGAGATAAAGTTCAAATTATAAATGGAGAAGTTTATATAAATAATCAAAAATTATTATATAAAGAAATTGGGATATATGAGGATAATAATTTAATAAATAGAAAGAAAAAATCCTTAGGTTGTAGGAATGAGAAATTAAAAATAATAAAAGAAACTCTTCCAAATGGAATTAGTTACAATATTTTGGACTCTGAAATTACCTCTTATGCAGATAATACAGGTATTTATAATGTTCCCAAAGATCATTTTTTTGTAATGGGTGATAATAGAGATAATTCTCAGGATAGTAGATATATTAAATCAGTGGGCTTTATTCCTTTCGATAATCTCGTGGGAAGGGCTGAGTTGATCTTTTTTTCATGGAATTGGCGAAAAATTGGTCAAAAAAATTGTAAAACATCAATTGAATGGGAAAGAATTTTTAAACTTATAAGATGAAAAATTTAATTAAAGAAAAAAGCTTAAAAGCTTTAGAAGAAATTATTAAATATAATTTTCATGACAAAAATTTACTTTTACAAAGTCTAACTCATACAAGCGCTTCAAAAGGAAAGATTTCGCCTATGGAGAGGTTTGAGTTTTTAGGTGATAGGGTATTAGGGTTAATTATTTCAGAGGAATTATTTATTAGATATCCAAATTTAAAAGAAGGTGAGTTATCAAAAAAATATAGTTTTTTAGTTCAAAGAAGTACATGCGCAGTAATCGCTAAAAAAATAAATTTGGGAGATTTTATAGTATTAGGTAAGTCAGAAAATATAAATAAAAAAATTAAAAAATCAATTTTATCAAATATAATGGAAGCATTAATTGGTGCAATTTTTCTAGACTCTGATTACAACACAGCTAAAAAAATAGTAATTAGTCTATGGGATGAAATAATCGTTTCTCTTGAGAAAAGTAAAAATTTGTTAAACCCCAAAAGCGATCTTCAGGAAAAAATTTTGTCGATGAATAAAAAGTTACCTGTATATAATTTAGTATCTACTGAGGGTGAAGATCATAATCCAATATTTACTATATCTGTCTCTATCGATGGTTTTAAGTCTTTAAAGGCAGTTGGAAAATCCAAGCAGGAAGCTGAAAAAAAAGCAGCAGAAAAAATGTTAAAGATTATTAATAATGAATAAGAAAAATATCACAATTGGTATCATCGGCCCAACTAATTCTGGCAAATCAACTTTATTAAATAATATAATTGGTGAAAAATTAGCTATAGTTACTCATAAATCTCAAACTACAAGATCAGCATTTAAGGGTATAAAAATTATCGATGATACTCAGATGATTTTCATAGATACGCCAGGTATCTTTAATGCAAAAACTAAATTTGAAAAAGCGATGCTTGAAAATGCTTATGATATTTTAAATGATGTGGATTTAGTTTTTCTATTGATTGATTGTAAAAAATCTCTTGATGATTTCGATGAAAATTTCTTAAAAAATATAAAAGTTTTAGAAGAAAAAACTTTTTTAATACTTAATAAAATTGATTTAATCGAGAGAGGGTTACTTTTAGCTAAGGTTAAAAATTTTACTAAATTTTTCAACTTTAAAGAAACTTTTTTAATTTCAGCTAAAAGCGGTGATGGGGTTCAAGATTTGTTAAATAAGTCGTCAAAATTGTCAAATAATGAATATTGGTTATATCCCGAGAATCAAACAGCAGATGTACCGATGGCTAGAATTGCATCAGAAATAACAAGAGAAAAAATCTTTTTATTTTTGCATGAAGAAATTCCTTACTCATCAACTGTAGAAACTGAAGGCTGGATAACTAATAAAAGTAAATCTATTACTATTGATCAAACAATATATGTAAGTAAAAAAAACCATGTTGGTATTGTTCTTGGAAAGGGCGGTAAAATGATTAAATCTATAGGAATAGCATCAAGAGAAGATATTGAAAAAATTCTTAATAATAAAGTTAATTTAAAGATTAATGTTAAATATAAGAAAGATTGGTCAACTAAAAAGGAACATTATGAAGACATTGGTTTAAATTTTTAATTTATGAGATTTAAAAATGAATTTGAATGATGAGGGAATTATTATCAGTTTAAAAAAGTTTTCTGATAGTGCAAGTCTTATGAAGGTTTTAACAAAAAATCATGGAATTTATTCAGGATTAATAAGATTAAGTAAAAAAAGTGGTAATATGGGAGTCAATGTTCCAGGTAATATTATAAATATTAATTGGCGAGCTCGACTTTCTGAGCATCTAGGTTTTTTTAATTCTGAATTAATAAAATCAAGGTCATCTCTATATTTAAATAGTTCAATAAATTTGGAAATTTTAAATTCAATATGTGCGTTATTAGATATTTTTCCTGAAAGGGAGGAATGTGAAGAAATTTATATATTAGCCAATGAATTATTTAATAATCTTGATGATATTTTTATGTGGCCTATTCTTTATATAAAATTTGAACTTTTATTCATTGAGAAGATGGGGTACGGGCTCGATTTAGATTCTTGTGCAGTAAATGGTTCGAATAAAAATTTATCATGGGTTTCTCCTAAATCAGGTCGAGCTGTGAGTAATGAGGGAGCTATTGGATGGGAGGATAGGCTTCTAAGATTGCCAAATTTTTTTAAGAAAATAGATAATATTGTTAGTAAAGAAGATTTGATTGATGGTTTAAAACTTACAGAGTTTTTTTTAAATAAAAGAGTGTATTCACAACAAGCAAAGAATCTCCCATCATCAAGAATGAGACTTGTTGAATATGTAAAAAATAATTCATTTACGAATGGTTGAATGATGAAATTAATTGATCAGTATCAAGATATTGAATTAATAGATGCCCTTGAAGAAAGATATCTTGCATACGCATTAACTACAATTATGGATAGAGCTCTTCCTGACTCTAGGGATGGTTTAAAGCCTGTTCATAGAAGAATTCTTTACGGTATGTTTAAATTAAGCCTTAAACCTAATTCCTCTTTTAAAAAATCTGCAAGAGTAGTTGGGGATGTTATGGGACGTTTTCATCCTCATGGTGACCAAGCAATATATGATACTTTGGTTCGCTTAGCTCAAGATTTTTCCGTACGATGGCCTTTAATTGATGGACAAGGTAACTTTGGAAATATCGATGGCGATAATGCTGCCGCTATGAGATATACAGAGGCTAGAATTACTAGTATTGCAGAATTATTATTGCAAGGTATTGAGGAGGACGCTGTTGAATTTCGTTCAACTTATGATGAAGTAGACACAGAACCAACAGTTTTACCATCTAATTTTCCAAATCTTTTAGCAAACGGATCATCAGGTATTGCGGTAGGAATGGCAACATCAATTCCTCCTCATAATGTTGAAGATTTATGTAACGCATCACTTCACCTGATTAAGCATAGAAATGCTAGCTATGAGAAATTAATTGAATTTATTCCTGGTCCAGATTTTCCAACAGGTGGTGAAGTTTTAGAGTTTAAAGACAATATTATTGAAACCTATAAAACTGGAAAGGGTGGATTTAGGGTAAGAGCAAGATGGAAAATTGAGCAAAAAAAACGAGGTTTATGGGAGATTGTTATAACTGAAATTCCATATCAAGTTAGTAAGGGTAAATTAATTGAGAAAATTGCTCAACTTATAATTGATAAAAAATTGCCCATGCTTGAAGATATTCGTGATGAATCTTCTGAGGATATAAGACTTGTTTTAATTCCCAAAAATAAAGAAATCAAACCTGAAAATTTAATGGATAGTCTTTTTCTTTTATCAGATTTAGAAACAAGGTTTTCTGTTAATTTAAATGCACTAAGTAATAATACCCCAATTGTTCATGGTCTAAGAGACTTAATTTTGTCTTGGCTCGATCACAGGAAAGAGGTTCTTGTAAATATTTCAAATTATAGATTAGCTAAAATTGATGAAAGGCTTGAAATTTTGAATGGCTATTTAATAGCTTACTTGAATATGGACGAGGTAATAAGAATTATTAGAGAAACCGATAATCCTAAAGAGCAACTGATTAAAAAATTTAAATTATCAGACCTTCAATCAGAATCAATTTTAAATATGAGATTACGTTTATTGAGGAAGCTTGAGGAAATTAAAATAAAAGAAGAGTTTAATGACCTTTCAAACAAAAAGAAAGATATTGAAAGTCTTCTAAATTCAAATGATAATCAATGGAAGTTTATTTCGGAAGAAATTAGATCTTTAAAAAAATTACTTTCACAAAAAACTAAGATTGGCAAAAGAAGAACTGATATTATTCTTCTTGAGGAGGAGATTGCATACAAAAATGAATATACTTTACCAAGTGAACCTGTATCTATAGTTCTATCAAAACAAGGTTGGGTTAGGTGTTTAAAAGGCAAAGTTGATGAATTAAAAGATTTAAAATTTAAAGATGAAGACTCTTTATTTATTTCAATAAACGCCAATTCTAATGATAAGATTATTTTTTTCTGCTCTAACGGAAAAGCCTATTCTCTTGATGTCTCTGAGCTACCATCTGGAAGGGGACACGGAACTCCATTAAAAATTCTTTTGGATATTGAAGAACAACATTTTGTAATTAGTGCCTTTCCTTTTGAAAATGAAAAAAAGTATATAGTGGCTTCGTCAGAGGGTAACGGTTTTGTCGTTAATAGTAATGACATGCTCTCAAATCGGAAATCTGGGAAACAAGTTCTTAATATAAAAGATAATCAAAAATCTATTGTTTGTAAAAAAATAATTGGGGATAGTGTAGTTGCAATTGGCAAAAATAAAAAAATGTTAATATTTTCCTTAAATAATTTACCAGAATTAAGTAGGGGTAAAGGTGTGAGAATTCAAAAATATAAAGATTCAGTTTTATTATTTTTAGATACCTTTAAATTAGATGAGGGATTAAAAATTGAAGATAGTGCAGGAAGAATAAGAACTTTTGACAATCTTAATGATTGGATTGGTAAAAGGGCACAGGCTGGAAGATTGATACCAAAAGGTTTTCCTAAACTAAATTAGAGAATTTTACTAGGAAGCCATGTAGCAACTATTGGGAAAATAGATAGTAAAATTAACATTAATATCTGTATAAAAATAAAAGGAATAACTCCCTTATAAATATCAATAGTTTTAATGCTATTTGGAGCAACACCCCTTAAATAAAAAAGAGCAAAACCAAAGGGTGGTGTTAAGAAGCTAGTTTGTAAATTTATCGCCATCATTACACCAAGCCATACAGGATCAATTCCCATTTTAAATAATATTGGAGCAACAATCGGAACAACTACAAATGTAATTTCGATAAAATCTAAAAAGAAGCCAAGAATAAACATTGTAACCATTACTGCGATAACAGCGCCAATAACTCCCCCTGGTATAGATGTTAAAAGTCTCTCAATTGTCTCATCTCCTCCAAGACCTCTAAACACAAGACTAAAGAAAGTAGCACCGATAAGTATTATAAATACCATTGAGGTTATCTTTGTTGTTGAGTAGGCGGTTTCCATTAAAATTTTATTTTTATATAGTTTTGATAAACATTTTATAATTGAGAAGCCAAAAAGAATTAATATTATTAAAGATCCATAAATAAATAAATTAGTTAAAAACCCAACATTTTCTCTGTTTAGCCTTAAATCAAAAAATATTGAAAAAATTATTAAAAAAATAAATAGAGCTGCGGCTACTAATGGCCAAAAATTATTATTAGAGGTTTTATATGTTGCTAATAATAAAGCCCCAATAGCTCCCACAGATGCGGCCTCAGTGGGTGTTGCAAAACCTGATAAAATAGAACCTAAAACCGAAATTATTAAAAAAAGAGGAGGAAAAAGAATGAGCAATATATTTTTTTTATTTTCAGAATTTTCATTATTTTTAATAACACTTGGTATTGAGGATGGATCAGTAAATGATTTTATAATTTGATAAACTATATATAAAAATACTAGTAAAATCCCTGGCAAAAGAGCTCCGGCAAACAAATCTCCAACCGATAGTGTTTCAGGCGAAAATACCCCCATATCAAGTTGTGATTTTTGATATGCGTTTGATAATACATCACCTAACAAAACTAGTACTATTGATGGGGGAATAATTTGTCCAAGGGTACCTGCTGCAGCAACTGTTCCTGTCGCTATTTTTGGGTCATATCCTTTACTTAACATAGTTGGAAGAGATAAAAGTCCCATAGTTACAACAGTTGCTCCTACTATTCCTGTTGATGCAGCCAATAAAGCACCAACAATTGATACAGATATACCCAAACCACCCCTTATATTTTGAAATACTCTGTCCATATTCTCCAAGAGTTCTTCAGCTACTTTTGATTTTTCTAACATTGTCCCCATAAAAACAAATAATGGAACTGCCATAAGAATTTCATTTGTCATAGTTCCAAATATTCTTTGAGGAATAGCTTTTAAAAATTGCATTGGGAAAACACCGAAATAATCACCGATAAAAGCAAAAAGTATTGCTGAACCTGCCAATGAGAAGGCTACTGGATAGCCAAGCAAAAGAACAATGCAAGCAAATCCAAACATTAATAAATCTAAATATTCAATCAATTTTTTGTCTCAATTATAACTTTAATATTTCTGTAAATTATTGATATGGCTTGAATTAACAGCAGTAATGGGAAAATAATCAAAGCTGTTTTTAATAAAAATACTGCATTTAGGCCACTAGTTTCAGGAGATCCTTCTAAAATTTTCCAAGATCTTTTTACATAAGGAAAACTTGTCGAATAGGTAATAAGACAAAATGGTATTAAGAAAAATAAAGAACCTAAAATATTTATGATTGATTTATAATTATTCGAGGATGCCCTATAAATTAAATCAACTCTTACATGCTCATCGCTTAAAAGTGTATATCCACCTGCAAGTGTAAAAGATAGACCATGAAGATATATTAGTAATTCTTGTAACTTTAAAAAGCCAACACCAAAAATATATCTTGCCATAACAATCGTTAATTGAATTATAACCATAAATATTATGAACCATGAAATATATTCCCCAATTACTTTGTTGGATTTTTCAAAAAAATTTACAATATTATTAAGCAAATTTAACCTCTGGCCTTCATGTATGCTTGTTCAGACTTAGATGACCATTCTTTGAGTCTATTCATGGAGTCTTTAAAAGATAAAAATATTCTTTTTGAAATTTCAGTTCTTGTAGAAACATCCTCTAAAACTTCATCAGATAATTTTTTAAGTGATTGCATTATTTCGGGAGAAAATGTTCTCATTTGAACATTATGTTTATTAATAAGAGTTTCTAAAGCTATTGAATTATGATGATTAAATTCAGCTAAAGTGAAATTATTTTCAAAAGCAAGTATTTGTCTAATAATTGACTGCTCAGAATTTGAAAAAGAGTTCCAAGTATCAAGATTAATTCCTGTAGCAAGACCAGCACCAGGTTCATGAAAACCAGGCCAATAATAAAATTTTGCAGCTTGATAAAATGCCAAAGACAAATCATTCCAAGGTCCAACCCATTCTGTTGCGTCAATTGCACCTGATTTTAAACTTGAAAAAATTTCACCACCAGGAATTGCTACTGCAGCAGCTCCAACTTTCCTTAAAACCTCTCCACCTAAACCAGGCATTCTTATTTTCAATCCATTTAGGTCTTCAAGATTTTTTATTTCTTTGTTAAACCATCCACCCATCTGAACACCAGTGTTAGCTGATTGAAATGATATAACGTTAAAATCTTTTGTAAGTTCATTCCAAAGTTCTTGTCCTCCACCATGATCTATCCAAGCATTTAATTCATTTGCGGTCATTCCAAAGGGAACAGCGGTGAAAAAATTAAAGCCTATATTTTTTCCTTGCCAATAATATTCAGCGCCATTGTACATATCTGCTAATCCACTCGATGCAGCATCAAATGCTCCAAAGGCCGGTACAAGTTCACCTGCAGCAAAAACTTTTATCTCAATTTTGCCATCCGTAGCATCTTTTACTCTAAGAGCAATCCTCTCAGGTGAGGTTCCTAAACCAGGAAGGTTTTTAGGCCACGTAGTAACCATATTCAACCTTCTTATATTTTTTGAAATTGCAGGAGTCGATAGAGAAGATCCTAATGCAATTGATGATGCGGCTCCAAGAAGAAAATTTCTTCTTCCAAATTTTTTGTTTTTTCGCATTTTTTTTCCTAAAATAAAATTTAAAAAACTAGACAGTTATCCATTCATTATTAATTAAAACTTCAGAAGAATTGAAATTATTTTTATAATCCATTTTATTAGAACCTTCTACCCAATAACCTAAATAAACATAATTCTTACTTATTTCTTTTGCTAATCTAAAATGGTCTATAATTAAATACTTACCAAATGAATTTTTAAGAAAAGTGTCAGCATAAAATGAATAAACCATTGATAAAGTATCTTCTAAGAAATCTGATATAACACAACCAACTAATTCACCTTGATAAAAATATTCATAAATTTTTGTTTCAATACCAGGTGGGTTAAACATTTTACAATAATCATCAAAATTCATTTCATTCATCTCACTATCACAATGTTTAAAATTCAGATATTTTTTAAAAAGCAAAAACTGTTCTTTAGTTGGGCTATCAGATAGTTTTTTTATGAAAAGATCTCTATTTTTATTTAAAATTCTTTTATTACTTTTTGATAATTTAAATTCTTTTACATTTATCCTTATCGACTTGCATAAATTACAATTTGTACACACTTGATTATATAAAATATTATGACTTCTTCTAAAACCATTTTTGATAAGAAACTCATATTCGTCTGACTTATTAATATCATTCATTATTAAAAATATTTTTTTTTCTTCTCTATTTGCCAGATAAGGACATGGCTCAGAGCTTGATAGATAAAAGTCATGATTATTTTTATTTATTTTGTTCATTTTAAGTCTTTAAAAACCCATATATGTAATCATTAAAGTATAAGTAAGCCAAAGAATTATTACTAGTGGAATTCCTGAAATTAAGAAATCTTTAAATTTATAATTTCCCGGTCCCATAACCATTAAATTTGTCTGATAGCCCATAGGTGTTGCGAATGAACAATTTGCGGCAAAAATTATACAATAAATAAATGGTTCTGGCTCCATTTTTAAATCTACAGCTAAGCCTATTGCTATAGGTGTAAATAAAACTGCAGTTGCATTGTTGCTAATAAAGTTAGTTATAATTGCTACAAAAATAAAAAGTATTGATAAAACAGCAGTGATTGATAAATCAAATGTTAAATTGTATATACTATCTGCTATAAATTTGGCACCACCTGTCTCTTGAAGAGCAATTGAGAGCATGATTGTAGACGCGACTAATAAATAAATTCTTGGATCAAGAGACATAACTGCATCCTTTACATTTAAAACTCTAAAAATTAGCATTAGTGCAGCCCCCATGACAGCTGCCGCGGTTATATTAAATAAACCTGAAGATGCAAGAAAAATTGTTGCTATAAATATTAATCTTGCTCTTAAGGCGAACAATTTTGACGGGAGATATATTGTTGACCACTCAATTGGGAAAATATTTTTAATGCCTCTAAGCGATCTAATTGATTTTTCAGATCCTTTTAAAAGAATAATATTTCCGGGATTAAGCTTTAACGATTCTAAAGTTTCTATATTTGTGCTTACTCCCCTTTGAATTCCTACAACTTTACAATTCACCTCACTTTCAAAATTAGTTTGATTTAAACTTCTTCCAATTAAAAATGAACCAGGGGTAATTGCAGCCTCAATTATAATCTCTGGCTTAGTTGTTTCAGATAGAGTGCTTATACTGTCAAAAATTGGGTCATTCCTTTTTAGGGCGTCTGTTAAATTACCTTTTGTAATTGATAATGTAATTTTATCATTAAACTCTATTTCTATATCATCGTAAGGAGGTAATAATTTTTTATTATTTCTTGTAATAAGGCTAATTGAACAGTTTTCCATTTCAGGTAATAATCCAGAGATAAATTTTTTACCAATTAGTGGATTGCCTCCTTCGATTAAAATTTCAACAATATATTGCTTACCATCGTTTTTAAAATCATCGTTATTTTCATTATCTCTCTTATTAAATATTTTAAGAATAATTGGTAATAAAAAGGTAGCATAAATAAAGCCTACAAGAGCAAGAATCATTCCTTGCTTAGTAAAATCAAAAAAACCAATTTCTTTTCCTATTGTAGAATAGACTGAGCCAGAAACGAGTAGATTTGTTGAAGAGCCTATCAACGTAGTCATCCCTCCTAAAATACAAACATATGAAAGTGGAATAAGAATATATTTTGAAGGTTGATCTAACTGTTTGCATAATGACAAAATTATTGGAATAAACATTACAATAATTGGAGTATTATTTAATAATGCGCTTAAAATAAAAACCAAAAACATTACTGACAAAAATTTAATCTGAGTGTTTTGAGATTTATCCCCTGATATCCAAACAGCAATATCTTCAAGGGCTCCAGTAACAAGCAATCCATGACCTATAATAAGTAAGCACATAAGAGCAATTAATGAAGGATTTGCAAATCCCCTCAATATAACTTCTAAAGATAGAGGCGTACCCGAAACAGCCCCTAAAATTGGACTATTTTGGAACACAATTATCAAAATACTGATTATAGCCAATGATGTTATTTCAATTGGTATTCTATCTATAGAGAATAAAATTACGCTTATGAAAATTAAACCAAAAATAAACCACATATATAAATCAATAGAAAGCATATTTAATTTTAGCTCAATAAGTTAAATTTTGTTTTAAAAATATAGTCATGAATACATTTTCTTTCATCATTTACTAGAGGAATTATTAGAGAAATTAAAAGAACTAAAGCAATAGGGGTTACTATAAAAAAAAGAATATTATAAATTAATAATTCTTTAGTGCTAAGTCTTTTATTTTTATCATTAACTAAGCCTATCTTAAAAATTTTCATTCCAAATGTTGAGCCTTTTTCATTTCCAATTGAAAAAGAGTAATAACTAACAATAATAACTGGAATAATGAATAAAATTGCTTCATTAAATAAGTTTAATGTAAAAAAATTAATAATTTTAAAAATAATTAATGTAATTAGTATTAATGATAAACATATCAATAGATCTAAAATGCATGCTTTTATTCTATTAATTAGTATTTGGTCATAATATGTTAATTTATAATTTTTCATTAATTTTTTAATATAATTGTTGTTAATACTTTATCAGAAATATAAAAGAATCTGTATATATTAAATTTTATTATATTAACAAAATTATATATTTTTGTTGTTTATGTTTTTACTTTAAAGTATTGATTATAATGAGTAATTTTAATTTAGTTAGTGACAATTTTCTTGCTTTCGCCCATAGAGGAGGCAATGATTTTGGTCCAGAAAACTCTCTTAAATCTTTTGTGTCCGCCTATGAAATTGGATATAAATATCTTGAAACAGACGTTCATCTCTCAAAAGATGGTTATTTAGTAGCATTTCATGACGAAAGCCTTGATAGAGTTACAAATAAAAGTGGTTTTATAAAAGACCTGAATTTAAACGATATAAAAAAGGCTAAAATTAACGATGTCGAAGAAATTCCTTTATTAATTGATCTTTTGGAGAATTTACCTGGGTGTTTTTTTAATATAGATTGTAAATCTGATGATACAGTTATACCATTAATAAACTTAATTAAAAAATATTCACTTTTAGACAGAGTTTGCATTGGTTCTTTTTCTCAAAAAAGAATAAATTTTATTCGTAGATCTTTGGGCTCCAATGTAAAAACATCAATGGGTCCTAATGAAATTTTATTCGCTAAAATTTTATCTAATTTTTCAGTTGGTATAAATTTAAAATCAACGTATGCATCTTTACCTATGAAAAGGTATGGTTTTAATTTGCTTAATAAAAAATATATAAATTTTTTAAAAAAGAATAATCAAAAAGTAATTGCATGGACCATAAATGATGAAACTGAGATGAGGCTTTTAATTAAAAGGGGTGTAGACGGAATAATGACTGATAATATTTTATTATTAAAAAATATTCTTATAGAAGAAAATAAGTGGAAATAAGCATATAACTTGTGTTAAATTGCAAATAATTATACAAAATATTGTGTCATTTATATAGAAAGTTCAAATGGAAAAAAAATTAGATAATATTACCCCGCAAGGTTTTTTTGAGAATAGCCTTGAGAAAGCTGACAAAGATATTTTTTCAGCCATGGCTAAAGAATTACATCGTCAACAAAACCAAATAGAGCTTATTGCTTCAGAAAATATTGCCTCTAAAGCGGTTTTAGAGGCTCAAGGCTCTATAATGACAAATAAATATGCAGAGGGGTATCCATCAAGGCGATATTATGGAGGTTGTGAATATGTTGATATTGCTGAAGAATTGGCTATCGAAAGAGCTTGCAAATTATTCGAAGTTAATTTTGCAAATGTTCAACCTCACTCTGGTTCACAAGCGAACCAAGCAGTTTATACTGCATTATTAAAACCTGGTGATACTATATTAGGTATGAGTTTAGCTGCAGGAGGTCATTTAACCCATGGAGCAAAACCTAATCAGTCTGGTAAGTGGTTTAATCCTGTTCAATATGGTGTCAGAAAATCTGATAGTTTAATCGATATTGATGAAGTTAGAGAATTGGCAGTTAAACATGAGCCTAAATTAATAATCGCAGGTGGATCTGCTTATCCAAGACATATTAATTTTAAAGATTTTCGAGAAATTGCCGATTTAGTTGGAGCTTATCTTTTAGTCGACATGGCTCATTTTTCTGGATTAGTTGCAGGTAAATCCCATCCAAATCCATTTCCTTATGCTGATGTAGCTACCACTACAACTCATAAAGTACTCAGAGGGCCAAGAGGTGGTCTTATACTGACCAATGATGAAGAAATTTCAAAGAAAGTAAATTCAGCAATTTTTCCTGGTATTCAAGGCGGTCCTCTTATGCATACAATTGCGGCCAAAGCAGTTTCATTTGGTGAAAGTTTAAAACCAGAATTTCATTTATACACTGAAAATGTTCTTAAAAATGCAAAAGCTTTGTCCTCTACTCTCAAGACTGATGGATTTGATATTGTTTCTGGCGGTACAGATACACATATCGTTTTAGTTGATTTAAGACCAAAAGGCATAAAAGGTAACATTGCAGAGGAGTCTCTTGGAAGAGCAGGAATAACTTGTAATAAAAATAGTGTGCCATTTGATCCTGAAAAACCAATGATCACATCAGGAATAAGATTAGGGTCTCCAGCTTGCACTACGCGAGGATTTAATATCTCAGAATTTAATATAGTAGGTGATTTAATTTGTGAGGTTCTTAATTCGATTTCTGACAATAATAATGAACCAGTTGAAGAAGTTGAAAAGAGCGTAAAAATTAAAGTTGAAAAACTTTGTAGTAAATTTCCCATATATGAGAAATAATGATGCAATGTCCTTTTTGTAACAATCAAGAAACACAAGTACGCGACTCAAGACCAACCGAGGAAAATTCTGCAATAAGAAGAAGACGCCAGTGCTTAGCTTGTGGTGGTCGTTTTACTACTTTTGAGAGAATTCAAATGAGAGATTTGACTGTTGTCAAACGATCAGGAAAAAGGGCTCCTTTTGATAGAGATAAGCTTATGAGGTCTGTAGATATTTCAGTTAGAAAAAGAAATATTGATCCAGATGTTATTGAAAGAATGGTTACCGGTATTGTTAGGCAGCTTGAGAGTACAGGTGAAACAGATATACCATCAAATTTAATTGGTAGCTTGATTATGGCAGCATTGAGAGAAGTTGATATGGTTTCTTATGTAAGATTTGCTTCAGTTTATAAAAATTTTCGTGAAGTTAAAGATTTTGAGGATTTTGTAGGAGAATTGGGGAATCCTTCTGAGATAATTCATGAAGACTAATGTATGGTTTTTTTATTTTAAATAATGAAAAATTCTCAAAATGATAGCTTTTTTATGGAATATGCAATTAGACTTGCATCAAGAAACCTAGGAAATACAGGAGAAAATCCCTCTGTAGGATGTGTTATTACTAGTGAGGATAAAATCATAAGCATAGGAGTGACTGGAAGAAATGGTTCACCCCATGCTGAATATGATGCAATAAATGATGTTAAAAATTTTCCAAAAAATACAACTGCTTATATAACATTAGAACCATGCTCGCATGTCGGTAAAAATCCTTCATGTGTAAAATTGTTGATAGAAAAACAAGTGAAAAGAGTTGTTATAGCTCAAATAGACCCTAACCCCGCCGTCAATGGAAAAGGAATTAAGCTTTTAAAGGCTAATGGTATTCATGTTGATATTGAGGATGATGATAAAATAGCTTTGAAAAATCATTTTGGTTTTATAAATAATGTAAAAAATAAATATCCAGAAATTAATATCAAAGTTGCATCTTATAAGAATGGGCTAACTATTCCTAAAAAAGGTATGAAATGGATAACAAATGATTTGTCGAGATCTTATGGGCATATTCTAAGATCTAATCATGATGCAATTATGGTTGGAATAAATACTGTATTAGCTGATGACCCCTCTTTGGATTGCAGACTAAATGGGTTAGAAGATAGATCGCCAATAAAAATTATAATCGATACTGATTTAAAGACTCCTGCCGAGTCAAAATTAGTCAAATATTCTAATAATGATTTAATAATATTTACTAACTTATTGAATAAAAACAAAATAAATGAATTTAAAAATAAAGGTATTAAGGTTATTTATGTTAATAAAAATAACAAAGGTCTTCTTGAAATAAAAGAGATTTTATCTTTTTTAAATGAAATGAATATAAATAGATTGTTGGTTGAAGGTGGCTCAACAATTTCAAATTCCTTTGTAGAAAAAAATCTGGTAAACTTAATATATTGGTTCTCCACTTTTAGAAATGCTGGTGAAGATAAATTACTGAATAAAAGTGATAAAAAACTCAACAAGATTAGATATAGTCAAAAATTTTTGCTAAAAGATTATATTAATTTAAGAGATAATAAGCTAGAGATCTTTAGCTTAAAGAAGGATTAATATTTTGTTTACAGGAATTATTACTGATGTTGGTGAAATACAATCTATTAACTTAGATAATGGTAAAATTAAAATATCATCAAAATTTAATCATGAGGATATTAATCTTGGAGCGTCTATTTGTTGTTCAGGAATTTGTTTAACAGTTGTTGAAAAGAATAAATTTAATAAAAATTCTTATTTTTGCTTTGAAGTATCGCAAGAGACTATTTCTCGATCTTCTGTTAAATTTTGGAAAAATAATACTAAAATTAATTTAGAAAAGAGTCTAAAGTTTGGAGATGAGGTTGGAGGACACTTGGTAACGGGTCATGTTGATTGTTTGGGTGAAATTAACTCAATTACTAAATCAAAAAATAGTAATATTTTTGAAATTAAATATCCAAATAAGTATAAAAAGTTTGTCGCATCAAAAGGTTCTATATGCTTGGATGGTATTTCACTTACAATAAATGATGTTTATGATGATTTTTTTTCAGTAAATATTATACCACATACTGAAGAAAACACTTCATGGAGTAGTGTCAATAAGGGCGATAATGTAAATATTGAATTTGATGTATTGGCTAGGTATGTTTCAAGGCAGCTTGAGGAAAGATTATGAAGAAATATATTTCACCAATAGAGGATATTATTTCTGAAGCATCAAAAGGAAATATGTTTATTCTTGTAGATGCTGAAGAAAGAGAGAATGAGGGCGATCTTGTCATAGCTGCAGAGAATGCAAATGCCGATGTTATTAATTTTATGGCTAAAAACGGTAGAGGTCTAATCTGCTTGGCATTGAATGAAGATAAGGTAAATAACCTTGGACTGTCTCTTATGTCTTCAAACAATAAGTCAAGACATGAGACAGCATTTACTGTTTCTATAGAGGCAAGAGAGGGTGTTACTACGGGTATCTCTGCTCATGATAGGGCATTGACAATTGCAACCGCAATTTCAGAAAATACAAAAAATACAGATATTGTTACCCCAGGTCATGTTTTTCCTATTAAAGCGCGTCCTGGCGGTGTTTTGGTTAGAGCTGGTCATACTGAGGCAGCTGTTGATATAGCGAAGCTTGCGGGTAAAAATCCATCCGGTGTTATTTGTGAAATAATGAATGATGATGGGACAATGGCAAGGCTTCCGGAATTAATTGAAGTTGCAAAAAAATTTAATTTAAAAATCGGAACAATTGCTGATTTAATATCATATAGAATTCATAATGATCATATAATCACTAGAGTTCAAAGTGAAAAAATTGTGAGTGAGTTTGGCGGAGAATGGGATTGCATTGTTTATAAAAATGATCTCGATAAAGCAGAGCATATTGCTCTTGTTAAAGGAAGAATTAATTCTAATGATATAATTCCTGTGAGGGTTCACTCAGTAAATATTTTCGAAGATTTAATATCTATAAACCCTAATCGAAAGAATTTAATCTCTAAATCAATGGAGCTAATAAATGATCTAGATTCTGGTGTAATAATACTTGTTAGGGATACAAATGATGATGCTTTATCAAACCTTCTTAAAAAATATTCAGGCAATAATTTAAAACAAGAAAATAAATTAAAGGAGTATGGTGTTGGGGCTCAAATACTTATTGACTTAGGTGTAAGAAAAATGAATCTTATTTCAGATACTAATGCAATGCCGATAAATCTAGAGGGTTATGATTTAGAAATTTCCAAAAGACAACCTCTTGAGGATAATAGTTAAGATGTCTAAAAATATTTGTATAGTTATTTCAGATTATTATAAACAAATTTCAGATGGCTTAGAGCTCGGGGCTAAAAATTTTTGTGATAAAAACTCAATCATTTATGAAAAATTTTATGTTCCTGGAGCTTTAGAAATTGGACCTGCAATAAAGTTTATTTCCGAGACAGAACATAATTTTGACGGTTTTGTAGCTTTAGGTTGCGTTATTAGGGGTGAAACAAGTCATTTTGATATTGTGATCAATGAGTCTGCAAGAGCTATTACTAATTTAAGTCTAGATTATTCCCTTATCATCGGAAATGGTATTTTAACTGTTGAAAACAAACAACAAGCAATCGAGAGGAGTAATGCTGATCAAGATAATAAAGGCTATCATGCGGTATTGGCTGCATCAAAGCTAATAGATTTAAAGGATAATATTTAATTTGAAGTCAAATATTCATAATAAAAAATCATCAGCCCGTCTTTTTGCAGTACAAATTTTATTTGAAATGGAAATAAATGGAAAAAAAATTAATAATATTCTTGAAAGATTAACTGATGACTATTTGATAGAAATTTCAAGGTTAAATAAAGTCGAAAAAGCTGATAAGAGTCACTTAATTAGAATCTTAAAGGGTGTTACAAAAAATCAAAAAGAAATTGATTCTTATATAAAAAATAATTTAATTGGCTGGTCCTTACTGAGAATAGACTCTGTCTCTCGTTCAATATTAAGATCAGCTTTATATGAGTTAAAAGAATGTAGCGATATTCCCGTTAAAGTTATAATTAACGAATATATAGAAATATCAAAATCATTTTTTGAAGGCGAGGAACCAAATTTTATAAATGGTATTTTAGATAAAATCTCTAAAATTTATAGACCAAGCGAATTATAAGATGATTAATGAATTTGATTTTATAAAAAAATATCTCTCTTCAAAGGAAAAAAATTCACAATATTCTCTTAACTTTAATGATGATGTAGGTTTAGTTGATGGTAAAATCTATTCAACTGATACAATTTGTGAAGATATACATTTTTTTTCTAATGATAAACCACATCTTATCGCCAAAAAACTTATTCGAGTAAATGTCTCTGATATAGTTTCAAAGGGAATTAAGCCAAAATATTGCTTATTCAATTTTTCTATAGGTAAAAATATAGATGAAAAATGGATTAGTAATTTTATGAAGGGTTTAAGAGCTGATATAGAGTTTTTTAAATTAAATTTAATAGGTGGTGACACAACTAAAACATTAGACAAAACAGTTTTATCCCTGACAATTTTCGGAAATTTAATAAATGATAAATTTGTTAAAAGATCCTCAGCTAAAGGAAATGATTATATTTATGTTTCAGGTACAATTGGTGACTCTGCACTGGGTTTACATTGTAGAAAAAATTTAAGAGTAAATATTTTAAAAAAACATAAAGAATTTTTACTGAATAGATATCTAAAGCCAAATCCTAGAATTGATTTAGTTAACTATATAAATAAAAACGCATCTGCCTCAACTGATATATCAGATGGTCTTTACAGTGATTTATATAATATATGTCGATCCTCAAATTTAGGAGCAGATATAAACTTTAATGATATTCCATTATCTAATTCAGCTAGGTCTATTATTACAAAATACCCCAAATTAAATAACTTAATATTAAGCGGCGGTGATGATTATGAGTTGTTATTTACAGGTAAAGATGGACTAGATAGAAATAAAAAAATCACCAAAATTGGTAAAATGAGAGAAGGCTTAAATATAAATATAACTGATTTTGATGACATAACTAATTTAGATGGTTATAAGCATAAATTCTAAGAATGTTTAACTTGATATTAGAGTATTGTTTTGGCAATGTTCGTCAAAATTACTTACAAGTTAATTTAATAATGTGGAGGAAATTATTATGGATATAAATATAATGTATCTGATTATTGGATCTGGAGTATTGGCTGTTATTTATGGAATAATTACTTCTATATCTGTTTTGTCAGCAGATACAGGTAATGAAAAAATGCAAGAAATTGCCAAAGCTATCCAAGAAGGTGCTGGAGCATATTTATCTAGACAATATAGAACAATTGCAATTGTTGGCATAGTAATCCTTTTAATTTCCCTTAGATTATTAGGCCTTGAAGTGGCTATTGGTTTTTTAATTGGATCAGTTATGTCTGGAATAGCAGGTTATATTGGCATGTTAGTATCTGTAAGGGCAAATGTAAGAACTACTCAAGCATCCTCAGTAAGTTTGGCTAGTGGTCTTGGTATTGCTTTCAAGTCAGGTGCTGTCACGGGTATGCTCGTTGCTGGTTTAGCATTATTAGCTGTATCAGTTTATTATTATATTTTAACAAATATTTGGATTCCTGAAAATGATAGATTAGTAATTGATGCTCTAGTTGCATTGGGTTTCGGTTCATCATTGATTTCAATTTTTGCTAGACTAGGTGGAGGAATTTTTACCAAAGGAGCAGATGTTGGTGGAGATCTTGTAGGAAAAGTTGAGGCTGGTATTCCTGAGGACGATCCAAGAAATCCAGCAACAATTGCTGATAATGTTGGCGATAATGTTGGTGATTGTGCAGGTATGGCCGCAGACTTATTTGAGACATACGCTGTTACTGTTGTTGCTACAATGGTTTTAGCATCTATATTTTTTACGGGTAATGTTGTTATGATGATTTACCCAATGGCAATCTGTGCAGCTTGTGTAATAACTTCTATTTTGGGTACTTATTTTGTCAAATTAGGTAAAAATAATTCTATAATGGGTGCTTTATATAGGGGATTTATTGCTACAGCTATTTTATCATTAATAGTTTTATATTTTGTAACGGATTTTGTTGTAGGCTTTAAAACAACTCTCTCTATTAATAATATTTCATTTAACGGTCTTGATTTGTATATTTGTGGAGTAATTGGATTAGCTATAA
Source organism: uncultured PS1 clade bacterium (assembly GCA_902626605.1). GTDB lineage: Bacteria > Pseudomonadota > Alphaproteobacteria > MED-G09 > MED-G09 > MED-G09. The sequence goes on from CACOFZ010000006.1 coordinate 52,917, forward strand.
CTGGGCTTATTATATGGATAACTGAATATTATACTGGTGTCGATTATCGCCCGGTTCAATCAATTGCAAAATCATCAGAAACTGGTCATGGTACAAATGTAATTCAAGGTCTTGCTGTTTCAATGGAATCAACTGCTCTCCCAGCGCTTGTAATAGTTTTTGGAATTATATTAACATATAGCTTAGCTGGTCTATTTGGTATTGCAGTTGCTGTTACTACAATGCTTGCTTTAGCAGGTATGGTTGTTGCTCTAGATGCTTTTGGTCCTGTTACTGACAATGCAGGTGGAATAGCTGAAATGTCTGAGTTACCTGAGGATGTAAGAAATACAACTGATGCATTAGATGCTGTTGGAAATACTACAAAAGCTGTTACAAAAGGTTATGCTATCGGATCGGCAGGATTAGGAGCTCTTGTTTTGTTTGGTGCATATACTGCTGATATTGATTATTTTACAACTAATGCCTTAGAAGGAAGTTATTTTTATGGAGTAACAACTGATTTTTCATTATCTAATCCATATGTTGTAGTTGGCTTATTGGTTGGCGGTATGCTTCCTTATTTATTTGCTGCAATGGGTATGACTGCTGTTGGAAGAGCTGGTTCAGCCATTGTTGAGGAGGTAAGACTTCAGTTTAAAGAAAAACCCGGAATTATGACTGGAGATGATAAACCTGATTATTCAAGAGCAGTTGATCTTTTAACAAAATCAGCAATTAAGGAAATGATTTTACCTTCATTACTTCCTTTACTTTCGCCAATCATATTATTTTATTTTATTAATTTTATAGCTACAAAAGGCGATGCTTTTTCTGCACTTGGTGCGATGCTTCTTGGTGTAATTGTAACTGGATTATTTGTTGCGTTATCTATGACAGCTGGAGGTGGTGCATGGGATAATGCAAAAAAATATATAGAAGACGGTAATCATGGGGGTAAAGGATCAGAAGCACATAAAGCCGCTGTTACTGGTGATACAGTTGGTGATCCATACAAAGATACAGCTGGTCCTGCAATTAACCCAATGATTAAAATTACTAATATTGTTGCATTACTTTTGTTAGCAATTTTATCGCATTAAATTTAAGCAATATAAGATTTTCAAATCATAGAGATTCCTGTTATTTTAATAAATAATAGGAATCTCAAATGACAAAAAAAGCTGTTTTTTCCACATCCTTTGAAAACTCAAAAGGTAGATTGCATAAAGAAAATAAGAGTGAGAATAGAAATCCTTTTCAAAGAGATAGAGATAGAGTAATACATTCAGACTCATTTAGACTTTTAAAGCATAAAACTCAGGTTTTTTTAGCTCATACAGAAGATTACTATAGAACACGTTTAACTCATTCACTTGAAGTAAGTCAAATTTCAAGAGCTGTATCCAGAAGTCTCTGTCTAGATGAAGATTTAGCAGAAGTATTAGCCTTATCTCATGATTTAGGTCATCCGCCTTTTGCTCATTCTGGTGAAGAAATTCTAAATAAATGTATGAAAGATTATGATGGTTTTGATCACAATGCTCAGACTTTAAGAATATTAACTTCTTTAGAGGAAAGATATCCTCTATTTAAAGGCTTAAATTTAACTTGGGAAACTCTAGAGGGTATTGTTAAGCATAATGGTCCATTGTTAAATCCTCATATAGTTATAAAAGAGTATAATAAAATTCATGATTTAGAGCTAAACACATTTCCAGGTCTTGAGGCTCAAATTGCATCTTTATCAGATGATATAGCTTATAATAACCATGATATTGATGATGGTTTTAGAGCTGGTATAATTTCGCTTGGCGATTTAAAAAAAATTGAGTTGTTTTCAGAAATTATTAAAGAAATAAATTTTGAATTTAAAAATATTGACGATTATATGATTGTTAAGGAATTAATCAGAAGATTAATAGGCTTAATGGTAAATGATTTGATAGGCAATACTAAAAAAAATATAGAGAAAATTGAGCCCAATAACCCTGAAGAAATTAGATCTCATAAAAGTTTAGTTGCAAGTTTTTCAGATTTTTTTATTTCACAAGACAGTCAAATTAGAAAATTTTTAAGATCAAGAGTTTATCATCATAGCTTAATTGAAAAAGAGAGAGTAAGATCTATGAGAATAATTGAAGATATTTTTTCTAAATTAATAGAAAATATTGACCTTCTGCCAATTAAATTAAGAAAAAAATGCGATACTAAATATTCTAAAATATCAGCAAGAGTTATTTGTGATTATATAGCCTCTATGACTGATAGATCTGTTGTTGAAAATCATGCTAGATTATATGACAAAAATTTATTAGATCATCCTAGGTACTAAAATGAATATAATAAATTACTACAGAGAAACGATTGAAAAAATTTTACTTAAAAATTTTACTCTTGAAAAAAATGATTTAAAAAATATATCTTTTGAATTTCCAAAAGATACCTCGCTTGGAGATTTATCCACTAATGCTGCAATGGTTCTATCTGGAAAGTTAAAAAAACCTTCTCAAGAAATTGCATCTGAAATTATCAATTTAATTGCAAACAATCCTGATTTTGAAAATATAGAGATTGCTGGAAAGGGTTTTATAAATATTAAACTCAAAAAAGAAATTTGGTGGAGTCTAATTCAAAAAATTTTAAAAGAAAAAAATAATTATGGTAATGCAGATTACGGTAAAAATGAAAAAATAAATATTGAATATGTGTCAGCAAATCCAACTGGCCCTCTTCACGTAGGACATACTAGAGGTGCTGTCTTTGGAGATACATTATCAAATATATTAAAAAAAGTTGGTTATAATGTATGCAAGGAATATTATGTAAATGATGCTGGTGAACAAATAGATAAATTAGCTCAATCTGTTTTTATGAGATATAGAGAAGCTTGCGGCGAAAATATCGACGAAATTCCAGAAGGTTTATATCCTGGCTCTTATTTAAAATCAGTTGGAGAAGATCTAAGAATACAGTTTAAAGATTCATTAGTTAAAGTTGAAAGAGAAGATTGGCTTCCAATTGTAAAAGAATTTTCAATTCAATCCATGCTAAGTATTATCAAGGATGACCTAAATTCACTTGGAATAAATCATGATGTTTTTACATCTGAAAATAAACTTCTTAATGATGGCTATGTGCAAAAAGTTTTTAATGAAATGTATGATTCAGACCTTTTGTATGAAGGTGAAACTCCACCACCAAAAGGTGTAAAAAAGTCTGAATGGTCAAAGAAGAAACACATACTTTTTAAATCAAAAAGCTTTGGTGATGATGAGGATAGGGTTGTTAAAAAACATGATGGTTCATGGACTTATTTTATGCCCGACATAGCTTATCATAAAGATAAGTTTAATAGAGGTTTTAATCAAATGATTAATATATGGGGTGCAGATCACTCTGGTTATATTTCCAGGGTAACCTCTGCAGTTGATGCCGTTACAAAATCAAAGTCTACTTTGGAAGTAAAGGTATGCCAGCTAGTTAGATTAATGAGAGCAGGAAGTGTTGTAAAAATGTCTAAAAGATCAGGAAGTTTTATAACATTAAGAGATTTAGTTGAGGAAGTAGGCTCTGATGCTGTCAGATTTATGATGGTGACAAGAAAAAATGATGCGCCCTTAGATTTCGACTATGATCTTGTTAAGGAGCAAACTAAAGATAATCCTATTTTCTACGTTCAATATGCTCACGCTAGAATAAGCTCTATTATTCGAAAAGTTGGGGATGAAAAGCTTTTCTTAACTGACGAAAACTTTGTTAAAAATACAAATCTGAAGCTTTTATCAAATTCTCATGATATTGAGCTTATAAAAATAATTTCAAATTTTCCAAGAATTATTGAACAGGCAGCTATATATAGAGAACCTCATAGAGTTGCTTTTTATCTTAGAGATATAGCTTCATTTTTTCATTCTTATTGGAATTTAGGAAATGAGGATAAAAATTTAAAAGTTTTAAATATTGATAATTTAGAAGAAACTAAAGCAAGACTAGCTTTGATTATGTCTGTAAAAATTACAATATCTGAAGGATTAAGATTATTAGGTATAAATGCACTAGAGGAACTAAGATAGAATGAAGAGGAATATTTTTATATTCTTAACCACCTTGTCTATCACAGTAGTTGTTGGCCTTTTTATATACTTTAACTCAGATAGCGAAATACCAATAGTTTATGCACCAAATGAACCAATCAGGGAACTTCCAGAAAATACACCTGAAGTTAAAAGACCTTCTAATATTCCTTGTGTATATTCGCTCTGGAATAACTCAAACGAACCTTGCGGTACTCTCGAGAATATTTTTGAGGAGAGAAAATTAAATATTAACTACTTTTCATTACTTTTTGGGACTTTTTCAAACATAAAAGATGCTGAAATTCATTTAAAAAAACTCAAAATGCAAGATTTTTTGAAAGATAGGATTATTAAGATAGATAAAATTCTCCCCACAAATATTGTAATAAATATAAAAAAGGGGGATACCATTTCAACAATTGCAAGAAACTATTCAACAACTTCAAAAAAAATAATTGAATTAAATAATCTTACAAATCCTGATAGAATTAAGGTTGGACAAAGATTATTCCTTCCTGGTGAAGATCTTAAATATCGAATCATATCAACTAATATTGAAAATATTGATATTGCTCAAGATTATTGCAATAGCCTTTTAAATTTAAATTTCAGGTGTCAAATTCTTTCGCAAAAAAACCAATAGATTAACTTTATAAATTATAGATAAATTATTGATTAATAATGAAAATATTATAAAAAAAAAATTATCTTTATACTTTAGTTACCTTTAATTTAGTTATCACAATAATTTATCAATACTTAATGTAGTGTATATTTGTTAAAATAACAGCTATATATTGTTGTATGGAGAACAGTTTGAGTGTCAACTATAGTGAACAATTAGATTTTTTTCACGTTAATCTAGATGGTTTCGAGGGTCCTTTAGATTTACTTTTATCTTTAGCAAAAGAACAAAAAGTTGATCTTTTAGAAATTTCAATATTAGAGCTAGCTTCTCAATATTTAAACTTTATTGACCAAATGAAAAAAATTGATATTGATTTGGCTGCTGATTATATTGTCATGGCATCGTGGTTAGCTTTTTTGAAGTCAAAATTGCTTTTACCTGATCAGGATGATGAGGATGTCTCCGCAAAAGAATTATCAGCTATTTTAGCCTTTAGACTTAGAAGACTTGAAGCAATGCGAGAAGTTGGGTCAAAACTTATGACAAGAGATAGGGAAGGCACTCATGTTTTTCGAAGGGGTATGCCCGAAACTATATTTTTAATTAAAAATTTTAAACATAAAGATACTCTTTTTGATTTAATTTCCTGTTACTCCAGCTTAAGAAACAGAAATTATAATAATGACTGGAAACCAAGATTCTTTTCATTATTTTCTATTGAGGACGCAAGAAAGCGTTTAGAAAAAATGCTTGGTGCTACATTTGATTGGACAAAAATTGAAGATTTTCTTCCTGTAAATAATGATACATCAGAGGAAGGTATTTTATTTAGAAAAAGTTCGTTAGCTTCAATATTCTCTGCATCCTTAGAGTTATCGAAAGAGGGCACGATTGAAATAAGTCAAAATAAGAACTTTGGATCAATTAAATTTAAAATTAGAGAAAATAAATCAAATGCTAACGAGATGTTAGCATGATTGAAGATGATAAAAATAATACTTTAATAGAATTTTCTGATCAAATTAGAGCAGTTGAGGCTCTTTTATTCGCTGCATCTGACCCACTTGATGAAAAAACACTCAAAGACATGCTTCCAGTAGATACTAATATTGAGGAGATAATGAATAATCTTCTAAATCTATACAAAGGAAGGGGGGTTGAATTAAAGAAGGTAAATAATAAATGGATGTTTAAAACTGCATCTGACTTATCATTTATAATGCAGAAAGAAGCAAAAATACAAAAAAAATTGTCAAAAGCTGCATTAGAAACATTATCAATTATTGCTTACCATCAACCAGTTTCAAGAGCTGAAATCGAGGAGATAAGGGGAGTAACTGTATCTCCAGGAACTATAGATACATTAATGGAAATAAATTGGGTTAAAATTAAAGGAAGAAGAAAAACCCCAGGAAATCCTATAACATACGGTACAACTGATGAATTTTTAGTGCATTTTGACTTAGAAAATACAAAAGAACTTCCAGGCCTTGATGAATTAAAATCTACTGGGCTATTAGACAGCAATTTACCGCCAGATATGTACCCAATAGATGATGACTTAGATCCTATAGAAGAAAATAATTAATTTTTCATTATGGAGATAAGTGTATAATATTAATATATTTTTTATAAGGAATTAAAAGATGTCACTAAGCTTACCGCAAATTCTAGTAGTAGTTGTTCTTGTGTTAATTTTTTTTGGAAGAGGAAGAATATCTAATTTTATGGGAGACCTAGCCTCAGGCATTAAAAGTTTTCGCAAGGGCCTGGAAGATGAACCAAATGAAAATGAAATAGAAAATAATGACTCGAAAGATAAAGATTAAATTACAAAACTATGTTTGATTTTGGTTATAGTGAATTATTAATTGTTGCTGTGGTTTTGCTGGTAGTTGTAGGTCCAAAAGAACTACCTGGCTTACTTAAAGTAATTTTTGATTTTGTCTCAAAAATAAAGATATACGCTGCTGAATTAAGAACAGGCGTTCAAAGTATAGCAAATGATATAGAAATAGAAAAAATTTCAAAAAATACAAATAAATCTATTAATAAAAACAAAACAAATGAAGATAATTAATTCTATTTATGTCTAACTCAGATAAAATACATCAAAATCAAAATGATTTTTCCAAAGCTCCCTTAATTGATCATTTAATTGAGCTTCGATCAAGATTGATAAGATCAATGGTTATTTTTTTTATTGGGTTTCTAGCATCCTTTTATTTTTCAACAAGTATATATTCTTTCTTAGTAGATCCTTTTTTTGATATAGCGGGATCTAGTGGTGAAATGATTTATACGGCTCCACAAGAATTTTTAATGACTAAACTTAAAATAGGAATTTTTGGAGCATCTTTAATAGGACTTCCGTATTTTGCTATTGAACTATATCTTTTTTTAGCACCAGGATTATATGAAAATGAAAAAATGGCATTAATACCTTACTTAATCGCTACACCTTTTTTATTTTTAATCAGTACATTAATGGTCCATTATTTAATCATGCCGTTGGCATTGAACTTTTTTATTTCTATGCAGATCGATTCTAATTTCGATAATATATCTATAAAACTTCTTCCTAAGGTTAGTGAGTATCTTAAACTTGTAACATCTCTAATTATTGCATTCGGCATATGTTTTCAACTTCCGGTAGTTTTAACATTGTTAGCAAAAATAGGTATTGTCGGCTCAGAAAATTTAAAAAAGGGAAGAAAATATGCAATTGTTTTAACTTTTTTGGTTGCAGCCTTTCTAACCCCGCCTGATTTAATAAGTCAAATTGGTTTAGCAATTCCAACACTTTTACTATATGAATTATCTATTCTTTTGGTTTCTTTAATTGAAAGAAAAAACAAAGAAGGAAATACATTAAAGAATTAAAATGCATGATATTAATAAAATAAGAAATAATACTGATTTTTATATCAAAGGATGGCGAAGAAGGGGGCTAGATGTTAATTTAGATACAATACTTGCACTTGATAGAGATCTGAGACAATCAATTACAAATCTTCAAGAACTTCAAACTCAAAGAAATGATTTATCCAAAAAATTTGGTATTGCTAAAAAAAATAACGATAAAGTTGTCTATGAAAAACTTTCAGCTGATGTTCAATTAATAAAAGAAAAAATGCAATCTTTAGATAAAAGCAGAGAAGAATTCAACAAATCTCTCAGTAACGAATTATCTTCCTTGCCTAATATTCCTCTAGATGAAGTACCCGATGGTAAAGATGAAAGCTCAAATAAGGTTATAAATGAGTATGGTGTTAAGAAGGATGCTTCTCCAAATCATTATGAAATTGGAGAGGAAATTGGCATGATAGATTTTGATACAGCCGCAAAATTATCGGGTTCAAGATTTTCAATTCTAAAAAAGGACTTAGCTCAAATGGAAAGAGCTATTGCTAATTTTATGATTGATCATCATGTGTTAGAAAATGGTTACGAGGAAATAAGCGTACCTTATTTAGTCAGAGAAGATGTAATGTTTGGTACAGGTCAGTTGCCAAAATTTGCAGATGATCAGTTTAAAACGGAGGATGGTTTTTGGCTAATACCTACTGCTGAAGTGCCTCTAACAAACCTCGTAAGAGATAATAACCTTCAAGATAATAATTTACCTTTACGTTTTGTTTCCTATACACAATGTTTTAGAAAAGAGGCCGGTGCTGCTGGTAAAGATACAAGAGGACTGATAAGGCTTCATCAATTTCCAAAAGTTGAACTAGTTAGTATTGTCAAACCAGAAAATTCTTTAGATGAATTAGAAAGACTTCTTTCTTGCGCAGAGGGAGTTTTAAAAGAACTAGAATTACCGTATAGAACAGTTATTTTATCTACCGGTGACATGGGTTTTTCTGCAGCTAAGACTTATGATCTAGAAGTTTGGTTGCCTGGTCAAAAACTTTTTAGAGAAATTTCGTCATGCTCATTGTGTGGAGATTTTCAATCTATAAGGATGAATACTAGGTATAAAAATGAAAAAACTGGTAAAAAAGTCTTTCCACACACTTTAAATGGTTCTGGTTTGGCTGTTGGAAGAACCTTAGTTGCAATTTTAGAAAACTATTATGAAGGGTTTGGAGTGATCAATATTCCAAAAGTTTTGCAACCTTACATGAATGGTTCAAAGGTAATTGAATTAAATAATTCTTAATATCAAAATATCAATTAAGTTTGATATTTTGTCAAAATTTACATATTAATTTATAACTCAACAATAAGGATAAGTTATGCAAGATGTTTTTTTTCAAATACTGCCATTAATTTTAATCTTTTTCGTTTTTTATTTTCTAATAATTAGACCTCAGCAAAATAAAGTTAAAGAGCATACTGCAATGGTTAATGCAGTAAAAAAAGGTGATGAAGTTGTAACTCAAGGTGGTTTAATAGGAAAAGTTTCAAAAGTTTCTGATGATGAGATTACGATAGATTTTGGTGATAATGTAAATATTAGAGCTGTTAAATCGACATTGGCTCATGTTAGATCTTAATATGCTATGATATATTTTTCTAATTCTAAGAAAATATTTTTATTAGTAATTTGTATAATAGGTTTTTTTCTGGCTCTTCCTAACTTTTCTAAAGTTAATATACCCTTTTTTCCAAAACAAACAATTAATCTTGGTTTAGATTTAAGAGGAGGTTCATATCTTCTTTTGGAAGTAGATACAAATTCAATTAAAAACGATAGATCGCAATCACTTTTAGAGGATATGAGATCAACCTTTAGAAAAAATAAAATTAAATATTCTGGACTAAAAACTAACGAAACTGGAGTTCAGGTAACTATTGGGGATGAGTTGAAAATAAATGAGGCTAAGAAATTAATTCAAGAATTTAATATTTCATCATCAAACTTATTTTCAAATAATAACAATAGAGAGTTTTCTATTAGCAGCAATAATAATTTTTTCTTATTAGAATTAAATGAAAATTCATTGAATGAAAAATATAGATCTGCTGTATCACAATCAATAGAAATTATCAGAAGAAGGATTGATGGCCTTGGTGTTACAGAACCTTCTATCCAAAGACAGGGTAATAATAGAATATTATTAGAAGTTCCTGGAATGGATAACCCACAAAGATTAAAAGATTTACTTGGTCAAACCGCTAAATTAAATTTTAGGATGGTTGATACTTCAATTAGTGTAAATGAAGCAAGGCAAACTAGAATTCCTAGTAGATCAGAAATTATCAGTGATGAAAACGGATTTGAATATCTTGTCATGAAAAAAATATTAGTATCAGGTGAAAGGCTCGTAGATGCTCAAGCAAGCTTTGATCAGACGACCAATGCTCCAATAGTTAATTTTAGGTTTGATTCACTCGGGGGAAAGTATTTTGCTAAAGCAACATCGGAGAATGTTGGAAAACCTTTTGCAATAATTTTAGATAATGAAGTAATTTCTGCACCGGTTATTCGTACACCTATATTGGGAGGATCCGGACAAATTGAGGGTGGTTTTACAGTTGAGGAGGCGAATAATTTATCAATTTTATTAAGAGCAGGTGCATTACCAGCTCCTCTTGAAATATTAGAGGAAAAAACGATTGGACCTGGTCTAGGTAAGGACTCAATTGACTCTGGAACTTCAGCGGCAATTATAGGCTTAGTTTGTGTTTTAATATTTATCATTCTTAGTTATGGAAGGTTTGGTTTTTATGCAAACTTTGCATTAATTTTAAATATAATTTTTATTGTTGGTATTTTATCATTACTCCAAGCAACATTAACTCTTCCAGGTATTGCAGGTATTGTATTAACTATAGGTATGGCCGTAGATGCTAATGTTATTATTTTTGAAAGAATTAGAGATGAAATTAATAATGAAAAAAATCCAATATCAGCAGTAGAGTCCGGATATTCTAAATCTTTCGGAACTATACTTGATGCGAATGTAACAACTTTAATAGCATCACTTGTTTTATTTTTTCTTGGAACAGGCCCTGTTAAAGGATTTGCAGTAACGTTATCAATAGGAATCATAACATCTGTTTTTACCGCATTTATTATAACTAGGTTATTAATTTCAATTTGGATTTTGAAAAAAAGACCTGAAGAATTATCCTTGTGAGTATTTAAATGAAAACCTTAAAACTTATAAAACAAAATACAAATATTAAGTTTCTCAAATACAAAAAAATAACATTATTTATTTCTCTCATTTTTTGTCTCTTATCATTTTTCTCTGTTTTTATTAATGGATTAAATTTTGGTATAGATTTTAAGGGCGGCAGTCTTATTGAGGTTAAATCTGAGGAAAGTATAAATATTAGTAATGTTAGATCTAGACTGTCATCACTAAATCTTGGTGATGTACAAATACAAAATTTTGGATCCGAAAAAAATATATTAGTTAGGGTTGAGGCATCATCATCTGAAAATAATTCTTCAGTTTTATCAATTATAACTAGTGAATTAGTATCTTTTGGAGAAATTCAGAGAACAGAAGTAGTTGGTCCAAAGATAAGTTCTGAATTAATTCAAAAAGGAATTCTAGCAATTATATCAGCTGTAGGGTTAATGCTTTTTTATATTTGGATTAGATTTGAATGGCAATTTTCTCTTGGTGCTGTTTTAGCTCTTATTCATGATGTAATTATAACAATAGGGATTTTTTCATTTTTCCAAATTGAGTTTAATTTATCAATAATTGCTGCTCTATTAACTATTATTGGATACTCTATGAATGATACTGTTGTGGTTTACGATAGAATTAGAGAAAATTTAAGAAAATATAAAAAACAAGATTTATACGATCTTATAAATTCATCAATTAATCAGACGCTTTCTAGAACAGTATTAACATCATTTACTACATTGTTAGCTTTATTTTCTCTTTATATTTTTGGTGGTCAAGTCATTAAAGGTTTCACGCTTGCTATGATTATAGGTGTTTTTATTGGAACATATTCTTCTACTTTCATAGCTTCTCAGCTTCTTCATATTCTCGGTGTTAAAAGGGATTGGTCAAAAAATAACAACAACTAGACTTTCAAAATTGAGCAATAAATATTATAATTGATTCATATTAAACAGGGGGGTGTCTAATATGAGTGCAATTTTATCGTCTTTAAAAAATACTGTTTCAGCTGGTTTAACAGTTACAGTTTTATTATTAATAGTTTTTATGTCATGGGGATCTGTTTCCTCAGATAGTTTTTCTGATCAAGCTTTTTATTCTTTTTTATTTAGGTGGCTACATGTTTTATCAGGGATAATGTGGATTGGTTTACTTTGGTATTTTAATTTTGTTCAAATTCCAAATATGCCAAACATTCCTGATGATCAAAAACCTGCGGTTTCTAAAGTTATTGCTCCTGCTGCTCTTTGGTGGTTTCGTTGGGCCGCAATGTCAACGATTATAACAGGATTAATTGTGGGCTATTTAAATGGTTATTTAGAAGCTGCAATGACATTAGGCCTTAGAGGTGATGCAGCTCCTTCTCATATAGCCATTGGAATAGGGATGTGGTTAGGAATAATTATGTGGTTTAATGTTTGGTTTGTTATATGGCCAAACCAAAAAAAAGCATTAGGTATAGTTTCTGTTGAGGACAATGTAAAAATTGCATCAGCTAGAACTGCAATGCTTTTTTCTAGAACTAATACTTTGCTTAGTATACCAATGCTTTTTTCAATGGTTGCTGCTCAGAATATTTTTTAGATTCTAAATATAAATTGAAAAAGGGGCTTAAAGCCCCTTTTTTATATTATTTTCTTTAGGTATTGACCTGTGTAGCTATTTTTAATTTTTAAAATACCTTCAAGTTCTCCCTCATAAACAAGATCTCCGCCTTTATCACCACCATCTGGTCCTATATCTAAAATCCAATCAGCGGTTTTAATTACATCGAGGTTATGTTCGATAACTACAACTGTATTTCCATTATTAACTAATTCATGAAGAACCTCTAAGAGTTTTTTTACATCATCAAAATGTAAACCAGTTGTTGGTTCGTCCAATACATAAAATGTTCTTCCTGTAGCCTTTTTTGATAATTCCTTAGCAAGTTTTATTCTTTGAGCCTCACCTCCAGATAGAGTATTTGCTTGCTGACCCACTTTTATATAACCAAGACCTACTTTCTTAAGAGTCTCCATTTTATCTCTAATAAGGGGAACAGCTTTAAAAAGATCAGAACACTCTGTAACTGTCATATTTAAAACATCTGCGATTGATTTATCTTTATATTTTACCTCTAAAGTTTCTCTATTATATCTTTGTCCTTTACATTGATCGCATTCAACATAAACATCAGGTAAGAAATGCATTTCAATTTTAATTACACCATCACCTTGGCAGGTTTCACACCTTCCTCCTTTAACATTAAAGGAAAATCTTCCGGGTTTGTATCCTCTTGCCTTCGCCTCAGGTAATTGACAAAACCAATCTCTAATTGGCGTAAAGGCTCCTGTGTAAGTAGCAGGATTTGATCTAGGTGTTCTTCCTATTGGAGACTGATTTATGTCAATGATTTTATCAATAAAGTGAATCCCATTAATTCCGTCATAATCCATTGGAGTTTTTTGAGAATTATTTAATTTTCTGTTTAAAGCTGCAAACAGTGTATGAAGTAGTAGAGTTGATTTACCTGAACCTGATACACCTGTAACACATGTTAGAGTGCTTAAAGGAAAATTAGCTGTAACGTTTTTTAAATTATTTCCACTGGCATTTGTAATCGTTATACATCTATCTAAATTGATTTCTCGTTTTTTTGGAATATCAATTTTTAATTTTTTTGATAAATACTGACCGGTAATACTTTTTTTATTATTTGATATTTCTTTAAATGTTCCTTCAGCAACAAGATATCCACCATGAATGCCAGCACCAGGACCAATATCAATTATATGATCAGCTGCATTCATTGTTTCCTCATCATGTTCAACAACTATTACAGTATTACCTAAATCTTTAAGTCTCGATAAAGTTCCAAGTAATTTATCGTTGTCTCTTTGATGCAAACCTATGGAGGGCTCATCTAAAACATACAAAACACCGGTTAAACCTGATCCTATTTGGGAGGCTAATCTTATTCTTTGGGACTCCCCTCCAGATAATGTCCCAGACTCTCTGGATAAGGTAAGATAATTTAAACCAACATTTTTTAGAAAAAATAGTCTTTCAGTAATTTCTTTGATAATATTTTTTGAAATTTCAGTATCTTTTTTTGATAATTTTTTTTGAAGACTGTTAAACCATAATATTGCCTCATCTATTGTAAGCTTAGATATATCTCCAATATTGGATTTATTAATTTTTATACATAATGCCTCTTCTTTCAGTCTATAGCCATTACACTTAGAACAATTAGATTTAGATTGATATTTCTCAATCTCTTCTCTCATCCAATTGCTATCAGTTTCCAAATATCTTCTTTTTAAATTATTAAGAATACCTTCAAAAGGTTTTGTTGTTTTGAATGTTCTAGATCCATCATCATAGTTAAATGTAATTTTTTCATTTTCAGAACCATCTAAAATTATTTTTTGAAATTTAGTTGGTAGGCTTGACCATTTGCAGTCAATTGAAAAATTAAAATGGTCAGATAATGCCATTAATGTTTGAAGGTAATAGGGTGATGGAGATGATGTCCTTGACCATGGTGCAATTGCTCCATCTCTAATACTAATGTCTTTATTTGGAATTACTAAGTCTCTATCAATAAAATATTCTGTTCCTAGACCATCACAGTGTTGACAAGCTCCTACAGGGTTATTAAATGAAAATAATCTTGGCTCAATTTCTTCAATTGTAAAACCGGACTCTGGGCATGAATAATTTGCTGAATATAATATTCTTTTTCCATTTTCTTCACCGCTTGCCAATTCTATTGCAGCAAGTCCGTCTGATAGTTGAAGGGCCGTTTCAAAACTATCAGCTAACCTATTTCCTAATGATTTATCAATTACAATTCTGTCAACAACAACGTCAATATCATGTTTAATATTTTTCTCTAGACTGGGAGCGTTATCCAATTCATAAAATTCACCATCAATTTTTACTCTTTGAAAGCCTTTTTTAAGGAGGTTTGAAAATTCTTTTCTATATTCACCTTTTCTTCCGCGTACAATTGGGGATAAAAGATAAGCCTTTGTTCCTTCTTTAATCTTATGAACCTGATCTACCATTTGTGTGACAGTTTGACTTTTAATAGGTAAGCCAGTTGTAGGTGAGTGAGGAACACCAATTCTAGCAAACATTAATCTTAAATAATCATATACTTCAGTGACAGTTCCAACAGTTGATCTTGGATTTTTTGAAGTTGTTTTTTGTTCAATTGCTATAGCTGGTGATAAACCATCTATTTGATCTAGGTCAGGTTTTTGCATCATTTCTAGAAACTGCCTTGCGTAGGCAGAGAGACTTTCTACATATCTTCTTTGTCCTTCTGCATAAATGGTATCAAAGGCAAGAGATGATTTACCTGAACCAGAAAGACCTGTTATTACAGTAATGCTATCTTTTGGAATACTTACATCAATATTTTTTAAATTATGCTCTCTAGCTCCTAAAATATTAATAAATTTTTTATTCGCTATTTTATCTTTTTTAGATGACATTATTAATCCTAGATTTTTAAGTATTAAATATAATTACAAAAGGTTATATCATAGTGCTTTCACGTAGGAAGAGTTTTTGTTATATATATTATAATTATTGGAGTTTTTTATGGCAGGTAGTTTAAATAAGGTAATGCTGATAGGTAATTTAGGAAATGATCCGGAGGTTAGAAGTACTCAAGATGGAAGGTCATTATGTACTTTCTCAATAGCTACTACTGAAAGCTGGAAAGACAAAAATTCTGGTGAAAGACGAGATAAAACAGAATGGCATAGAATAGTGATATTCAACGAGGGTCTTGTCAGAATTGCTGAACAATATCTAAAAAAAGGTTCGAAAGTTTTTTTAGAAGGACAATTGCAGACAAGAAAGTGGGAAGACAAAGATGGTATCGAAAAATTTACTACAGAAGTAGTTCTTCAAAATTTTAATGGAAATTTAACTATGCTTGGCGGAAGGAATGAAAATTCGACAAATGATTTTGCCAATGACTCAATTTCAAGTGAATCTGCATCCATAAGTTCTGATATGGATGATGATATACCTTTCTAACTTATTGATTTATATATATAATTATTAGTTCTTATTATTCTTAATTTATTGATGTAAATACTTAAAAATGTTAAAATAATTTGATTATTTTTTTATGATTTGATTCGTTTTAAATCATTCCTTTAAAGGGTATTTATGTCTGACATATTAGATGAAAATTCTGAAATTTCTGATATCAATTTAGATACAGAAATGCGTCAATCTTATCTTGATTATGCAATGAGTGTGATTGTTTCTAGGGCATTACCTGATGCACGTGATGGATTGAAACCAGTTCACAGAAGAATACTTTATTCTATGTATGAAAATAATTATGAATGGAATAAACCCTATAGAAAATCCGCCCGAGTTGTTGGAGATGTTATAGGTAAATACCACCCTCATGGCGATCAAAGTATTTATGATGCCCTTGTTAGAATGGCTCAACCTTTTTCTATGCATTTGCCTCTTATAGAAGGTCAAGGAAATTTCGGTTCTGTGGATGGGGATCCACCTGCAGCAATGCGATACACTGAAGTAAGAATGGAAAAAATAAGTCAACACCTGCTTAATGATCTAGATAAAGAAACGGTAGACTTTCAAGAGAATTATGATAACTCAGAATCAGAGCCAATTGTTATACCTGCTGAATTTCCTAATCTTCTAGTAAATGGAGCTGGTGGAATTGCAGTTGGTATGGCTACAAATATTCCTCCCCATAATTTAGGTGAAATTACTGAAGCATGTTTATTATTGTTAGATAAACCTGAGGCTTCAATAGATGATTTAATTGAAATTGTTCCTGGGCCAGATTTCCCAACAGGTGGTATTATATTAGGCCAATCTGGTGCTAGAAGTGCATACTCCACTGGTAAAGGTTCAATTATCATAAGAGGTAAGGTCTCAGTTGAAGACCTTCCCAAAGATAAAAAAGCTATAATTATTTCAGAAATACCCTATCAACTTAATAAAGTATCCTTAATTGAAAAAATTGCCGAACTCGTTCGAGAAAAAACTATTGAAGGAATCACAGATCTTAGAGATGAAAGCGATAGAAATGGAATGAGGATCTATGTTGAGTTAAGAAAAGATGCTGTTCCTGATGTTATTTTAAATCAACTTTACAGATATACTCAATTACAAACATCGTTTGGGGCTAATACAGTAGCATTAGATAGAGGTAATCCCAAAACATTGAATTTGAAAGAGCTATTGGAGTGTTTTTTAGCTTTTCGAGAAGAAGTTGTTACAAGAAGAGTTAAATTCTTATTAAATAAAGCAAGAGATAGAGCTCATATTTTAGTTGGTTTAGCAATAGCTGTTTCAAATATTGATGAAATTATTAAACTTATAAGATCATCAAAAAGTCCATCTGATGCTAAAGAAAAATTAATGCAGAAAGAGTGGCCGGCAAAAGAAGTTAAATCATTAATAGAGCTTA
>CACOFZ010000007.1 GCA_902626605.1 uncultured PS1 clade bacterium
AACTGCCTAAATGTATACTTTAGATTAATTTTGATAAATAATAAAAAAATAAACATGTTATTAACAAGATATTATTAATATGAAAAAGAATGGCGAAAATTATTTAACTTTACATTTAGTTTCAGATTCAACTGGGGAAACACTTAAAGCTGTTTCTTCCGCAGCTGCCGCTCAATTTTCAGAACTAGAATATCAACAAAAAACTTATCCAATGGTCAGGACAGTAACGCAGCTTGAAAGAGTTTTTAAAAACATAAAAGAAGAAAAGGGTGTCGTGTTTTGTACTCTTGTTGAAGAAGAGGTAAGAGAAAAGCTAGAAGAGTTTTGCGTAAACGAAAATATTTTATATTTACCAGTTATGGAAAACATAGTTAGTGTTCTTGAGAAATACACTGGTTTTGAAGCTATTAATAAACCCGGTGGACAACACATTCTAAACGATAATTATTTTAAAAGGATTGAAGCTATAAATTACACTTTAGAGCATGATGATGGACAAGGACTACTAAATCTTGAAAGTGCAGATGTTATTATTGTTGGTGTAAGCAGAACCTCTAAAACGCCTACATGTATTTATCTTGCAAACCAAGGAATCAAAGCAGCAAACTATCCTTTAGTACCTCATGTTGGGATTTCAGAAGAATTAGAAAACATTAAAAATACACAAGTTGTTGCATTGATAACTTCTGCTCAAACATTAGTAGAAATTAGGAGAAAAAGGTCTATTGAGCTTGGCCTTGACAATACAGACAATGACTACATTGATATCCATAAAGTTGAAGAAGAAATCATAACAGCGAAAAGAATTTTTGCAAATAAGGGATGGCCAGTAATTGATATTACAAGAAGATCAGTGGAAGAAACAGCATCCGCTATAATGAATATTTTATCATTAAAGGAAGAAAAAAATGCCGAAAAAAATTGACATTATCCTAGCGTCATCTTCCCGCTCAAGAAGAAAAATTTTAAGTGATGCTGGTGTGAAGTACAAATCAATGAAACCACCAGTAGATGAAGAAAGTTTAAAGAATGGATTTAAGGGCTCAACTAAAAAGTTAGCACTTATGCTTGCAGAGAGGAAGGCCTTATCTGTTTCAAAGAAGCACAAGGAATCTATAGTTATAGGGGCTGATCAAGTTTTATCTTTTAAAGGAAAAGTGTACAACAAACCAAAAACAATAAAAGAGGCTGAAAAAAATTTTAAATTGTTTAAGAACAAAACACATTACTTAGACTCGGCAACAGTAATTGCACTTAATAATAAAATTATTTGGCGCAACGAACAATCTCCAAAAATGAAGGTAAGAAATTTTTCTGATAAGTTTCTAAAAAATTATTTAAAGGAGGCAGGAAAAGAAGTTACTTTTTCTGCTGGTGGATATTCTATTGAAAGGAATGGTATTCAGTTGTTCTCAAAAATTGAAGGAGATTTTTTTACAATCGTAGGCTTGCCCATTATACCTTTGTTGGAGAAACTTAGAAAAATAAAATCTGCTGCGGTTATTAAATAATGAAAAAAGCTGCTGTTATAGGATTTCCTATTGGCCATAGTTGGTCTCCAATAATACATAATTATTGGCTCAAAGAACATGGCATCCTTGGTGAATATGAAAAAATTGAAATACAGGCTGATGACATAAAAAATTTCATTCTTGATAAAAAAAACAATAGTGACTTTAAAGGAATAAATGTAACAATACCTTATAAAGAAAATGTTGCAAAATTGTGTGATCAGTTAAGCGATAATGCAAAAAAGCTTCAGGCTGTTAACTTAGTTACTTTTAAGAACAAGATGGCTTATGGTAATAATACTGACGGCGATGGTTTTATTGAGAGCTTGAAAGAAACATTTCCAGAAATCGTCCTACAAAAAATGAAGATTGCTATTTTTGGCGCTGGTGGTTCTGCAAAAAGCATAGCCCTCTCGCTTAGCGAATATAAACCAGAAAAAATACTTATATTTAACCGAAATATTTCTAGGGCTGTCGAACTAGTAAAAAAATTAGAGATATCTGCAGAACCATTACATAGCAATGAATTAAAAAATGCCAAGCAATCTTTTGACATGTTGATAAACGCAACACCGTTAGGGATGGCAGGCCAGAATGATCAAGGTACTTTTGATTTTAAAAACATCAAAGGATTAAGTTTTTTTGCGGATATTGTTTATAATCCGGAAAAAACTAAAAACATGCTTTTAGCCGAAGATCAAAATATTAAAACTATGGGCGGTTTAGGAATGCTTTTATACCAAGCTGTACCTGCTTTTGAAGCATTTTATGGTAAAAAGCCAAAGGTATCATCTGGTTTAAAAGATCATATTGCCAAACACATTTTGAGTGTTGAAAAATGATAAAAATTGGTTTAACTGGATCTATAGGAATGGGCAAAACTGAAACTGCTAAGATCTTTAATAGCCTGAAAATACCTGTTTATGATGCTGATGCCTCAGTACATAAAATTTATGAGTCTGGGAACATAGGTGCTTTAGCAATAAAAGACATATTTCCTGAAGCAATATCTGCTGATGGCTCGGTCGACCGAGAGATTTTAGGTAGTATAGTTGTTGGTAATAAAACTAATATAAAAAAGCTTGAAGAGATAATTCATCCTCTCTTGAAAGAAGATAGAATAGATTTCTTTAAAAAAAACATAAATGAAGAAATTGTAGTTCTAGATATTCCTCTTTTGCTTGAGACAAACGGGGAGAGTCAAGTAGATTACGTTGTGGTGGTATCCACGTCAGAGAACATTCAAAAGCAAAGGGTTTTAAAACGTTCGAATATGACAGAAGATAAATTTGAAAAAATATTACTTTCTCAAATGCCAAATGATATCAAATGCCAAAAAGCAGATTTTATAATTGATACGTCAATAAGTATTGACGACGCAAAAAAACAAGTTTTAAATATTCTGAAAAAAATTAGAGCCTAATGAGAGAAATCGTACTTGATACAGAGACAACAGGACTAAGCCCTGATAATGGAGACAGAATTGTCGAAATAGGATGTGTTGAGCTTATAAATCATGTGCCAACAGATAATACTTATCAGGTATACTTAAATCCAGAAAAAGATATGGATCCTGGGGCTGAAAAAATTCATGGGCTAACAAATGAATTTTTATCAGATAAACCAAAATTTATAGAAATTGTTGATGATTTTTTAGATTTCATTGGTGATAGCAACTTGGTTGCGCATAACGCTGATTTTGATATTAACTTCTTAAATAGCGAGCTTGGAAGAGCAAAAAAGGATAAAATAAATAACAACAGGGTTGTTGATACTCTTAAAATAGCAAGAAGCAAATACCCGGGCGCCAGAAACAGCCTTGATGCATTGTGTAAAAGATTTTTTGTTGATAATTCTAATAGAAGCCTTCACGGGGCTTTACTAGATTCTGAACTTTTAGCGGAAGTTTATCTTGAGCTGGTAGGAGGAAAAGAGCCTGATCTTGAACTTTCAACGAATACGATAAAAAAAGTCAATGACAACAAAAACAAACCTTTAAGTGCACCGATAAGAAAAAATAAACTTAAATCAAGAATTACAGATATTGAAGAAAAAAATCATAGAGATTTTTTAGCTTCCCTTCCAAAAGAATCTTTATGGTTAAAAAATACTTAGTATCTTTTTTCTCTTTTTCTTAATTCATCTATTATTTTATTTACTGCTAG
Organism: uncultured PS1 clade bacterium; assembly: GCA_902626605.1. Lineage (GTDB taxonomy): Bacteria > Pseudomonadota > Alphaproteobacteria > MED-G09 > MED-G09 > MED-G09. The sequence goes on from CACOFZ010000007.1 coordinate 3,677, forward strand.
TTTTAACAGGTATCTTCTTAGGCTTGGTATAATTAAGATAATTCCAAATAAATCGGTTACTGCCCCAGGAATAATGAAGAATAACGCACCCAAAAGTAAAGCTATACCCTCTACTATCTCAGGAAGGGCTTGTCTTCCTTGAGCCAGCTTAGATTGAAGAGAAAAAATTATGCCAAGACCTTGTTGTTTTGCAATAAATATTCCTATTACTGCTGTACCAATTATAAGAATTAAAGTTCCAAAAAAACCAAAATAGCTTCCTAGCTTTATTAGTGCCCATATTTCAAAAATAGGCAAAATTAAAAAGAAGATTATAAATGGATAAAACAAGTTTTCACCAAAAAAAATAAATATTTATTTAAAGTTAATGTATATTCCTATAATAAAACACTATAGAAAGGACAAATAAAATGGGCAACCCTTTTGATCCAATGAATATAATACTACTAGTGTTTGCTGTAGTAGCCTTTATAAGGCTGAGAGCAACATTGGGTAAAAGAACAGGCAATGAAGACCCTCTAGACAGCAGAAGTGTTTTTCAACAAAAAAGTTCAAAAGATGTGGATGATGTAAATTTAAACGAAAAATTTATTCCTCAATCCAAAGAAGATATTTTAAACTACATGAGTTCAACTGATAAAAATTTTAGCCAAGAAACTTTTTTAGGCGGTTCAAAAAATGCATATAAAATGATAGTTGAAAATTATGCTTCCGGAAATTTAGAGCCGATTGAGAATCTTATAAGTAAAGAAGTATATGAAGGTTTCTCTGAAGCAATTTCATCAAGGGATAAGCTACAGCAGAAGCTACATAATGAAGTTGTGGAGTTTAATTCAGTAGAAATAGTTGATGCTGTATTGGAGACAAATATCATTCAATTAAAAGTAATGTTTGAAGCTAAAATGATTAGTTACGGCGAAGACTCAACAGGAAACGTTATAGAGGGAAATAAAGACTCTCCTCAGGTAATAAAAGACGTTTGGATTTTCCAAAGGCCTATAAAAAGTAGAACTCCGGCTTGGGAGTTAATTTCAACAAACCCTGATGATTAGTTATGAATGATAAAGACGATTTAAGTGTTTGGAACGATTTTATAAAAGAAGAATTTAGCGTTGAAAATAAGGATGCCGGCTTTAGCAATACTCAGTTAAATAATGATAATCGAAGCCAGATACTTAAAAAGAAAAAAAAATTACCCTTGCCTGGTCTATTAACTAAAAGAACAATAAAAAAATTAGCAACGAAGAAAATTAAAACAAATGCAACTCTTGATTTGCATGGATTAAATATTGAAAAAGCTAGAGTAGCTTTTCTTTCTTTTTTAGACACGTGTTGGAAATATAAGTATAGTTATGTGCTTATTATTACAGGGAAAGGCAAGGGAATAATTAAAAAAGCACTTATTGGTTGGTTAAAGGAGGATGAAATTTTTCCTTTAATTGTTGGATATTCTAATGCCCACAGGTTACAAGGGGGTGAAGGTGCTTTTGTTTTGCATCTTAGAAAGCGATAAAATAAAATTTTTATGCTGAGGCTAAATATGAATGCTAAAGAAAAAAATAGAAAAGCTCAAATTGAGAGAGAGACCCGAGAAACAAAAATTTTTGTTGATCTGGATATTGATGGATCAGGTGAATCAGAAATAGAAACAGGCATTGGTTTTCTTGATCATATGATTGAGAGTTTTTCGAGACACTCACTAATAGACCTTAAACTAAAGGCTGAAGGAGATCTTCATGTGGACCAACATCATACTACCGAAGATACTGGAATTGTAATTGGTTCTGCTATTGCTAAGGCTTTAGGAGATTTTTCGGGTATTAAACGTTTTGGTAACGCAATAATTCCGATGGATGAAACTTTAACAAGAGTTGCTATTGATATATCAAAAAGACCAAGTTTAATTTGGAAGGTACCTTTTTCAAAACCCGTGCTAGGGGGAATGGATACAGAACTTTTTCATGAGTGGTTTGCAGCCTTTGCGCAAAACTTAGGTGCAAATATTCATATTGAAAATCTTGATGGAGAAAATAATCATCATATTGCTGAGTCTTGCTTCAAGGGCTTAGCAAGATCACTGCGTGATGCAATGGTTATTGACCCTCGTGAGCTAGGGAGGTCACCCTCAAGCAAAGGTTCATTGGGAAGTTAAATCTTTATGAAAAATATATCTATTGCGGTAGTTAATTATGATTGTGGGAATATCCACTCTGCTACAAAAGCTCTTGAGTTTGCAATGAGTGATTCCACTGTTAAAGGTTCTGTAAACCTTACTAAAGATCCAGAGGAAATTATTAAATCCGACAAAATTATTTTACCAGGTGTCGGAGCCTTTGAGTCTTGCATTAAAAAATTAATTAGCATTGATGGACTAAAAGAGGCTTTAGATGAAGCAGTTTTAGTAAAGGCAAAGCCCATTTTAGGTATATGCATAGGTTTGCAATTGATGGCTACATCAGGTTTTGAGGGCGGTAAACATAGTGGTTTAAACTGGATTGAAGGGGATGTCATCCCTCTGGAGCCAAATGATAAAAAATTAAAAGTTCCACATATGGGCTGGAACAATATTGATGCAAAGAAAAATCATCCAGTTTTCAATAATATTAAGAGCAGTGATTATTATTTTGTTCACTCTTATAAATTCTCCCCTCTAGATAAGGAAACAATAATTTCTTCAACTAATTATGGAGAGGACTTCGCATCTTCATTAGGTAAGAACAATATTTTAGGAACCCAATTTCATCCTGAGAAAAGCCAAGCAGCCGGTGTTAATCTTTTAAAAAATTTCATTGAGTGGTCGCCATGATTTTTTTCCCTGCTATCGACATATATGAAGGTTTTTGCGTAAGGCTTGAAAAGGGTGATTTTGAAAAAAAAACTATTTTCAATAAAAACCCTCTTGATCAAGCAAAAATTTTTCAGGACATGGGCTGTGACTGGATACATATTGTTGACCTTGATGGAGCAAAAAACGGAAATTCAGATAACTTTGATATAGTTAAGGAAATAGCATTAAAGACAGACTTAAAAATACAATTTGGTGGAGGCATAAGGACTTCATCGAAGATAAGTTCTTTAATAAACAGCGGAATTGAAAGAGTTATTATTGGGACCAAAGCCATAGACGATATCTCATTCTTAGAAGAAGCTTGTAAAGATTTTCCAAATAAGATTGCTATAGGAATTGATGCAAGGAAAGGAAAGGTTTCAATTGAGGGGTGGACAAAAGACTCAGGCGTGAGCGCGAATGAATTTGCTGTAATTGCTGAAAGCAAAGGAGTGTGTGCAATTATTTTTACGGATATTGATAAAGACGGGGTAATGGAAGGCCCGAATATTGGTTCAACACTTGAAATTGCAAAATTAGTAAATATACCAGTTATAGTTTCAGGAGGTGTTTCATCAATTGAGGATGTTCTCCAAATAAAAAATAATGAGAAATCAGGGATTGGCGGAATGATTTGCGGAAGAGCCGTATATGATAAAAAGGTTGATATAAGGGAAGCGTTAACTATCGTTAAACTGTAATGTTAAAAACTAGAATAATACCATGTCTTGATGTTAAAGATGGAAGAGTTGTAAAGGGCATAAACTTTGTCGATTTAATTGATGCCGGAGACCCTATTGAGGTTGCAAAGATTTACGATAGAAGCGGCGCTGATGAGTTATGTTTTTTAGACATAACCGCAAGCCATGAAAAAAGACCCATTCTACTTGATGTCGTTAGAAAGACAGCTGAACAATGTTTTATGCCATTAACAGTTGGCGGTGGTGTTAGGTCTGTATCGGATATTCAGGTTCTTTTGTCCTCTGGGGCTGATAAAGTTTCAATTAATACCGCTGCAGTTGATGATCCAAACTTAATTCATGAGGCTAGTTCAATATTTGGTAGTCAATGTATAGTTGTTGCAATAGATGCAAAACTTGTTTCAGAAAATAATTGGGAAATATTTACACATGGAGGTAGAACTTCAACCGGTATTAATGCTGTAGAATTTGCAAAAAAAGTAACCAGTTTAGGTGCTGGTGAAATTTTATTAACATCTATGGATAAAGATGGGACAAAGTCCGGATATGACAATGAGCTTCTTAAAGCTGTATCAGAAGAGGTATCAATACCTGTAATTGCATCAGGCGGGGTTGGAAAAATTGGAGACTTAATCGATGGTGTCAGAATAGGTGGAGCAAGCGCAGTTCTTGCAGCTTCTATTTTTCATTTTGGTGAAATATCTATTCAAGACACAAAGCTAGCAATGAGTAAGGCTGGTATTTCTGTAAGACTTTAATTAGTATAAATTTACGAGGTTTAAATATGTCAGAAAAACAAAATATTCTTGATGAGCTTTGGCTAATAATAGAAGAAAAATCTGTAGGTGATGATGAGGGCTCATATACCAAAACTATGCTCAATAAAGATATAAATTATGTAGCAAGAAAAATGGGGGAAGAAGCCATAGAAACAATTGTGGCAGCTATAGGCCAGACTAAAAAAGATACTGTGAACGAAAGTGCTGATTTAATATATCACTGGTTGTTGCTTTTGAAAAAATTAAATATTAAACCAGAGGAAATTTATCAAGAGTTAAAAAACAGAATGTCCTTATAAAAATCATGCCTGATTTAGGAGAAAAATTTACAAAACTTAGTTTTAAAGACTGGTCACCATTAAATAAAAAAGAAATTAATTCATTAAATGGGATCAATGAAAAATCTTTTTTTGAGACTCTAGATAGGGCCTATCCCTTTATAGCCAATCTTTTATGCAATAATATAAAAAATTATAATTATTTAAATTTAAAACATAAAAGCTCAAATGATATTGAACAAAAGAAACTTCCTTTCGTTATAGGTGTTACAGGCTCTGTTGCCTCTGGAAAGTCAACTTTTTCAGAGACAATTAAGTCGCTGCTAAAGAAATTATTTAAAGAGTTAACTGTAGAGCTGGTTACAACTGACGGTTTCTTGTACCCTAATTCATTTTTAGAAGAGAATAATTTGATGGAAAAGAAAGGGTTCCCTGAGAGTTATGATATAGAGTCTCTTTTAAATTTTTTATCTGGCGTCAAGTTAGGTGAGTCAAAGAACTCTGCTCCATTATATTCTCATATTTTATATGATGTTATACCCGATGAAAAATTAGAGATAATTGATCCAGACATTTTAATTATAGAGGGCATAAATGTTCTTCAACCAATTACTTCAAAAGACAACAACATGTCTTTAATAGTTTCAGATTTTCTTGATTTTTCAATTTATATTGATGCTGAGGAGCCGTCCTTGAGAACCTGGTATACCGATAGATTTTTATCTTTAAGGCAAGCCGCAATAAACAATGAAGAGGATTTTTTTAATAGATTTTCATCTATAAATGATGATCAGGCAAAAGAAATAGCCAATTCTATTTGGGAAAAAATAAATTTAGTTAATTTAAATGAAAATATTCTTCCTACAAAAAAAAGGGCAAACTTAATTTTAAAAAAAAATATTAATCATGAGATTAATGAAATATGGTTAAGAAATACTTAATTGTGATAAGATAAAAATATGGGACAGAATACAAAAATATCAATTATAGGTGCCGCAGGAAAAATGGGTCAACAAATAATGTCCCAAGCCCAAGCATCAGATAAGTTTACCTTAGTTGGGGCCATTGAAGCAAAAGGCTCTAGTTATTTAAGTAATGACATTTCATCTTTAATTGGTGGTAAAGAAACAGGCATTTTAGTAACTGATGACCCCTTAGAATGTATCCTGAAATCAGATGCTATTATAGATTTTAGCTCTCCATACTCTACTATCGAAATTTGTGAGCTTGTTGCTCAAGCTAGAAAGGTGCATGTAATAGGTACGACCGGATTCAATGTGGGTGAGGAAGAGAAGATAAAGGCTGCAGCAAGACACGCAACAATAATTAAGTCTGGAAATATGAGCCTCGGTGTTAATGCTTTGCTTGGGACAGTAAAAAATCTCGCAAAATCACTAGATAGTGATTGGGATATAGAAATATCCGATATGCATCATAAGGATAAGGTTGATTCCCCTTCTGGCACAGCATTAGAACTTGCTAATGCAGCCGCCAAGGGCAGAGAAATTGACCTTGACTCATCTTTAGACATTTCAAGAAATGGATCGGAACTATCAAGAAAGAAAGGCGATATTGGTATCGTTTCTCTTAGAGGCGGAACAGTTATTGGTGATCACTCTGTCGTTTTTGCAGGGCAAGGTGAACGTATAGTCGTTTCTCATTTTGCTGAAAATAGAAATATTTTTGTAACCGGCGCCCTAAAGTCGGCAGAATGGGGGGTAGGCAAGGGACCAGGTCTTTTTTCTGCATTAGATGTTCTTGGAATAGAAAATTAAAAGGAAGACCCAATGACTGATTTTACATTGGTACGACACGGACAAAGTGACTGGAACAACAAAAATCTTTTTACTGGTTGGGAAAACCCAGACCTTACTAGTAAAGGTATTGATGAAGCTCATGCTACCGGTCTTCTTTTAAAAAAACAAAGTAAAACATATTCTTATCTTTTTACCTCTCTTCTAGATAGGGCAATCAATACAGCAAATATTATCTTAGAAGAGCTTGATCTAAATGGAATTAATGTAGTTAGGGACGAAGCATTAAATGAACGAGATTATGGTGAATTAACTGGTCTCAATAAGGATGATGCTAGAGAAAAATGGGGAGAAGATCAGGTTCACATATGGAGAAGATCGTTTGATATTCCTCCTCCAGGGGGAGAAAGTCTTAAAGATACAGCTGATAGGGTTATTCCTTATTATGAGAATAAAATTTTGCCATTACTTTTTGAAGATAACAATATATTAGTAAGCGCCCATGGTAATTCTCTAAGGGCTTTAGTCATGCACATTGAAGGTCTTTCGCCTGAGGAAATTTTACAAAGAGAAATTGCTACAGGACAGCCCATATCATATGAGTTTTCTAATGGTAAATTTAACTTATAAAAATTATAACTTTATATGAACAGAAAAGAAAAAGCCAAAAAAGTCTATTCCATTTTAAATCAAACTTATAAAAGTACCCCTGTCCCGCTTGATCATGACGATCCGTACACTCTTTTAATAGCAGTACTTTTGTCCGCACAATGTACAGATGAGAGAGTAAATAAAGTTACACCATATTTATTCAAAAAAGCAAAAACACCAAAGAAAATGATTAAGCTATCATATGAAGAGGTTTATTCTATAATTAAACCTTGTGGATTAGGTCCAAAAAAATCAAGAGCTATATTAGAGCTTTCCTTAATATTAGTAGATCAGTTCAATTCAACTGTTCCGAGTGATATTTCTCTATTAGAAAAATTACCTGGAGTAGGTCATAAAACAGCTTCAGTTGTTGTAAGTCAGGCATTTAATATTCCGTCTTTTCCAGTGGATACACATATACATAGATTGGCACAAAGATGGGGGCTAACTAGTGGAAAAAATGTAAAACAAACTGAGAAAGATCTTAAAAATTCATTTGATAAAAAGCATTGGAATAAATTACATTTGCAGATAATTTTTTGGGGCAGGGAGTTTTGTACTGCTCGATCATGCTGGGGATTGGAATGTAAAATATGCAAGGCTTGTAACCCAGGAAGGAAAAGAAAATTTATTCACAAAAAGCCTTAGCCAGTGAAAATTCTTTTTAAACTATCTAAATAACTATTTGTTTCTGGGCTGGTATTTTTTTTATTAATTTCCGAGAATTCCTTTAGGATTCCCTTTTGTTTTTCATTAAGCTTTGTTGGAACTTCAACCCTTATTTCAACATAAAGGTCCCCCAATCTATTGGTCTGTAATACAGGCATTCCTTTTCCTTTTAAACGAAATTGCCTATTATTTTGGCAGCCCTCTGGTATTGAAATTCTTATTTTTTTCCCATCAGGGGTAGGCACCTCAATTTGACCGCCAAGAGCAGCAGTAACAAAATCTATTGGGACCTCGCTTAATAGGTCTGCTTCACTTCTTTTAAAAAATTCGTTTTCGTTTATTGATACAAAAACATAAAGATCGCCATACGGACCTCCGTTTTCTCCAGCCTCGCCCTCTCCTCCAAGCCTTATTCTTGTTCCCTCATCAACTCCGCGAGGGATATTTACAGACAGCTTTCTTTTTTTTCTTACTCTTCCACTTCCTGAACAACTTCTGCATGGATTTTCTATTAGAGAGCCTTTACCACTACATACACTACAGGTTCTTTCTAGCGTAAAAAATCCTTGTGTTGATCTTACGCTTCCCGAGCCACCGCAGTGTTGACAGGTTGACCTGCCACTTCCTGAAGCAGCCCCTGTGCTATCGCATTCATCACAACCAGTTGCTGAATTTATTGCTAACTCTTTTGTTGTTCCAAAGTAAGCATCCTTAAGATCTATTTTTATTTCAGCTCTTAAGTCTGAGCCGCGTGATTGTCTTTGTTGTCTTGAGTTTTGTCCTGATCTTCCGGCAAAATCACCAAATAAATCCTCAAAAATATCAGAAAAATTTCCGCCAAATCCTCCACCGCTAAAGCCACCACCCATCCCACCAGCTTGCGTTCCAGCATGGCCAAATTGATCATACGCTGCTCTTGTTTGAGGATCTTTTAAATTTTCATAGGCTTCATTGATTTCTTTAAAGCGAGCTTCTGCCCCTTTATCACCTCGATTACTATCGGGATGGTTTTCTTTAGCCAAGTTTCTAAATGCTTTTTTTATATCAGCATCTGATGCATTTTTTTGAACACCCAACACATCATAGTAATCTCTTTTTGCCATCTAAAGCGATCCGGTTGTTAATTTTTAATGTTAATTTTTTTCTTCTTCTTTAACAGTTTCTTCCTCTTCCTTAACTTCCTCAAAGTCGGCATCAACTATATCAGCATCTTCGGTTTTATTATCACCTTGATTTTCATCACCGGAACTTTCCTGTTCCTGTTGATATAGTTTTTCGCCAATTTTCATAGCCGCCTGTGATAGCGTAGCTGTTTTTTCTTGAATAGCTGCTAAGTCTTCACTGTCTAAAACTTCTTTAAGGTCTTTTATTGCTGCCTCAACAGGATCTTTTTCCTCATCCGTAATTTTATCACCAGCATCAACAATACCTTTTTCTGCGGAATGGATAATTGCCTCCGCTTGATTTTTAGCATCAACAAGCTCTCTAACTTTTTTATCAGCTTCAGCATTTGCTTCTGCTTCTTTAATCATATTTTCAATCTCATCATCACTAAGACCGCCTGATGCTTCGATTGTTATTTTTTGTTCTTTCCCTGTTGCTTTATCAGTTGCAGAAACAGAGACAATACCGTTAGCGTCTATATCGAAAGCAACATCAATTTGCGGTATTCCTCTAGGAGCAGGGCTTATACCTTCTAAATTGAATTGGCCCAATAGCTTGTTATCATTAGCCATTTCTCTTTCGCCTTGAAATACTCTTATAGTTACAGCTGATTGATTGTCCTCGGCTGTTGAAAAGACTTGAGATTTTTTTGTTGGAATAGTTGTGTTTTTATCAATTAGTCTTGTAAATACACCCCCTAATGTTTCGATACCTAATGACAGCGGTGTAACATCAAGAAGTAATACATCTTTTACGTCACCTTGAAGGACACCAGCTTGAATTGCAGCCCCCATTGCAACAACTTCATCTGGATTAACAGACATATTAGGTTCTTTATTAAAGAACTCTTTTACTGCTTCTCTTATTTTCGGCATTCTGGTTTGTCCACCCACCAAAACAACTTCATCAATTTTTGATGCATCGATACCAGCGTCTTTAAGCGCAGCCTTGCAAGGTTTAATTGTTCTTTCAATAAGCTTTTCTACTAAGCTTTCTAAAGAAGCTCTAGTAAGTTTTTGGGTTAAATGTTTTGGACCTGTTTGGTCTGCAGTTATGAAAGGAAGGTTAACTTCAGTTTGTGAGGCAGACGATAATTCTATTTTTGCTTTTTCAGCTGCTTCTTTTAGTCTTTGAAGCGCTAGTTTATCCTCTCTCAAGTCAACATTATTTTCTTTTTTAAATTCGTCAGCTAGATGATTAACAAGGAGGGTATCGAAATCTTCACCACCTAAAAAGGTGTCACCATTTGTTGATTTAACCTCAAAAACACCATCTCCAATTTCAAGAATGGAAATATCAAATGTTCCTCCACCTAAATCGTAAACAGCAATTAATTTACCTTCTTTTTTTTCTAAACCATAAGAAAGTGCCGCCGCAGTAGGCTCATTAATTATTCTTAAAACTTCTAGTCCTGCTATTTTACCTGCATCTTTTGTGGCTTGTCTCTGTGCATCATTAAAATATGCTGGGACTGTAATTACAGCTTGATCAACTTTTTCACCAAGGTAATCTTCGGCTGTTTCTTTCATTTTTTGAAGTATGAAGGCTGAAATTTGTGCGGGGGAATATTTTTCGCCCTCAGCCTCAACATAAGCATCGCCATTATCGCCTTTAACGATATTATACGGAACCATACCCTGATCTTCTTTAGTAGCTGGATCATCAAAAGATCTGCCAATTAGTCGTTTTACAGCGAAAAGAGTATTTGTTGGATTTGTTACTGCTTGTCTCTTAGCAGGTTGTCCAATTAATCTTTTCTTTTCTTCATCAAAAGAAACCATGGATGGGGTAGTTCTAGCCCCTTCAGCATTTTCTAAAACTTTCGGTTGTGATCCTTCCATAATGGAAACACAACTATTAGTGGTTCCTAAGTCGATACCTATAACTCTACCCATGACAATACTCCCTTTTGTTTGGATATAAATTTAATACTTTGTTTATATGGTTACTGTTTTTTTTCTTACAAGAGCGTATTTAAAAAAATTATTTTTTTGACGCAACACCTACTTTTGCAGCCCTAATAAGTCTTTTATCAATTACGTAACCAACTTCGATTACCTGAGTAACAAAACCAGGCTCATGATCATCAGACTCAGCCTCAAAAAGAGCTTCATGAAAGAGAGGATCAAATTTTTCATTAATGGGGTTGATTTGCTGAATGCCATGTTTTTCAAGTAAGCTAATAATATCTTTTTCAGTAGCGGAAATACCTTCTACAAAAGACTCATAGTTTATCTCATCAGAGTCCTTTAAAGATGCAAGAGCTCTTTCAATATTATCTAAGACAGGAACAAAATCTTTTACGAAAAGACTTATGCCAATTTTATAGGCTTCAGACCTTTCTTTTTCTGAGCGCTTTCTTATATTTTCAACTTCAGCAGCCGATCTTAAAAGTCTATCCTCTAATTCTTTAACCTTATCTTCCAATGAAATTTCTTTAGGTTGATTGTTAGTCTCATTTTCTTCTTCCACTAAGTTCTCATCAACTTTGTTTTCTTGCTCTTCCTTTTCTTCTTCCATTTTATGCCCCTAATAAATATGCTTTAACAATAACACAGTTGAAAATCATAGCGTTATATTGTGTTATGTGTGATATATAAGATTATTTTTCAACCCATAAATAAAAATAAATATTAATTTTTTGAGATAAACTATGAAAAGACCCTCCGGAAGAAACTATGATGAACTTAGAAAAGTAGAAATTGATATAGGTGTTTCAAAACATGCAGAGGGGTCATGTTTTGTAAAATTCGGTGATACACATGTGTTATGCACAGCATCAGTTGAAAATAGAGTCCCCCCTTGGTTAAGAAATTCCGGAACTGGTTGGGTTACTGCTGAATATGGAATGCTGCCAAGATCAACCTCCGAAAGGATGAGGAGAGAATCTTCCAATGGGAAACAAAGCGGAAGGACACAAGAAATCCAAAGGTTAATTGGTAGATCTCTAAGATCGATAATTGATTTAAAAAAATTAGGTGAATATCAAATTAACATCGATTGTGACGTGATTCAGGCTGATGGAGGAACAAGAACAGCCTCAATTTCTGGTGCTTGGGTAGCTTTAAGACAATCAATTAATAATCTTTTGAGCACAAGAGACCTTCTAGCAGACCCTATTATTGGTTGTATAGGAGCTGTTTCATGCGGAATTTATGAAAATATCTCAATACTTGATCTTGATTATGATGAAGACTCAAAAGCTGATGCAGATGCAAATTTTGTGTTAACTGATTATGGAGGCATTGTTGAGATTCAATCAACAGCTGAAACTATTCCATTTTCTCAAGAAAAATATTCTGAACTTTTTGCCCTAGCCAAGAAAGGTATTGGTGAAATTAATATTATTCAAAAAAAAATGTTTGAAACTTAAATGAAAAAAAAAATTGATAATGAAGAAATTGTAATTGCAAGTCATAACAAAGGGAAGGTTTCAGAAATTAAGGACCTTTTAAAAAATTATGATCTTAAAATATTATCTTCTAGTGATTTAGGAATTGAGGAGCCTGAAGAGAATGGTTCTTCTTTTGAGGAAAATGCTATTATTAAATCATCTGTAACCTCAACATTATCGAAGACTGTATCTCTTTCAGATGATTCTGGTTTATGTGTTAATGCTTTAGGTGGACAGCCCGGTATTTATTCAGCTAGGTGGGCTGGTCCAGATAAAGACTTTTTGTACGCTGCAGAAAAGATACACGAAAACCTTTTAGAAAAAGGGGCAGATGATTATTCAGCATATTTTATTTGTGTTCTTGCGGTGTCTTGGCCCGATGGCGATCATAAGGTTTTTAAAGGAAGAGTTGATGGTACCCTTTCATTTCCCCCTCGCGGTGATAACGGCTTTGGCTATGATCCTATCTTCACTCCATTGGGCTACAAACATACATTTGGAGAGATGGAACCAGAATTTAAACATAGTATCTCTCATAGAAACCATGCCTTTAATTTATTTTCAAAGGAGTTGCTGATTGAAAAACAATAAAGAGGGAAAGTTAACCATAGTATCTCTTCCAATAGGCAATTTAAAAGACATCACCATTCGTGCCCTTGAAGAGCTTCAATCCTCTGATTTAATTTTTTGTGAAGATACAAGAATAACAATCAAGCTCTTAAATCACTATAATATAAAAAATAAATTGATGTCTTATCATGAGCATAGTGACACAAGTACTAGGAAATTTATAATCGACCAAATTAGTAAAGGAAAAAATATTTCTCTTGTTTCTGATGCTGGAACTCCTTTAATTTCAGACCCTGGATATAAACTAGTTAAAGAGTTAAAGAAAAAAAATCTGTCAGTCACTTCATGCCCTGGTCCCTCATCCCCTATAACTGCTTTAACATTGTCAGGTCTTCCATCAGATAAATTTTTCTTTTCAGGATTCTTGCCAGTAAAGAAAAAGGCAAAAAAAGATTATTTACTAGAAATAAAAGACATTAAATCCACTATGATTTTCTTTGAAAGCTCAAATAGACTTGTTAAAAGCTTGGAGTTAATTTTAGAAATTTTTGGGGACAGAAACATCTCTATATGTAGAGAGCTTACAAAAAAATTTGAGGAAGTGTTAACACTAAAGGTAAGCGAAATTATTAAAAACCTATCTTCAAGAGATAATATTAAAGGTGAGATAATTATTGTAATTGAGGGAGAGGTAAAAAAAGATAAACCTCAAAACTTAGAGGCTATTTTAGGAGATGCCCTTAAATCAATGTCACTATCTGATGCCGCAAAAGAAATATCCAAGTATACTAATTTCTCAAAAAAAGAAGTATATAATGCAGCATTAGATTTAAAAGGAAGGAAAAATGAGTCTTAATATAGCTTTTCAAATGGACCACATTGAAACTTTGTCAATATCCGGTGATACCACATTTGCTCTATGTCTAGAGGCACAGAAAAGAGGGCATAAGATTTTCCATTATACTCCTGATCAGCTCACATATAAGAACGGTAAAGTGACATCACTAATTGAGCCTCTTAAAGTTATGGATGACGAAGGCAAGCATTTTAATCTTGGAGGTCCATTCGAAACGGATTTTACAGATATAGATTTTGTTTTAATGAGACAAGAGCCCCCTTTTAACATGCACTATATTACATATACACATATACTTGAGCATCTTCCTGAAAATGTTCGGGTTATAAATAATCCAGCAAGCGTTAGAAATGCGCCTGAAAAATTATTAGTGACTTTTTTTAAGGATTTAATGCCAGAAACTTTAATTTCCCTTAATGCTGACTCCGTTTTAAAATTTCAAAAAATTCACAAAGACATTGTTCTAAAGCCACTCTATGGAAAAGGTGGAGAGGGTATAATAAGGTTACAAGAAAATGAAGATATAGTTGGAGAAGTAAAAAATTTTATAAAAGATCAAGATGAACCTATTATGGTTCAACCATTTTTACCAGAAGTGAAATATGGTGATAAAAGAATAATCATATTAGATGGCGAGCCTGTTGGGTGTTTAAATAGAATACCTGCAAAAGGTGAATTTAGATCAAATCTTGGCGTTGGGGGCATTCCCAAATTATCTGAATTATCTGAAAGTGATATTAAAATATGTGATGCAATAAAACCTACTTTAAAAGAAATGAATCTTGTTTTTGTTGGCATCGATGTGATTGGTAAATTTTTAACCGAAATTAATGTGACATGCCCAACAGGTGTTAGGCAAATAAAAAATTTAGGCGGCCCAGACATACCGGAAATGTTTTGGAGATATGCTGAGGATCTGTATTAATTTTATCGTCCAAGATCACAAGCAGCTATAGCGGCAAGATTAATTATCTCTGAAACTCTAGATCCAGTAGGTATAATTTGTATTGGCTTTGAAAGTCCTACAAGCATTGGTCCAACTAAATTAGACCCTCCAAGTTCTTGAAGCAATTTAGTTGAAATAGAAGCAGAATGAATTGCGGGCATAATTAAAACATTTGCTGGTCCTGATAACCTACAAAAAGGATATAACTCCATAGCCTTTGGGTTAAGTGCAACATCGGCAGCCATTTCACCATCATATTCAAAATTAGTATTCCTTTTATCTAGAATATTAACAGCCTCTCTCATAAACGTTGATCTTTCTCCTTCGGGGTAGCCAAAGGAAGAATACGCAAGAAGAGCAACTCTTGGAACAAACCCAACTCTTCTAGCTAACTCTGCGCCTGCCTCTGCAATATCTGCGATTTCTTCTGCCGATGGCATGTCATGTACATTTGTATCAGCAACTAAAACTGTCCTTGGTCCAGAAACCATTGCAGAAATTCCCACTATTCTTTTATTGTTTATTGGGTCAATAACTTGTGTAATATCTTCAAGCGCGAGCGAATAATTTCTAGTTGTTCCTGTAATCATCGCATCTGCATGACCAAGGGATGTCATGCAAGAAGAAAATATATTTCGATCATTATTAACCATTCTAAGACAATCTCTTCTCAAATACCCCTTTCTTTGAAGTCTTTTGTATAAGAAGTCTGCATATTCTTCTGACTTATCAGAGTCTTTTGAATTTACTATTTCAATATCTGTATCAGGCCTTAAACCTATTTTTTTCAATGTATCTTCAATTCTTTCTTGTCTGCCCACTAAAATAGGTATCCCTAAACCTAGTTCTCTAAAATTAAGTGCAGCTCTAATTATTTTTTCTTCTTCGCCCTCAGCAAAAACAACTCTTTTCATAAGTCTTTTTGCTTTAGAAAAAATTGGTTGCATTATATCAGCAGTTGGATCAAGTCTTGCTGATAATCTATTTTTATATGCGTCTTCATCTACAATAGGTAATTTTGCAACCCCTGATTTCATTGCAGCTTTTGCAACAGCAGGTGGTATATCTCTTATTAATCTTGGATCAAAAGGTGCTGGTATTATATAGTCAGGACCATATCTTGGTCTTGCACCAGAATAAGCTGCAGCAACTTCATCAGGCACATCTTCACGAGCTAATTTTGCTAATGATTCTGCGCATGCAATTTTCATATCTTCGTTAATAGTTGTTGCTCTTACATCTAGAGCACCTCTAAAGATATAAGGAAAACCTAAAACATTGTTTACTTGATTTGCGTAATCTGATCTTCCTGTTGCCATTATGCAATCAGGTCTTACTTCTTTTGCAATTTTTGGATCAATTTCAGGATCTGGGTTTGCCATTGCAAATATTATAGGATTTTTATTCATGGTTTTAATCATTTCAGGCGTTAATGCTCCTTTAACGGAGAGGCCAAGAAAAATATCTGATCCCTTTACTGCTTCTGCAAGAGTTCTATCTTTAGTTTGAACTGCATGAGCTGACTTCCATTGATTAATATTGTCTTGTCTTCCTGTGTAAATAGGACCTTTTGAGTCACAGAGCACTGCATTATCATGAGGCAGCCCCATAGCCTTTAATAATTCTAAGCATGCAATTCCGGCTGCACCTGCACCGTTTATAACGACCTTCATATCAGTAATTTTTTTACCAGTAAGGTCGAGTGCATTAATTATGCCGGCTGCTGATATAATAGCAGTTCCATGTTGATCATCATGAAAAACAGGTATATTTAATCTTTCTCTTAATTTGCTCTCAATTATAAAACAGTCCGGGGCGCTAATATCTTCAAGATTAATCCCACCAAACGATGGCTCAAGGCTTGCAATTATATCCGAAATTTTATCAGGATCTTTTTCATTTATTTCTATATCAATTGAGTCAACATCAGCAAATCTTTTAAACAATACCGCTTTCCCCTCCATTACTGGTTTAGAGGCTAGAGGACCAAGGTCGCCTAATCCAAGTATTGCTGAGCCATTTGATATTACTGCCACAAGGTTGCCCTTAGCAGTATAGTCATATGAGCTATCTGGGTTATCAGATATTGCCAATACAGGTGCAGCAACCCCAGGCGAATAAGCTAAGGCCAAATCTCTTTGGGTTGCCATTGGCTTAGTTGCATTGATTTCTATTTTTCCAGGCCTACCTTCAGAATGAAATTTTAGAGCTTCTTTTTCGTCATAGCTGGTTTCATTTATGTTATTTTTATCTCTCAAGATTTTTACCAATCCTACAATATTGTTTAATAATTTGATGACAAATAAACAAATCTAATAATAGCGTCAAGCATTTTATAATAAAATAATAAAAATAATAAATAATTCAAATTAATATTACTATTTTATATATAAATTAGTAATTAATTAATAAAAATTATTTTTAGTTTTTCTTTTATTAAGTGGTATTTATAAGAGAATTATTTTTAACCATTATCTTCTTTGTTAAAAGGAAATAGATGACGACCAAAATCAAAACGCTAGCCGAAGACTGCAATTTTAATTTTGAAGAAGTCTTTAGTGAAAAACAAATTTTTTCATCTGAAATTAATTATCTACTCAAACGATATGTTAGAGAACAATTAGGAATTGCTCATGATGTAGCTCAGAAACGGCTCGAAAATAATATATATAAAGGAAAAGAATGCGCTCAACAATTATCATTTCTGCATGATGAGCTCATAGTAAAATATATTGATTTTCTTAGTAAATATTTACATCCCCTCAATAACCCAACTGAAGCAGAAAAGATTTCGGTATTAGCTACTGGAGGTTATGGGAGAGGTCTTCTAGCTCCTGGATCAGATATAGACCTTCTTTTTTTACTACCATATAAAAAAACTGCATGGTCCGAGACAGCCATAGAAAATACTTTATATTTTTTATGGGATTTAGGATTAAAGGTTGGTCAAGCAACAAGATCAATTTCTGAAACTATTCTATTAGCAGAGAAAGATCAGACAATTACTACTTCAATGCTCGATGCCAGACACTTATGGGGTAATGAGCAGTTGAGTAAAGATTTTAATTATTCTTATAGAGAAAAATTAGAAAAAATGTCATCAGCGGATTTTATTCAGGCAAAGCTCGATGAGCGCGAAGAGAGACAACATAAAGCAGGTCAATCACGATATCTTGTTGAGCCTAATATAAAAAATGGCAAGGGAGGTCTTAGGGATTTAGAGATGCTAAGCTGGATGACAAATTTCTGCTATAATTGTTCTCGTCCAGAAGAAATGTTTAAATATGGAATTTTAAATAAAGATGAATCAAATACTTTTCTGAAATGCGAGAATTTTTTATGGCATGTTAGATGCCAGCTTCATTACATAGCAAAAAGACCTGAAGAAGTTATAAATTTTAATGACCAAACTGAGATGGCAAAAAAACTTGGATATGAAGATAGAAAGGGTCTTCTGGGTGTTGAGAGGTTTATGCGGCATTATTTTTTAATTGCAAAAGAGGTTGGCGATTTAACAAGATCAATTTGTTCCATACTTGAAGAAAAACAAAAAAAATCTATACCTGTAATTTCAAAGGCACTAGCATTTTTTTCTGAAAAAAAGGTTGAAAGCTTCATATTAACTACTGGAAGAATTGATATACCAACTGATAATTTTTTTAAAAATGATCCTCTGAATATTTTAAAATTATTTTATTATTCAATGAAAAGAGATGTTTTAATTCATCCTAATGCCGTTAGGGTTTTGAGAAAAAATATCAACTTAATTAATAAAGATTTAAGAGGTGATAAAAAGGCAAACGAAATATTTCTTGAAATTTTATTGAATAAAAAAAATTCTGAGGAAACTTTAAGAGAAATGAATGAAACTGGAGTTCTCGGACGATTTATTTTAGATTTTGGAAAGATCGAAGGTTTAATGCAATTCAATATGTATCATCACTTTACAGCTGACGAACATTTATTAAGGGCAATTGGCGAGTTAAATAAATTATTTTCTAAAAAAAATAGAAATATTACAAAACTTATTTCTGAACTTATTGATTCTGGTCTTAACAAAAAAATTCTTACAATAGCTTTATTTTTTCATGACATTGCTAAAGGTCGTGATGAAGATCATTCAATAGCAGGTGCAAAAATTGTTAGAAAATTTTCTAGTAGATTTAATTTATCTGAATATGAGCTTGAGACAATTTCATGGTTAGTTAAGGAACACCTTGTTATGAGTGATTTTTCTCAAACAAGAGATGTAATGGATGCAAAAACTGTAGAGGATTTTTCTTTAATAGTTCAAACACCAGAAAGACTCAAACTTTTATTTATTTTAACTATCGCAGATATTTCAGCTGTCGGCCCCGGAGTATGGAATGCTCACAAGGGCCAATTGCTTGAGCAATTATATAAAGAGACATACACAAAATTATCAGGAGAGGTTCTAGATGAGGACCGATCACTAAGAGCAAAAAATAAAATAAAATCAATTTTTGCTAATGCAGATTTTAGTAAAAAGAAAAAATTTAAAGATTGGATTACAAGTCAAAGTGATCAATATTGGCTTGGATTGGATGAGGATATAATTTTTCGTCAAGCAGAAATGTTTGTAAACAATTTTAATGGTAAAACATCAATTATAATTAACAATCAGAAAGGTGCTGAAGCTACTGAAGTTTCTATAATGTCTAAGGATAGTAAAGGCCTATTTGCAAAATTAACAGGCGCATTATCCGCAATGGAAATAAACATTGTTAATGCTAAAATATTTACAAATTCTTCAAATATTGCTGTAGATGTTATATGGATTCAGGATAAAGAGAATAAACCAATAATTGATAATTTTAGAATTGATAGAATTAAAGAAAAAATTTCAAATTATATAAAATCTGAAATTAAGAGTGAGAGTCCAATAAAATCAAGATTAAAAAACAAAAGAATTAATGCTTTTACAGTTCCTTTTGTTGTAAAAATTATGAATAATATCTCTTCTGACTATACTGTTGTTGAGGTCAGTGGGAAAGATAGGCCAAGTATTCTTCATGAATTAGCAAAAGCTATACATTTTTTAGATTTAAATTTATTTAGAGCTCAAGTTGCAACATTTGGTGAGAGAGTTGTCGATGTTTTTTATGTTTTAGATTCTCAAAATAAAAAGATAGAACATCATAGTTCAAAAAAATTGATTGAAAGAAAGCTTTTGCAGGTTCTTAGTGATGAGGGATAGCGCTCATAAAAATTCTTTATTTAAATCTACATTAGTGGTTGCTAGTTTAACTTCAGTAAGCCGAGTAGTTGGTCTCATAAGAGATGTTTTAATCAGCAATGTTCTTGGCGTAAGTTATATAACAGATATTTTTGTTGTTGCCCTAAGGATACCAAATATTTTTAGGAGAATAACTGCTGAGGGAGCTTTTTCTTCTGCATTTATTCCAATGTTTTCAAAAAAATTAAGTTCGAATAAAATTTATGCTATTAAATTTTCAGAAGATATACTTTTTGTATCTTTGGTTGTTATGATCTTAATAACCTCTATTCTTCAAATTTTAATGCCTTTTATTATTTATTTTATTGCATTTGGTTTTGCAAATGATCCAGTAAAATTTGACTTGGCTATTAACTTTTCTAGAATTACAACTCCTTATATTTTACTTATATCTTTATCCTCAATTGGTATAGGAATTCTTAATTCTATAGGAAGATATTTTGCATCATCTTTTGCACCAATTATTTTTAATTTCGTTTTAGTTTTTATATTATTGCTTCCAATAAATGACATAACTGCTGTGGGTTATTTCATGTCTTTTGGAGTTACAATTTCAGGTATTATTCAGTTTTTACTTGTTTTTTATTTTTTATATAAAAGTGGATACATATTAAATCTAAAGAAACCAGATAATTTACACTTAATAAATAAATTTTCGATCATTGCAAAACCTCAAATTATCACTGGACTTGTTATGCAGGCTAATATTGTTTTATCTGGTATAATTGCTTCTTTTGTAGAAGGTGGGATATCAATTTTATATTATGCTGAAAGGCTATATCAACTTCCACTTGCGCTGTTTGGTATTTCCATTGGAACTGTTCTTTTGCCAACATTAAGTAGCTTAGATATCAAAAAAGATTTTAATAAAATTAATCCAGTAATTACAAATATTATTAAGTTTTCATTAATTATGATTATACCCTCCGCTGTGGGGCTTTCAATAATATCCGCTCCATTAATATCAGTAATTTATGAACATGGAATGTTCAGTGAAATTAATACAGTTAATGTATCAAAAGCACTTATAGCCTTTTCATTCGGCCTACCTGCATTTGTACTTATAAAGATTTACTTACCTATTTTTTATTCTATCGGAGATACGAGAACACCATTATTCTATAGTGTAATATCTATATCTATTAATTTAATTCTAGCCTTAGCCCTATTTAAGCCCATAGGCATTATTGGTATTGCTTTATCAACATCCATTTCATCATGGTTAAATTTATTTCTACTAATGGTAGGATTAAAAAAATATAATATTAGTATATCACTAGAAAAAATTTATAGTGATTTGTTAAAAATAATTCTATCTGTAGTCTTTATGGCATTGAATATAATAATTATTTCAAAATTCCTTATTCACTTGCCCCTTATTTTACAGCTAGTAGTCATGGTATTATCGGGGGCCTTTATTTATTTTTTAGTTTTGTTTGTGTTAGGTGTATTTAATAAAAATGATATAATTAATATCATTCAAAATTAAAAAGGTATTGATTTGCAAGATAAAAAAAAGAAAGTAGTTTTTTCAGGTGTTCAGCCAACTGGTTCTCTTCATCTTGGAAATTATTTAGGGGCAATAAAAAATTTTGTTGGTCTCCAAGATGATCATGATTGCCTATATTGTATTGTTGATCTACACGCAATTACAGTCTGGCAAAATCCTAATGATTTAAAATCTAATATTTTAGACGTAGCCTCTGTTTATTTGGCCGCAGGAATAGACCCAAAGAAATCTGTTATATTTGTTCAATCTACAGTTCCGCATCATGCTGAGCTAGCATGGATTCTTAATTGTATTACGAGAATTGGTTGGCTCAATAGGATGACACAATTTAAAGAAAAAGCTGGAAAAAATAGAGAAAATGTATCTTCTGGTCTATATACTTATCCAAATTTAATGGCCGCAGATATTTTACTTTATTTTTCCGACTTAGTTCCCGTTGGTGATGATCAAAAGCAACACTTGGAATTAACTCGAGATATTGCTCAGAAATTTAATAATGATTACTCAAACTTTGGTGGGACTGATTTTTTCCCTATACCCGATCCTTTGATATTGGATGAGTCTTCAAGGATTATGTCCTTAAGAGACGGAACAAAAAAAATGTCAAAATCAGATCCTTCTGTTATGAGCAGGATTGAGTTTAAAGACAGCAACGATCAAATAATAAAAAAAATATCTAAAGCTAAAACTGATCCGTTACCAATTCCAAGTAACATTAATGATTTGGAGAGAAGACCTGAGGTAAATAATCTTCTATTAATTTTTTCTTCTTTATCAGGATCAAAGTTAAATGACGTATTAAGTGATTATTCAGGAAAACAATTTTCTCAATTCAAAAAAGATTTATCAGACCTGCTTATAGCCAATATCGAGCCTATAAGGGAAGAATTAACAAGGTTAGATAATGATCAAGTATTTTTGAGAGAAATTTTAGAAAAAGGTACTGATGAAGCAATGAAAAGATCTAATATTAATATGAAAAAAATTAGAGATATTGTTGGCTTAAATTAGAAAACTATAGAGGTTGTATTGAAAGAAAATTTTTTAGCTGTTTTTGATGGAACTGACGAATGTAAATCTGCAGTTAGATACGCAGCAAGAAGAGCAAAAATTAATAATGCTGGATTATTGATTGTGGCAACCATTGATACTGCCGAATTTACATATTGGTTAAGTGTTAATAATGAAATGATTGATGATATAGAAAAGGAGTCAAGGGATGCTCTTGAGAAACTCTCAGTTAACATTAAGTCATATTCGGATGTTTCTTGTGATTTTATTATTGAACATGGATCAAAATTAGAAGCCGTTAAAAACTTAATTAGTCTTGATAATTCTATTTCATTGCTTATCTTAGCATCAAACAAGAAAGATAAAAATCCTGGTATACTGGTTGAAACCATATCTGGAGAAGGTTATTCAATCCCTGTTGTGGTAATTCCTGGAAATTTGTCTGATAATGATATTGATAAACTTGCTGGTTTTGATAATTTATAAAAGGAGACATTATGTTTATTCAAACTGAAGAAACACCAAACCCTGCTACTATGAAATTTATTCCAGGAAAAGACGTTACAGGTGAGAGCGGTAAGACATTTTATTTTAAAAACTCAGAAGAAGCTTCGTCTTCTCCATTAGCGCTATCCTTATTTGATGTCGATGGTGTTGTTGGAGTTTTTCTTGGTTATGATTTTTTAACGATTACCATTGAGGAAGTAGAATGGCAAAATATTAAACCATCAATTCTAAGTGTAATTATGAACCATTATGTATCTGAAAGTCCTATTTTTATCGAAGACTTTGGTCAGGCTGATCAGTCTGAGGATTTAGATGAAGTATCTGAAAAAATAAAAGAAATAATATCATCACACATTCGACCTGCTGTAGCCCAGGATGGTGGAGATATAATTTTTGAATATTTTAAAGACGGAATCGTTTATGTGAGCATGAAAGGATCTTGTGACGGCTGTCCTTCATCAACAATGACTCTAAAAAATGGCGTTGAAAATTTATTAAAACACTATATTCCAGAGGTACAAGGTGTCAGTATTTGACTTAGATAGCAAAAATTTAATTTTTAATAATGCAAGGACACATAATGAATGGTTAGATAAAGATATATCTGATGAAATCTTAATCGAAATTTACAATTTAATGAAATGGTGTCCTACAAGCGCTAATTGTTCTCCAGCAAGAATAATTTTTATTAAATCAGAAAAGTCAAAAGGTAGACTTTTACCTTTTGTAATAGAGTCTAATTTAGAAAAAACTGTATCCGCACCCGTAACCGCAATTATTGGGTATGATGTTAATTTCCATGAACATTTGCCAAGATTATTTCCTCATAATTTGGATGCGCAAAACTGGTTCAATCATTCTTTAGATGTTGCAGAAGAGACAGCCTTTAGAAATGGATCAATGCAAGGAGCCTATTTCTTAATTGCTGCAAGAGCTCTAGGACTTGATTGTGGGCCAATGTCTGGATTCGATAAAGATGGTGTTGATGGTGAATTTTTTAGAGGTACAAATATTAAATCAAATTTTCTATGTAACCTCGGTTATGGAGATGCATCAAAATTATTTACAAGGTCACCAAGATTTGAGTTTAATGAAATATGTGAGATACTTTAATTTTGATTTTTTTATGCGTTAATACTTCATTTAACACTTGTTCCATTAATTTAGCGTCCAAAGAAAAAACCATTATTTGTAATGAGGATAGCGATAACCCACCATCGGATATTATCCCCACATTAGTTAAAGATTCTTTAAAAAGTGCATCATTAAAAGTAAATGATATTTCTGGAATAATAACTATTTTAGGCCCTGGCAACTATACAAGCATAAGGGTGGGTATAGCATTTAGTCTTGGATTATCAAAAAGCAAGTCGATACCTATTTATGGTATATCAGCCCTAGAAGCTATTTCTATAAGTCAGAGAAGAATTTTTAAAAAAGATGAAAGATACTTAGTTTCAATCAAAGCCCTAAAAGATGAATTCTTCTTTCAAGTTTTCAATTATTTATCTGAGCCACTATCAAAGCCTATTAAATCAAAATTATATAATATTGAGAAGCTGATTACCGAGAAGGATTTGGTTTTAATTGGCCCTGGTTCGAGAGAAATTAGAGGACTCATAGATTTAAAAAATAGAATTATTGAAGTTAAAGACTATATTGATTATCAGAAAGTGCTTTTACAAATCATAGAGAAACCTGATCAATATAATAATATTGTTCCACTCTATTTATCTGATCCATTGGCAGAAAAAAAGGATATATCTTGGTTCGTCAAGAAGGAAATTTAATTATCGAAGTGTTGGATGCAAGCAATGTTTTATCAGTTCAAGATATTCAGAAGAATTGTGACGAACCTGTATGGGCTACATCATCATTGCTTCACTTGTTAAACAAAGGTAGTGGATATGGTTATATATTAAAATACCTTAATAACTCTATTGGCTATATTTTGTTGCGATCATTGGATAATGAAGAAGAGGTATTGTCTTTAGGTGTTTTAAAATCAAAAAGAAGGCAAGGAATTGCTTCAAAATTATTTTATGAATTTGAGAAAGGTGTTATTAGAAAAAATGTTCAAAGGATTATTTTAGAGGTTAAAGTTGAAAATTACGCTGCAATTTGTTTTTATGAATTTCTTGGACTAAAAAAAATAAAAGTTTTAAAAGATTATTATAAGGCTGAAAAAGGATATGAAGACGGTTTGTTGTTATCAAAAGTTTATTTTTGATGATTACAAACTTTTTCTTTCTTGATATGGTAAATATATGACTATTGAAAAGATGTGTGAAAAAAAATCTATGCGAATGACAGATCAAAGAAGAGTCATTGCTAGGATTTTAGATGATGCTGATGATCATCCAGATGTTGAAGAGCTTCATAAAAGAGCTTGTTTAATAGATGATAATATTTCTGTTGCAACAGTTTACAGAACTGTAAGACTTTTTGAGGAAGCAGGAATCCTTGTTCGTCATGAATTTAAGGATGGTAGATCCCGCTACGAGAACGTCGATATAAGTGAACATCATGATCATTTAATTGATATAGAAACAGGTGAAATTATTGAATTTACTAATGAAGAAATAGAACTAATTCAAGAAAAAATAGCTGAATCCCTTGGCTTTGAATTAGTTGACCATAGACTCGAGCTCTATGGAAGACCAAAAAATGCCAAAAAATAATAACTTATATGCAAATTACACAAGATAAAAAAAGAAATCTTTTTATAAAGAGTTATGGCTGTCAGATGAATGAATATGACTCTGAGAGAATGACAGAGATACTTGAAAAACATAATTATTCATCAGTAGATGAACCAAATCAAGCTGATTTGATAATTCTGAATACTTGCCATATTAGAGAAAAAGCTGCAGAAAAAATATATTCAGAACTTGGCAGGCTTAAGAAAATTAATCTTAATTCCGAACGCGATATCAAGGTTGCTGTAGCTGGTTGTGTTGGCCAAGCAGAGGGCCATGAGATAATTAAAAGATCACCTATTGTTGATTTAGTTTTTGGCCCATTAACATATCATCAGTTACCTGAGATGCTTGAGGAAATTGAGTCAAAGCCTGGATCTCCAAATAAAAAATTAGTTAACATTGATGTTCCAGACGAAGATAAGTTCTTAGAACTTAAAGGATCTAGAAAAAATTTAAAATCTATTAGCTCATTGTTATCTATCCAAGAAGGTTGCGATAAGTTTTGTTCGTTTTGTGTAGTTCCTTATACAAGAGGAGTAGAAATATCTCGACCATCAAAGCAAATTATAAGTGAGGCTAAGGAATTAATTGGCATTGGTGCAAAGGAAATAATTTTATTAGGACAAAATGTTAATGCATGGTCTCAATCTAATGAAACAGATATAGACATGACTTTTCCAGAATTAATAAAAGAAATTTCAAAATTAAATATTGATCGAATAAGATATATAACTAGTCACCCCAGAGATATGACAGAAGAGTTGATGAAGTCTCATAAAGAAATTACAAAGCTTCAACCATATCTTCACTTGCCTGTTCAATCTGGTTCAGACAAAATACTGAAAGAAATGAATAGAAATTATACATCGCAAGAGTATATAGACATAATTAACAAAACTAGAGAATATAGACCAGATATTGCTATTTCTGGTGATTTTATAGTTGGTTTTCCTGGGGAAACTGATTACGATTTCGAAGCAACTTTAGACATTGTCAGAAAAGTTAAATATGCTCATGCTTATAGTTTTAAATATTCCCCTCGCCCTGGTACTCCAGCAGCTTTAAAACAGGAACAAATAAATGAAGAAGTTAAAAGTGATAGGTTAAAGAAACTTCAAGAATTAATCAGACAACAAACTAAAGATTTTAATGCAGGTTTTCTTGACAAAGATATAGATGTTCTTATCGAGAAAAAAGGTATAGGAGAAAACAGACTTACTGGACGATCATCATATTTACAGCCGGTTCATATGTCAGGTGATACATCTTTTATAGGCGAGATCTTAAAAGTAAAAATTGTTAAAACTAGGGATAATAGTCTTGAGGGGATAATTCTATAAAATATGAGAATAAAAAATAATCAATTGAAAGAAGTGAGTCAAATCTTAGAACTAGAGGATAATAAAGTCCTTATTGAGCTTTATGGTCAGCATGATGAGAACTTAACAAAAATTGAAAATAATTTTGGGATTCATATTTCATATAGAGGCAATATTATTGAGTTTAGAGGAAACGAAGATGCTTGTTCTTCGGCAAGCCAATTTATTTCAAGCGTTTATAATAAATTAGTAAAAGGTAAAAAAATTAATGAGGATATATTTGATAATTTTTCAAAAAATTCTAATCATTCAGACGCAGAAGATCTTAATACAATACTTATTAAAACAAAGAAAAAAAATATTTATCCAAGGTCTTCAAATCAGTTAAAATTTGTAAATTTAATTAAAAATAAGGATCTTGTCTTTGGTGTTGGGCCTGCGGGAACCGGTAAAACTTATTTAGCAGTAGCTTGTGCGGTTGAAGCCTTATTAAAAAAAGAAATTTCTAAAATTATATTATCGAGACCAGCAGTTGAGGCCGGAGAGAGACTTGGTTTTCTTCCAGGTGATTTAAAAGAAAAAATCGATCCTTATTTGAGGCCACTATATGATGCGCTTAATGATCTAATTCCATCAAAAACATTAGAGAGATATCTAGAAAATAATACAATTGAAATTGCCCCTTTAGCATTTATGAGAGGACGAACACTTGAAAATTCCTATATCATTCTTGATGAAGCTCAAAATACATCATCTATGCAGATGAAAATGTTTTTAACAAGACTTGGAAAAAATTCAAAAATGGTTATTGCAGGTGACTCAACACAAGTTGATTTACCAAGAGGTGAAAAATCTGGTCTTAATGAAATATTAAATATAATGCCTAGGACAAATGAAATTGGAAAAGTTGTCTTCAAAAAGGGCGATATAACTAGACACAGGTTAGTAACAAAAATAGTTGAGGCCTATAATAAAACTAATAAGGTTCTAAATCAAAGTGAGTAAAATATTAATTGATATTTCTGCTAAAGAAATTTGGAAAAAAGAAGAAATTAGCTTAGTTCGAAAAGTTCTTTTGTTTTGTTATGAGTCGTTATCTTTGAAGGATACTTTTGAGTTAAGTGTAAGACTAACAGATGACAAAGAAATAATGATTTTGAATAAAACATATAGAAATAAAAACTCTCCAACTAATGTTTTGTCGTTTTGTTCTCAAAAAAATAAGTATGATAAATTAGGTTTTCAGACCCTTGGTGATTTGGTAATTTCTAGAGATACGGCAATAAAAGAACTTTCAGGAACTAAAAAAACTTTTGAACAACATATTTCTCATCTAACAGTTCATGGCTTTCTTCATCTCTTAGGATACATCCATGAGGATGAAAATAGGGCAAAAAAAATGGAAGATTTAGAAACTAAAATTCTAAAAAAAATGAATATTCCAGATCCATATTTAGGTATTAACTAAATGAAAAAATATTACACCAAATTATTAAATGTTATTCAACTTAACTATGAAAAGCTTAGAGATTTTTTAATAAAAAGAGAAAATACATCTTTAAAAGATATAGTTAATGATCACATTGACAACGAAAGAGAATTTAGTATTGAAGAAAAGGAAATGCTCACCAATATAATTGGTTTTGGTAAATCTCGTGTTGAAGATTCAATGGTTCCGAGGGCTGATATAATTTCAGCAGATATAGATACTCCTGCAGAGGAGATTATTAAATTATTTTCAGAATGTAATCATTCAAGAATAGCAATTTATAGAAAAAATTTGGATGATCCAGTTGGCATGCTTCATATTAAAGATTTCGTAGGAGCATTATCAAAAAAAAATATTCAGGATATTGCTCTTCAGCCTTTGGTAAAGGATATTTTATTTGTTCCGCCCTCCATGAAATCTCGAGAACTATTATTAAAGATGCAAGTTTCCAGAATCCATATGGCGCTTGTTGTTGACGAATATGGTGGTACTGACGGTCTTTTAACGATTGAGAATCTTATTGAAGAAATTGTTGGCGAGATTGAAGATGAACATTCTGATACTGAAGTTTATAAGATTAACATTTATGAAAATTTTATTGATGTACCAGCCAGGTCAACTATACAAGAGGTTGAAGAAATTATTGGCTTTGAGCTTTTGAATGATGATATTGATGAAGAAATTGATACTATCGGTGGTTTAGTATTTCTTTTAGCAGGTAGAATACCTCAACGAGGAGAATTAATTACCCACCCAAAAGGTTTTGAAATAGAAATCAAAGAAGTTGATCAAAGAAAAATAATTAATGTAAGATTTAGACTAAAAGTTAAATAAAAAATGATTTTCACTTTGTTGGGAGAAAAATGAAATATTTATTTTTTAGTCTACTGACATTTTTTGCTGGATCGATATCGAATTTTGCTCTTGCGCCTTGGGATAATATTTTCGTTTTAGTGTTATCTTTTCCAATATTTTTTTTAGTACTTAAAGATATTCACAACGATAAAAAAATTAAATATAAAACTTTATCTTTTATCTTTTTTGGAAATATTTTTTTATTTGGATATTTCCTTTTGGGCCTTTTATGGATTAGTTCAGCCTTTGATTATAAAGAAGGTTTTGCTGAGCTTAAACTTATTAGTATTTTGGGTTTACCTTTTCTGTTGTGTTTAATAACTAGCCCTGGATGGATATTAACAGCATTTTTATGGGGGAAAGGTCTTCGAGGCTGCTTTGCACTATCAGCTGGTATAATTACGGGAGAATTCTTAAGGAGTCATCTTTTATCTGGTTTTCCATGGAATTTATTTGGTCATTCCATTGGGTTTAATGATTTTTCAATGCAAATAGGATCAATTTTTGGTTTTCACTTATCCGGATTCTTTGTAATTTTATTTGCATTGGCACCAGTTTTATTTTTAAAAAAGAATACTTTTATATGGGGCATAACCTTTTCTCTAATTTTGCCAATATTCATGTTATATGGTTATCTTAGATTACCTTCAGAAATAAGATATTTAGATAAAGATTTTTTAATTATTCAATCTAAAATTTCTCAAGATAAAAAATTAAATTCAAATGAAATTGAGAATATTGCTAAAAAATTCTTAGAGTTATCCAAAACAGACAATAAAGTGGATTTAGTTATTTGGCCTGAAAATGCAATACCTATTTTTTTATCTGAAAACGAAAATATTAGGCGCATGTTAATGCTAGGCATAGAAAACTCTAAAAATCTTCTAGTCGGTGATCTAATAATAAAAAATGAAACTGATATTTATAATTCAGCAGTGTTAATTTCAGAAGATGGAAGAATAACAGCAACCTATGATAAAGTTCATCTTGTACCTTTTGGAGAATATTTGCCCTTAAGAGAGTATTTAGCTAAGTTTAATTTTTTAAAAATTCTTACAAATGAACAAGGTCTCTCGAAAGGCAAGTCTTATGATCCGATCGATACTCCTCTTGGTAAAGCTAGGATATTAATTTGTTATGAAATTATTTTTTCTAATGAAATAATGCGAGCAAAGTCTCGACCAAATTTTATAGTAAATTTATCCAATGATGCTTGGTTTGATGATAATTCAGGCCCTTATCAACATTTTTCTAATGCTAAATTTCGTTCAGTTGAAAATGGTTTGCCTGTAATTAGATCTTCTAATAAAGGTATTTCAGCTATAATTGACCCATATGGTAGAGTAATAAAGAAACTCCCTTTAAACGAGGAGGGATCAATATATTCTCGTCTCCCGGAGGAGATTTCAGAAACAATTTACTCACGTTATGAAAATTTCATATTATTGGCTTTACTTTTTTTATATTTTTTATGCTATAGAAAAATATAAGAGAAAATGCCCATGATTAAGAATTCAAACTATTTATTCACTTCAGAGTCTGTTTCTGAGGGACATCCTGATAAAATATGTGATCAGATTTCTGATAGTATTTTGGACTTATATCTATCCAAAGATCCTTTTTCTAGAGTAGCCGTTGAAGCTTTAGTAACTACAGATTTAGTTGTTATTTCAGGTGAGGTAAGATCAAACTCAAAAATATCCAATGAATTAATTGAAAAGACAATTAGGGCAACAGTTAGGGAAATTGGGTATGAACAGGATGGTTTTCATTGGGAAACAATGGAAGTTAAAATTCTTCTTCATGAACAATCTACTGATATTGCTATAGGAGTAGATTCCGATGGTAATTTAAAAGATGAAGGAGCTGGTGACCAGGGCATCATGTTTGGATATGCATGTAATGAGACCTCAGAGCTTATGCCTGCTCCAATTTTTTATTCTCATAGAATATTAAAACTATTATCAGAAAAAAGGCACGCAAAATTAATAAACGGTATCCTTCCTGATTCAAAATCACAAGTAACAATGGTTTATGAAAATAATAAACCAGTAAAAGCTGAGTCAATTGTCGTTTCAACACAGCATACTGAAAATTGTTCTCAAGATGAAATAAGTCAAATTGTTAAAAAAGTTATTAGTGAAAGTTTACCAAAAGAACTTTTAAGTGATGAAACGTCTTATATAGTTAATCCGACTGGTAATTTTGTAATCGGTGGCCCTGTTGGCGACACCGGTTTAACAGGAAGAAAGATAATTGTTGATACTTATGGAGGATCTGCACCACATGGAGGTGGCGCTTTTTCTGGTAAAGACCCTACTAAGGTTGATAGATCTGCAGCCTATATATCAAGATATTTGGCAAAAAATATTGTTGCAGCTGGAATCTCTGATAAATGTACTATTCAATTATCTTATGCAATTGGTCTTTCAGAGCCTTTATCAATTTATGCAGACCTAGGTAAAAATGGAAATATTTCTGAAGATAGGTTGGTAAGGTTTCTTTCAGATTTTGTTGATTTAACACCTAGAGGAATTCGAGAAAGATTATCTTTAAACAGACCTATTTATAAAAAAACTGCTTCATATGGACATTTCGGCAGAAAGCCTGATCAAGATGGAGGCTTTATTTGGGAGAAGCTAGATTTAGTTGAAGCCCTTTCGAATGAATTCAAATAATAAATTAATTTCTGTTAAAGGAAGAGAACGCCCTTTAAGTAAAAAACAAAAACAAGCTTTTTTGTTTCTATCAAAGTATAAATTTAATTTTTCACTCTTAAAAGATTCGGATTATTATAAAAAAAATAAAATTTTTCTTGAAATTGGTTTTGGCTCAGGCGAGATAATTTTTAAAGAAGCAAAAAATAATCCTAATAATATTTATATAGGTATAGAGTACTATAGAAGAGGTGTAGCCCAACTTTTAAAAAAAATAGAAGACCATAACTTGAAAAATATTTATATATTTCACGGAGATGCTCATAAATTTCTAGAAAAATTAGTAGTAAATTGCTTCGATGAGGTTTGGTTATTTTTTCCTGACCCTTGGCCAAAAAAAAGACATGAGAAAAGAAGATTTATTCAAAAAGAAACTATTAATAAGCTTAATGACGTTATAAAAACTAAAGGTAAATTATATATATCATCTGATGATAAGGGCTATATATCATGGACTCTAAGTTTATTTAATCAAAATGATAAGTTTGAATGGTTAGCTGAACTTCAAACAGACTGGGAAAGACCTCATGATGGATATTACGGATCTCGTTATGAAGAGAAAGGAAAAAAAAAGAACAGAAAACCATATTTTTTAAAATTTAAAAAATTAAACTAGCCTAATATGACTAAAATCTTGTCATTTTATTTAAGTTGAGCTATAAGATTTAAATATTTCGAATTTATTAATTAAAATGCGAAGTGGGTAAGTTAGTTCTTTCCCGCTTTTTTTATTACGTGAATAAAAGATGATTGAAAAAGAAAAAATAAATCATATTGAACATCTTGTTGCCCCTGATAAGGCTGCAGTATTTTTTCCTTTTTTTAAAAATATTATTGATAAAACCAAATATCAGTTTGTTAGATTAAAAATTAGCGGTAAAGAGGAATTGAATATTCAAATAATGGCTGAGGATGAAAATAGGTCTATGGTTATTGAAGATTGTAAAGCGCTAAGTAATATTATAGTTGATGAAATAGATTTAGCAGATGATTTTAATTATGATTACGTTTTAGAGGTTTCTTCGCCGGGTATTGATCGCCCACTAACTTGCGAAGAAGACTTTAACTTCTGGGTTGATAATAAAGTTTTTGTAAAATTAAAAAAACCAATTAATAAAACAAAAAAAATTACAGGTATTTTAAAAGGGATATTAAATAAAAATATTAAATTAGAAGACATTAATGGAGGCAGTGTTTTAGAAATTGAAATCGATAATATTAGAGATATTAATATTATTTGGTCTCCTGAAGTCACTAATTTAAACTAATATAAATTTTTTGAGAGGTAAGATGGTATGTCTACAAAAGGAATAAGTGCAAATAGACTTGAATTATTGCAAATAGCTGATGCAGTTGCTCGAGAAAAAGCAATTGATAAAAATATTGTTATCTCAGCAATGGAAGAAGCTATTCAAAAAGCTGCAGCCTCTCGGTATGGAATTGAAAATAATATTAAGGCCGAAATAAACCCAGAAACCGGGTCTATAGCTCTTATGAGATTACTTGATGTAGTAGATAAAGTTGATGATTTTTCAACTCAAATAAATCTTGAAGACGCTAAGTTACGTAATCCAAACGCTGAAATTGGTGGAGAGCCAATTGAAGAGGAGCTACCCCCTATAGATTTTGGGAGAGTTGCAGCTCAAAGCGCCAAACAAGTTATATTCCAAAAAGTGCGCGAAGCTGAAAGAGAAAGGCATTATGAAGAATTTAAAGATAGAGTTGGTGAAATTATAAATGGTGTTATTAAACGGGTTGAATACGGAACAGTTGTTGTCGATCTTGGTAGAGCAGAGGCAGTTATTAGAAAAGATGCTTTATTACCAAGAGAAGTCTATAAACCAGGAGATAGAGTAAGGGCTTATATAATGGAGGTTAGAAGAGAGATTAGAGGTCCTCAAATTTTCCTGTCACGAACTCATCCTGATTTTATGGCTAATCTTTTCGCTCAAGAAGTTCCAGAAATTTATGACGGAATTATTGAGATTATTGGTGTTGCTAGAGATCCAGGTAGTAGAGCAAAAATAGCTGTTTTATCCAAAGACTCCTCAATAGACCCAGTTGGCGCATGCGTTGGTATGAGGGGTAGTCGAGTGCAAGCAGTTGTAAATGAACTTCAAGGTGAAAAAATTGATATTTTAACATGGACAGAAGATATAGCATCTTTTGTTGTTAAAGCTTTACAACCAGCTGAAGTTCAAAAAGTTGTTTTATATGATGAAGAACAAAGATTAGAAGTTGTAGTTCCTGAAGATCAACTATCTTTAGCTATTGGTAGAAGAGGTCAGAATGTAAGACTTGCATCAAGTTTATGTGGCTGGGATATTGATATTTTAACTGAAGATCAAGAATCCGAAAGGCGTCAAAAAGAGTTTCAGGAAAGGACACAGCTCTTTATGGAAGCCCTTGATGTTGATGAATTACTCGCTCAGTTGTTAGTGACCGAAGGTTTCTCAGATATTACAGAATTAGCTTATGTAGACGAAAAAGAAATTTCAAGTATAGCTGGGTTTGATGACGACACTGCTCAAGAAATCCAAGCGAGAGCATCTGATTTTATTAATAAAGAAAATGAAGAGCTTGAACAGAAATGTAAAGAACTAGGCATAAAAGATGATTTATTAGAAATTGAAGAATTATCTCTAAAAATGATTGTTGCCTTGGGTGAAAACGATGTAAAATCCCTAGAGGATTTTGCTTATTGTTCTTCAGATGATTTGTTGGGCTGGGATGATATAGTAGGAGAAGAAAAGATCCATGAAAATGGTATTTTAGAAGGCTTTGATATAACCTATTCTCAGGCAAACGATTTAATTATGTCCTCAAGAATAAAATTAGGGATAGTTACGAGTGAAACTGAGGCTGAGGAAATAAATAACGAAGTTGAAGTTGAGGAAAATTCTGTTAAAAAATCAGAGTAATTTTAATCTTATAAAAAAATATTTTAGGTTTGAATATTAAAATGCCAAAAAAAACTACAAAAGACAAAAAAGAAAGAACATTATCTCTGAAGCCCGGCTTAGTCTCTTCAACTAATTCTAAAGGTTCCCGAACACCAAGAGCATCAACAGTTGTTGTAGAATCAAGGAGAGGAAGATTATCACAAACAAGAAAACCTGTTGCCCCTTCTGTAAGAGTTAGAAAAACCCCTACAGCTCCGAATGTCTTCAAGCCTAAAACAGAAAATGAGAGTATAGAAAAAAATTCAAGAAATCTTACCGATAGTGAGAGGGATGCAAGAGAAAAAGCTCTTGTGAATGCAAAAATAAAAAAAGAAACAGAAAAGGTCTCAAAAAAAGAAAAGATCTCTAAGAAAGAAAAAGTTAAACAAAGTATCTCAGACGCTATTGACCCTGCAAATATCCCTGCAAAAAAAGATCCTGAACTCGTAAAAGAAAAAGTAAAAAATATAAAATCTGAAATTTCGGGAACAAAAAAGAGAGATCTTAAGAAAACTGAAAAAGAAAAAGTTGATAGATTTAGTAAAGGAAATAAAAAAAGAAGATCAGGAAAATTGTCAATTTCCCAAGCATTAAATGAAGAGGAGAGGCAAAGATCTCTAGCCTCTATAAAAAGGAGACAAGAAAAAGCAAGAAAGAAAACTGTTGCGGATGATACACCAAAAGAAAAAATTTCTAGAAATGTAATTATACCTGAGACGATTACAGTTCAAGAGCTCTCAAATAGAATGGCTGAAAGAGGCGTTGACGTTATAAAATCCTTGATGACACAAGGTGTAATGGTGAAAATAAACGATATTTTAGATTCTGATACCGCTCAATTAATAGCTGAAGAATTTGGACATTCAGTTACTAGAGTATCAGAATCAGATATTGAGGAAGGCCTGTCAGCCACAGATGATAGAGATGAAGATAAAAAACCAAGAAGTCCAGTCGTAACTGTAATGGGCCATGTTGACCACGGAAAAACAACATTATTGGATGCTATAAGAGAGTCAAATAATGTTTCAGGCGAAGCTGGCGGTATAACTCAGCATATTGGGGCTTATCAAACAAGGGTTAAAGACGATAAGAAAATTACTTTTATTGATACTCCTGGGCATGCAGCATTTACATCTATGAGAGCTAGGGGTGCAAAAGTAACAGATATTGTTGTTTTAGTTGTTGCTGCTGATGATGGTGTTATGCCTCAAACCATAGAAGCCATAAATCATGCAAAAGAGGCTGAAGCACCAATTATTGTTGCAATAAATAAAATTGATAAGCCTGATGCAGATCCAAACGCCACAAGAAACTCTTTGCTTGAACATGAAATAATTGTGGAAGAAATGGGTGGTGATATTCAATCAGTTGAGCTATCAGCTTTAACTAAAAAAGGAATTGATGATTTAATTGAAGCAATTTTACTTCAGGCCGATCTCCTTGAATTAAAAGCAAATCCTGATAGACCTGCTGAAGGTTTTGTTATTGAAGCAAAACTTGATAAAAATAGGGGTCCAGCAGTTACAACTATAATTCAAAGAGGAACACTAAAGGTTGGTGATATTTTAGTTATTGGTCAGTACTCTGGAAAAGTACGCTCGTTGATTAATGATCAAGGACAGGTTGTAAAGGAATGCTCTCCAGGCGAGCCAATAGAAATACTTGGCATGAGTCAAACCCCTGAAGCTGGTGATATTTTAACTGTTGTTGAGAGCGATTCAAGAGCTAGGGAAATTTCAGAATATAGGCAAAGAAAATCAAAGGCTCCTACTCCAAACCTTACCAAAGCAAACTTAGATCAGTTATTTTCAAAATCAAACCAAGCTCTAAAGAAAGAGATTTTAGTTGTTGTAAAAGCTGATGTTCAGGGTTCTTCTGAAGCTATTAAAGAAGCTCTTTTAAATTTAGGAAATGAAGAAGTGTCTTGCAGAGTTATTCATTTTGGAGCAGGTGCTATTTCTGAGAGTGACATAACATTAGCAGAAGCATCAAAAGCATTAGTTTTAGGATTTAATGTAAGGGCAAATAATCAAGCAAAAGAGGCGGCTGAAAAATTTGGAATTACAATACTCAATCACTCTATAATTTACGATCTCATTGATGATGTTAAGGCATTGCTAGAAGGTAAATTAGACCCTGAGCTTCGTTCAACAGTTACAGGTATGGCTGAAGTTTTAGAGGTCTTCAAAAATTCAAAAATCGGGAATATTGCTGGTTGTAATGTTACAGACGGCAAGATCGTAAAAGGGTTGCACGCTAAATTGCTTAGAGATGATGTGGTAATTTATGATGGCCTTTTGTCAACTCTTCGAAGATTCAAAGATGATGCAAAAGAAGTTAATGCCGGCCAGGAATGTGGTCTTTCCTTTGATAACAATCAAGATATTAGGCCCGGTGATAAGATTGAGTGCTATAAGGTTGATGAAATAAAAAGAACTATTTAGTTACAGGCATTAAAATGAAAAATTTTTCTTTTGAACTATCACGAGGTAAGTCTTCTCAAAGACAAATGAAGGTTCAAGAAATTCTTAGAGCCGCTTTGGTCGAGGTTTTGCAAAGAGGTCTTACAAAAGAACCATTGCTAGACAATGGAATGATTACAATTAATCATGTAGATGTATCGCCAGACCTAAAGCATGTAAAATTTTTTTTTCTACCTTTTGACGAAACAAAAAAAGAAGATTTTCTAAAAGCATTCAAGAGGTCAAATAAAGTAATTAGAAAAGCGATCGGACAGCGTGTACATTTAAAATATGTACCTACAGTTAATTTTATATTTGACGATAGTATTACTGAAGTAAGAAATTTAGATAAAATTTTTGCCTCAAAAAAAGTTAAAAAAGATATCGAGGGATAATATTTGTCAAAGCAAAATAATTTTAATTATCATGGTTGGCTAATACTAAACAAGCCCATAAATATTTCATCTGCTGGGGCTGTTAATATTATTAAAAAAATTTTCAATGTAAAAAAAGCAGGACATGCCGGGACTTTAGATCCTCTTGCCACTGGTGTTCTTCCAGTCGCAATCAATACGGCAACTAAAACAATTCCTTATTTAGTTAATTCAGATAAAACATATAGATTTATAGTTAAATGGGGGAGTCAGACTGATACTGATGATGCTGAAGGGAAAATTATCAATGAAAGTGACAATAGACCATTAGAAAAAAATATAAAAAAAATCTTGAAATTTTTTATTGGAAATATTGAACAAAAACCACCTCGTTTCTCAGCATTAAAAATAAATGGTAAAAGGGCATATAAACTTGCTAGAAACAATGATGAGTTTGAAATTTCTTCTAGAGTTGTAAAAGTCTTAGATTTAAAATTATTAAAATGTATCGATTATGATTTTGCAGAATTTGAAGTGACTTGTGAAAAAGGCTTCTATATTAGGTCTCTAGCAAGGGATATTTCATTAAAATTAGGTACTTTTGGTCATGTTTGTTCCTTAAAAAGGACGAAAGTTGGCCAATTTGATATTAAAGATTCTTTTCCTCTAGAAACCATAGAGAAATTAGTGCATTGTTCGCCCGCAGGAATGATGGCCGAAGATTTTCTTCTTCCCTTAGATTGTGTGCTGGACGACATCCCGGCTCTGCATATCTCTGATGAAAAAGCTAAAATGTTTTGTCATGGTCAGGCGGTAAATAAAAAACTATCGAATGATTATATTCCTAATGGTAGTGATGTCTTGGTAAAGAATAGAGATAGATCTCTAGGCATTGCAGTTTTTTTTGAAGAGAGCTTAAAACCGAAAAGGGTCTTTTCAAATTTTATATATTAAAGGAGAAAATGATGTCGATTGAATCTGAACGTAAGAAAGAAGTAATTTCAGAATATGCATTAAAAGATGGAGACACAGGTTCTCCAGAAATTCAAATAGCAATTTTAACAGAGAGAATTTCAAATCTCACTGAACACTTTAAAATTCATAAAAAAGACAATCACTCTAGGCAAGGATTGTTGAAAATGGTCAATTTAAGAAGAAAGCTATTAGATTATGTAAAGTCAAAAAATCAAAAGCGTTACGAGGATATAATTAAAAGGCTTGGCTTAAGAAGATAAAAGTCACTTTTAATTCAATTTGTTAATAAAAATTCCTTTATAAAAAATACATAAATCGGTAAAAAATAGGTAAAACGTATAATGTTTAAAATAGAAAACGAAGTATTAGAATGGGGTGGGAAAACCCTAACTTTAGAAACAGGAAGAGTTGCAAGACAAGCTCATGGATCAGTGATTGCAACTTATGGTGGAACATCGGTCCTAGCTACCGTTGTAGCTGATTTTGAACCAAAGCCAGGGTTAGATTTTTTTCCTTTGACTGTAAATTATCAGGAAAAAGCATACGCAGCCGGTAAAATACCTGGTGGCTTTTTTAAAAGAGAGGGAAGGCCCTCTGAAAAAGAGACACTGGTTTCAAGGCTTATAGATAGACCAATTAGACCTCTATTTGCAAAAGGGTTTCAAAATGAAACTCAAGTACTTGCGACTGTAATAAGTTACGATGGAGAAAATGATCCTGATATTGTAGCCATGATAGCTGTTTCTGCAGCCCTAACACTCTCAGGCGTTCCTTTCATGGGTCCAATAGCGGCTGCTAGAGTCGGATATATTAATGATGAATATATTCTTAATCCAACAAAGGAACAATTAGATGAAGACTGTAAGTTAGATTTAGTAGTTGCAGGAACTGACTCTGCAGTTTTAATGGTTGAGTCTGAAGCTAAAGAATTATCAGAAGAAGTAATGCTTGGGGCAGTTAGCTTTGGGCAAGAATCTTTTAAGCCTGTAACAAAAGCAATTATTCAACTTGCAGAAAAGGCTGCAAAAGAACCAAGAGAATTAGAAGAGATTGATCTTTCAAATCTTCAAGAAACTGTAGGCAAAATGGTCAGAGAAAAACTTTTATCAGCATACAAAGAGGGTGACAAGCAGAAAAGATCAAATAAAATTACTGAAATTAAATCTGATTTAATTAGTGAATTAGTCAACGAGGATAATCCAGATATAATTGAGTCAGAAGTAAGCAGTGTTTTTAAAAATATTGAGAAAGATATTGTAAGAGGAAGTATACTTGACACTGGATT
Source organism: uncultured PS1 clade bacterium (assembly GCA_902626605.1). Taxonomy (GTDB): domain Bacteria; phylum Pseudomonadota; class Alphaproteobacteria; order MED-G09; family MED-G09; genus MED-G09. The sequence goes on from CACOFZ010000007.1 coordinate 43,671, forward strand.
AAGAATTGACGGTAGGGATCTAGAAGCAGTTCGTCCAGTGCATTCTGATGTGAGTATTCTTCCGCTAACTCATGGTTCTTCATTATTCACTAGGGGTGAAACTCAAGCCTTAGTTGTTACAACATTAGGAACTGGACTTGATGAAAAGTATGTTGATGGCTTGGATGAGACATACAAAGAAAAATTCATGCTTCACTATAACTTTCCTCCTTATTCAGTTGGTGAGACTGGTAGAACTGGCTTTACCTCTAGAAGAGAAATTGGTCATGGTAAGCTTGCTTGGAGGTCTCTACAAGCTGTCTTGCCTGATTATGATGACTTTCCTTATACAATAAGGTTAGTATCTGAGATCACAGAGTCTAATGGATCATCATCAATGGCAACAGTTTGTGGCTCTTCTTTATCATTAATGGATGCCGGAGTTCCATTAAAAAGACCTGTTGCAGGAATTGCTATGGGTTTAATTAAAGAAGATGATAGGGTGGCAGTTCTGTCTGATATTCTTGGAGACGAAGATCATTTAGGCGATATGGATTTTAAAGTAGCTGGCACTTCTGAGGGTATTACATCTCTTCAAATGGATATAAAAATTACAGGTATTACTAAGGATATTATGGATACAGCTCTTACACAAGCAAAGGCTGGTAGAATTCATATCCTAGCAGAAATGGCCAAGGCTATTGAGAAACCCAGAGAGACAGTTAATTCAACCGCACCTAGAATAGAAACAATACAGGTGCCTGTTGATAAAATCAGAGATGTTATTGGTTCTGGTGGAAAGGTTATAAGAGAAATTGTTGAAGAAAGTGGTGCCAAAGTAGATATTAATGATGATGGCATTGTCAAAATTGCATCAAGTGATACTGATTCTCTTAATAAAGCTTTGGAATTGATTAATTCAATAGTAGCAGAACCTGAAGCTGGCGAGATTTATGAGGGAAAAGTTGTAAAAATCATGGACTTTGGTGCTTTTGTAAATTTCTTTGGGAAAAAAGATGGTTTGGTTCATATTTCTCAATTAGCTAATGAAAGAGTAAAAAATGTTACAGATATAGTCAGTGAAGGCGATATCGTTAAAGTTAAATTGTTGGGCTTTGATAATAGAGGTAAGGTAAAACTCTCAATGAAAGAGGTTGATCAAAAGACTGGAAAAGAAGTTATTTCTGAATCAGAGGAAGCCTCTGAAGAGTCTCCAAAAGAGAAAAAGCCAAAAAAAACAAAGAAGACAAAAAAAGATAAAGAAGAAAATTCTAATTAAAAAAAATCATTATTCGGGCTTAGGCATTCCAATTGTATTGTAACCTAAGTCCACATAATGTATTTCACCCGTAACTCCTAATGACAGGTCTGATAAAAGATATAGGCCAGCTGTTCCAATATTGTCTAGTGATAGCTTACCGTTAAGTGGCGAAAATTTTTCAGCGTAGTTGAAAATATCTCTAGCACCTCCTACTCCAGCCCCTGAAAGCGTCCTCATTGGACCAGCTGAAATAGCATTAATTCTTATTCCATTTTTACCAAGGTCAGAAGATAAATATCTTACAGAAGATTCCAAAGCAGCTTTTGCAACTCCCATAACATTATAGTTGGGCATTACTTTCACTGATCCACCAAAACTTAAAGTTAAAATAGACCCCCCTTTATTAATATATGGCTCTGCTATCCTGGTTATTTCAGTTAATGAGTAGCACGATATCTCAAGAGTTTTTATAAAATTCTTTTTAGTTGTATCTACATATCTGCCTGATAGCTCATTTCTATCTGAATAGGCAATACCATGAACTATAAAATCTAAATCTCCCCAATTTTTTTTTATACCTGCAAAAACATCTTCAATTTCATTTGTATTTGTTACATCACAATTAAAGATTAAGTCTGAATCAGTTTTTTTTGCTAGAGGCTCAACTCGTTTTTTAAAAGACTCACCTTGATATGTATATGCTAGTTTTGCACCATTTTTATGCAATAAATTTGCTATACCCCAAGCAAGTGAATGATCATTTGCAACTCCCATAATTAGCCCTTTTTTATTTTTCATCAAGGGTATGGCAAAATTGGATGGGCTTTCTTCAGTATTTTTATTCAAAATATTTCCTTATTTATCTGGATGTTTAAATGTAAGGGTTGCGTTGGTTCCGCCGAAGCCAAAACTATTAGATAAGACATATCCTAAATTAACATTTTCTATTTTATTTCTAACAATAGGTATATTTTCAAAAAGAGGATCTACATTTTTTATATTTGCTGACTCACAAATGAAGTTATTATTCATCATTAGAATGCTATAAATTGCCTCTTGAACCCCTGCGGCACCTAAACTGTGACCTGTAAGTGATTTAGTTGCGCTTAATGGTGGAATTTTAGATCCAAAAACTTCTTTAATAGCTTCAATTTCCTTTGAGTCACCAACAGGTGTTGATGTGGCGTGAGGATTAATATAGTCGATTTCTTCCTCAATTCCTCTCATCGCCATATTCATGCATCTTACAGCCCCTTCTCCTGAGGGCTGAACCATATCATGACCATCTGATGTTGCACCATATCCAACCAATTCAGCATAAATTTTCGCCCCTCTTGCTTTCGCCCTTTCCATTTCTTCTAAAACTAAAACTCCTGCTCCACCAGCAATAACAAATCCATCTCTATCATTATCATAGGCCCTACTTGAAGACGAAGGGTAATCATTATATTTTGAGGACATAGCCCCCATTGCATCAAATAAAACTGACAAAGCCCAATTTAACTCTTCTCCTCCCCCAGCAAACATTACATCTTGTTTACCATATTGGATTGTTTCATAAGCATTTCCTATACAGTGTGAAGATGTGGCGCAAGCAGAAGAAATTGAGTAATTAACTCCCTTTATTCCAAAAGGAGTTGCAAGTGTTGCTGAGTTAGTTGATGACATTGCTTTTGGAACAGCAAATGGTCCAACTCTTTTAGGTCCTTTTTCTCTGGTAATATCTGCAGCTTCAATTAGAGCTTTTGTTGATGGTCCTCCTGACCCCATTATAAGACCAGTATTTTCATTCATAATATCACTTTCTTCAAGACCGGAGTCTTCAATGGCCTGTTGCATTGCTATATAGTTCCAAGCAGCCCCATTACCCATGAACCTTCTCTCTTTTTTTTCTAAATACTCCTCTGGATCTAAGGTTGGTTTACCATAGACCTGACTTCGAAAACCTAATTCTTGATGCTCACTAGAGTGAGTGATCCCGGATTTTCCATCTTTAAGGCTTTTTAAAACTTCTTCTTTATTATTTCCTATACAAGATACAATGCCTATACCCGTAACAACAACTCGCCTCATATTTAAATCCTCAATTATTTTTTAAAAAGGCCAACTCTTAAATCTTCTGCCTTATAAATTATTTCTCCATCAGCAAATAGCAGTCCATCACCAATACCAAGAATTAATTTGCTTGTTAAAACCCTCTTTAAGGTAATTTGATATTCTAATTTATTTATAGTTGGTAAAACCATTCCTGAAAACTTTACTCCACCCACTGATAATGCTCTTCCTTTTCCTTCAAGCCCAAGCCAGCCTAAATAAAATCCAAGAAGCTGCCACATTGCATCAAGTCCTAAACAGCCAGGCATTACAGGGTCATTAACAAAGTGACAATCAAAAAACCAGAGATCAGGTTTTATATCAAGTTCTGCCATGACTATGCCTTTTCCATTAACACCTCCGTCCTCATTAATATTAGTTATCCTATCAAACATTAACATTGGAGGCATTGGAAGCTGAGGATTACCCTCTCCAAACATCTCACCTTTTGCGCAAGATATTAAGTCCTCTAAATTATAATTATTTTTTTGTTTCATATGACCCTCAATAACTTTTATCATAGTTGAATATTGGTGATAAGTCATAAGTATATTTTTTCTTTTTTTATTGATATCGATAAAAATTGATTTGATGCAATTGCTTTGCCTATTAATATATTTCAGTGAAAAATTTTAAATTAGCTGATTTAAAACCATCATAAATGAATATTGGAATACTAAAATTTTTCTAATGTTTAGATTAAAAAAAATTGATCTTATTGAGAAAATTTAACTCCATATTTCCTTTTACTTTCTAACATTGTCTTTTAATGTATATTCTTATTTTTTGATTAGAGGGAATTTTAAGCAATGAAAAATAAACTATTTGACCTAACAAAAAAAGTATCACTAATCACTGGGGGTAATGGTGGCATAGGTCTTGGTATGGCAAAGGGCCTAGCTTCTTGTGGCTCTGATGTAGCAATAATTGGAAGAAGCATAGAAAAAAATTTAAAAGCAAAAGAAGAATTAATGCAATTTGATGTAAAAGTTGAAACTTATTCCACTGATGTTTCTGACGAAAAAGATGTTAAGGAAACAATTTTGAATATTGTTAATGATTTTGGCCGAATTGATACTGTATTTGCAAATGCCGGTATGAATCTTTTTGGAGGATCTTTTGAAGATATGAATACAGATGTTTATAGGAAAGTATTAGCTGTAAATTTAGACGGAGTATTTTTTACTTTAAGAGAAACTTGCAGGCACATGGTTGAAAGAGCAAAAAACGGTGACCCTGGAGGTTCTGTGGTTGGGGTTGCTAGTCTTGCTGGAATTGAGGGTGCTGCAAAAACACAACCTTACTCTGCTTCTAAAGGAGGTATAAGAGCAATAATAAAGGGCATAGCTGTGGAGCATGCTAAGTACGGTATAAGGGCAAATACTATAGTTCCAGGCTGGATTGCTACTGATATGACTGAGATTAATCAGAATAGTGAAAAGTTTACTGATAAAGTAATTTCCAGAGTACCAATGAGAAGATGGGGTGAGCCTGAGGATTTTTCAGGAATAGCAGTTTACTTGGCCTCTGACTCTTCATCATATCACTCTGGGGACTCTTTCGTAGTGGATGGTGCATATGCAATATTTTAGAAAAGGTTTACTTAGTTAACTCCCCAAAGATACTCTTTTTTTATATATCCTAATAATTTATATGAGTTTTTAAAAAAGTATTTTTCTTTTTTTATTTTCAATTCAATTTTGCATAAATCCTTCTTACAATTATGAAAGGTGGCAATTACTCCTTCTTGAACATAAGCTATGGTTTTTGAATTTTTGTCTGTAATCGTTATTTGTTTCTGTTTCGATAAAGCCATTTCAGAAAAACTTTTATTATTTTGAATTATTATATTTCTTTTTTTAGATATTTGACTCGAGTTAATCCACCCCTTCTGACCAGATGGAAATAATACTTCATGCCATTCATTCTTTTTTCTGATTATCTTTAGTGGGAGTCCTTTTCTTTTATATACCCAAATTACTTTATTATCTTTTGATGGGCCCGTTCTGAGATAGGTTTTATTGTATTTAAGGGATGCCCAATAAGAGCTATTTTTATTAGCATAAGCAGCTTGATTATTAACTATATATAAAAGAATAAATAATATGCATGGAATAAAGCTTTTCATATTTTATAAGTCTGTTCCGTTAAGTACATTTTTTGTATCCCAATTTATTTTTATTATTCTTGTATTATTTGTAAGTCCATCAAAAATTAAAAGCTTACCAGTCAAGTTATGATCAGCATTAATGATTTGTTTTATTAATTCTGTGGCTTGCAATGATCCTATTACTCCAGCAATCGAGCCCAATACACCAATATGACCGCAATCATTCTCATTGGTATTTTTTATTTTTAAACACCTGTAAGAAGGATATGGGATATTGTTTTTATCTTTTTTATAAGATTTAAATGTTGAAACTTGTCCAAAAAATCCAGATACAGATGCATAAATCATTGGTTTATTATTATTGAAACATTCATCATTTATTATCAACTTACTTGAATTATTATCAGTACAGTCAACTATGAAATCAAAATCTTCTATAATTTTTTTTGAATTTTTTTCATTTAATCGGTCTTTATACATGATTGTATTTATTTCTGGATTAATTGAATGTAAGAATTTTTCAGCTATTTCAACTTTTGGCTTTCCAAGGTCATTCATTGAAAAGATTGTTTGTCTCTGTAGATTCGATATATCTACATCATCATTATCAATTAGCCCAATGTTACCTATACCTGACCCAGCAGCATATTGAAGTACTGGACAACCAAGCCCACCTAAGCCTACTATCAAAACCTTAGATTCTTTTAATAATTTCTGACCATAACCACCAACCTCTTTAAGAATTAAATGATTTGAATATCTTTCTACAGAATTATTCTTCATTTTTTCCTATTGAGGTTCCGGTTGATCCAAAACCATCTTTACCTCTTTCAGTTGAATCTAATTCATCGACAGATATAAGATTAAATTGTTCAATTTTTGAGATAACCATTTGAGCAATTCTCATTCCCCTTAAAATTTCAAAATCTTTCTTACTATGATTTATCAACATTACTAAAATTTCCCCTCGGTAATCACTATCAATTGTACCTGGTGAATTTAGAACTGTAATACCATTTTTTGCAGCTAAACCTGAACGAGGCCTTATTTGGGCTTCGTATCCATGGGGAACTGATATAGCTATTCCAGTCGGAATCATTTCTGCTTTGCTTGGGGGAATTAATAATGTTTTATTTTCTTTAATAGCTGCAAAAAGATCTAAGCCGGCAGCACCTTCAGTTTCATACTTTGGAAGAGGCAGACCAAAACCATTGTCTAGAATTTTAACCTCTAGATTTTTCATGCTGCATTATCAAAGTAATCAATTATTTTACTGCATAACTTTTCAGCAACATTTTTCTTACTAATTAGACCCCAGTTTTCCTCAAGTTTATTCGTAAGAAATGAAACTTCATTCATATCATTATCAAAAACGCTTTCATTATTTTGAATATGATTATTTGCTATTATCCAATCGCAAGATTTTTTAATCATTTTACTCCTTGCTGATTTGATTAGGTTTTCTGTTTCAAGAGTAAAGCCAACAACTAATTCTGGCCTATTTTTATTATTTTCACTTATAGTCTTTAGAATATCAGGATTTTGCTCTAATAGTATATTCATATCATTATTTTTGTTTTTTGATTTTTTTATCTTTTTTGAGGATTGATTTACAACTTTCCAATCCGAAACAGCTGCTGCAAATATAGAAATATCAACAGGTAAAGAACTCATACAAGCGTTCAACATTTCATTGGCAGTATTTATTTCTGTAACTTTAACATTATCTGGGTAAGGTATATTAACAGGTCCAGTTATTAAGTGCGTCTCGGCCCCAAGTTTGCTTAAAAGCGAAGCTATTGCATGTCCTTGTTTGCCTGAAGACCTATTAGATATGAAACGAACTGGATCTATTGGTTCAATAGTGGGCCCTGATGTAACTAGAGCTTTTTTACCCTTAAGAGGCGCTGAATTAATTAAATAACTTATTTCTTTATATATTTCTTCAACTTTTGACATTTTACCAGAACCAACTTCTCCACATGCCATTTCTCCATCATCAGGTCCTACAAAGATATGACCATTATTTTTTAAGGATTTTATATTTTCGATAGTTGCTGGATTATTCCACATTTTTACATTCATTGATGGAGCTATTAACAAAGGTTTATTATTTGCTAATAAAATTGATGTTGCTAGACTATCAGAAATTCCATGAACCATTTTTGCAAGTATATTTGCAGTCGCTGGTGCAAGAACAATTAGATCAGCGTCTCTTGATAGCTTTATATGTCCAATTTTGCTTTCATTTTCTATATCAAATAGATCTGTATAAACCTTATTTTGTGACAGAGATGCAAAGGATAAAGGCTGAACAAACTTTGTAGCACTTTTAGTTAGAACGCAGGTAACATCATCTCCCCGTCTTTTAATTTCTCTTATAAGATCAAGGGATCTGTATGCTGCAATTCCACCACTTACTATTAATAAAATTTTTTTCATGAATATTTCTTTATCTTAAAAGGCTTGAAAAAGCTATCAATATATGACGTTGCATAAATAAATTCTTATAATATTTATAAGTTAATCAATAAGATAGTAACAATAACTACTAATATCATTAAGACATACTTTGAAGACAATATTCCAATATTATTATCTCTTTTTATTTGCATAATACTATTTTCGTCAATTTTCAGTCCTTCTTCCCCAAATGCATTTTTTATTTTTTTAAAATCTTTTTTTGTTTTTTCTATTTCATTAATAATTGATAAATATATTTCTTTCGGACTTGGGCTATCTTTTCCTTTATCAAAAGGTATTTTTGAGAATGCCTTTAACTTAATATTTTCTAAATTATTTAAAATTGGCTCTGAAAGACTCCAAATATTTAATTTTGGATCAAATTCTCTTGCTACTCCTTCAGTCACAACCATAGTTTTCTGGAGTAGTAAGAGTTGAGGTTGTGTCTTCATTTCAAATTGATTAGTGATTTCAAAAAGCTGAGATAAAAGATGCCCCATTGATATTTTATCAGAGTCTTGTCCAAGTATTGGCTCACCAATTGATCTTAATGCTTGTGCAAATTTGTCTTTATCCTGATTTTTTGGAACATAGCCTGCTTCAAAATGAATATCCGCTATTTTTTTATAATCTCTATTTATAAATCCACTTAAAATTTCTAAAAGATATCTTCTACTATCAATACTTAATCTTCCCATTATACCAAAATCAACTGGAATAACTTTGGAGTCATTTTTTATAAATAGATTTCCCTGGTGCATATCTGCGTGAAAAAAACCATCCCTAATAGCTAGAACTAAAAATGATTTCATAATGTTTTCAGCAATATTTTGAAAATCTACTTTTTTTGCTTTAATTTTTCTAATATCTCTTGATGAGTAGGCATCTACCCATTCAGTTGTAAGGATATTTTTGGTTGTTAATTCCCAATAAATTTTTGGCACTTCAATAAAATCATCATCTTGAGTATTGTCAATAATTTCTGATTGAGCTGCTCCCTCAAGCCTAAGATCTACCTCCATAAAAAGGCTTTCTTCTAAAGTCCTTACAATCTCAATGACTCTCAATCTTCTTGCTTCACTTGATACCTTTTCTAAAAATTTGGCAGCAAAATAAAAATCCCCTAGGTCCCTTTTGATTTTATTTAAGATATTGGGCCGTAAAATTTTTAATGCAACATATTTTTTTTCTCCATCAATTTTAATCTGTGCTTTATGTACTTGAGCTATAGATGCAGCAGCAATTGGCTCATTTATTTCAATAAAAATTTTTTTATAATCTTTTCCAAATGATAAAGTTAGAAACTCTTCTACATATTTTTTTTCAAAAGGGGGAAGACTATCTTGTAACTCTCTTAACTGACTAGAAAGTTCCTTTCCAATAATATCAGGCCTTGTAGATAAGAATTGGCCCATTTTTATCCATGTAGGACCTAATTTTTGAAGAGACTCAGACAAATTATAAGTATTTTTTTTAACTAAAAATTTTAAAAAAACTCTTATTGCCCTTGGTAAAGCTTCTATTATTTCTTCAGGAATTAAACCCTTTTGTGTTGAAAGAATGAGAAAACCTTTTAAAAGTCGTGTTATTTTAAAAATGGAAGACAAGCTATTTTTTTTCTCCTCTATAAATACAAACTATATTACCTGTTAATTGACGAATAGATGTATTTATAAATCCAGCTTTTCTTATCATTTCATTGAAATCTTCATTTGAAGGAAAAGTTCTTATGCTATCAACTAAATATTTATAAGGCTCCTCTTCGCCAACTATTAATTTTCCAAATTTTGGAATTACTCCATATGACCAGACATCATATAGGTTTCTCAGAAGTATATCTTTTGGTAAAGAAAACTCTAAACAGGCAAAAATTCCACCTGGTTTGAGTATTCGATAGCATTCCTTTAAGCATTTTTCTCTATCAGTCATATTTCTCATGCCAAAAGAAATTGTTACAACATCAGCATAATTATCGATTATAGAAATAGACTCACCTGACGAGCAAATAAAATCTATATCATCAGATTTTTTGAATGAATTTTTACCCTTGATAAGCATTTCTTTATTAATATCAATTACTTTAACTTTTACTTCTTTTTTATATTTTGATAAAATTCTTTCAGCTATATCACCGGTGCCACCAGCCAAGTCAATAAAAGTTAGATTTTCATTTCTATTTAAATTTATAGACTCTATGAAACTTTGTTTCCATAACCTTTGCATGCCAAGCGACATGACATCATTCATGAGATCATATTTATTTGCTACTTTATTAAAGACATCTTTTACTTTAGATGAGTGTTCTTCCTTATTATATTTCTTAAAACCAAAATTAATTTCTTTCATTGCAATATTCACCTTTCTAAGAGAACATAAACCTAAGTTTTTATTTTTACCATCATGGAGTTAAAATTTAAATGCCAGAGTTACCAGAAGTAGAAACAGTTAAAAGAGGTTTAGAAGAATTTATAATCAATGAGAATATAAAAAAAGTATATTTATCAAAATTAAGCTTACGTTTTCCTTGGCCAAAAGATTTTATTTCTAAGGTTGTTGGAAAGAAAATTATCTCTATAAAAAGACGCGCTAAATACATTATTATTGGTTTAAGTGATAATTATTCTATTATTGCTCATCTAGGGATGTCTGGGAGTTATAAAGTATTAAAAAAAAGTGAAGAGCAAGATTATGCAATATTAAAGCACGATCATTTAATCTTTGATTTAGATAATTTTAAAATTGTTTACAACGATCCTAGAAGATTTGGCTATATTGATCTTACTAATCAGGAACCGGAAACTCATAAATTTTTATCTTCTTTAGGTCCCGAGCCTTTGAGTAATTATTTTAACGCTGATGACATTGCTAAAACCTTATTTAATAGGAGTAAGCCTATAAAAAATTTACTTCTAGATCAAAATATTGTTTCAGGTTTAGGCAATATATATGTTTGCGAAGCCCTTTTTCGATCAAAAATTAACCCTAAAAAGAATTGTTCTAAATTAGTGACGTCAAAAGGTAAGCCCAGAAAAGATTTAATTCTTCTAGTTCAAAAAATTAATGAAGTTATCAAAGAGGCAATAGAGGTAGGAGGGTCTAGTTTAAGAGATTTTTCGAATATAAATGGTAAAATGGGATATTTTCAGTCTTCCTTTAATGTTTATAACCGTGAGAATGAGAAATGCTTATTAGATTGTTGTGATGGTGTAATAAAAAGAATTATTCAATCAGGTAGATCAACTTTTTTTTGTTCAAAATGTCAAAAGTAATCCATTGTTAATAAAATTTGATTGAATTTTAATAGTTAGATGGACTATATGGTTATAGTCTTTAAAAAATTAGGAGCTTATATGTCATACGAAAATATAATTGTAGAGAAAAGTGATGGAATTATCACAGTATCGTTAAATAGGCCAGATGCTTTAAATGCCTTAAACGACCAACTTATGGATGAATTATTATTAGAAGTTGATAATTATGAAAAAGATGAATCACTGCGTTGTATGATTCTTACTGGTTCAGAAAAAGCATTTGCTGCGGGTGCGGATATTAAGCAAATGCAACCAAAGACATATATGGATGTTTATAAAGAAGATTTTATTACAAGAAATTGGGAAAGAGTAGCAAGCTGTAGAAAGCCAATAATTGCAGCTGTTTCGGGATATGCTCTTGGTGGTGGTTGTGAATTAGCTATGATGTGTGATTTTATTTTGGCTTCAGAAAATGCTAAATTTGGGCAACCTGAGATCAATTTAGGTGTAAGTCCAGGGGCTGGAGGAAGTCAACGACTAACAAGATTTATTGGCAAGTCTAAATCAATGGATATGTGCCTTACTGGAAGAATGATGGATGCTGATGAAGCAGAAAGAAGTGGCCTTGTAAGTAGAGTATTTTCCTCAGAAAACTTCCTGAATGATGTTATGGAGGTAGCAAAAGCTATCTCTGATAAGTCAATGATTGCAACTATGATGACTAAAGAAATGGTAAATCGTTCTTATGAAACCACTCTATCAGAAGGTATTAGATTTGAGAGGAGACTATTTCATTCTATGTTTGCAACAGAAGATAAGAAAGAGGGAATGTCAGCATTTATCGAAAAAAGAAAAGCCGATTTTAAGGATAAATAAGATTATTATTAATTCTAGCGCTTGACGAAGTCCTCCTATACAAATATAACGCCATCTCATACATTTTTAAGAGGTAAGTCTAATGGCAAATTTATCATCATCAAAAAAGATGGTTAGAAAAATTGCAACAAGAACGGCAAGAAATAAATCTCACGTAACTAATATGAGAACCTTAATAAAAAGGGTTGAGGAAGCCGTTGCTGCTGGAAATATTGAAGAAGCAAAAATTGCACTCAAAAATGCTCAACCAAAAATTATGAAAGTGGCTCAAAAAGGTATTCTTCATAAAAATAATGCTGCGAGAAAAGTCTCACGTCTAGCTAAGAAAGTAAAAAATATCTCATAATTATCTCAAAATTTAACTAATTCAAAAAAAAATTAATTTTTTTTTAAGATTCATTAATTACCCTATTGCATCATTTATGATTCACCTCTAACGTATTTTTTGAGGATTTTCTTTTTTATAGAATTTATCTTATTCAAGAGCCTGTTAAATTTTATTTTTCTAGCTCATAATAATAGCTTCTTATTAAGTTAAGTGGCTAATTCGATTTTTGAGGGTGTTCTAAGTGAGCGAAAAAAGTTCTAAAACTGCTGATATAAAAAGCTCCTGGGATAGGACATTGTCAGTTTTAAGAGCAGAACTCGGTGAAGCTACTTTTAGTAGCTGGTTTAAACATATTGAGTTTGGAGAATTAATCAAAAATAAATTAGTGTTATACGTTCCTACGAAATTTATGAAAGATTGGATACATACCCATTATTCAGATAGAATATTAACCATTTTAAAAAATGATGACATCCGAGTTTCTTCAATAATTTTTGAATTACAAAAGTTTAAAATTCCAAAAAATAAGGAAGAAACTGCTATTCAAAAAACTGTAAAACATTCAAAATCGACAACCGCGTCAAAATTTGTTGCTGATAAAAGTGGAGACCATAATAGTATGTTAGGAGCTCCACTTGACCCTAATTTATCATTTGAAAATTTTGTTGTTGGTGGGTCTAATGAACTTGCATATGCGGCAGCCAAAAGAATTACTGAGGTAGAAAATGTTTCATTTAATCCTCTTTTTTTATATGGTGGTGTTGGTCTTGGTAAAACCCATTTGATGCATGCTATGGCGCTTGAGATTAAAAAGAATTGGCCTGAAAGAAAAGTTCTTTATTTATCCGCTGAAAAGTTTATGTATCAGTTTATAAAAGCATTAAGATTTAAGGATACAATGTCTTTTAAACAACAATTTAGGTCAGTTGATGTTTTAATGGTTGACGATATTCAGTTTATTGCTGGTAAGGACTCTACTCAAGAAGAGTTTTTTCATACTTTTAATACTCTAATTGATCACAATCATCAGGTAGTTATCTCAGCAGATAGATCTCCTGTTGATCTTGATGGGATTGAAGAAAGAATAAGGTCAAGACTAGGTTGGGGTCTAGTAACAGATATACATGCATCTGACTATGAGCTTAGACTTGGTGTTTTACAAACAAAGGCTAAAAAACATATTGAGGATAATCCTGAAATTATTATAAAAGATAATATCTTGGAGTTTTTGGCCCAAAGAATCGATTCAAATATTAGAGTTTTAGAAGGTGCTTTAAATAGAGTAATAGCATACTCATCCTTTGTTAAAAAACCTTTAACAATTGAAATGGCTCAGGATGTACTCAAAGATTTAATAAGGGCTTCACAAAGAAGAATAACTATTGATGATATTCAAAGGAAAGTCGCTGATTATTATAATATTAGATTATCTGATTTATTGTCAGCCAGACGATCAAGAACCATAGCAAGACCTAGACAAGTTGCAATGTATTTATCAAAAATTTTGACAACACGATCTTTACCAGAAATCGGAAGAAAATTTGGTGGGCGTGATCATACAACTGTTATTCATGCTGTTAAAAGAATTGAAAGTTTGCAGGACTCAGATTCTGCTATACAGGAAGAAGTTGATATCTTATCAAGAGCACTTGAGAGTTAATTCCTCAGTGATTTTTATTCAAATTCTGCTATAATAAACTATTGATTCGTTTGTATATAAGCGTGTCTTTTATAATACGTAATTGTTGAATAGGAGTTTTTTATGAAGATATCAATTGATAGAGGTATACTTCTTAAAGCCCTTAATCACGTTCAAAGTGTTGTTGAAAGACGTAACACAATACCTATTTTATCAAATGTCAAGATTGATGCTAATGAGAAAAATATTTCTCTTATTGCAACTGACTTAGATCTAGAAATTATTGAGTCTATTGATGCTAATGTTTCAGGGTCAGGCTCTACAACAGTATCTGCTCATACACTATATGACATCGTCAGAAAAATTCCTGAAGGTTCAACGATTGAAATGGAATTAAATAGTAATGATCAATTGGAAATAAAGTCTGGGCAGTCTAATTTTGATTTACCTTGTTTACCTGATGAAGATTTTCCAGAAATGTCATCGGGAGAAATGCCATGTGGTTTCAGTATTGAATCTGATAATTTAGCAAGACTTATTGATAAAGCAAGGTTTGCCATTTCAACAGAGGAAACAAGATATTATCTAAATGGAATTTTCTTTCACTCAGTTGAAAATGAATTAAGATCAGTAGCTACTGATGGTCACAGGTTAGCATGTATTAAATCAGAATTACCAGCAGGAGCAGAAGACATTCCTAGTATAATTATACCAAGAAAAACTGTTGGGGAGGTAAGAAAGCTTATAGAGGATTCTTCTGGAATATTAGACATAAAAGTATCAGATACAAAAATACAATTTAATTTTAATGATATTCAATTGACTTCAAAATTAATTGATGGAACTTTCCCTGATTATGAAAGAGTGATTCCTAAAAATAATGATAAAGAGCTATTAATTGAGACTAAAGTTTTTGCCTCTTCAATTGATAGAGTTGCAACAATATCCTCTGATAAATCAAAAGCCGTTAAATTTTTATTAAAAGATGGTGTATTAACACTGACTGTTATCAATCCAGAAACAGGCAAAGCAATTGAAAAAACACCAGTAGAATATAGCTATGAGGAATTAGAAATTGGTTTTAATGCAAGATATTTATTAGATATAGCTAGTCAAATTGATGGATCAAAAATTTTATTTGCTTTGGAGGGATCGGGTTCTCCAGCCTTAATTACCGATTCAGATGACAACCAAGCAACTTACGTACTTATGCCGATGAGAGTTTAAGTTTAATGGATTTTTTTAAGTGAGCCAGCATCAAATTAACAACATTGAGAGCGAGTCATATGATTTTAATAGGGTGCAATCTTTAAAATTAAACAATTTCAGATCTTATAAAATTCTAGACTGTACCTTTAAGGGTTGTTCAGTTGTCCTTTTGGGACCAAATGGATCTGGAAAAACAAATATTTTAGAGAGTTTATCTCTCTTATCTCCTGGCCGTGGCCTAAGGCGAGCACCTTTTGATCAACTTAGAAATTTTAAAGGACCAGCAGAATGGGGAATTAATGCAAAAGTTTTATCAAATAATATTTCTTATAAAATTTCTACAGGTATTCCAGCTGGAAGAATTAAAGGACGTGAAGTTAGACTAAATGATAAAAAAGTTATTGCATCAAAATCATTACCAGAAATCATTTCCGTCTCTTGGCTAACTCCCTCAATGGATCAGATTTTTGTCGATTCACCATCATCAAGAAGAAAATTCTTAGATACAATGTGTTCTTCACTTTTTAATAATCACGCAAGTTTAATAAAAAGTTATGAAAAATTAATGCATGAGAGGAATATTCTTTTACAAGAAAATAAATTTGATATTGATTGGTTAGATACCCTTGAAACTCAAATGTCTCAAACTGGAGTGAATATAGGGTTAGGTAGAATAAGATTAATAAATGGTCTTAATACAAAATTAGATAATGACAGAAATCCTGTATGGCCAAAAGCATTTTTAAAAATTGGAGGAATAATTGAAGATAAATTATTATCAAATGACTCTAAGACTGTTATAGATTTTTTTAGAGAAAATCTTTTTAATAATAGAAAAAAAGATTTTTTTTCGGGAAGAACAACATTTGGAATTCATAAAAGTGATCTTTTAGTTAGTGATAGAAATAAAGGCATTTATGCAAATCAATGCTCAACAGGCGAACAGAAAGGTCTTTTGATAGGTTTAATACTTACCCATTTAAATCTTGTGGCAGACAGTTCTAATAGGTTCCCGATATTATTACTTGATGAAGTTGTCGCACATTTAGACCAGATAAGAAGGGCTGCGTTATTTGAACAAATTATTGAAACAAAAGCACAAGTTTTTATGACTGGAACTGAATTAGATCTATTTTCTGAAATAAAGGATTTTTCTGAAATATTTTCAGTTGGAATGGGTAGGTTAACAAAAATAAATTAGGGGAAATAATGGCTAAAAAGAAAGTTAAAAATGACGATTATGATGCTGATTCTATTAAGGTTTTAAAAGGCTTGGAAGCTGTTAAAAAAAGACCTGGTATGTATATTGGTGATACAGATGATGGTTCAGGTCTTCATCATATGGTTTATGAGGTTGTTGATAATTCTGTGGATGAGGCTCTTGCTGGTCACTGTAAAAATATAAATGTTTTAATAAATCCAGATGGGTCTGTAACCGTTAGTGATGATGGGCGAGGAATACCTACTGAAATGCATGATGAAGGGGTTTCTGCTGCAGAGGTGATTATGACACAACTCCATGCTGGCGGTAAATTTGATCAAAACTCATATAAAGTTTCAGGAGGCCTTCATGGTGTGGGTGTTTCAGTCGTAAATGCTTTATCTGAAAAACTAGAATTAACTATTAAGCGGGACGGCCAAAAACATCAGATGATTTTTAAAGACGGAGATTCCCAATCCCCTTTAAAAGTTGTAGGGAAATGTGGAGACGAAACCGGTACTGAAATTAAATTTTTACCCTCTAAAAATATTTTTACTATGATTGAGTTTGATAGAAAAATTCTTCAAAAAAAACTTAGAGAGTTGGCTTTTTTAAATTCTCAGATTTCTATTTTGCTTCAAGACTTAAGAGAAGATAAGCCATGGGAAAAAATGATGAGTTATGAAGGTGGTTTAAAAGAATTTGTGAAATATCTTGATCAGTCTAAGAAACCGATGATTGATGAACCAATAAGTCTATTGGCAAATAAGGATGGGGTAGAGGTTAATTTAGCTCTATGGTGGAACGATAGCTATTATGAAACCGTAAATTGTTTTACCAATAATATTCCACAAAAAGATGGTGGTACACATTTGGCTGGTTTAAGAGGCGCATTAACAAGGGTGGTTAATTCTTATGCTCAAGAATCGGGTATGTCAAAAAAAGAAAATGTCCAATTAGTTGGAGACGACATTAGAGAAGGCTTGACTTGTGTTTTGTCTATTAAGGTTGCTGACCCGAAATTTTCTAGTCAAACAAAAGATAAATTAGTATCTTCTGAAGTAAGGCCAGTAGTTGAAAGTTTAGTTAATGACGCACTTTCAGAATGGTTTGAAGAACACCCAAATGAAGCTAAAAATATCATAAGCAAAGTTATTGAGGCTGCAGCAGCGAGGGATGCTGCCAGGAAAGCTAGAGAGTTGACTAGAAGAAAAGGCGCACTAGATGTTTCATCGTTACCGGGAAAGTTAGCAGATTGTCAGGAAAAAGATCCTGAAAAATGTGAAATTTTTATTGTTGAGGGTGATTCCGCTGGAGGATCTGCTAAGCAAGGTCGTGATAGAGCCACTCAAGCAATATTACCTTTAAGGGGTAAGATAATTAATTGTGAAAAAGCAAGATTGTCTAAAGTTTTGTCTTCAGTTGAGATAGGGACTTTAATAACAGCTTTAGGAGCTGGTATCGGCAGAGATATATCAGAAATTGAAGATGAAGATGAAGGTTTTAACGTTAATAAATTAAGGTATAAAAAAATCATTATTATGACAGATGCAGATGTTGATGGGGCTCATATAAGAACGCTACTGTTAACATTCTTTTACAGGCAAATGTATCCATTAATATCTTCAGGATGTCTGTATATAGCTCAACCGCCGCTATATAAGGCCAAGAAGGGAAATTCTGAAACTTATTTAAAAGATGATGATGACCTTGATAATTATTTAATTAATTCGGGAATAGACGATGCTGCTTTAATTCTTAATTCTGACGAAACAATAACCTCGAATGATTTGCTCGATCTAATTTCTAAAAGCAGAAGGTTTCGTTCTATAATTAAGGGCTTGCCTAGTAGATATAATTCAAATTTAGTTGAAGTTGCAGCTCTAAGTGGAGCGTTTGACCAACAAAATAAAATTTCCGAGGATATATTGAAAAATATTTCTGAAAGAATGACAAAGAAATATAATGATGATGAGGCGGAGTGGGTATCTGAATATGAGGAAGGAAAAGGGCTAAGAGTTAAAAGAAAAATTAGAGGTGTTTTTGAGACACTATCCTTAGGCCCTGGAATTTTTAGATCTCCGGACTCACAACGTTTGTCTGAATTAGCAAATCAAATAATTCAATATTTTACTTTAAACTCAAAGAAAACAAATATTTTCGAAAGGAGTGGAAGAAAATACCAATTGAACAGTCCTTGCGAGTTAGTAGAAGCTGTTCTCTCTGAAGGAAGGAAAGGCTTACAGGTGCAAAGATATAAGGGTTTGGGAGAAATGAATGCAGATCAGCTTTGGGATACTACGCTTGATCCTGATTCTCGTAGGCTATTAAAAGTTAGAGTGGATGATGGAATTGATAATAGTGAGGTTTTTTCAGACCTAATGGGTGATGAAGTTATTAAAAGAAGAGAGTTTATCCAAGAGAGTATTTCCTCCGGCGATTTAACAGTAAATTTAGATATTTAATTATTATTTAGAATATTTCTTACCTTTTCAACAATTAAAGCTGATTTAATTTTTGGAGGAAAGAAGTCTACATATTCGCCATTTGCATTCGCTAGAAAAATTATATCAAGATGATTAACAGTATAATCATCTGATCCCTCTAAATCCTCTTTTTGATAATAAACGCCCCAATCTTCTGCTACGCTAGCAATTTGCTCCACATCTCCAGTTAAACCAATTATTTTTTCATGAAATGCACTAACGTATTGCTTAATAACTTCTTCATTATCTCTCTCAGGATCAATTGAGATAAATATTGAATTTATATTATCAGAGTCCTTACCAAGTCTATCAATAACATCAGCCATTTTTATAAGTGTTGTTGGGCAAACATCAGGGCAATACGTAAATCCAAAATATATTAACATAATTTTATTAGAAATTTTAGAGTCGAATACTGTTCCATCTTGCTTATTTAATGTGAAATGACCTCCAGG
>CACOFZ010000008.1 GCA_902626605.1 uncultured PS1 clade bacterium
TCAACCATTGTTGCGTGTCGAGCTTGTAAATCATCTAATGAAACTCCGTCCTTTCTAGTACACCAATTCCAGCTGACTACACGATCTTCATCAGACTCAAGTGCTTTCTGGTCAGTATATTGAGGATATGCATGGCCCCACTTAACATAACATGTAGCAGCCTCTTGCCATTTTTTTGCTAATTTTTGACCTTCTTTTGTACCTAACCACATATCCCAAGCTTTTCCAGTTGTATCGTGAGGTCCAGCTAAAATTTCCTGAAAATCAAATCCTCGATTAGAAACAAAATTATCATGAGGAAATAAAGGCATTTGTCTTGATACATAAACCTCTACATCATTCTTTTTTGACCATTTTATATAATTATTAACGGCACTTGAATAATCCTCCATAGAAGAACCATCGTTTAGCTTACAAAAATTTACTTGAAAATTAAAATAAGACTGATCAGCATGATCATCTGCTTTTAAATTTAAAGTTGATAAAATAGTAGCTGTTACAGCTATAAAAACTATGAAAAATTTTTTCATCATCCACTCCCATTATAAATAATAATAATTCATAACTAACCTCTTTTACTTAGATGTGAATTGAAAGGATAAAGTGAAGAAAAATTATAAAAAATTTTAAAATTTATACATAATATTGTGGATAATGGGGATAACTTTATTTTTTATTGATCGATATGAGTTTTATAATACAAATAAAATCAAGCAACTAAATATATAATCATTTAACTAGTTAATTTGGGGAAAAAAATGAAAAATTTAAGAAGAATTGTCACAGGACATAATCCAGATGGTAAATCTAAAATTATGATTGATGGAGGTCCTTCAAGAACCCTAGGTGAAGACATTGGAGGATTATTTGAAATATGGAATACAGATGGTAATCAAATTGATACTCTAAGCAGTGAGGATAAAGCCGATATTGATGTTGTTTTGTCACCTCAAAAAAATGGAACTAAATTTAGGTATTTTGCTATTCACCCTACGCCAAAAAATGTATCACGTGAGGAGCTAGAAAAAGGTACAGCAATAGCTTTTGAAAAAATGGGTGCGTCTCATGAAAGAGTTGATACGTCAAGGCACCCGTCAATGCATAAAACCAAAACTATCGATTATATAATCCTTCTTAAGGGTGATATTACACTTCTTTTAGATGAGGATGAGGTTAGATTAAAACCATTCAATGTAGTAGTTCAAAGAGGAACAAACCATGCTTGGATTAACAATGGAAATGAGCCAGCACTTTTAATCGCTGTTTTAATTGATAGTGAGTTTAGAAATTAATCTTAATTCAAGATTTTGAGTTGTATTCCTTTAGTCTTTGTTCAATGTCATTAGGGTAAGTCCAATCATCTCCCATTGCTTGCTCAACTTTAAGCTCTTTAGGAATCTTATTTAATCCAATAATTTTATCAGCTTCTTGATGCCAATGGTAGATTCTAGCCTCTTGATAGCTAAGAGGAACACCATCAAAAGCGTATGAGTCAACAGCCTTTTGAATCCAACCTCCAAATTGAAGATCCTCATCAAGAACATCATTAAACCCTTGGATTTGAGAATCCCATATTGCAGGGCGTTCACCTTCTCCCCAATCAGGAGCTATCCACATTACCTCAAAAATACATTCTTTTATACTGGTTGGCCACCATGATAGAATAGGAAATCCTCTTTCAGACATTGGAGAAACCAGATTAGGCATTAAGTTATATGATTGAGTACATGTGCGGGCAATATAACCTGCTGTTTCAATTGTCGGCCTAGGATCCTCTGTACCTATCTCAATACCTAATTTTTTGACACCTTTGGGTAATGGATGATAACTTGTAGAATTAGGATCAGACGAATCTGAGGTTCCATAAACTGGTAATTCTGGGTAAGATCTACTTGGCGCAACCATTCTTCCATGTCCATGAGGATAAAAAGTATTAACATTTCCTCTATAATCTAGCCCAACATGAACTGTTTTTGGGTGAATAGAAGCAACATGATAAACTTCCATATTTGCTTCCATTGCAATCTTCCAGTTGCATTTAACAACATAGCTATATTGATCGACTAAACGGAGGGTTTCAAATTGGAACTCCTGAAACTCATCATAGATAGGACCTAGGCTTTCTTTTAAAGTAATTGCGTCGAGATCAAAGTTTATAAATATTAAATTACCTAATAATTCAATTTTTATTTTATGAAGGCTTCTACAAGAGTCATCAAAATCTACAAAATCTTGAGGATCTCTTTTACCAACCAAATCTCCATCTAAATTATATTTCCAGCCATGATAACCACATAATAGACTTTTAGTCTTACCATAGTCTTCCCTCACTATGGCAGCTCCTCTATGACGACACATGTTATAATAAGCAGCTACTTCATCTTTATTTTTTCTAACAAGAATGACTGGCTGACCTGTTTTCTCCCATAGTTTATAACATCCTCTCTCAGGGATTTCATCAAGATGACCTGCTAGTAACCAAGTTTTCTTCCATAAATTATCTTTTTCCAGTTCAAAAAAATCTTTATCAGTATATCTCTTTCCTGGAAGATCCGGCAATTTAGGAAAGCTAATTGGTGGAGATTTTCTATTTCTCTCATACTCAATCAAATCCTTTATCTTATCAATTTGTATCTGGTCCATTAATCACCTTATTTAAGAATCGAAATTAAAACCCAATAAACAACATTTATGTTTTATATCAGAGTATTGATTTTTTATATATACAACTGAAATATTGATAATATTTACAATATTTTTAGTCTTGAAATTATTTGATATAAATCATCCCCCTAACCAATTTTCCTATTTTTTCCTAGTTAAAAAAAATTGTCTAGGATTTTTAAAAAAAAATTGTAAGCTATTAAAATGTTTATTTCTAAACGCCCTATAATTCAAATAGCTTACGCAGTCAAAGATGTAAGGAAAGCTGCATCCTATTGGTCTAAAAAATTTAATATTGGCCCTTTCTACATAAATGAACACATAAAAATATCAAATACTCTTGTTAATAAGAAAAAAAGCGAATTTGATCATTCTTCAGCTTATGGATGGAGAGAGAATATCATGATTGAATTAATATGTGACCATCAAATTCAGGATACCCCAAGTAACAGTAACTCAAGCGGAATACATCATATTGCTTGGATTGCTCCAGACTTTGAAAAAGAGAGAGAAATTTTAAATAAAGAAGGTTGTGAGGAAGTTTTATCTGCAAATGCTGGACATAGAAATGGAATGAAATTCGCTTGGTTTTATCCGGGTAAAGAAGTGAATCATTTTTATGAAATCTACGAAAAAAGTGATGATATCAATAATTTTTATTCATTTTTATATGAACAATCAAAAAGCTGGAAAGGAGAGAATCCTATAAGAAACATTTCAGATATTAACTAAAGTTCTTTTACCCTAAAACTTTTGCAGTTTCTTCCTCATAAGCTTTCATATCAAAATAATCTCTCCAATTGCATATGAGACCATCTTTAAATTCCATAACTCCCATAACTAAAATATCCATCCATTGACCATTAATTTCAAATCTATCAGTTCTCTCAGTTAAAACAACACCATCTTTATTTTCAGCAATATTATGCACAATCCACTCAATATTTGATGCCATTTGAATAAATGCCTCTAAAGAAGGCCTAATTTCTTCCTTACCTCGCTGAGGATCCATTGGAATATTATGATAAAAACAATCTTCGGTCATAGCATCCATAATTCCATCAATATCTTTATTATTCCAATGTTCAATAAATTTTAAAGCTCTTGTCGTATTATTCATTTTTTATCCTCTCAAAATTAAAAAATTAATCATAATAAAATTTTTTCATATTTAATACGTAAATTTTTCTTTTGAACTTTACCCATTGCATTTACTGGTAATTTATCAATCCAAATAAAAGATTTTGGTATTTTAAATTTAGCTAATTTTCCATTTAAAACATCTGTAATATCATTATCAGAAATTTCTTGTTCTTTGCTATCTCTTACTAAGATTGCAATAGGAGACTCCCCTAAATCTGAATGTTTAACTCCAATTATTGCGCTCTCTTTTATTCCTGGGATAGTATTCAAGATTATTTCAATTTCTTTTGGATAGACATTAAACCCCCCGGATATTATCATATCGCTTGATCTTCCAGATAGAGTTAATCTTCCAGTCTTATCGATCTGACCAACATCACCTGTTATAAAGAAGCCATCTTCTGTAAACTCTTCTTTTGTTTTTTCCTTCATTCTCCAATAACCATTGAAAACATTAGGTCCTTTTACTTCAATAACACCCTTCTCATCCTCAGATAATATTTTTCCTTCTTTTGTAGCTCTGATTTTAACTTTAGGAAGAGGAAAGCCTACTGTACCTTTAATCCTATCACCATCAAGAGGGTTTGATGTGATCATCCCTGTTTCAGTCATGCCATATCTCTCAAGTATTGAATGATTTGTTTTTTTCTTAAATTCTTTAAAAGTTTTTTCAGTTAATGGTGCAGAACCTGAAATAAATAAGCGCATATTCTTATATACCTTCTCGCCAAATACTTCTTCATTAACTAGCCTATTGTAATAAGTAGGAACACCCATCATAACAGTTGATTTAGCAAGATTTTCTATAACGTCATCAATTTTAAATTTTTCTAAAAAAATTATTTTTGAAGCACTAAGTAATGCGGTGTTCAATGCAACAAATAGGCCATGAACATGAAAAATTGGTAGAGCATGTAATAGTACATCTTCGTTAGTAAATCCCCAAATCTCTTTTAAAGCGAGAGCATTTGATGATAAATTACCATGGGTAATCATAGCACCTTTTGATTTACCAGTGGTACCAGATGTAAATAAAATAGCAGCAACGTCTTGATCATTACAATTTTCAAATATATTTAATGGATCCATTGATAAAATTTCAATTAGAACTGGGTCATTATCTTTTGTCCCAATTGTTTTAAAAAAAGGAACATCTAGTTTAGAACACATATTTTCAAAATCATCATCTAATTTTGGTTTGCTAAAAAATAGTTTAGGCTCAATGTTTTTGATAAAATACTCTACTTCATCATTAGTGTAGGATGTATTCAAAGGTGTATAAATTACACCCATCCTTAGACAAGCTAAATATAATCCAATTGCTGATAATGATTTATCTATTTGACAAATCATTCTGTCACCTTTTTTTAATCCTAAATCATATAAAAAAGATGCAAAATGTGCTGACAATATATCTAAATCTTTGAAAGATAATTTTTTATAATCTGGAATCTCTATACAAATCTTATCTAAATCTAATTTAAAATTTTCATATAAAATTTTGTATAAATTGTGATTCATTTACAAACCATGAAATTAATTAATTGGAATAACCAAGCCTTCCTTTCTTGGATCAGCTCCGCCAACATATCCATCATATTTTTTTAATGCTATGTGAAGTCCGCTTCTTTTATTCAAAACTTTTACTGGATGACCTAATAACTCTAATTCTGTTTTTAAATTTTCTAGAGAGGTATTTTTTTCTAATTCTGTATAATCACCTTTATTCATGTAATGAGGAAGATTAACAATTTGAGATGGATCTAAATTCCAATCAATAAGTCCTAAAACAGACTTAGTAACATAGTTAATGATACTTGTTCCTCCAGGCGAGCCTGTTAGAGCAAATAAATTATTATCTTTAAAAATAATTGTTGGGGTCATAGAAGACATAGGCCTTTTATTTGGTTCAACCCTATTTGCTATTTTTTTACCATTTAATTCAGGTATCATTGAAAAGTCAGTTAATTCATTATTAAGTATAAAGCCACCTGCCATTAAATGACTCCCAAATGGTCCTTCAACAGTAGAGGTCATGGAAACTGCATTACCCTCTTTATCAACTATAACAAAATGACTTGTCGATGGTTTTGAGATATCAATATTTTTTTCAAAATCCTCTGCACCTGGTGGATTCCCATGCGTAATAGTTTTAGAGTAATAATTTAAGTTAATTATTTTCTCTCTTTCACTTAAATAGGTTTCGCTTAATAAGCCTTCAACTGGAACATTTATAAAATCAGAATCCCCCATGTAATAAGCTCTATCGGCATAAACAATCCTATTAACTTCAGAAAATAAATGAATCATCTCAATTGAATTAGGGTCAATTGATTTGATATCAAAATTTTCAAAAATTTTAAGCATCATTAACATCGTTAATCCCCCAGATGATGGTGGACCCATAGCACAAACATTATAAGATCTATACTTTCTACATAGAGGCTCTCGCCAAACAATTTGATAATTTTTTAAATCCTCAAAAGACATTTTTGAGTCTTTATTATCATTGTTTAATGCCTCAATAATTAGTTCTGCGGTTTCACCCTCATAAAAATCATATGAACCATATTTTGATAATCTTTTTAAAGTTTTCGAATATTCTATATTTTTTAATATATGACCCACCGGAACAGGTTTTTTCAATCCTTCAGAGTCTTCAATAAAATAATATGAGGCTGCTGGTTCTATTTCTTTTAAAGGTTTGAGATAACCTAAAATTGAATTCAGAGCTGGCGAAACAGGAAAGCCGTTTTCAGCTAAATTAATTGCATATTTAAAAAGTTCTTCCCAAGGCAAATTACCAAATTTTTTATGTGTTTCTTCTAAGAGTTTTATAATACCTGGAACACCTACAGACTGAGAGCCAACAACTGCATCGGGATAAAACTTCTTCTTATTACCGTCGCTATCTAAAAATAAGTTCTCAGTTACTTTGGATGGTGCTTTCTCTCTTCCATCTATAGAGTAAAGCTTTGATGTTCGTTCATCCCAGTAAAGCATAAAAGCGCCACCACCTATTCCTGTAGCCTGAGGTTCAGTAAGGGTAAGTACTAATTGAACTGCAACTGAGGCATCAATAGCATTACCACCTCTATCTATAATATCTTTTGCAGCTTTAGATGCATGTGGATTTGCGGTTGCTATTATACCTTTAGATGAATAAGACCCTTCAACATAATTAGATGTGAAAAAGGTTAAGAATAAAAAAGAATAAACAATAAATTTCATAAAATCTCCAAACCAATTAATTTTTCATACTATACAATTTTATTAGCTTTGTTTAGTTTCCTTATAATGATAAGTACAGGAAAAAGAAATCTAATTACAGATGTTGATGGAGTTTTAGTAGGAAACTCTCACAATAAAAAAGTTTGTACTGGATGCACAGTTATTACTCCAATTGAAGGAAGTATTGCTTCAGCAGATGTTCGAGGTGGTGCACCTGGAACAAGAGAAGTTGGTGCATTAAATCCTTACAACTTAGTTGATACTGTTGACTCAATTGTGCTTTCAGGTGGATCTACTTGGGGGCTAGAGGCGGCTAGTAGTGTAGGAAATTATATTGGCCTACAAGGAAGAGGTTACAAACCATCTAAGAATTCTAAACATGTTCCTATGATACCGGGAGCAATTCTTTATGATCTTGCCAATGGTGGTGATAAAAATTGGGAAGATAATTCTCCCTATAACGACCTTGGAGTAGAAGCCGCAGAAAATTTATCTAGTGAAATTATTCTTGGAAATAGTGGTGCTGGTTATGGTGCAGTGGCTGGTTCATTAAAAGGTGGTCTTGGAAGCGCATCTTTTATCACAAGCGATGGATTACAGGTTGGAGGTTTGTTTGCCGTAAACAGCTATGGATCAGTAGTCGACCATGAAACTGGACAATTTTGGGCAGCAACAGATGAATGTGAAAAAGAATTTGGAGGAAGAGGAGCTCCCAATAAAGCCTCATTAAATATTCTTGGTGGAACTTCAGCTTTCATGCCTAAACCAAAACAAAATACAACGATTGGCGTTATTGCAACTAACGCAATACTTGATTCAAGGAGCGCAAAAAGAATAGCTATAATGTCCCATTCAGGAATGTCTCGAGCAATAAGACCAATTCATTCACCTGTTGACGGTGATGTAATATTTGTATTAAGCACTAGCACATTAAAAAGAGAACTATCTCTAAACGATATAAATATAATTGGAGAATTAGGGGCAAGAGTATGCTCAAGGTCAATAGCTAGAGGTGTTTATGAAGCAAAAAGTCTTAAAGAAATGACTTCTTGGAAAGAAAAATATGAATAATTCTTTCTTTGCGATTTTTAGTTTATAATAATTGTGTTGCGCCGGTAGCTCAGCTGGATAGAGTACTTGACTACGAATCAAGGGGTCGGGAGTTCGAATCTTCCCCGGCGCGCCATTATGAATATTATGTGGGTAGATATGGACTATTTAATTTTATTATTACTAATCACACTATTAGGCATTATGGCATTAATATTTTTTAATATTAATAATCAAAATAAAGAAACTAACGATAACAAAAATATTTTTATAGACTTTGAAAGAAAACAAGATAGTCAAAACGAAACTCTTAACAGGCAGGAGAAGGCTCTATCAGATTTAAGAATTTCAATTGAAAATTTTCAAGAGCCAATTCAAAAACTACGCAATTATTTATCTGGCGGAACCAAGGCTGGACAGTTTGGTGAATGGTCGTTGAAGGCAATTATTCAAGATATTTTTCCAGAAAATAGATATAGAGAAAATGAAGAAATATTAGAGGGTAGCGGTAAAAGAGTAGAATTTGTAATCATTTTACCAGGAGGATTATTACAGCCTATTGATGCTAAATTTCCATCTGGTTTATATGATAATTACTTAGAGGCATCCTCAAAAGGTGATAAAGAGAGGGTAAAATCTTCTAAAAAGGATATTGAAAAGCACGTTAAAAGCGATGCTGAGGATATAAAAACAAAATATCTTTTAACTGGTAAAACATCAGATCTTGGTATTATGTACATACCTAGTGAAGCACTTATTCAACTGATTGATACATTAAATATAAGAGAAGAATTATTTAGAGATTACAGAGTATTAATATTAGGTCCAAACTCGCTTGCAGCCTATTTATTAAGTATTTCTATGAATTTTAGAGTTGAGACATTTAATGAAAGAGCTTCTGAAATTATGAATGAGTTTGGAAAATTAAAAAAAGAGTTTGAAAAATTTAGTAATTCTACAATTGAACTGAGAAAAAAAGCTGAAGAAATTCTCAATAAGATTGATGAATATGGTACTAGAGAGAGACAAATGTCAAAAGCCATTAATAATATGGAGAATATTAACAACGAAAAAAAATAATATATTTTCTCACTAAATTTGACTTAAGAATATGTTGGTTTTATAACCCTGTAGGTTTAAATTTTAAAGGTTAAATTATGAAAAGAACATTCCAGCCTAGTAACTTAGTCAGAAAAAGACGCCATGGTTTTCGTTCAAGATTACAAACTGTTGGTGGCAGAAATGTCTTATCCAATAGAAGAGCTAAAGGTAGAAAGTCTCTATCAGCTTAAATAGTTAATGAAATCTGAACAAGATGAGAATGGCCCCAAAGAGTTAGGGTTTATTTTAGGTAAAATTACTAAACGTTCAGATTATGTAAAAGCCTCTAGAGGCCGATACATAGAAAAATCAAGTTTATTTCTTCAAAAAATCAAAAGAGATGATAAAAAGGGTCCAAGATATGGCGTAACAGCCTCAAAAAAAATTGGTATAGCTGTTGAACGTAATAAAGCAAAAAGAAGAATAAGGCATGCAATTAAAGAAGTGCTTCCAAAGTATGGAAAAAATGGTTACGACTATGTAGTTGTGGCTACAATTAAAACCAACAAAGTTTCTTGGAAAACTGTACTAAATGATTTAGAGAAGGCTTTTAGGGAGATTAAATAATGAATGATTCATCAAGGTATATAATGGCAATTGTTTTAGCCATGATAATACTTTTTACCTGGCAAATTTTATTTCCTGTAGAGCAAACTTATTATGAACAAGAAAATAGGCAAGAAACCTCCTCAGATGAAATCGCTATATTAGAAAATAATAATCTAATTTCCGAGACATTAGCTACTTGTAATTCAGAAAAGATAATTATTGATAATGATAGATTAGAAGGTTCAATTGATCTTTGTGGAGCACAAATTAATGAAATTTTCTTAAAAAAATTTAATAATACTGCAGATATTGATAGTGATTATGTTCAATTATTCAAAAAAGATTCTTATTGGGTTGAGTCAGGCTGGCTAGCACCAAGAGGGGCAAATTTCTTATTACCCGATGAAAATACTTTGTGGACATTGGAATCACAAAATAAAGTCCTATCGCCAAATACGCCTATAATTATTTCATGGGAAAATGGTAATGGTTTAAAGTTTATTCAAAAATATTCCTTAGATGAAAATTATCTTTTCTCATTTACTCAAGAAGTTGAAAATAATACCCCTGGTCTTATAACATTATTTCCGTTTCATAAATTATCCAGAAAAGAACTACCAACTAGTCAAACACTCGGTCTACTTCATGAAGGTCCTGCTGGATGGTTTGATGAAAAACTAGATGAGCAAGATTATGATGATATTTTTAAGAAAGATTTTCGCAAAGAGTTCAAGAATGGTTGGATAGGCATAAGAGATAAATATTGGGCAACAGCAATAAGCTCTCTTGATGAGGGTGAAAAAAAAGCTCACTTTAAAGTTTCGAAACAGGATGAAGGTGATATTTATAGAATTGGTTATACTGGTGAAGCTACAAGTGCTTCTCCAGGTTCATCATTATCATCAAATGGCTTAATATTCATTGGAGCAAAAGAAGTTGATATAATAGAGGGTTATTCTGATAGGAAAGGTCTTCCAAAATTTGATTTAATTATTGATTGGGGTTGGTTTTATTTCATTTCAAAACCATTATTCTATATTTTAGATTTTCTTTATTTATATACAGGAAATTTTGGAGTAGCCATTCTCCTTTTAACTGTTCTTATTAAGCTTGTTTTCTTTCCAGTCGTCAATAGATCTTACGTTCAAATGGCTAAAATGAGGAAAGTACAGCCGGAAATACAAAGAATGAAAGATCTTTATGGTGATGATCGTCAAAAAATGGCACAAGAGATGCAATCCTTATATAAAAAAGAAGAATTAAAACCTCTTTCTGGCTGCTTACCGGTATTTATCCAAATACCTGTATTTTTTGCACTTTATAATGTTCTGCTTGTAACAATTGAAATGAGACACGCACCTTTCTTTGGCTGGATAAGAGATTTATCTGCACCTGATCCATTATCAGTATTTAATTTATTTGGAGTCATTGATTGGACACCTCCTCAAATCTTAATGATAGGAATATTTCATCTATTGTTTGGGCTTACATTTTTACTGCAAACAAAATTAAACCCTGCTCCTACCGATCAAATTCAGAAAACATTGTTTACTTGGATGCCAATTTTTATGATTTTTATTGCGGCAAATTTTCCAATAGGTCTTGTCATTTACTGGGCGTGGAATGGATTATTATCAATTCTACAGCAAGCGTATATTATGAAAAAACAAGGTATGGAAATAGCATTATTTGCGAATTTTGGCGGAAAAAATTCCAATAAATAATTCAATGACAACATATAAAAAAAATAATTTTTTTGAAAACTGTTCTTTTGTTAAAGGTGTTGCAAACATTGAAGGTTTAGAAATTAGTGACCTTCCAGAAATAGCTTTCTTAGGAAGATCAAATGTCGGAAAATCGACTCTATTAAATGCCATAACGAAAAAATCAAAATTAGCACATACATCTAAAACTCCTGGTAGAACTCAAGAATTAAATTTTTTTTCAATAATTATTGAGAGGCCTGTTATGAACATTGTCGACATGCCTGGTTATGGATTTGCTAAAGCTTCAAAAAAAAAAATTAGAGAATGGACTGAATTGTCTAAGTTTTATTTGCAAAACAGGCCAAACCTTAGAAGGGTTTTTCTATTGATTGACTCAAGGCATAACGTTAAAGACTCTGATAAAGAAATTATGAGTATGTTGGATGAATGCGCGGTTTCTTATCAAATAGTTTTGACTAAAATTGATAAAATTAATAATCATAATGATGTAATTTTAGAAACGAAAAATTCGATTCAAAAATTTATTGCAGTTCACCCTGAAATTCACTCGACCTCTTCTCATAAAGAACGAGGTTTGGAAGATCTAAGGAATGCAATATCTTCTATGGTAGAATAATGTTTACTGTATTATAAGAAAAAAATAACGGGAATTAAGGAATTAATATGAGTAAAAAAGAAGGAGCTGTTGAAAACTGGCTGAGTAACGCTGATATGCTAACTGCTGCTCTTCCTTATATGCAAAAGTATAATGGTTCTATTGTTGTTATTAAATATGGCGGCAATGCAATGGCCGAAAATGAACTCGTTGAATCATTTTGTAATGACATTGTTTTTTTAAAACAAAGTGGTTTAAAACCAGTAATAGTTCATGGTGGCGGGCCTCAAATTGGTTTAATGCTTGAAAGATTAGGTATTAAAACAAAGTTTGAATCTGGTATGAGAATAACCGATGAAAGTACTCTGGAAGTTGTGGAAATGGTTTTAGCAGGAAAAATAAATAAAGATATTGCATCAAAAATAAATTCTGCTGGAGGAAAAGCTGTAGGTATATCTGGTAAAGACAGCTCAATGATTATTGCTGAGAAACTTACAAAGCAAAAAAATTTCGATGAGTCTAATATTGAGAAAATTATTGATTTAGGTTTTGTTGGAATACCGAAAAAAATTAATAATGAAATTATTGAGACACTTATTGCTGACGACTTTATCCCTGTTATTGCCCCTCTAGGAATTAGTGATGATGGTAAAACATATAACATTAATGCTGATACCGTAGCTGGCGCTATAGCATCTTCCCTAAAATCAAAACGTTTATTAATTTTGACAGATGTAAAGGGTGTTATGGACTCTAATCAAAATCTAATTGAAGAAGTTGATGAAGAAAAAATATTAAAAATGATTGATACTGGTGAAGTTTCAGGCGGGATGATACCAAAAATAAATACTTGCTTAGATAGTGTAAAAGATGGTGTTGATGCTGCTGTGATAGTTGATGGAAGAGTAAAGCATGCTGTCTTGTTAGAATTATTTACTGATCATGGCGCTGGAACATTAATAAGGTAATGTATTTTTATGAGTCTTTCATCAATTAAAACATGGATCTTTGATCTTGATAATACCTTGTATCCTCCTGAAGAGAATATTTTTAGTCAAATAGATCAAAAGATGACATTATTTATTGCTGATAATTTAGAAATTAGTAATGAAGAAGCTTTTAATATTCAAAAACAAAATTTTATAGATCACGGAACTACTTTAGCTGGTTTTATGAATTCAGGTAATGACAAAATAAATCCTGATAAATTCCTAGAATTTGTTCATAATATTAATTTAAGCTCTCTGAAAGAAAATAATGATCTTCGACGAACTCTTCTCTTGTTACCAGGTAAAAAATATATTTTTACAAATGGAACAAAAAAACATGCTGAAAATGTTTTAAAAAAATTAAATCTAGAAAATATTTTTCATTCAATATTTGGAATTAAAGAAGCTAATTATTTGCCTAAACCCAATATTGAAACATATAATTTATTTTTAAAAACCTATAAGGTTGATCCGAAAACATCAATTATGTTTGAAGATATGGGAAGAAATTTGATCCCTGCTAAAGAATTAGGAATGAAAACTGTTTTGTTAGATAGGAAATTACCTAATCAAAATAACCGTGGTCAAAAAGAAAAATATAAGAATTTATGGGATGATAGTTATGACGCAGATTATATTATTGACGATATCGTAAAGTTCCTGAATAACCAATATAGTGAACACTAAATTAAAGAGATAATTATGGATAAAAAAATAATTGATACAATTGAGCAGGCTTTTGAAAATATCGAAAGTATTAACTCAAGTTCTGATAGTGGAATTATTTCTGTCATAAATGAGACAATTAAAAATCTAGACTCTGGAAAAATAAGAGTTGCCGAAAAAAATAATAACGATTGGATAATAAACCAATGGGTCAAAAAATCTATACTACTTTATTTTCGTATCAATGATATGAAATTGATTTCAAATAGCCCCGGTAATAGTAATTGGTGGGATAAAATAGACTCAAAGTTTAGTGATATGGGTGATAAGGAATTTAAAAATGCTGGATTCAGAGCTGTGCCTGGATCAATCGTCCGAAAAGGATCGTTTGTAGATAGTGGTTGTGTTTTAATGCCAAGTTTTATTAATATCGGTGCTTATGTAGGATCTGGAACAATGGTCGATACTTGGGCAACAATCGGTTCATGTGCACAAATTGGAGCTAACTGCCATATATCAGGTGGTGCAGGCATTGGAGGGGTCTTAGAGCCATTGCAAGCCAATCCAGTAATTATTGAAGATAATTGCTTTATCGGTGCAAGGTCAGAAGTAGCTGAAGGAGTAATTGTTCGCGAAGGAAGTGTTCTATCTATGGGAGTATATCTATCAGCTTCAACTCCTATTGTTGATAGAGAAACAGGAAAAATAATTAGAGGAGAAGTTCCGCCATACTCAGTTATTATACCAGGAACATTCTCACCAAACAATGATAGCTCAAAACCTTCGCTTTATTGCGCTGTAATTGTAAAAATAGTCGATGAAAAAACTAGATCTAAGACCTCAATAAATGAGCTATTAAGAGATTAATAAAATGATTGATATAGAAAATGGCGATCCAGTAATACTTACAAAAGCACTAATATCTTGTCGTTCTGTAACACCTGAAAATGATGGTGCGATTGAACAGCTCGCGCATTGGCTAAAAGAGGTAGGTTTTAAGTGTGAAATTTTAAATTTCAAAGATGATGGTACTGATGATATTCTCAACCTATGGGCAAGAATTGGTAATGAACAGGGTCCTGCTTTGTGTTTTGCAGGTCATACTGATGTAGTGCCTGAGGGAGATGAGAAAAGTTGGTCCTCCGCTCCTTTTGAGGCTAATGAAATAAATGGAAAGATTATAGGGCGTGGAGCTACGGATATGAAAGGTGCTATCGCCTCATTTGTTTCAGCTACAAAAAAATTTCTCGATGAAAAGGAGAATTTTGCAGGATCAATCTCATTTATTATTACTGGAGATGAAGAAGGTATCGCCATTAATGGAACAAAGAAATTATTAAATTGGATGAAAGGAAAAAATATTTCCTTCGACGATTGTATTGTTGGAGAGCCAACTAATCCGAAAAAATTAGGTGAAATGATAAAAATAGGAAGGCGAGGGAGTGTAAATGGAGCTCTTACTGTCACTGGTGAGCAAGGTCATGTTGCTTATCCACATTTTGCCAAAAACCCAATACCAATATTGTTGGATATTTTAAATGATTTAACTTCAGATGAACTTGATCAAGGAAACGAACATTTTCAACCTTCTAACCTTGAAATAACATCAATCGATGTAGGGAACAAAGCAACAAACGTTATTCCTAATTCAGCATCTGCCAATTTTAATATTAGATATAATGATAATTTTAATAAAGAAACAATAGAGAGTGAAATCAAAAGAAGGCTGAAGAATTTTGAAAATAGGTTTTCTCTCGAACTAGATCACTCTGGAGAGTCATTCCTAACAAAGCCAGGTAAACTTGTTAATGATTTATCAGAAATTATTTTTGATAAAACAGGTATAACTCCAGATTTATCAACATCTGGAGGTACATCTGATGCAAGATTTATTAAGAACTACGGAAATGTTGTTGAATTTGGCCTCATAAGCGAGACTATGCATCAAATAGATGAGTCAGTTGATGTTAAAGATATTGAAAACCTAACTGATATATATTACAAGGTTTTAACAAAATATTTCTAAGCGTAATCTACTCTTTCAAGGCTGAGACCTTCAGCTGGAGCTACAGGACCACACAAAGTTCGATCCTTCTTGTCTAGTATTTCCTTTATCTTTTTTTGATCCCACTTTCCTTCTCCAACTAACTTCAAAGATCCGACAATTGACCTTACTTGGTTGTGAAGAAATGATTTCGCTGAAATTCTAATACTAATAGTATCATTGAATTGTTCAATTATAATTTCATCAATAGTTTTAGATGGTGATTTAGACTGACAATGAGATGAACGAAAAGTTGTAAAATCATGATTACCAATTAAATATTTGGAGGCAGTAATCATTGGATCAATATTTAGTTTTCTTCCTACTCTCCAATATTTTCCTTTATCAAAAGTTAATGGCGCTCTCCTATTAATTATTCCGTATTTATAATGTCTTTTAATTGCTGAAAATCTAGCATGAAAATTGTTGCTGACCTCCAAAACATCTATAACAGCTATTGGATGAGGTTTTAAATGATTGTTTAATGCCTCTCTCATCTCATTTGCATCTGTTTTTCTTTCTAAATCAATGTGCGAAACTTGACCTCTTGCATGAACACCAGAGTCAGTTCTACCAGCTGTAAATATTTTTACATCCTCTTTTGAAAAATCTTTGATAGCCTTACAGACATAATCCTGAATGCCACTTTTATCTTTTTGACTTTGCCAACCATTAAAAGGTCTACCATCATATTCGATTGTAAGCTTCCATCTCGCCATTTACTCTAAAATTTCTCCAACTAACATTGAGTTTCCTCTAAGATAATCTTCAATATTCATTACTTTTTTACCCTCGGGTTTAACTGATAAAATTTCTATAGCATTTTTACCACAAGCTATAACTTGCTCACTTATAACTTCACCAGGCTTAAAGTTATTTTTAATATGTGAGATTCTAGCGTCTAAAACTTTTACTCTTTTATTTTTTTTACTCAAGAACCAAGCTCCAGGATATGGGCTTAATCCTCTTATCAAATGTAAAACTTCATCTGCACTTTTTTTCCAACTTATTCTACATTCAACTTTTTGAATTTTTTCAGCATAAGTAATACCTTCTTCCTCTTGATTGTAGGGCTGTATTTCGTCATTAACATACTTATATAAAGTATCAATTAGATTATCTGATGCTAGTAATGATAATTTATCATGAAGAGACTTTG
The DNA here is from genome assembly GCA_902626605.1 of uncultured PS1 clade bacterium. Classification (GTDB taxonomy): domain Bacteria; phylum Pseudomonadota; class Alphaproteobacteria; order MED-G09; family MED-G09; genus MED-G09. The sequence goes on from CACOFZ010000008.1 coordinate 16,919, forward strand.
CGTTCATATTTTGATCAATTTTTATAGGAAATTTTTTTACAATCATTCCTGTATCAAGGCCTTCATCCATTAACATAAAAGTAATTCCTGTCTCCTCATCTCCATTCATAATAGATCTTTCAATTGGTGCCGCTCCCCTCCATCGAGGAAGGATTGAAGCATGTATATTAAGACAACCAAACTTAGGAATGTTTAAAATTTTTTTTGGCAAAATTAATCCATAGGCGGAAACAATAATTATATCTGGATCAAGATCCTTAATAAAAGCAATTTCATTATCATTTTTAAAATTTTGAGGTGTATATACTGGAATTTTTGCGTCTTCTCCAAAAGTATGAACAGGAGTTTTATTTTCTTTCATTCCTCTTCCAGACTTCCTTGGGGGTTGAGAATAAATAGCAATAATTTTGTGAGCGCTTCCCAATAATGCTTTTAGAGGTTCGATTGAAAAGTTGGGAGTACCCATAAATATAATTTTCAAAGGTGAATTAGTTTTAGAAAAAATTAAGTCATTCATTATTATTTTTCTCAGAAGTTCTAGATTTAATTGATTTCTTAATTGCCCTGTCTCTTTTTAATTTTGATAAATGATCAACAAATACAACCCCATTAAGATGGTCCATTTCATGCTGAATTACAGTTGCAAGCATGCCTTTGCAGCGAACACTCTGTTCAACCCCATCCTTATCCAAATATTTCACAGTACATTCATCAGGTCTTTCTATTTCCTCGAAAACTCCCGGAACAGACAAGCAGCCTTCCTCAAATGAATTTAATATTTCACTAGGGTCAATTATTTCAGGGTTAATAAAAGATAGTGGATTCCTAGCTTCATCTTCTCTAGCAATATCAATAACTAAAATTCTTTTTGGAACACCAACCTGTATAGCAGCCAAACCAATGCCAGGTGCAGCATACATAGTTTCAATCATATCATCAATCAATGATAAAACTTCATCATCTATAACCTTTACTGGCTCCGATATTGTTTTTAGCAAAGGATTAGGAACAGTTATAATTTCTCTTATAGTCATTCTTCTTGATAAACCCTCAATAAAAAGAGTTCAAGTAAGATAAATAGGTTTTTAAAAAGGTTGTCTTGACTGAAGTGCAGTTTGTAATGTTCCATCATCCATATAATCAAGCTCACCTCCTACAGGAACACCATGAGCAAGTCTTGAAACTTTAACATCACAATCCTTCAATTGATCAGTAATATAGTATGCTGTTGTTTGACCATCTATAGTTGCATTTAAAGCTAAAATAATTTCAACTACTTCTGAGTTGTTAACTCTTTCAATTAGGCTATTAATTCCAAGATCCTCCGGTCCTATTCCATCAATAGCTGATAATGTACCGCCCAATACATGGTATTTACCTTTATGAACCGAAGCCCTTTCTAATGCCCATAAATCAGCAATTTCCTCAACAACAATAATAGTAGATGAATCTCTTCTTTCATCAATACAGATAGAACAATTTTCCTCTGTATCTAAATTACCACAAATATTACAATTTCTAACAGTTTCTGATGTTGAAATAAGAGAGTCCGCTAGAGGTCTCATTAATGACTCAGGTTGTTTTAGAAGGTTAAGAGCCATTCTTCTAGCAGATCTTGGACCAATACCTGGAAGACGAGAGAGCAATGAAATTAAATTATCTATCTCTGAGTTATTCATTTATCTTCAACTTTATCATCTATATCATTAATTTTATCATCAACTAATGATAATTTTGGAACTTCTTCAATTGAGATTATGTCCACATTATCAAATTCCATTGAAGCTTTATTATAAATTGGATGCTCTTTTATTAATGATCGAGTCTCAAATTCATCATCATCTCTTACCTCTTTAATTGTTTTTTGGCCCTCTGATGAAGAACTAACTACCAACCATTTTTCTTTTGTCCATTCCTGAAGCTTATTTGAAAGAGTAAATAATATTTTTTCATCACTGTTTAAAATATTCAATTCTATTTTACCCTTTTCAAAAGATACTAAACTAACATTATTCTCTAGATCATATTGAAGACGAATATTTTTATTTAATCTAACCAATTCAATAATGTCTTCGAAACTTTTAGGATCAGCATCACTACTCTCTTCTATTATTTTTTCTTGCTGAACTGATTTTACAGAAACAGCAGGGATAGATTTTGCAGAATTATTCAATTCGGAATTAGGACTTTTTTTTTCCGATAATTCTGAACTATTCCCCTCAATTTTTTTAATAATTTCATCTGGAGTTGGCAGATCAGAAATATAAACCATTCTAATTATCGCCATTTCAAGTGCCGCCAGAGGATTAGAAAAATTTTTAATCTCTGATGATGCTTTCAAAATCATTTGCCAATATCGTGACAAATGCTTAACTGTTGTTTTGTCTTTTAATGATTTTATTCTATTCAAACCTTCAGGCCCCAATGATAGATTATCATCGTTACTTTCGGTTACCTTTAGTCTTGTTAATTCATGAATAAGATCGCCTAAACTCTCAATGAGATTAACGGGATCAATGCCAGTATCGGCTTGGTCTTTAGCTTCCAATAGTGCCTTTTCAACCTCTGCATTGGATATGAATTCATATAAATCTATTATTCGGTTTTGATCAGATAGCCCCAACATCTGACGAATCTTTTCCTCAGAAATATTGCCATCATTTGATAAAGCTATTGCCTGATCGAGCAAAGATAAACTATCTCTAGCTGAACCCCCAGAGGCCTTTGCAATTAGATCAATTATTTGATCCTCAATAGAAACCATTTCCTTTTCACAGACATTATTAATGAGTGATTTTATCATATCATGATCAAATCTTTTTAAGTCAAATCTTTGACATCTAGAAAGTATTGTTAATGGTATTTTTTGTACTTCTGTAGTAGCAAAGATAAATTTTACATGTGGTGGGGGTTCTTCAAGGGTTTTCAATAAACCATTAAAGGCAGCTTTTGAAAGCATATGAACCTCATCAATAATATAAATTTTATAACGTGCAGATGAAGGAGAGTAGTTAACTGAGTCTATTATTTCTCTAATATCTGCAATACCAGTTCGTGATGCAGCATCCATTTCAATAACATCAATATGGCGAGACTCCATTATTTCCTGACAATGTTTACCAAGCCCAGACATTTCTATATTTGGTTCATTTATTGTCTCAGTCTCGTAATTAAGTGATCTTGCTAATAATCTTGCTGTTGTTGTCTTTCCTATACCTCTAACACCTGTAAGAATATAAGCGTGAGCAATTCTGTTTGTTTTGAAAGCATTTTTTAAAGTTTGAACCATAATTTCCTGGCCCATTAAATCTTCGAAATTTTGAGGACGATATTTACGAGCGAGAACTTTATAGCTATTTTTCGAAGAAGATTTTTCGCTATTCTCCTCAACTTCAGATAAGAAGTTATTTTGACTTTCATCGACCATAGTTGGAGAGGAGCCTAAGACTGAATCGTTAGTTTCTTCCATGTTATCTGATGTATCCAAAATATCCTCTTGCAAGTTATATAATATTATTAATTCAGTTTATACTTTTATAAAAAAAACCCAATACCTTATTAGACTAATAAGATTAATTATCATAGAATATAGAGAGGCTTTCATGAATGTTTATCCGAATATATTTAGTAATAATCCACTAGATAGGGTTTCTTATTTAAGATCTAACCCAGATTGGATTAAAAAAACTATTTCAAAAGAAGATACAGTCTTTACCCCGTTTTGGAGAGGTAAGCCATTTGTCTCAACTGTTTCTGGTTTAATCTCAGGAAATTCTTTACCAGATCAGCAAAGTCCAGCATGGTTTCCTTTGAGCTTTTTTGAAGAAAAAATTATTAGTAACTCTATGGTGATTTTTTTGGGGCTGCTAAATAAAAAAGCATATTTTAGTATCGATATATCGAAAGTTTCAGATCCAGAGAATGAGGCAGGATTGAAGAATTTAGGTACCTTTGAAGATTTAATGGTTTTATCTTCACAAGCTATAGATCCAGGTGAACTTGCAATATTGGGTCAAGCTAAAGCTATTTTCGAATGGCATAAAACTCATAAATTTTGTTCAAGATGCGGTTCAGAAAGTTTATTATCGGAAGCTGGATATAAAAGAATTTGTAGTAAATGTAATGCAGAGCACTTCCCTAGGACAGACCCGGTTGTAATAATGTTAGCAACATATAATGATACTGCTTTCTTAGGTCGACAAAAAAGATTTCCACCTGGAATGTATTCTGCGTTAGCAGGTTTCATAGAGCACGGTGAGTCAATTGAAGAAGCGGTTGCAAGAGAGCTAAACGAAGAGGCTGGAATTTCTACAAAAAGAGTTTCTTACCATTCAAGTCAGCCCTGGGCTTTTCCTTTTTCATTGATGATTGGATGTATAGCAGAAGCAGATTCAAATAATTTTAAATTAGATGAAATTGAAATTGATGAAGGAAAATGGTTTCCTCATTCAGAGCTTAAAAAAGCAATAGAGGGAAATAATTCTAATTTTTTTGTTCCACCGAGCATGGCAATTGCTCACCACTTAATTAAAAACTTTGTATACAGTAAATAGAATTACGATGAAGAAAAAATTTTATAAATATTATTAAATCTCATTTTTTTAATAATCCTTACAAATCAATTAGGAGTACAAAATGGATAAAAATATCATAGAAACTGGAGGCTGCTTATGCGGAAACATTAAGTATGAATTTAAAAGAAAAGATGTTGTTTCCGCGGGTCATTGTCATTGTAAAGATTGTCAAAGGATAACTGGATCTGGCAAAGCAACAATTGTTTTTATTCGAACTAATGATTTAAAAATTAATGAAGATTATAAAGTTTTTTCAGTTACCGGATATGATGGAACAAATGTTCATAGAGGATTTTGTCCTAACTGCGGTTCTCCAATAATAAGTTTTGTTACAGAACAACCAAATTTAAGATTTATAAAAGCTGGAAGCTTAGATAACTCAGATTGGTTGAAGATTGAGTCTAGTTTTTGGTCAGTTTCTTCTTGCAAATGGGATCCGGTAAATGAGTCATTACCTAGTTATCCAAGAAATCCAAATTAAATATTATATACTTATTTAGGCGGTTTGCCGTTTAAATAATCATGAAGAGTCTCATGAAAAAATCTAACACGTGATTCTTGAGCTGCTAAATAAGGCTCTTGATATCCCCTAGACCTTACCCCGCGTCTTAAGCCATCAGTAAGTTGCCAATCTTGATACACTACATGATCCCATAAATCTTCAACCCCTCTTCCGCCGTCATAATCACGAATATCTAATTCAACTTCCTGAAGCTTTATAGAATTATCCTCTTTTTGATTAACAATATCTTGATCGTAAGTATCTTTTTTACCTATGCCAGCAGAGGTTGATTTAAATTCCTGACTATCATCTCTTCCTGTTTTTCCAATACCTTTTGCTGATCCCCCTATTGGATAGCCCATGTCCCAAAGATCAAAAAAACACTTTTCTGGGTCTGTTGGATGAGGGAACCAATTAAGTAAAATACAGCCATCAGCTTGAACACCCATTGCAATATTTGGAAAAATAAATTGAAAAGGACTCTCTGTTAACTCCTCATCTGATAAATTTTCATAATGAAAATAACCTTTTTCTTTATACTTTTTTCTTTTAGCCTTTTTCAGGTCTAACCACCCTTGCTCAGATAAGTTCTCATAATCCACATATTTACTTATATCTACACCCCAATCCTCTAATATCATTTTAAAAGGATGGTCTTCACCTTCAGATACTCTATCCCTAAGAGAAGGACGACCCATTTGAATAATTCTTGCATGTCCTTTTGGAAACATTTCATATCTGGACGTAAAATGATCTTGGTCTATTACAGAAGGAACCTGAGGATGAACAAATCTAGTATGATATGACTCGTTAAAATTATCACAAAAAAACTTCCAATTAACGTCAAGTTCAACTCTGACCCATTGAGCCCTAATTTGATCCTTAAAATTATGATTTTTGTAAATTTCTGGAAGAGGGTCAAGGTAGTCCATTAATTCTGGAGCCTCTTTATCCATAGTATAAAAAATAAAACCATCCCAAGTATCAACTCTTACCTCAACAAGTTTTCTTTTCCCTACAGGACTTCCTTGGGGGTAATCATCTTCATCTGGGCAACTAATTACATTTCCATCTAGACCAAATTCCCAATCATGGTAAGGACAACGAAATGAACTTTGAAAACTGTCACATTCAACAAGTCTTTGACCCCTGTGCGCACAACTATTGTAAAATCCTTTTAAAGATCCATCATCCTGTTTAACTATTATTACAGATTCAGAGATAAGATCATGAACAATATAATCTCCGGCTTCTTTTAGTTGAACCTCTCTTCCAGCAATAAGCCATACTTTTGTCCACATATACTCCCATTCTTTAGCCATAAATTCTTTACTAAAATATCTATCATTAGTGATTGGATCACCCCTTAGATTATTGGGCTCTTTACCATCTATAGCTAATTTATGTGTATCAACTTTCCCCACTTAATACCCCTATTAAATAATAGAAATATTATAATGAGATATGATAAATTGTAAATTATTTTACTGTCTGTAGTTTTTCTCACCGTGTGAAGAAATATCCAAACCTTCCTCTTCAAAAGAGTCTTCCACCCTTAAGCCTGTGAGCGCCTTTACAATGACAATAATAATTAATGATAAAATAACGGACCATGCAAAAACAGAACCAATACCAATTAGCTGAACATTAAGTTGACTAGAGGCATTCATACCCTCTGAGTAACCTACTCCACCAATATTTGTGTCTGTTAAAAATGATACCAATAAAACACCTAATACCCCTCCGGCACCGTGTACAGCAAAAACATCCAAGGAATCATCAACTTTTAAAGTACTTTTAACAAAAGAAACAAGAACATAACAAATTATACCTGACGAACCACCAATAATTAATGCACCAATTGGGCCAACGAAACCTGAGGCAGGAGTAATCGATGCAAGTCCAGCAATTGTTCCAGTTACTAAGCCTACTAATGTTGGTTTTCCAAATTTCAACCAATCAATGAACATCCAAACTAAAGATGCGGTTGCGGCAGACACATGTGTAGCTAACATTGCCATTCCAGCATCTTCATTTGCAGCTAGAGCGCTACCAGCATTAAAACCAAACCAACCAACCCATAACATTGATGCCCCAATCATAACTAATGCAGGATTATGAGGAGGATCAACTTGATCAGGAAAACCTTTTCTAGGACCAAGAGCAGCAGCTAATACAAGAGCTGAAATTCCTGCTGTTAAGTGAACAACTAATCCACCAGCATAATCTAGTACACCCATCTCAGCCAACCAGCCACCGCCCCAAATCCAATGAGTAACTGGAGCATAAACCATAACTAACCATAAACCACTAAACAATAATACAGCGCTAAATTTTATTCTTTCAACATATGCACCAACCATTAAAGCAGGAGTAATAATTGCAAATGTCATTTGAAACATGAAAAATAAAGTTTCAGGTATGTCACCATTAATTGAGGTTCTTTCCACTCCAGAGAAGAATGATTTTTGTAATCCACCAACCCACTGACTTCCCTCAGCAAATGCCAAACTATATCCGACAGCGAGCCAAATTACAGAAGCTAAACAAGCAACAGCAATACACTGCATCAAAACGGATAAAATATTTTTTGATTTAACCAATCCACCATAAAATAGAGCTAAACCTGGTAAAGTCATAAAAAGAACTAAAGCAGTAGAGGTTAAAATCCAAGCGGTATTTCCTGTGTCTAACATTATTTTTCCCTTAATTAATAATTCAATATAAAAAATTCATATTTCGACTATACATAATTAAAATTAAAATAATATATATTTTTATTCTTTTTTTGACAGAATCCTTATACTTTGGGGCTTAATTAACACAAGTTACACACCTTAATTATCTATCTCTTTTTGAAGGATAAGCACCTAAAATTTTAACTTCTTCAGCATAATGTGATAATTCTTCGAGCGCTAACTTTATTGATTTTTCTTGATAATACCCTTCAATATCAACATAAAACTGAGTTGCTAAAAAACTTCCATCAACTTGATAACTTTCTAACTTAAGCATATTTACACCGTTAGTAGCAAAGCCTCCTAAGGCTTTATATAAAGCTGATGGAACATTCTTAACCTTAAAAACCAATGTTGTAATCATAGGTTCTTCTATTTTTTTTAGTTCAATATCTTCACGACTTAAAATTAAAAACCTTGTTGTATTAAATCCTTTATCTTCCATATTATCTTTTAGGATTTTTAAATTATAAATTTTCGCCGCTAATGGTGAAGCTATTGCTCCAATAGATTTATCATTAATTTCATATATTTCTCTTGCAGAACCAGCTGTATCTGCGGAGGGTCTAGGTTCTAAGCCAAGATCTTTTATAGAATTTCGACACTGACTTAAAGCCATTTCATGACTTCTTACCGTAGATAATGTTTGTAAGGTTGAACCTTCAACACCCATTAAAGAGTGATGAATTTCTAAAAAAAACTCACCTATTATTTTTAAACCAGATGTTGGCATCAACCTGTGAATATCAGCAACTCGTCCTGCAATAGAGTTTTCAATAGGTATCATTGCATAATCATTTTTTTGATTGATAACATTATTAAAAACTTCATCAAAACTTCGACAAGCAATCGACTTTAAGCTTCCATCATATAGATCGCACGCAATATGTGAATTAGCACCCGGCTCTCCTTGATATACAATTGTTTTTTTCATTTTAATTATTCAAACTCTTTTCTAATATTATTTAAATCATTCTCTGTATCGACACCAATAGGTATATCATCAGTGAAATCAATAACTATTTTCATACCATTATCAAGAGCCCTAAGTTGTTCTAACTTTAATTCTTTCTCTCTTGGAGACTGACTCAAACTTATAAATTTCTTTAAAGACCTTCTTTTATAGCCATAAATACCTAAATGGTGAAAAAGTTTTTTGTGCTCATAAGATCCAGGTATTCTTACAAAATCATTTGCATATATTGGTCTTACTAAATTTTTGATATAAGCCTTAACAATATTGGGATTTTCTATTTCCCTCTTATTAAATATTGGGCTACAAAGTGTTGAAATATCTGCGCTTGAATCTTCTGTTAATAATTTATAAGTCAAATTTATTAATAAGGGATTAATATTTGGAAGATCACCCTGAAGGTTGATAATTATTTTATACTTTTTATTTTTATCATACTTTTCTAATGCCTCAAAAATCCTATCAGAACCCGACTCATGAGAAAATTTGGTCATAATAGCAATTCCATTGTAAAAATTTACTATATCAAATATCTCTTTATTTGGCGTTGCAATGATCACATCGCCACATTTTGACTCAATTGCTCTATTCATTACATGAATAATCATTGGAACGCCAGCAATCTCAGCTAAAGGCTTGTTTGGTAACCTTGATGACTCTAAGCGTGCAGGTATTATTATAAGATTTTCCATGTTTTATTTTAATATTATATGCCTTAATAAGGCTACTGATAAAGATTAAAAATGAGAATTTTTTTCTAGTAAAATTTTTAAAAAATGTTATACAAATGCCGCTGGAATTAAACATGTATTTAAATCAAATAATAAAAATAATCGTTGCAGGTGTTTTTACTTTTTCAATAATCGGTTCATTATCCATAGTAAGTAATTCAATTTTTTTAGAAAAAGTAATTGATGAAATAGAAAACGTCTCTCAAGTAAAATTTAAAATGATGAGAGAAGAATTTTTTGAAACACAATCCTCTATAAATAAAAACAAAAAAATTCTTACTCATACAGTCGTTAAAAGAGAAGAATTACTTGATAAAATTAAAGAACAAGAAGTTAGATTAAATGAATTATTATTCTTCACATCGCCTAAAGCAGCTTCTGAATATTTGAATAAACTTAATTCTAAATTAAGACAAGCTGAGCATGCTTTATATCACTCAGTTGTGGGTAGAGAAAAATTAATTGAAAAAATTAAAATAATTAAATCAGAAATTTCTTCGTTCAAAGAAATTATGCCATCAACTGATAATTTACCTTCTTCCGTAATTGATGAAGAAGAAATAAAGCCTGTGAATGAAACTATTGCAGTGATTGAAAAACCAAAACTGAGTTTTGAAGAAGAATTATCAGTTGCATCAGTTGATTCTGGGCTAAAGTTATCAAAAAAATGTACAGCCTGTCATAGCCTAAAAAGCGGAGGACCTAATGGAGTTGGTCCTACGCTTTGGAATATTGTAAATGCGCCAAAGGCAAATATTGATGATTATTCTTATTCCTCAGCTTTGTTATCTATCGGAGGAAACTGGACCGTACAAGATTTAAATATGTGGCTTAAGAGCCCTAAAAAATATGCTCCAGGTAATAAAATGTCTTTCGCTGGATTAAGAAAAATTAAGGATAGAGCAGATTTAATAGCGTTTTTAAATTCTATATCTGATGAACCTATTCCAAATAATGGCTTAAATTAATTTTTAATTAATATTTTAATTCAAGTAATTAATTCAAGTAATTATTGACTATTACAGTCATTTTGTGCTGATTTAACTAATTAAATGAAAAAAAAATTAAAAGGGGAATATATTGTCTAATCAATCTGAAATTAAACCACTAGCCCATAAATTATTTAGCGGTGACTGGGGCAAAGAACCAGAACCAAAATTAGGTACAAAACCAATTCTTGGCGACAGGTATACTTCAAGGGAATTTATGTCTCTTGAATGGGAAAAAATGTGGACAAAAGTTTGGCAAGTTGCTGGACTTGAACAACAAGTTAAAAACCCTGGAGATTTTTTTACTTTTGACTTTGGGCCCGAATCTATAATTTGTGCAAAAGGCGAAGATCAAAAGATTAGATGCTTTTACAATGTTTGTCAGCACAGAGGAAATCAATTAGTACAAATTGATGAAGGTAACTTAGAGAGTTTTTCTTGTGCATATCATGCTTGGAAATTTGGCCTAGATGGAAAATTAAATTGGGTTCCAGATGAAGAAGATTTTTCTCAAGGTTCTCCCTGTGGAAAAAGAAATTTAATAGAAATTAAAAGTGAAGTTTGGCAAGGTTTTATATTTTTCAATCTAGATGATAATTCAAAGCCTTTAAGAAATTTTTTATATCCTATTATGGAGCACCTTGAAGATTATCCTGTCTCAGAAATGATCAGAACTCATTGGGTAACAGTTGAAGGAGATTGGAACTGGAAATGTGTTCAAGATAATTTCAACGAATCATATCACACACCATATGTTCACCCTGCCCTAAAATATTATGCTGAAGAAAAATATCATGCCTGCCAATTTGATATGTATGAAAGTATGCACTCAAGAATGTTAATGCCAGGTTTTATGCCTAGCGAAAGTGTTATTGATGATGAGGATAAAGTTATAGAAATGATTGCCCCTCATATTGAATATTGGGATATGAAGGCTGAGGACTATAGAGGTAGACTTCTAGATATAAGAGGTGATCTTCAAAAACAAAAAAGAAAATTAGACAAAGAAAAAGGTTATGATTTCAGTAAATTTAAAGATACTCAACTAACAGATCATTACCATTATACAATTTTTCCAAATATGTCTTTCAGTGTTAAGCCTGATGGAATGCAATGGTTGAGAGGTTCACCTCACCCAACAGATCCAACCAAATGCTATTTTGATTATTGGTATTTAACTCTTTTTCCGAAGGGTGTTGAGACTTACTTTTCTCCATCTCTTGGAGTGGAAACTAGCGTTGATACCAAAGTTCCACATCTTCAAGGTCATCATACTGAGGTTGATGTGGGCCCTGGAATAAGCGAGGATGTAGCAATATGGACAAGTCAACAAAAAGGTTTGAGTTCTAGGGGATATATTGGAGATTACATGCCTGACCAAGAAAATAGAATTCGTTATTTCCATGAAAATATTGATAGATATCTTTTTGGAAATAGCGGTGGGGATGCATAGAATATATTCAAGGGGAGTTAAATGAGTGATTTAGAAGTAGCAGCAGATAAGATTGCTATTATGGATGTTGTTTACAAATACTGTAGAGCAATTGATAGACTTGACAGAGAACTTCTAGAATCCGTTTTTCATGAAGACTCCATTCATCATCATGGCGAATATAAAGGGCCATCAGCAAAGTTTTGCGATTTTGCTTTTGATATTCTCTCGAAAATGGAACATACCCAACATCTTGTTGGTAATATACTTGTTGAAGTAGATGGTGACAAAGCATGGTCAGAATCATATTGGCAAGCCTATCATCGATTAGCAAAAGGGAGGGATTTTAGTGATTCTGGAGGTTTTATTGCTGATCATGATCCAAATATTGACGAAGATGTATATGTTTCAGGAAGGTACATTGACAAATTTGAGAAACGTAAAAATGAGTGGAGAATTGTTAAAAGACAAGGTGTTCACGATTGGGTAAGGTTTGAACCTGCCACAGATAAAGGTTGGCGCGAAGGACCAGGCCCTGTCCCTGGAAGAGGTGGACGAACAGACCCTGCATATGAAAGAGATTAAATCTCATTTTGGAGTATTGAAATGATCATTGTTTCCGCAACACTTGATTTTGAATCAAAAAAGCAAAGAGATAGAGCTATAGAAATCACCTCAGATATTCAATTAGCAACACGTGAAGAGGAAGAGGGTTGTTTAAGTTATTGCTTTGCAGCAGATCCTTGCGTTGATAATAGAATACAAGTATATGAACTTTGGAAAGATGAAGAGTCTCTTGTCGCACATTTTAAACATCATACCTATGCAGCAATGGTGGAAGCTCTAAACACGATTGGTATAAGAGATACTGAAAATCAAATGTACTTAATTCATAAACACAAGCCAGTTTATGATGAGGATGGAAATCCAAGAGAAGTATTATTTGCTGATGATTAAAAAATAATGACAATTAAAATAATAGATACTCATGCTCATGTTGTACTCGGAAAAGCCTTTGGAAAAGCTGGTAAATATGGTCCGGAGACAGGTGTCGACAAAAATGGTTTACCCTTTTTTAGAATAGGTGAATATAAAATGAAGCCTATGCAGTACGAGAATACTATTTTTATGGAAAACAGTTTACGTATTGAGGCTATGGATAAGCTTGGTATTGATTTACAATTATTATCTCCAAATCCACTAACAATGTTTCATAAAATAGAAAGTAAAATTGCGAATGATTTTTGTAAAATTCACAATGATGCAATGGTAGAATCAATAAATGAGTATCCAAATAGATTACTGGGATCAGCAACTGTCCCTCTGCAAGATATCAATCTTTCTTGCAAAGAATTAGAAAGGTCTATAAAAGAATTGGGTCTTTCTTCAGTTTCAACCGGAACAGACCTTCCTTTTGGTCTTGATGATCCAAGGCTTGATGAATTTTACCAAACCATAGTAGAACTTGATATTCCTCTTTTCCTACATCCGGCCTCAACTGGTGGTGCAAAAGGACCAGATGATTGGAGAATGGGAAGATTTGATATGAGTATTATGCTTGGTTACACTTATGAAGAAACTCTAGCTGTTGCTACTTTAATAATTGGAGGTGTTTTAGACCGTCATCCTAAATTAGATATATGTATTTCTCATGGAGGAGGGGCAATGCCCTTCCTAATACATCGATTTTCCGAAATGTCAAAAATTCGTGATTGGGCACCTGAAGGTGTTAAAGAGAATGGATTTTTAAATGAGCTAAAAAAATTATGGTTTGATGCTCATGTTCATGGAGAAAAGTCACAAGCAATGCTATTTGACATTATTGGTGAAGAAAGATTGGTATATGGAACAAACTTTGGTGGATGGGATACTCCAAAGAAATTAGAAGACTTTGCACCAGATCTTACTGAAAATGCAAAAAAACTTTTAAGGCTTTAATAAGGTATAATAATGGATAAACAAAAAATATTTTCAAATTTAAATTTATTTAAAGGTGATAATGATGTCATATGTGAAGATGCCTCAATCTGGGTTGATGGAAATATTATTAAATATGCAGGACCATCTTCAGAATTTACAAATACATCTCATAATATTGAAAGAGTTGATTTAGGAGGAAAAACTGTAATACCAGGCATGACCGAGTCCCATGCTCATATCTCTTATACAAATAATGGTCCTCTTGAATTAGATAAAACCCCCATTGAAGAAGCTATGATTAAAACAGTTGATAATGCTCGCATTATGTTGGGGTCAGGTTTTACATCTGCGATAAGTTTTGGATCAGTTCACAGAATAGATGTATTTCTAAGAGATGCTATTAATGATGGTCAAATTGCGGGCCCTCGACTTCTTGCTGGCGGAAGGGATATTTGTGCAATTGGTGGTAATGCCGATATGTATCCAGATCATGCAAAACCTCAGACTGAGGGACTGGCAATTATTACTGATGGTCCGTGGGAAATAAGAAAAGCTGTAAGGTCTCTCTGGAAAAATGGGGTTGATGTAGTGAAGGTTATGATTGATGGAGAGTTAATTTCACTGCAAGGAAGACCTGGTGATCTTGGTTATAAGGACGAGGAAGTTGAAGCTTTAGTAGATGAAGCTCATCGGAAAAAAATGAAAGTTGCTTGTCATGCTAGATCAGCGGAAGCAGTAAAGCAGGCAGTAAGAAGCGGCATCGATTTTATTGGTCATGCAAACTACATAGACAGTGAAGCTTTAGACCTTTTAATTGAAAATAAAGATAGAGTATATGTTGGTCCTGCAATTGCTTGGGAAATGGCTTTTTTAGAGAATGCAGAAAAAATGGGTTATAAAAGTGACAGTCGTGAAGTTATTGAATACCAAAGAGAGTTAGAAGAAACTATATCCTCATATAAAAAAATGAAAGAAGCTGGCATAAAAATTTTAGTTGGTGGAGATTATGGCTTAGATATTGCTCCACATGGAACCTATGCAAAAGACCTTGAACATTATGTAAATCTATTTGGTTTTTCTAATGCTGAAGCCTTACATTGCGCCACAAGCCTAGGTGGAGAAGCAATGGATAATGATGGTTTATTGGGGACACTTGAAGAAGGTAAACTTGCTGATTTAGTTATAATCGATGGAAATCCACTTGAAGATATTACTATACTTCAAGACCATAAAAAAATTAAGGCTGTTATGAAAGATGGTCTCATTTATCAAGGATTAACTAATAAAATAAATCCATACTTAAATGAAAATTTATAAAATTTATCTCTTATCAAATATAATATCTAAACAAGACATTGGCATAAAAAACATACTGAAATTATGAACAGGTTCGGATATTGGTTCTTGAAGTTTTATATTTTTAAGCCTTTTAACTATGTATTTAAAAGAACTCATCATTTCTTGACGACCTAGTAATGCCCCTGGACAATGGTGAACACCTGAACCAAAAGCTAAATGGGCTCCAACCCCTTTTCTGTCTAATTCAAAGCTGTGAGGACAAGCAAACTTTTCCTCATCTCTATTTGCTGGTCCATAACCCATCATAACAATAGATCCCTCTGGTATTAATGTTCCAGATACTTCAACATCTTTTGTTGCTTGCCTTACTAAGAATTGAACAGGACTCTCCCATCTTAGAACTTCTTCTATGAAAGGTTTGATTAGATTTTCATCTTCATAAAGTTTTTCTAAAATTTCTGGAAACCTAATTAATGACCACATTCCATGATTTATAGCGCTCTGAGTAGTTTCAAATCCACCTGTGATTAATTGATGCATTAAATTCTGTAATTCATGCATACTAAGAGCCTCTTCATCATCACCATGGGCATGAACTAATGCCGACATAAGATCTTCTTTAGGATTCTTTCTTCTATCCTCAAATACATCCGCTAAAAATAATTGAGCCTCAAGCTCAGTTTCAGCATCTCTTCTGACATCTTCTTCAGTTGCTATTGCTGAACGAGTAGCCCCAAGCATTGAATCAGCCCATTTCTTAAAAGTTGCAACATCTTTTCTATCTAATCCCAACTGTTCGGCGATGATTATTCCTGGCATAGGCATTGCAAATTCATTATTAAAATCACATTTACCATTATCAATAAATTTATCAATCAATTGATTTACCACTTCATCAATATAGGGAGTCATTTCTACAACTCTTTTTTTTGTAAACACCCTATCAACTAATTTTCTATAGCGTGCATGAGTTGGAGGATCAGTTCTCTGGAGGGTTTGAACATGTTCCCAACCTCCACCATCAACAAGAATTGATTGATGTAAGTCCGCAAATGGGCCTCTCTGGGCTAATTTCACATCAGAGCTAAATGTTTCAAAATCTTTTAGAGCAAACCTAATATCATCATATTTTGTAATCATAAACATTCCTATTTCAGGAATCTGGTAAACAGGTTTTTCTTTATGAAGCAATTTATAAAATTCAAATGGATTACTATTTACAATTGGATCTAAAAAACTGTAATTTTCATGATTATTATTGTTCATTTTAAAACCCTCTCCCTAAACTTTACTCCAATCATGCTCTTTAATCCAATCCTCAAAAAATGTTGGAGTAACATTCAATAATTTATATGCTGGCTCCATGTCAATAGCTAGTGGTGACGGATCTTGATCATTATACCATTTATAAAAAGCTGCCATACCTCCATAAATTGAAACATCTTCATACTCTTCTGATCCGGTTACAAGTTTACTCATTGCGCCAGCAAAATTCTTTGGATCCAAACTTTTAAATTTAATTTCTCGATTAAGAGCTCGCGAAAATCTCTCTGCAACCTCATCTCCTATTAAAATTTCGGGACCTCCTACATAAATTTTATCAGCTTTTACTGAGCTATTTGAGAGAGATGCAACCATAAACTTTGCAACATCATTTAGACAAACCCATGAAATTTTTAAATTAGGAGAACATGGATAGGCAAATGTATCGTTATTAGTTATAGATGGTTTGGACCAAAAACGAGTTAAATTATCCATAAAAACCATTGAACGAATAACAACATAATCCATGCCGCTTTCTTCCATTGCTTTTTCTATTGCACGTCTTCCGTCATGGGCCTCTAAACCATTATCTTTTGGAGCAACATAGCAACTTGTATTAAAGATAATTTTTTTAACGCCTCCTTCAGCGCCAGCTAGGGTAATATTCTCTCCCCATTGTTGTGCAATTTTTTTATCGAAAACAAATGGTAAGTTCATAGCTATACCATCAATATCTTTTGAAACAGTCTTCAAGGAGTTAATATCAAAAAGATCAGCCTTAACAGGCTCAACATCGCTTGGGTTATAAGCTTTAAAATCATCTGGATTTCTGCTTGCAGCTCTTACTTTGTATCCATTTTTCAATAATTCGTCGATTAGCGGTAGTCCCTGATCACCAGTAGCGCCATATACAAGAATCTTATTCATTAACTTCTCTTAGGATTTAAAAAGTTATTTCCTGCAGCATGCTTACCTGCTAAAAAACCATATGTAAGTGCTGGACCTAAAGTGCCGCCAGCACCAGCATAAACGGAACCAGTGCTTCCAGACATGGCATTTCCAACTGTATATAAACCTTCTATAATTTCTCCAGATGCTGATAAAACCCTTCCAGATGAATCTGTTCTAGCGCCTCCATTTGTTCCCAATGCACCAATATTAATTTCAACTGCGTAATACGGAGGTTTATTTAATTTGCCTAGAGTCGAAAAAACTCCATTTTGTGATCGATCACCATAAAAAGAGTCATAGTCACTTTGACCCCTCGAAAAATCTTCATCATTACCTAAATCAACATATTTATTAAAATTACTAACGGTATCAATAAAGTTATTAGCATTTAAATCTAGTTTTTCAGCCAACTGATCAAGTGATTCAGCACTTATCATCCAATCAGGTGCGTCTTTTCCAGGCATTATGGTTGCAAAAGGATATTTATCTCTAAAATTTGAGTCAAAAATTATCCACGCTGGTAAATTTGGGTACCCATATTGATTTGGATCAAAGAAATGAAATGCTCCTGCTAGGGCAGAATAGTTAGTTGCTTCATTACAAAATCTTTTACCATCCTTATTTACCATAATTGAGTGAGGAAGAGTTCTTTCAATTAAAATTGGTGAAGACATTTGTCCACCCTCGGACCATTCATCATTAGGAATTGATAAAACCGGAGACCACCAAGCACTTGTCATATTACCTAAAGCCGCTCCAACCTCTTGAGCAAGAATCAAACCATCACCATCATTACCAGGAGGTGAAGCAGGTGCGTTTAGTGGGCCCCTCAAAAAGGTATTAACAAGTTCTTTATTCCATTCAAAACCCCCGGTAGCTATAATAACACCTCGACGCGCATTAACTGTTTGAACTTTATTATCAACCTCAATTTCGATTCCTGTTATTCTATTTCCATGCTTGATTAATCGCTTAGTTTTTGTATTTAATTGTGGTTCGATATCCCTATCAAGACAGCCCTTTAAAAGCGCCCCAACTAATGCCTGTCCAAAACCTCTTGAGTCTTTTGCCAAACGTTCAGTCATAACTTCATCAGGAACTATACCTGTACCACCGCCTAAAGGCGTTTCCCCTAATGTCATTGGAAGTGGAGATCCATTATTACGAATTTTAGAAGCCCAATCACCTAAGATTGAATAATCAAATAAATTATTATCTAGAGCTCTTCCTCCGCCTTCAATTGCACCTGGACGATCAAGATAATAGTCAGGATATCCTTCAAGAATTGAAAACTTTGCATCTGTTTTGTTTTCGAGAAAATCAATCGCTTCTGCACAATTATCTATGAAAGCTTCTAATAAATTTATATTAATGTCACCATGTGAGAGAGACATAAAATAATCAATTGCTTTATTTCTATCATCTTCGATTCCCTTGGCTTTCATATGGCTATTCATTGGTGCCCATATGATACCTCCAGAAACACCAGCAGTTCCTCCTACAAATGACTGCTTTTCGAAAAGACCCACAGAAGATCCATTTTCATAAGCTGTGATTGCAGACATCATTCCACTTGCGCCCGAGCCTAATACAACAACGTCATACTCTTTATTCATTAAAAATCTCCATTTTTAACATTAATAAAAATATTTTATTTTTTCTAGAAAAAAAAATTAGATATTTATTTTGAAATTTTTAATAAATTATTTAATCTAAAATTATATTTTAATTGTTTGGGGCGAGTTTATGGATTTAGGTATCAGGGGCAAAAAAGCAATTATCAATGGAGGAAGTGCTGGCATGGGTAAAGGTAGTGCCATAGCGCTTGCCAGAGAAGGCGTTGATCTAATTATATCATCTCGTGGGAAAGAGAGGCTTGAAAATACTTGCGAAGAAATAATGAAAGAGACTGGTGTAAAGGTTATCCCAATTGTAGCTGATCACAGTACTGATGAAGGTAGAGAAAAAATTATAAATGCATGTCCTAACCCAGATATTTTAGTAGGTACTTGTACTCCACCCAAAACCACTCCTGACTACGAAAGTATAACTCCAAATGACTGGAGGCAGGCATTAGAAATTTCCCTTTTAAGTCCAATTTCATTTATGAAAGAATTTATTCCAGGAATGGTAAATAGAAAATGGGGAAGGATAGTTAATATTGGGACAGGAGCTGCAAAAACTCCAGCTGAAATAAGAATTTTGTCAGGAGGTCCAAGAGCCGCACTTGTAAACTACTCTGTTGCAGTTTCAAAAAAAGTTGCAAGACATAATGTAGCAATAAATAATATTCTTCCTGGAATGCATCATACAGCTGCCACTGAAAAAACATACCAGAAATTAGCGGAAGAAAATGGCACATCATATGATGAAGAAGTCATTAAATTTGCAAAAAAATGGAAGATACCAGCTAGAAAGTTTGGTACCTCTCAGGATTTTGGTGACTTTGTAGCAATGTTTTGTAGTGAACAAGCAACATATGTAATTGGCCAGAGTTTGGTAATTGATGGTGGTATAGATAATACAACTTTTTAGAAAAAATAATGAGTACAATAGATAATAAATTCCAAAGTAAAAATTTTAAAAGTTGGAGTAATTCTGATTTGAAAAATATTCTTGTCGATGGAAAAAGATACAATTCATTTGATTTCATGCAAAAGGAATGGGAGTTCATGTGGCCAAAAGTATGGTTATTGCTTGGACGAGAGGAAGAAATTCCATACCCTGGTGATTATCAAATGGAAGATGTTGGAAGAGAGAGTTTTTTGATGGTTCGTCAAGATGATAATTCAATTAAATCATTCTACAATGTTTGCCAGCATAGAGGTGCCCGCCTTACTTTTAATGATTTAGGAACAGCGGAGACATTTAATTGCCCCTATCACGGCTGGAAATGGAGAAAGGACGGTAAATTAATTGAAGCACAAGACCCGGAGGACTTTCCGCAAGGGGATCCGTGTCAGAATTTAAGATTAGAAGAAGTTAAAACTGAGACATTCGCTGGATTTATATGGATCAATATGGATAAAAATGCTTGTTCTCTCAAGGAGTGGCTGGGACCAATTTGGAATGATTGGCAAGCATATGAAATTCATAAATGGAAACGCTATGTTGCTCAAACGGTTAATATGCCTTGTAACTGGAAGATAATTTTAGATAACTTTAATGAATCCTATCATTTAAATACAGTTCATGCCCCAGAAAAAGCAGTGACCAAAAAGAGAATGCCAAGCGGTGTTGATACCAGCTATAAAAGTACTCAATTTGATTTATCTGACGAAGGACATAATAGGATGATAATGCAGGCAGGGTATGGTCCTGCCGGTTCTTTTGAGGAAGGTGGTATAATTGAGGATCCTTTAGCAACAGTAATGAGTGATTGGGAAATGGATCCAAAAGAATTTACCGGAAGGGGTTTTGATACAAGAGAGGCAATACAAAAAGCAAAAAGAAAATTGGGACCAAAAAGAGGATATACTCATTATGAAAATCTTCATGATGAACAACTTACTGATGCATTTCATTACACTCTTTTTCCAAACTTTGCAGTATCATTATGGGCTGATGGATTTCACTTCTTGAGAGCAAGGCCACATGCAACTGATCCGGAAAAATGTGTATTTGATAATTGGTGGTATGCTAGTGATCCTAAAAACGAGACAATACCTATAAGAAGTACAGTTGGTATTCATGAAAGAGGGGATTTTGCTATAGAGCCAGATATGTTTGATCATGGTGAAAAAAGCTTAGGCCAAACCATCGATCAGGATGCTGTTGTTTTTATATTCCAGCAATATGGTTTACGCTCAAGAGGTTTCAATGGCGCATACTTTGCAGGACAAGAAAAACGAGTTCATCGCTTTCATGAAATGATTGAATCATATTTTGAGGAGTAGATTATGGAAAAAAAATTAGAAAAAGTTATTTCGAAATCTGAAATTTATGAACTTGTTTGTAAATACATGCGTGGATTAGATCGTTTAGATAAAAATATCTTTAGATCAGTTTTTCATGATGATGCATATTGTGATTATGGATTTATAAAAACTGATCCAGATACATTTGCAACATTTTGCATGAATGCTCTAAATGATCATATATCCAATCATCACATGATAGGAAATTCATTAATTGAATTTGATGAAAATGACGAAAACAAAGCGTATGGAGAAATATACTTTAATGCTTATCACAAAACTATTGAGAATGGTGAGAATACTGATGTAATTATTGCTGGAAGATATCTTGACCGTTATGAAAGAAGAGATGGGGTTTGGAAAATAGCCTACAGATCAGAAGTCAATGATTGGTCAAGAACTGAACCTACTAATGATCCATATTTTAATGATTCAGACTGTCATAGAGGAAAAAGACAGGATGATGATGTATATCACAGAGAAAAAATGTATAAACCTTAAGCTTGTAATTGTCTTTTATAAGACTCTATTTCTTTTCTAATCTCTTCTTGTTTTTTTTGGGTAATTGGATAGTTACGAACACATAAAATTGCACTTAGAAGAAATAAAGGTAAACCAAAACAAAATAGTACCCTTAGACCAAGAATTTGCTCTGAACTATTTACTGCTCCAGGAGTTGAGTCAAAACCAATTAAATCAAGATAAGTAAAGGCAAAAAATGGAGCGATAGCAATAGCCATTTTAGTTACAAATGACCATGCTGAAAAAAACTGTGCCGCTCTATCCTCACCGGTAAGATAAGTATCATAATCTATAACATCTGCTTTCATGGAATGTGGAATAAGATGAAAAGTTGATCCAGCAAGTCCGGCAGTAAATGTAATTGGAAACATCCAATAATAATCGCCCTCTCCCAAAAAGAAATAACATGGTTGCAATAAAGTAAAGACAAGCAAACCAATTTTCCATGCATTATGCTTTCCAATTTTTTTACAGAGCCATAACCAAAAAGGAATTCCTATAAGATTGGCAATATAATAAAATACAAAATATAGAATACCTTGCTCTTCTTCGCCTGTGACACCTCTTATAAAGAACATAACGGTAAGGGTTGATAGTGTTATACCTAGATAATTAAAAAAATATGCAAAAATAAGTTTTCTAAATGCACTGTTTCTCCACATTGCTATCAAGCCTTTTTTTATAGAACCTTGCTTAACTTGATAATCCATTCTCTCTGAAACGTTAAAAACTGATAAACTAGTGCATATTGGAATGACTATAAGTAAACAGATTCCAAGAATTATAATCGTTGCCTCCGCTCCTCCAAAAGCAAAGAGAAATAGAGCTATTGCTGGTAAAAACTTCGAAATTGCATTACCAAAAGTACCAATAAACATTCTCCAACCTACTATTGTTGACCTCTCATTATAATCCGATGACAACTCCGCAGCCCATGAGTAGTAGGGAATAAACAACATGCTCCAACCAAGCCATAAGACCAAGAACCAAAATAATAAATAATGTCCGCCTTCTCCTAAATTTAAAGAGAGAAAATCCAGACTAATAGGAACCCATTCCCAAAAGTTTTGAGGAAAAAATATCTTGTAGATTGCTATCATCAATAATGGTATTGAAAATAACATCCATATGCGCCGCCTGCCCCAGCGAGTATTTGTTCTATCACTCAAAAATCCAATTAAAGGATCGGTTACTGCGTCAAAAGATCTGGATAAAAGCATTACTAATCCAACAACGGCAAAATCAAGTCCTAGGTCAGAAACATAGTAATTCGGAATAAATGCCAGTAAAGGAAGAGAGGCTATTGAAAGCGGCATCTCTGAAAGACCATAAAAAAATAAAGTTTTTTTTGTTAATGGTTTTTTGGACATAATTTTATTAATCTAAACTAGACCATAAAGAGTCTTTCCGTATCCAGTCATCTACCCAATCATGAAAGTGTTGAAGTCTTTCTTCGTCCTTACTTAACAAAGCACTATCAAATCCCTTAGAATGCATTCCTGCTTGCATATCATTAAGATAATGAATGTCTTGATCAATTGTTATTGTAAATGATTTCCTACCCTCTACGACATCCTCTCTTGTAAAAATATCATGCTCAGGTCTAAATCCAGTTTGATCATAATAAGAGGAACCAGGTAAAAGTTCTAATCCCTTTTTTTCATCACGAACTAATTCTGATGGAATCTGAAAAGACCACTTTGTGAATGAACATTTATTTGGATCAGATTTGTGAGGTTTTGGTCCAAATATCCAGAGTCTTTCAGGATGAATAGTCATAAAAATATTTGGAAAAATATCATATTGAAGAACATCAGATACCTGATCATCAGAAAATTCTGAAAAATCAAATCCAAGCTCCTTACCAATAATTCTCTTTTGCTTTTGAATAGCTTTTCTGATTTCAGGAACTTTTCCATGAAAATCATCAGGATTTAGTCTTAAACCCCTTAAATAATCTTGCATAAACTCTGGTGGTTCATCTGGCATTGAGTATCTAGGATTAACAACAGGACTTGTTACCATTGTCCTTGTATGACCAAATGGCCATAAATCATTTTCGGCATCGCAACAATCAACAAAACTTGCATGCTGAGGATGAATAAAATCAACATGATATTGCTCTAAAAAATTATCTCTTACAGTTTTCCAGTTAGTTTCTAAAAGGGATACCGTTTGATGCTTAACAAGATTCATTTTTTCAAATTTATATGGTTTCAACTGATCGATAATTGGGCCAAGAAAAGTTTCCAATGACGATGATTTTTCATCCATATTAATAAATATTAAGCCCGCCCAAATAGAGACCCTTACAGGTTTTAATGAATGTTTTTCACAAGGAACACCTCCTTCGAATAATTCTCGATCTGGAACATGTTCAAGCCTTCCATTTAATGAATAGGTCCAACCATGATATGGGCATGAAACTTTATTAAAAGAACCAGACTCAATTGTAACTATCTTGTTACCCCTATGCTGACAAACATTATAGAATGCAGAAATTTTCATTTCTTCATTTCTTGTAACAACAATTGACTCTCGCCCAATATCATAAACAAAAAAATCGCCCACTTCTGCTAAATCAGACACGATTCCAGCAAATAGCCAAGTCTTTGTCCATATCCCCTCCCACTCAAGCTCCATAAATTCATTAGAGATATACCTATCCTTTGATAGTGATGCAGATTTGCGTGGCATAGACGTAATTGAATTACTAAAATCGATATAATTAAATTTTTGAGGCATTAAAACTCCCACTTAATTTCCCATTTATATAATTTAATCAGATTATCAACTTAGTAAAGATATGAAATTTTAAATCTGTTTTAATAATTAACTCTCGATTATAAAATTTATAATCTTGACTAAATTGTGCTAGAATTTTTCAATGTAAATTGAAAATTTTTCATCGAGAATTTAGGGGATCAATAAAATGATAGTCGTTAATGCAAAAGCAAAAGCAAATAAAAATAATTTTATTAAATTAAAAAATATAATAAATAAATTAGAACAAGAAACTCGAAAAGAAAAAGGCTGTATTGATTATTCCTTTAGCATTGATATAAATGACGAAAATGTTCTTAGAATTACTGAATTATGGGAAGATTTAAAAAGTCTACAGAATCATTTGAAAGCTAAGCATGTTGATGATTTTAGATCTGAAATGGAAAAAAATCCTATAGAAATTCAAGCTCATTTTTATGAAGCCCATGAAATTACATATCCAGGCTAATTGATATTGCAAATAAAAATAGAACAAAAATTAAAAAGGATTTACTAAAATAATTTTTTTGTTTTAATTAGGAGATAGGAGAAATCAAAATGAGTTTAACCGATGATATAAAACCAGGTGAAGCAAGATGTCCTGGTCATCCTACTACAAAAGAATTAATTAAAAAGGATAAAGGTGGTGCTCCAAAGGCCTTACTCGAAGAGTCTTATCAATTTATTGGTGATGAGGATATTCCCTATGAAAGATATACATCTATAGACTTTGCAAAGAATGAAGAGGAACATTTGTGGTCAAAGGTTTGGCAGTGGGCTTGTCGAGAAGAGCACATTCCAGAACCTGGTGATTATTACGTTTATGATGTTGGCGATAGATCGGCACTTATAGTTAGAACCGAAGATAATGAAATTAAAGCTTACTTTAATTCATGCCTGCATAGAGGAACACAACTTAAACCCTCAAATACAAGTGGTATTTGTAAAGAATTAAAGTGCCCATTTCATGGATGGTCATGGTCACTGAAAGGTGAGCTAGAATATTTACCATGTGATTGGGATTTTCCTCATGTTAAAAAAGAAGAATTTTCTCTTCCTGAGTTAAAACTTGAAATATGGGGAGGGTTTGTATTCATTAATTTTGACCAAGACGCAAAACCATTAAAAAATTATTTAGGGGTTTTGCCTGATCACTTTAAAAATTGGAAGCTCGAAGATAGATATATTGAAACGCATGTCGTAAAAGAATTACCTGCAAATTGGAAGGTTTCAGCAGAGGCATTTTTGGAAGCTTATCATGTTTTAGAAACACATTCTGAGGGTATTTATACCGCTGGAGATGCAAATGCTGATTATGATATCTTTGGCGATCATATATCAAGATTTGTTCATACAATTGGTTACACTAGTCCACATATCAAGGAAAATCGTCCATCAGAACAACAAATATATGATATGTTAATGGGGAGAAGAACAGACGAAGACCCTGGAAAACCTCTACCTGAGGGAACGACTGCAAGAGAGGCTTATGCCGCTCATGTAAAAGACGATATGAAAGAAAAATACAAACAGGATTTTTCTCATTTGACAGTTACTGAAACGATTGACTCGATTGAATATTTCGTATTCCCGAATGCCTTCTTTTTTCCGGGCCTTCAATTATCAATGGTATACAGATTTAGACCCAATGGTGTTGATGGGGCTCTTTTTGATTTACTATTTTTAAGACCAAAACCAGTTGATGGTCCATGCCCACCACCTCCAGAGGCTTTTGAATTAGGAATTGAGGACAGTTATACTAAATGTCCGGGAACAGAATTCTTAGGAGCTGTTTATGATCAAGATACTAACAATCTTATGTCTCAAACAAAAGGTTTCAAAACAAGTTTAAAAAAAGGACAGTCTCTAGGTAATTATCAAGAGGCAAGAACAAGACATTTACATCAAACAATAGATAAATATTTAGAGGGAAAAAATGCCTAGATTAAAAGATAAAGTTGCTGTTGTACTAGGGGCATCGTCAATAGATGGGCTAGGAGGAGTAATTGCAAAAACCTATGCTAATGAAGGAGCAAAAGTAGTTGTCAGTGGAAGACGCCAAGATCCTCTTGATGAGCTTGCTAAAGAAATTAATGGAACTCCTCAAGTTTGTGATATTACAAAAGATGGTGATATAGAAAATCTTTTTAAAGTTGCCAAAGATACCTATGGAAAAGTTGATATTGCTATTAATTCAACAGGTATTTATGAGCCAGGACCACTTAATGAATTATCAAGAGATCATTTAAGAAAATATTCTGAAGTAAGTTTTATAGGACCTGTTATTTTTATAAGAGAAGCCGCTGAAATAATGGAAGAAGGAGGATCTATTATTTCTACCACTTCTGTTACAGTTGAGTTGTCAGCTGTTGGCCTTTCTGGATATGTAGGAACCAAAGCAGCAACTGATAAGGTCATCCAAGTAGCAGCAAAAGAATACCAACACAAAAGGTTAAAAATTAATTCGTTATCACCTGGCTTAGTTGATACGCCAATGACTGGCGGATTATTTGAAATGGAAGGACCTATAAAAGCAATGACTAAAGAATCACCTTTGGGAAGATTAGCTGATGTTAATGATGTTGCTAATGCAGCACTTTGGCTCGCATCTGACGAATGTTTCACTACAGGAGATTTTATTAGAGTTAGTGCAGGTATTCATTTAAATCGTTTGCCTACAGCAGAAGAAATGTATGGACAGTAATTTATTTAAAATGGAGAAATAAAATGACAGGAAGATTAGAAGGAAAAGTAGCAATAATAACTGGAGCAGCTATGGGTCTAGGTGCAGCCGATGCTGAGCTTTTTGCTGCTGAAGGTGCTAAAGTAGTTTTAACTGATATTGCTGAAGATCAAGGACAAGCCCTTGCTGATAAATTAGGAGGCACTTTTTTTAAGCATAATGTCACTGATGAAGATCGTTGGATAGAGATTATTAATGAAACAGAGAAAAAATACGGCGCGATAGATGTGCTAGTAAATAATGCTGGTATTGTTAAACCAGGTGACCCTGAAAATCAAACAACAGAGGAATATAGATTAACAATGGCCGTTCATATGGATAGTACATTTTTTGGATGTAAGTATGTAATACCTGTTATGGCTAAAACAGGTGGTGGGTCTATTGTAAATATGTGCTCAATCGCCTCAGTTCAAGGCGAGTCCTATGTTGCTGCTTATTGTGCAGCTAAAGGCGCAATTGAGGCTTACAGCAGAGCAGTTGCGGTACACTGTGGATTGGCAAAAAATGGTGTACGTTGTAATACAATTCATCCTTCGGGAATAGTAACACCAATGGTAACAAGTATGCCGTCATTAATGGAGGAAAAATTTGGTCCTTCTCCAGTCCAAGATGCTCCAGTTGACTCTAATAAAATTGGAGAACCACTAGATATTGCTAACGCCGTTCTTTACCTTGCCTCAGACGAGTCAAAATTTGTTAACGGAGCTCAATTACGTGTTGATAATGCCATGTCTGTTGTATCAGGTAATATGCCAGAATAATTTTGGGGATATAGATGGAAAAAATTATAAATTATTTCGACGATGAGATACGTCTTGAAGGAATTTTCTTTCCTTGTGAAGAAAACAAAAACGCTCCTGTTGTTCTGGTTGTACCTACATATGCGGGAAGAGATCAATTTACTATCGATAAAGCAAAATCAATGAATGATCTTGGTTATTCAGGATTTGCTGTTGATATGTATGGAGAGGCAAAAATAGGAGAAACTCCAGAAGAGAATATGGAGTTAATGAACATCGTTTTATCAGATAGACCAATGCTACAAAAAAGAATGTTGCTGGCTATAGAAGCTGCTAAAACAGAAGCTGGAGTGGATAACTCAAAAGTAGCAAGTATTGGTTTTTGTTTTGGAGGATTATGTGTTTTAGATACTGCTAGGACAGGACTAGATATCGCTGGAGTTGTCTCTTTTCATGGAATCTTTAATAAGCCGGGTAATACCGATGGTAATAAAATAAAAACCAAAGTTCTAGTTCTTCATGGAAATGACGATCCCATGGTACCGCATTCTGACGTTAATGGTCTTGCAAATGAATTAACTGAAGCTGAGGCCGATTGGCAAATACATGCCTATGGTTCTACATCTCACGCTTTTACAAACAAGGAGGCAAATTCTCCTGAAATGGGAATGGCTTATAATCCTGATGCAGATAGAAGATCATGGAAATCAATGACAGACTTTTTAAAAGAAGTTATTGGCTAAATTAAGCTGAAGATATATATAGTAAAATATGAATGATGAAAAACAACTTTCAGTTCACGCCTTTGTTGTTCCAGTAACACCATTTCAACAGAATTGTTCTATTATATGGTGCACTGAAACAAAAAAAAGGTGCTGTCATTGATCCTGGAGGTGACATAAAAGAAATTCTTACTGCTATAAAGAAATATGAGATTTCAATTGAAAAAATTCTTATTACTCATGCTCACTTAGACCACGCAGCTGCAACGGCCGAGTTATCTCGTATTCTAAATGTACATATTGAAGGTCCTCACAAGGATGATTTATTTTTAATAGAAAGCCTTGAAGAACAGGGAAAAAAATATAATTTTTCTCCTGCCGAGCCATTCGAAACTTCAAGATTTTTAGAAGGTGGAGATGAAGTAAAAATCGGCAATCAAACTTTCGGTGTCAGGCACTGTCCTGGCCATACACCAGGTCATATTATTTTCTTCCATGAAGAAACAAAATTAGCTGCGGTTGGCGATGTTTTGTTTCAGGGTTCAATAGGTAGATCTGATCTTCCAAGAGGTAATCACCAGCAACTGTTAGATTCGATAGTGAATGAGTTATGGCCTCTTGGTGATGAAATGAGATTTATTCCTGGCCACGGACCAATGTCTACTTTTGGAAATGAGAGATTAACTAATCCATACGTTTCTGACTTTGCATTAGGAATTGATCGAGAAGTAAATGAAGCGTTAAAAAAACAAGAAGAAACAAGGGAGTAATCTTTGTATCTCTCTAACAGCCGTTTTAAAAGGCGAGCTGGTCTTTCAGTGCTATACTTCATTCAAGGAATACCTCAAGGTTTAATATATTTTGCTCTATTAGATTGGCTGACATCAGTTGGCTTTGGTATTAGTGATATAGCAATAGTTATGTCATTGGCGTCGTTTCCTTGGACTTTTAAAATTTTAATAGGTCCATTTATTGATACTTTAAAGTCATCAAAAATGGGAAAAAGAAAACCATGGATATTTTTTTCATTATTAGCCTCTAGTTTAGTCTTTTTTATCTCTTCAAATTATATATCCAATGAACTTTCAGCATTATCAATTGGACTATGTTTATTTACAGTCATCTTATTCACTTCAATTTTAGATATTGCTACAGATGCTTTAGCAATTGATACCTTAAGTAAAGACGAGAGAGGTATAAGTAATGGATTA
Organism: uncultured PS1 clade bacterium; assembly: GCA_902626605.1. Classification (GTDB taxonomy): domain Bacteria; phylum Pseudomonadota; class Alphaproteobacteria; order MED-G09; family MED-G09; genus MED-G09. The sequence continues at coordinate 46,909 of CACOFZ010000008.1, forward strand.
ATGTGGGCTAGTAGAACTATTGGAGTGAGTTCAGCTGCAGTTTTTGCATCATTTACAATCAATGAAATAGGTTTAAAGGAAACATTTTTATTTTTTGGTTTTTTAAATTTATTTTTCTCCTTATTTATACTTTTAATTAGAGAAAATAATGATAATAAACTTCTATCATTAAAATTTTCAAACAAAATAAAATTCTCCTACTATAAAAAAACTATTATTGATTTATATAATATGTCTAAAACACCCATTTTCATTCTATTAATGGGTTTTTGTTTACTATCCAATATTTCATTTGGAATGCATTATGTAAGTATTTCAAATTTATATATAGTTTCTAACAATTGGGATAATTCTAATTTAACCGATATAAGGTCTTTTGGCCTATATATTGGCGCCGCAGTAGCTATAGTTGGCGGTTATTTATCAGATAGAATTAACCCATATAGAGTAATTATAATTTCACAAATAATGATTGCCTTTGTATTCTTACTAATAGCATTTTTTGAAAATAGTATTTCCAATTTTTATATTGGATCTGTGATAATTATTGTAATTTCCGCTTTAGGTTCTTTTCTAATGGCTGCAAGTCTATCTCTATGCATGGGGTTTTCAAAAACTACAGTTGCTGCTTCGCAATTTGCTCTTTTAATGAGCATTAGACATTTTTCAAGAATAGTTGGTGAGTGGGGCGCGGGAATACTAGACTATAACGATACTTCATTGAGCAATCTTTATTTTATAATGTTTTTAATATCATTTTTACCAGTAATCACAATTTATAGAATGAAACATTTCATCAACAAAACATAAATAATTTTTAGATATTATAAACTTGACACCTTCTCACTCAACGTTATATTTGCGCACCTGAAGAGTTTTTTAATTCTTTTTATGTTAATGGATATTTATTATGTATGCAGTCATTAGAAGCGGTGGAAAACAATATAAAGTCTCAAAAGATGACATTATATCAGTTGAAAAACTAACTGCTGAAGCAGGCGATAAAATTAGTATCAATGAAGTATTAATGATTAGCGAAAAAGATAATCTAATTTTAGGTGATCCAATTATTAAAGGCGCTACAGTTAATGCAGAGGTGTTAGAACAAACACGAGCTAAAAAAATTATTGTCTTTAAAAAGAAAAGAAGACAGAACTACAGAAGAAAAAACGGTCATCAACAAAATTTGACCACTTTAAAAATTGTTGATATTAAAGCTACTGCTTCAAAAAAAGCTGCAGCTAAAAAAGAAGAGGCGCCTAAAGAAAAGAAAACTAAGAAAAGCGCATCTACAAAGAAAACAACTGCAAAAAAGACGGTTAAAACCGCCACAAAAACAAGGTCTGTTAAAAAAGCAAAGACTAAGGAGTAAATTATGGCACATAAAAAGGCAGGTGGCTCATCTAGAAATGGAAGAGATTCCGTAGGAAGAAGATTAGGTGTGAAAAAATTTGGTGGTGAAAGCGTTATTCCTGGTAATATTATAGTTAGGCAGAGGGGAACCAAATGGCAGCCCGGCCGAAATGTAGGCTTAGGAAAAGATCATACAATTTTTTCTCTTATTGAGGGAACTGTAAGCTTTAAGAAATTAAGAAACGGTGGTCCAGTAATTTCTGTTGACCCAATTGCTGAAAAAGCTAATTAAATATAGAGAACCGTCTAAAATATAGTTCTAAAATTATTTAAATCTGTTACTTATGAGATAGGTTATGAAATTCCTTGATCAAGCAAAATTATATGTTAGCTCCGGAAAAGGAGGAAACGGTTGCGTAAGCTTTCGGAGAGAAAAATATATTGAATTTGGCGGTCCTAATGGAGGAGATGGAGGAAAGGGTGGAAATGTATCGATAGAATGTGTCGATGGTTTAAATACCTTAATTGATTTTCGTTTTAAACAACATTTTAACGCTAAAAATGGCGAAGACGGAAAAGGTAATGAAAAAAAAGGAAGCAATGGGGAAGACATAATTCTTCGCGTACCAAGAGGTACAATTATTCTTGAGGAAGATAACGAGACAGTAATCGCGGATTTAAAAGAAGTAGGGCAAAAATTAGTTTTACTTGATGGCGGTAATGGAGGTTTTGGAAATAGTCATTTTAAAGGACCTAATAATCAAGCCCCGCGGCACGCAAATCCTGGTTTAGAGGGAGAAGAAAAATGGATATGGCTAAGACTAAAACTTATAGCAGATGTGGGATTAATAGGACTCCCTAATGCTGGAAAATCAACCTTTATCTCATCAGTGAGCTCTGCAAAACCTAAAGTTGCTGACTATCCCTTTACAACATTAAATCCAGTACTTGGAATTGCAAGCCATAAATCTAGTGAAATAACTATAGCTGATATTCCTGGTTTAATTGAAGGTGCCCATGGTGGAAAGGGACTTGGTGATAGATTCTTGGGTCATGTTGAGAGATGCAGTATTCTTATTCATTTAATAGATTGCCTTTCAGATAATCCGCACCATGACTGGAAAACAATAAGAAATGAAATTAAATCATACTCAGGAGATTTAGCGGATAAGAATGAAATTATAGCTTTATCTAAAACAGATACTATAAGTGAAGATGAAAGAGATAAGAAGATAAAAAAATTAGAAGAAATGACAGGTAAAGAAATTTTTGCTTTATCATCAGTAACAAATAAAGGTCTAGAAGAAATTCTAAATAAAGTATTAAATGTTATTAAAAAGAATGAAAAGTTAGAAAAAGAAAAGAAATGGTCACCATAAATAATATAGAAGATTGTAAAAGAATAGTTATCAAAGTTGGCTCTTCGCTTGTAACAGCCGGTTCGAATAATATTGATAATAAATTTTTAGATTCAATTTCAAGCGATATTAAATACCTTCATGATCAAAATAAGGAAATTATTATAGTTTCGTCAGGGGCTGTTGCTCTAGGTAATATAAATAAGAATAAAAAAAAATTATCACTCTCAGAAAGCCAAGCAGCTTCATCAGTTGGACAAATTAAATTAATCAATGGTTGGGAAAGTGCATTAAAAAATAAAGGAATTGAGATAGCACAAATACTAATTACAGCTGAAGATACAGAAAATAGAAGGAGGTACTTAAACGCTAGAGCAACTTTTGAAGAATTACTTAAAAATAAACATATACCAATAATTAATGAAAATGACACTGTTGCTACATCTGAGATTAGGTATGGTGATAACGATAGATTAGCGGCTAGAGTTGCAGGAATGCTATCAGCAGATTGCCTAATACTATTATCAAATATTGATGGTCTTTATACCAAGGATCCAAAAAGTGAAAATGGGAAACTTATTACTGAAATAAAAGAAATAGATGAAGATATAATCTCGATGGCTGGAAAAGAGAGTAATCAGGGAAGTGGGGGAATGGTTACAAAAATAGAAGCTGCTAAAATTAGCATGTCGGCTGGATGCAACATGATAATTTCTTCCGGCAATAATAATAATCCTATTTTATCAATAGAAAGAGGACAAAATTGTAGTTGGTTCTATCCAAGTCAAATACCTAAAAATTCTTTAAAAATTTGGTTATCTGGTCAGCTTAAACCAAGTGGTAAAATTTATACAGATGAAGGAGCATGTATTGCCCTTTTAGATGGTAAAAGTCTCTTGGCAGCAGGAGTGGTAAGAATAGAAGGTGTTTTTGACAAGGGAGATACTTTAGTTATCTATAGCAATAATGATGAAGAAATTGCTAGAGGACTCTCCAATTATAATTCTCAAGACCTAGAAAAGATTATAGGAAAAAAATCTGAAGAAATTGAAAATATTTTGGGTTATGCTGACAAACCTGAAATAATCCACAGGAATAATTTATCATATTCAGGTAAAAAAGAGGTTTAAATGTCTAAAGAATTAGAAGATGAATTAATTTTAATGGGAAAGTATGCCAGAAAAGCATCGCAGATTTTAACATTAGCAACATCAGAAATCAAAAATAATGCTTTAGAGGCTATGGCTGATGATATTGAAAAAAATAAAGAAAATATTATTGCTGCCAATATTAAAGATATCGAGAAAGCGAAGGCTAACAATATCTCAAAATCCTTTTTAGACAGATTAATTTTAAATGATGAAAGAATTAAATCTATATCAGATGGTTTAAGGGAAATAATTAAAATTGAAGATCCGATAGGTCAAATTATGTCTACATGGGATAGGCCAAATGGTTTAAATATTGAGAGAGTTAGAACACCCCTTGGCGTTATTGGTGTAATTTATGAAAGCAGGCCAAATGTGACGGCTGATGCTGGTGCATTGTGTTTAAAAGCCGGTAATGCGGTTATACTTAGGGGTGGTTCTGAGAGTTATTACTCTTCAAACGCTATCTATAGTTCTCTAAAAAATGGACTAATAAAAGCTGGCCTACCTGAACACTCAATACAAATAATACCAACCATAGATAGAAATGCTGTTGGGTATCTTTTGTCAGGGTTAGACGAAACTATTGATGTCGTTGTACCTAGGGGAGGAAAAAGCTTGGTTGAGAGAGTTCAAAACGAAGCAAAAGTTCCTGTATTTGGTCATCTTGAGGGTATTTGCCACATATATATTGATGAAGATGCAGATATTAAAAAAGCTCAAGAAGTAACAGTAAATGCAAAAATGAGAAGAACTGGTATATGCGGTGCTGCAGAGACATTACTAATAGATAAAAAAAATGCTGAAATTTTCCTCCCTAAAATAGCAAATGCTTTAAAAGGCATGGATTGTGAATTAAGGGGATGTGATAATTCATTAAAAATAATTAGTGATATGAACCCTGCTCAAGAATCTGATTGGAGTACTGAATATTTAGATGCAATTATTAGTATAAAAATTGTTAATGGAGTTAGAGGCGCTATTGAACATATCAATAGTTATTCCACTAGCCACACAGATTCAATTATTACTGAAAATAATGATACAGCGAATATATTCCTTAGAGAAATTGATAGCGCTATTGTTATGCATAATGCCTCTACTCAATTTGCAGATGGTGGAGAATTCGGAATGGGTGCAGAAATCGGTATAGCTACAGGAAGATTTCATGCTAGAGGTCCTGTAGGGGTTGAGCAGTTAACAAGCTTTAAATATGTTGTTCGAGGATCAGGACAAGTAAGGCCCTAATGCAAGAAATCCTTAAAAAAGAAATATCGCTTGGAGGAAATACTAGAATTGGGTTGTTTGGTGGCTCTTTTAATCCAGCTCATGAGTGGCATTTCCAAGTAGCAAATCACGCATGTGATATTTTATCATTAGATAAAGTAATATGGTTGGTTTCACCTCATAACCCTCTTAAAGATAAAAAAACTTTATACGCATTGAAAGATAGATTAGAGAGTGCAAAAAAAATTGGTAATTCATCAAATTTTATAATTACAGATGTCGAAAAAAAGCTCAAAACCCAATACTCAATTGATACAATTTCGATTTTTCAAAAAACTTTTACATCAAAAAAATTTGTTTGGATAATGGGATCAGATAATGCAGCTCAAATACAACAATGGAAAGATTGGAAGAAAATATTAGAGAAAATTGCAATCGCAATATATCCTCGTGCCACTCACCCACTTAGTGAAATAGAAAAAATGTTAGAAAAATACTCTAACAAAATTGATGAAGAAAATCATAAAGATCTTATGAGGCTTAAAACTCCATGTTTTACCTTTATTAATGGGCCAATGAATGATATCTCCTCATCAGAGATTAGGAGCAGAAATAAGTGAGTAAAAAATTAATTAACCAAATCATGGCTAATTTAGATGATAATAAAGCCATAGATATAAATTCACTGTCATTAAAGGGAAAATCTGATATTGCTGATTATCTTATAATAGCAACCGGTACTTCTAGCAGACATGTTTCGTCTTTAGCTCAAAAAGCTGTCGATGATTTAAAAAAGAATAATATCAAAAATATCAACACCGAAGGTTTGGATAAAGGGGATTGGGTTTTAATTGATGGTGGAGATGTAATAATTCATTTATTTAGAGAAGAAGTTAGAGACTTTTATGATATTGAAAAACTTTGGTCATCATCAATAAGACTTAATTCCTCTAAAATATAAAATGAAGTTAAAAGTTATTTCAATTGGGCAGTTAAAAAATAATCCTATTTTAGAAATACAAAAAGACTATGAATCAAGAATATTAAATTTAAGTAAATCTGTTGGAATTAAGAGTCTAGAAATTAAAGAACTACCTATTTCAAAAAAATCATCTATTAAAGAGAGACAAAAAGAGGAAGCAAAAATAATTTCTCAACATATCAAGCAAAATAATTTAAATGTATTTCTTGATGGTAAGGGAGAAAATATTAATTCAGTTGGGGTTTCACAAATCATTTCAAAAAGCTCTTTTGATGGTAAAGATTTAGTATTTTTTATTGGAGGTCCGGATGGTTTTGATGAAAAAATTATAAAAGTCGAAAATAAAATAATCTCATTTGGCAAGGTAACCTGGCCACATAAACTTATAAGAATCATGCTCTTAGAACAATTATATAGAGGTATAACAATTTTAAATAACCACCCTTACCATAGAAACTAAAGAAAATTTTATCTTTATCTTTTACTTATATGAGATAAGAATACAAGTTGAGAACATCTAATGAAAAAAATTTTAAACCTCACTTTATTTTTAATTTTTCTTATAGTTTTTGTGAGTATAAATGTATTTGCATCTGACAAAATTAAGAAAGAAAATGAAGATCTTCTGCAATCAGTAATTAAACTTGTTCAAGAAGAATATATAGACGAAACAGTTGAGGATGAAATTGTTGAGTCAGCCATTAATGGAATGCTTCAATCACTTGACCCTCATTCCCTTTATCTAAATCAAAAAGATTTTAAAGAGTTAACTAGTGATACCAAAGGCGAATTTGGGGGATTAGGTATAGAAGTCACAATGGAAAAGGGATTGGTAAAAGTCATTTCTCCAATAGATAAAACACCCGCAGAGAGAGCTGGTATAATTGAGGGTGATTTCATAACACACATTAATAAAGATCCCATTTTGGGAAAAAGTTTATCTGAAGCCGTTTCCCTAATGAGAGGAAAGCCAAATACTGAAATTGAAATTACTATAGTTAGAAAAGGTTTTGATGAGGGTTTTGATTTAAAACTTATTAGAGAAATAATTAAGGTTCCTGGCGTTTTAGTAAGTATTAAAGGGGAAAATAGTAATATTGGATATATTAGGGTCTCATCTTTTAATGAAAAAACATCTGATCAACTTTATAAAGAAATAATAAAATTTGAGTTTGCCCCTAATAATAAAATTAAAAGCTATGTATTGGATTTAAGAAGAAATCCAGGCGGCCTTCTAAGTCAAGCCATTCAAGTCGCAAATTTTTTTCTAGATGGAGGAAATATAGTATCAACAAAGCGACCACGTTTTGATAAAACAATTAATGAGTATAAAGCTAAAAAGGGTGACTTAATTTTTGGTAAACCTCTTCTTGTAATAGTAAATGGTGGCTCTGCTTCCGCATCAGAGATTGTTGCAGGTGCCTTGCAAGACAACAACAGGGCAATTATTTTGGGAACAAAGACTTTTGGAAAAGGTTCAGTTCAAACATTATTTCCATTAGAAAAGAGTAATCTATTTTCTCCAAATGACTTATTTGGAGCTGTAAAATTAACAACAGCTGAATATTTTACACCCTCGGGAAAATCAATACAAGCGAGAGGAATTCAACCTGATATAATAATTAATCAGAGAATTGAAAATGAAAGTTATGAGTCAGTAACTGTGGGTGAAACAAAATTAAATAAGTATATTAAAAATGATGATGAAAATATGGAATCAGGTTCCTCAGCCTTCATACCTGCTGAAGAAATTAATGATATACAACTTAATGAAGCAATTAAAATTTTATCTAATTTGAATGAGAAAATTTAAATGAATAATATTAAGATAATGAGAAATGAATTAAAAATGCGAAGAGGTGTTGGTATTATTCTAATTAAAGATGATGGGCTTGTTTGGACAGGTAAAAGAAAAAATGGTCCTGGAGTTCGTATGGGTGAGAAAAATCTATGGCAAATGCCTCAAGGTGGAATAGATGATGGAGAAAAACCTCTTGAAGCAGCTTTCAGAGAGCTAGAGGAGGAAACCGGAACTAAATCAGCTAAGGTTCTATTTGAACATGAATCATGGTTTGAATATGAGCTACCAAATGAATTATTAGGAAAAGTAATTAGTGGTTTTAAAGGTCAAAGACAAAAATGGTTTTTAATGAAATTTACAGGGAATGATAGTGAATTTAATTTAAATAAATACACTCCAGAATTTGATGAATGGATGTGGAGGGATCTTAGTTCAATGCCAAATCTTGTTGTAGACTTTAAAAGACCTATGTATGAAGAGCTTGTAAGAGAATTTACTCAGGAAATAAATAAAAATATAATTATATAAAATCCTCTATAAGAGACTTACGCTCATCAAGTAAGATTTTTTCATTATCTACCGCGGAAACAAGCTTCTCATTAATTATCTCAATTTCATTTTTTAAAGTATTACTATCTGAATCTGATAAATTAAGACTATTTTCAGCAAGTATGGTCATTTTATCTTGGGTTATATCTGCAAAACCACCCTCAACAAGATACCTTTTAACATTGCCTTCTTCAAAAGTAACCTCGACTATACCTTGCCTAAGTGTTGTCATAAAAGGCGAGTGATTTGGAAGTATCCCTGCATCACCATCTATACCTGGTATTAGAACCATTTCAACTTCTGAAGAAACAATAGAAGCTTCAGGCGAGACAAAATCAAAGTTAATTTTATTATTCATGCTATTATTCTTCTGCTGCTAGTTTCTCTGCCTTAGCAATAGCATCTTCAATTGTTCCAACCATATAAAATGCTGCTTCTGGTAAGTGGTCATATTCACCTGCGCATAAACCCTTAAAGCCTTTTATAGTATCTTCTATATTAACTAATATTCCTGGTGACCCAGTAAATATTTCAGCAACATGGAAAGGTTGTGAAAAGAATCTTTCAATTTTTCTAGCACGAGAAACACTGAGTTTATCTTCTTCACTTAATTCGTCCATACCTAAGATAGCGATTATATCTTGAAGAGCTTTATATCTTTGAAGAATTTCTTGAACACTTCTTGCTACATTATAGTGCTCTTCACCAATAATACCTGGTTCTAAAATCCTACTTGTTGAGTCTAATGGATCTACAGCAGGGTAAATGCCTTTTTCAGAAATAGCCCTTGATAAAACAGTTGTTGCGTCAAGGTGTGCAAATGAAGCAGCTGGCGCTGGATCAGTAAGGTCATCGGCAGGAACATAAATAGCCTGCACTGAAGTAATAGAGCCTTTGTTTGTTGATGTGATTCTTTCCTGCATTCCACCCATATCTGTGGCTAAAGTTGGCTGATATCCAACAGCGGATGGTATACGGCCTAGTAACGCAGAAACCTCTGAACCAGCTTGAGTGAATCTAAAAATATTATCAACAAAGAATAACACATCCTGTCCTTCTTCTCTAAAATGTTCAGCAACTGTTAACCCTGAAAGTGCAACACGTGCTCTCGCTCCAGGAGGTTCATTCATTTGACCGTAAACTAATGAACATTTTGATCCATCGCCACCACCTTCTTTGTTAACTCCAGATTCAATCATTTCCCAATAGAGATCATTACCCTCTCTCGTTCTTTCACCTACTCCAGCAAAAACTGAGTAGCCGCCATGTGCCTTCGCAATGTTATTTATAAGCTCCATAATTAGAACAGTTTTACCAACGCCAGCACCACCAAAAAGACCAATTTTACCACCTTTTGAATAAGGACATAAAAGGTCAACTACCTTGATGCCAGTCACAAGCATTTCACTTTCAGTGGATTGTTCGATAAAATCCGGAGCTGGTTGATGAATAGCCCTAACAGAACTTGTTTTTATATCGCCTTTTTCATCAACAGGCTCACCAATCACATTCATGATCCTACCAAGAGTTTCATCACCCACTGGAACCGAAATTGGCTGACCAGTTGATTTTACGTCATGCCCTCTTTCTAAGCCTTCAGTAGTATCCATAGCTATGGTTCTAACAGCATCTTCACCAAGATGCTGAGCTACCTCCAAAACAAGACGCCTACCATCTGTTTCAATTTCTAAAGCTTCGAGAATTGCTGGTAAGCTATCTTCAAACTTTACATCAACAACAGCTCCCATTACTTGAATAACTTTTCCTTGATTAATTTCACTCATAATATTCCTCGTTTTTAATTTTTATAGAGCTTCTGCCCCTGAAATAATTTCAATTAATTCAGATGTGATAGTTGCTTGCCTTGATCTATTATAGGTAATTTTTAACTTATCAATCATCTCATCTGCATTTCGTGTAGCATTGTCCATGGCCGTCATTCTAGCGCCTTGCTCACTTGCAAAATTTTCTAAGAGCGCACTAAAAACCTGAATAGATAAATTTTTAGGCAGTAAATCACTTAAGATTTCAACTTCGCCAGGCTCATACTCATAGCATGCTTCTTGCAAAGATTTACCTTCATCACTGCCCTCTTCTAAATAATAAGGGATTATTACTTGCTCAGTAGGTATTTGAGTTAACACAGATTCAAATTTTGAAAAATAAAGATGACAAATATCAAATTTATCTTCTTCAAAAAGATTAATAATTTTTTGAGATATTGCATCGCCTTGTTCAAAACTTAAATTACGGACTTCGGAAAAATCAAAAAATTCTATAATTCTATCTCCAAATTCTCTTGATAGAGAAGCCTTTCCCTTTTTACCAACACAAATAAATTGAACCTCTCTCCCTGAACTAATTAATTCTCTGGCTTTTTGACTAGCTAGCCTGACAATTGATGAATTAAAACCACCACATAAACCACGCTCAGAGGTTGCAATAACAAATAAATATCTCTTTGATTTACCATTCCCAACTAGAAGCTTAGGTGCATTGTCGTCACCATCCATTTCTTTTGATAAATTACCTACAACTTCAGATAACTTATCAGAATAGGGTCTTGTGGACTCAACAGCATCTTGAGCTTTTCGTAGCTTTGATGCTGCAACCATCTGCATTGCCCTTGTAATCTTTTGTGTTGAAGTAACACTGGATATTCTATTTCTAAGTTCTTTTAAATTAGCCATAATTTGTTAACTATTTTTTTTGAAATTATCCAAAAAACTATCTAAAGCTTTTTTAAGAAGATCTTCACTTTCATCACTTAATGTATTACTGGATCTAATATCATCAAGGATATTAGTATAATCCTTTTTAATAGTTTCCATTAGCTGATCTTCAAACTCAGAAATCTGATTAACTTCAATTGTGTCCATGTAACCATTAACACCAGCGTAAAGAAGAATAACCTGTTCTTCAGTGGCTAATGGTGAAAATTGACCTTGCTTTAATAGCTCGGTAAGACGTTCACCTCTTGCAAGAAGTTTTTGTGTTGAGGCATCTAGATCAGATCCAAACTGAGAAAAGGCAGCCATTTCTCTATATTGAGCTAATTCGCCCTTAATAGAACCGGCAACTTTCTTCATTGCTTTTGTTTGAGCTGCCGAGCCAACTCTTGAAACTGATAATCCAACGTTTACAGCTGGTCTAATTCCTTGAAAAAATAAATCAGTTTCCAAAAAGATTTGACCATCTGTAATTGAAATAACATTGGTTGGAATGTAGGCAGAAACGTCATTTGCTTGAGTTTCGATAATTGGGAGAGCTGTCAATGAACCTCCTCCATTATCGTCATTAAGCTTTGCAGCACGCTCTAATAAACGTGAATGAAGATAAAATACATCACCAGGATATGCTTCACGTCCTGGAGGCCTTCTTAATAAAAGTGACATTTGTCTATAAGCAACGGCTTGTTTTGATAGATCATCGTAAACAACTAATGCATGCATAGAATTATCACGGAAAAACTCTCCCATAGCACAACCTGTAAATGGTGCCAAAAATTGAAGTGGCGCTGGCTCAGAAGCAGTGGCAGCTACAACAATTGAATATTCTAAAGCCCCATTCTCTTCCAAAGTTTTTACTATTTGAGCAACAGAGGATCTTTTTTGACCAATAGCTACATATATACAATATAATTTTTCTTTCTCATCACCAGATGCGTTTACTTCTTTTTGATTTAAAATTGTATCAACAGCAACGGCAGTCTTACCTGTCTGTCTATCACCAATAATAAGTTCTCTTTGACCCCTTCCAATTGGTATCAAGGAATCAATTGCTTTCAAACCTGTCTGCATTGGTTCATTAACAGATTGTCTTGGTATTATACCCGGAGCCTTAACATCAACTCTACGCATTTCAGAGGATTCTATAGGTCCTTTTCCGTCAATAGGATTGCCTAATGAGTCAACAACCCTTCCAAGAAGGCCTTTACCTACAGGTACTTCAACAATTGAGCCTGTCCTTTTAACTGTATCTCCCTCTTTAATTGATGAGTCATCTCCAAAAATAACAACACCAACATTATCTTCTTCAAGGTTTAAGGCCATCCCTTTAATATTCCCAGGAAACTCAACCATTTCTCCTGCCTCAACATTATCGAGTCCATAAATTCTTGCTATACCATCGCCAACAGATAAAACCTGACCAATTTCAGAAACTTCAGCTTCCTTACCAAATTCTTTTACTTTCTTTTTTAATATTGCTGATATCTCAGCGGGCTGTATATCCATTATTAGACCTCATTCATAACATTTTTAATAGATTTTAAACGAGTTAGCAGTGAAGTATCTATCATTTTAGATCCCATTTGTACCACTAAGCCTCCCAAAATTTCTTCATCTACTATTACCTCAACATCAACATCTAATGAAAAATGATCAGATAACATTAATTTAATATTTTTCTTTTGTTCATCACTCATAGGTCTTGCAGAAGTAACTTTTGCAGTAGCTTGTTTGTTTAGATTTAGTAAAAAAGAGTGAAAAGCTTTAATTATTTCTGGTAACAAAAAAAGTCTTCTATTCTCGCACAAAACTCCAATAAAATTTTTAATAATTCCGTCAACTTTCATTGTTTCTAGAATGTCATTCATCAATGAAAGTTGTTCATCTGCGGAAAAAATTGGACTTTTGATAACAGATTTAAAATCATTATTACTTTCTATTAGTGAAGCAATCGATAATAATTGATTGTCAATTTCTTTGATAAATTTAGTATTTTTTTCTTCTTGAGCTATTTCAAAAAGTGATAACGCATATCTACCTGGCAAACCTGTTGCAGAATCTGATATTGATTGGCTCATAAAATATAACCTATTTTTTATAAGTTATTGAATAATAACGATAATTTATAAATATTTTCTTCAGAAGATATTTTTAAAATCTTTCCTAAATGGTGGTAACATAAGCTTTTGATCCATGCAATATCAGAAAGTGATTCTCTTATAAAAAATAATAAGGATCAATATCAATGGACATTCTTATAGAAGACGGTTTTTTTAAATTATCAGTCCATAAATGCAAAAACTTTTGAATATTTATATCCTTATTTGCTTTAATTAAAAGTCTATATCTTATCCTTCCTCTTACCTTTGTAATTGATGCTGGGGCAGGCCCAAGAACAACAACACCTTTTAATAATGGTATATTTCTTTTTAAGACTCTACAGAAGGAAATTATCTTTGATTCATCTTTATCCGATATTATTATCGAGGATAATTTTCCATAGGGGGGTAGCTTATTTTTTTCTCTAATACTAAGTTCGGTATCAATAAATTCATCTCTAGTGCCTTTTATAAGTGATTGTATTACTGGATGGTTTGGAAAATAAGTTTGCAAAAAAGCTCTGCCTTTACGATCTTCTCTACCAGCCCTGCCTGCAACCTGATGTAATAATTGATAGGTTCTTTCTGCGGCCCTTAAATCACCATTAGCCATTCCCAAATCAGCGTCAATTACGCCAACACATGTAAGGGATGGGAAATGATGACCTTTCGAAATAATTTGTGTACCAACTAAGATATCTACTAAACCATTTTTCATATCAGAAAGGATTTGATGTGACTTTAAAGAATTATCGGATGAAAGCGTTTCAACTCTGGAATCTGGGAAATAAGAAATAATCTCTTCAGTAACTCTCTCTATCCCCGGTCCATAAGCAATAAGAGAATTTTTTGAATTACATGATTTACAATCTTTGACTGGCTTTATAGAAAAACCGCATTGATGACAAATTAACCTGTAATTATATTTATGCTCAACAAGATATGAATCACATTTAGGGCATTCTATTCGACTTCCACATTTCTTACACAGTGTTAGAGGAGCATAACCCCGTCTATTTAAGAAAATTAGAGCCTGTTCGCCATTTGATAGTGATTTTTTTATTTCTAATTTTAAGCTTTCTGATATCCACTCTTGGCTCTTATATTCTTCATCACGCATATCAATAAATTTAATTGAAGGCAATTCTGCTTTTCCAACTCTCTTGGGAAGATTGAGCCTAGAATATTTACCTTCATTAATATTATAAATTGTTTCAAGCGAGGGAGTAGCGGATACCAGTACTACAGTAGCCATTTCTTGAAAACCAAGTGAAATAGCCATATCTCTTGCATGATATATTATACCTTCTTGTTGCTTATAAGTAATATCATGCTCTTCATCCACAATTATCAAACCTAGATTCTTAAAAGGCAAAAATAAGGAGGACCTTGCTCCAATCACTAGTTTTGACTTTCCATTAAATATATCTTGCCAAATTTCTTTTCTTTTACCTTTAGATAGATTTGAGTGCCACACTACTGGTTTAATACCAAAACGTTTCTCTATTCTTTTAAAGAGATCAGTCGTCAAAGAAATTTCTGGTAACAAAATTAATGATTGTTTTCCGTCATTGAATGTTTCTTCTACCGCCTCAAAATATACTTCCGTTTTTCCTGAACCAGTAACTCCATCTATTAGAAAACAATTATAAATATTTTCTTTAATAGATTTAATGATCTTATTTTTAGCCTTCTTTTGATAATTATTTAGATTAACCTTAGATGTATTATTTAGATTAATATTTAATTCTTGTGAAAATGGTATAGGGACTAAACATTTTTTTTTAATTAAATCCCTTATAACTGA
>CACOFZ010000009.1 GCA_902626605.1 uncultured PS1 clade bacterium
TTATTTTTTTGCTGTTTTTTTCCTTATTTCTCTCAATTGATTGTTCTGCACAATCAAGTAGCAAAAGTCCTTTCAAAGAGGGTTTAGTTGTAACTGCTGTAAAATCTGGAACAATGTCAGATTTACTTTACTCCATTCAAGTAGGTGGTTCTCCGAGTGAATTAGATTTTGATGAAGTACCCGCTCTACTATTAGCGGTAGAGAGAGGGCGATCTGATATGGTAAGTTTCTTATTAAAAAAAGGAGCTAGGGTCAATCAAAGAGATGATGAAAAAAGAACTGCTCTATCTATTGCATCTAGAAAAAATAATTTTAATTTAGTTTCAGAACTAATTAAATTTGGCGCAAATCCTGATAGATCAGGTCCTAATAAAGAAACTCCCCTAATAATAGCTTCTAGATTTGGAAATTTCGAGGCAGTCAAGGCCTTGCTAGAAGGAGGAGCATATCCTGATGATACTGATCTTACCGGCAGGACAGCCTTACAATGGGCAAAAATAAAACATTTTAGAAAGATAGAGGAAATTCTTATTGAATATGGATCATATGATAATTGAAATTAGATAATTATTCCGTCAACAATTATTAATATTAAAAGTAATCCTAATTGAACAAATGAACCAAAGAAATTATTCATGGCTGCTGATCTTGTTTTTCTAATTGCTAATAAGGTGCTTGTCCAAATAAAATATCCACCGCCAATAAAAATTGCAAATATGTAGAATAAACTTGAACTATAAATCATTAGTAATGCTGTAACAAATACAAGTATAATTGTATGAAAAAGAATAATATAGGTTGTAAGAGAGTTACTTAATGTATTGGGAAGCATTGGTATTCCAGCTTTCTCATAGTCATCCCCAATTGCCATTGCAAGACTCCAGAAATGAGGTGGTGTCCACAAAAATAAAATTACAGATAGAATTATTGCTTCTGGAGCTATAATTGGATTAACCGCAGCTGATCCAGCAAGGGTAGCAAAACTTCCCGCAAGACCTCCTACAACTATATTCCATATACTTTTTCTTTTGAGCCATATTGTGTAGACTGCTCCATAAAATAAAGCACCAAGAAAATTATAAAGACATGAATAAGGATTGATAAAAATGAAAGAAATTATTAAACCGGCAAAAATAACTATCAAAAATAAAATTACCCATAAAATATTGGGTTTGAGCTCTCCTGTGACAAAAGGTCGCTTAGCTGTTCTTGGCATTAATGCATCTAAATCTCTTTCAAAGTATTGATTAAATGCACTCACACCAGCAGAAGCCAAGAATGTTGATATTGCTACTAGAGATAAATCCAGAATATCTAGATTATGGTTTGGGATAACAAAAACCCCAGAAATGGCGCATAACATGATTGTTAGGCTTATTCTTACTTTAAAAAGGTCTATGAGTAGTTTAAATTTTTCAAACATTAAAAGTTCTCTTGATTTTTAACAATCACAAGATGCACTAAAGAAATATTTAATGGAAGCATAATATTGCGACAATGTGGATCTTGACTTTAGTTGGACAATTAGTAATTTGTGAGCATTAAATTTACAAGGCTTTAAAAAAATGTTTTTTGGCTTTATATTCTATTAAAACGGGGTTTGTGTATGGTACCTTTTATTCTTTTAGTAATAATTATCGGATCTGTTCTTTTTCATCTTTATACACCTTGGTATTCCACGCCAATTGCTTCTAATTGGAGTAGCATTGACAGTACGATCGAGCTTACCTTTGCGATGACAGGTGCAGTATATGTACTCGTTCTTGGGTTTATGACTTATTGTGTAATAAAATTTAAAAGCACAAAAAAACGAAGAGCTGATTATGAACCTGAAAGTAAGAAAGCAGAAGTTATCTTGACAGTTTTAACAACCATTGGTGTTGCTGGACTTCTGGCACCAGGCCTTATTGTCTGGGATGATTACGTATCACCTCCCGAAGAAGCAATGCCTATTGAGGCTATGGGGCAACAGTGGTATTGGAATTTTCGACTCCCTGGAGAAGATGGTATTTTAGGTACAACTGATGCAAGAAATATTTCTGCAGACAATCCTTTTGGTATGAATGAAAACGACCCCAATGGTAAAGATGATATTCTAATTGAGGGTGATACTTTGCACCTTGAACATGATAAACCAGTTAAATTCTTATTAAGATCGATTGATGTTCTACATAACTTTTATGTACCTCAATTTAGAGCTAAGATGGATTTAGTCCCAGGCATGGTAACTTTTTATTGGATAAGGCCAACAGTAACTGGAAATTATGAAATCTTGTGCGCAGAATTGTGTGGTGTTGGTCATCACGCAATGAGAGGAGAGGTACAAGTTGATGAGGCTAGTGACTATCAAGAATGGTTAAGTGACCAATTAACATTTGAAGCAATTCAAGAACAAGCAATGCTAGAAAGAGATAATAAACTAGCTTTAAATAAAAGTAATTAGAAGAAAAGGATATAAATTATGTCAGAGTCTATAATTCCTGAAAGTGAACTAGAAGAAGTTGAACTTTATCATCCAAAAAGTTGGTGGACTGAAAAAGTTTTTTCTCAAGATGCTAAACTAATTGCAATTCAATATGGCTTAACAGCCTTTGCAATTGGGTTTGTTGCTCTTGTTTTATCTTGGTTCATGAGAATTCAAATAGCTTTTCCCGAAATGGCTATAATAAGTGAAGGTACTTATTATCAATTCATAACTATGCATGGAATGATAATGGTTGTTTACCTTCTAACTGCATTATTTTTAGGAGCTTTTGGAAACTACATGATACCGCTTATGGTAGGAGCAAGAGATATGGTTTTTCCGTATTTGAATATGATTAGTTATTGGACATATTTAATCGCGGTTCTTGTTCTTTTTGTAAGTTTTTTTACTCCAGGTGGTCCAACAGGAGCAGGTTGGACATTATACCCTCCTCAGGCTATTTTGGGAGGCACACCAGGACAAGAAACCGGAATAATTTTGATGTTAGTTTCTTTATGTATTTTTATTGTTGGTTTTACAATGGGTGGCTTAAATTATGTAATTACAATTTTACAAGCAAGAACTAGAGGAATGACATTAATGAGAATGCCTCTAACTATTTGGGGAATTTTCACGGCAACTGTTCTTGCGTTATTTGCCTTTCCAGCGCTTTTTGTAAGTGCAGTTATGATGTTATTTGATAAATTACTCATGACAAGCTTTTTTATGCCTGCTTTAGTAGAGTTTGGAGAAAATCTTACCTATGGAGGTGGAAGCCCTATCTTATTCCAACATCTCTTTTGGTTTTTTGGTCATCCTGAAGTTTATATTGTTGCATTACCAGCTTTTGGTATTGTTTCTGATCTAATATCAATTCATGCGCGAAAAAATATTTTTGGCTTCAGAATGATGGTATGGGCAATAGTAGGTATTGGAGCTTTAAGCTTTATCGTTTGGGCGCACCATATGTATGTTAGTGGCATGAATCCGTATTTTGGTTTCTTTTTTGCAACCACAACTTTAATTATAGCAGTACCAACTGCTTTAAAAGTTTATAATTGGATATTAACTCTTTGGAAAGGAAATATTCATTTAACAATTCCAATGCTTTTTTGTCTTGGTTTTATTGTTACTTTTTTAAATGGAGGTCTTACAGGACTATTCCTTGGTAATGTTATTGTTGATGTTCCTTTATCTGATACTTACTTTGTTGTAGCTCATTTCCACATGGTTATGGGTATTGCACCAGTTTTGGTTATTCTTGGTGCAATTTATCATTGGTACCCTCTGATAACAGGTAAGATGATGCATGATGGTATGGGTCGATTTCATTTCTGGGTAACTTTTGTTGGCTCTTATTTAATATATTTCCCAATGCATTACCTTGGATTTATTGGTGTACCTAGAAGATATTATGAAATGGGTCAAACAGAGGCTTTGTATACTTCTTCCGCTGCTGATCTTAATGTATTTATAACAATTGCTGCATTAGCCGTAGGTTTTGCTCAGTTAGTTTTTGTATTTAATGTTTTTTGGAGTGCAAAAAATGGTGAAGTTGCAGAAAAAAATCCATGGAAAGCAACATCACTTGAATGGCGGACACCTGAGCAACCTCCAATTCACGGAAATTTTGGAAAAGAATTACCAGTAGTTTACAGATGGGCATATGATTACAGTGTTCCTGGAGCTGAAGATGATTTTATTCCTCAAGATGTTCCTAATGAAAAAGTAACACTTGCAGAAGGTTATTCAGAGCTTGGGGTAGAAAAAACTTGAGTATTTTAAGTATATTATCACAAAAGCCTTGGACATCTGATCAGGCAAAGATAGATGATAAGCACAGTGGCAAATCTTCATCAATGCCTTTGCCAAGAATTGGTCTGTATGTTCTAATGACTGTAATAGGTGTTTTATTCACACTATTTTCAGTTGCTTATATTGGTAGAATGGCTTACGGGGATTGGCGTATATTACCCGAGCCACCTTTATTGTGGTTTAATAGTTTAATTATTATTATGAGTAGTTTTGCCTTCCATAAAGCGACTATTAGTTCAAAAGAAAACAATCATAAAAGAACACGAGAGTATCTTTTTCTAGCAGGGGCTCTTACTTTAGGATTTATAACCGGTCAATTATTTGTCTGGAGAGAATTAGTTTCCTTTGGCTATTTTGTATCAACTAATCCTTCTTACGCATTCTTTTATCTTTTAACCGCACTTCATATTTTACATTTACTTGGAGGCTTAATTGCTTGGTTGTTAGTAATCTTTAAGAGTTTTACACTGGAAGATGAATCATCTAATTTTTCACTTAATGTAAATTTATGTGCAATTTATTGGCACTTTCTACTTGTAGTTTGGCTAGTTTTATTTGCTATGCTTTTGTTAACTTAAATTTTTATTTCATGAGGTTAAAAATATGACTACAACTTCTAAAGTCCCTTTAAAAGACGGTATTGAGGGTTTTGTATCTGACTGGTCTTCAGATCAAAGAGCTTTTAAGGGAGTTCCTTGGGGCAAAGCCATGATGTGGATTTTTCTTCTGAGTGATACATTTATCTTTAGTATTTTTCTAATTAGTTATATGACGGCTAGATGGTCTACTGTTGAGCCATGGCCCAATACTAGTGAAGTTTTTGCACTTACCGTGAATGGAGTCAGTGTTCCTTTGCTCTTAATTGCTATTATGACCTTTATACTGATAACAAGTAGCGGTACGATGGCAATGGCAGTTAGAAGTGGATATCAGAAAAAAAGAAGGCAGGCTGCAGCTTTATTGTATTTAACAGCTGTTCTAGGCTTATCTTTTGTTGGAATGCAAGCATTTGAGTGGAGTAAATTAATAGAAGAAGGAATACGTCCATGGGATAACCCCTTTGGTGCTAGACAGTTTGGATCCATATTTTTTATGGTAACTGGTTTTCATGGTTTCCATGTTTCTGTTGGTGTTATTTTCCTTTTTCTAATTGCAAGAAAAGTCCAACGAGGGGACTATGATACAGGTAGAAGAGGATTTTTTACCTGGCAAAAAGGTCGTTATGAAATTATTGAAACAATGGGATTATATTGGCACTTTGTTGATTTAGTGTGGGTTTTCATTTTTGCATTCTTTTATTTGTGGTGAGGTAAGTTATGGCTGAAGAAGGACAAGAACATCCTATAAGTACATATCTTTGGGTATGGTTATTACTTTTTGTATTAAGTGCATTTTCCTATGCAGTTGATTATGTTGGTTTCCAGGGATTTACTAGATGGAGTCTTGTTTTACTTTTTATGTTCTTAAAAGCATATTTTATTTGTGCAGTTTTTATGCATATGGTCTGGGAGAGGATGGCTTTAGTTTTAGCTTTATTTATCCCTACTTTTTCAATTATTGTTTTTATAGGAATAATGGGTTTTGAGTCTGATTACACTCAACTTTCAAGAAAGGTATTTTTTGATACTGGTAAACCTGCCAAAGTTTATGCAGTTCCTCACTCTAAAAGTCATTCTAAAGATCACTCAGATGAAGAAGACCATTAAATTTTAATTATGCCTAAATTATTTTTTTCATTTATATTTTTAATAATATTTTCATTAACTTTATCAGCTGAAGATTCTTTTATTTCTAAGATTGAAAGTTTAGCTAATAGAGGTTTTTCTGATGCTCAGTATAATTTGGCTAGAATGTATGCAAATGGCGAGTCTGTTGAACAAGATTTTATTTCTGCAGAATATTGGTTCAGAAAATCAGCTAAACAAGGTAACGTTGACGCTCAATATCAATTAGGTAGAATGTATGATGCAGGTCTCGGGGTTACTATGGACAAAAAAGAAGCTTTTAAATGGTATGCTCTATCAGCAGAGCAAGGTAGCATTGAGGCCCAATATAATCTTGGTTTAGCCTATCGTTTTGGTGTTGGTGTTGAACAAAATTTTACCAAATCATTAAAATGGTACAAAGAGTCTGCCTCAAAAGGACACAGCGGGGCTCAATATAATTTAAATCTATTATTTGAAGAAGGATTGGCCACAAGAAAAGATATATCAGATGCAATTAAATGGTATAGATGTGGAAGATAAGTTTTGAAGTCCATAATCATTATTATTATAATATTTTTTATTACACTCACAATGACTTTAATTTATTTTAACATTGGATAGAATTTTTTTGTTAAATTAGCTTTGAAATAAAAAAATACTTATCCAAAATATTAAACCTGTAATTATAAGGATAACAGTAAATTTCATTTTATGAATTGGTGGAGCTAAGCGGGCTCGAACCGCTGACCTCTTGCATGCCATGCAAGCGCTCTCCCAGCTGAGCTATAGCCCCATATTTAATCATCATCATTTTCGCTTGGAACAGTCTTAATTACTTCAGATACATCATCATCTTGACTGATAAAATCATCCTCATCGTCATCTTCAAGTCCATCAAGCTCATCTGCATCAAACTCACTAATATCATCATCATTTTCGCCATCAATCACTTCATCATCCGTTGAATTCTCAAGGTCTGGAATTGCTTCTTCATCAATTTCTGGAATTATGTCTTCATCGTCATTTTCAATTACATCATCAATTTCTTTGATATTTTCATCTGTGTTTTCTAAGTCACTTTCGTTAACTTGAGCCTCAAGAGGAGGTGCATCAGTCTTTTCTTTTTCGACATCTTCAATATTAATATCTTTTAGTATTTCACCAGTATAAGGACTAACAACAGGATCCTTATTTAAGTCATAAAATTTTTTTCCTGTTGTGGGGCATACTCTCTTTTTACCTAATTTATCTTTACTCATTTTTATCCCTATAAAAATTATTTATCTCCATTGCCATGAAGAAACAATAGTGTCAAAACCAAAAAAAGTTTTTTTCTTATAATATGTCTGCTAAACCTAAATTAATAATGAATCAAGATCAAAAAAATAATATGTCAAGCTTAAGTCTTTTTGCAAGCAAAAGTTCTGAATTGAGTGGTGAAATTATTATACCTGGAGATAAGTCTATTTCTCATAGATGCATTATATTGTCTTCTTTGGCAATTGGAGAGAGTAAAATAATTGGTTTACTTAATAGTTCCGATACCAATTGTACAATAAACTCTATGAAATCCCTTGGTTCATGTATTGATTTAAATTCAAATTACGAATGTACTATAAACGGTATAGGCATTGGTAGTCTAAAACAACCTGAAAAACCCCTTGATTTTGGAAACTCAGGAACAGCTGCGAGGCTTATATTAGGACTTGTTTCAACTTATCCTATTATAACTAATTTTATTGGTGATGAGTCGTTATCCCAAAGACCAATGAAAAGAGTTACAGAGCCTTTAATTGATTTTGGAGCAAATTTTAATCTAAGAAATTCAGAGTTTCTTCCAATAGAGGTTAAGGGTGCTGAGCACCCCATTCCTATTACACATGAAATGAAGGTACCCTCTGCACAAGTTAAATCAGCAATAATGCTGGCTGGTTTAAATACACCAGGCATTACCACTGTAATAGAAAAAGAAAGAACAAGGGATCATACTGAAACTCTTTTTAAATACTATGGTTATGAAATTAACTTAGAAGAAAAAGGTGGAAAGAATTACATAAGCTTTGAAGGACAGAAAGTTTTAAATCCAGTTAATATAAATATTCCAGGCGATCCATCTTCTGCTGCCTATCCTTTAGTTGCTGGATTAATTTGTAAGAATTCAAATATTAAAATCAAGAATGTTTTATTAAATCCTACTCGCGATGGCATATATAAATGTCTAGATGATATGGGGGCTAATATAATTTATTCTAACAAAAAAAATGAAGCTGGAGAAATAACTTATGATATAGAAGTTTCATCAAGTACATTAAATTCAATTGATGTCCCTGCCCACAGAGCCCCTAGCATGATAGATGATTATCCAATACTTGCTGTAGCAGCCTCTATGGCTAATGGTACCTCTATATTTCGTGGGTTATCAGAATTAAAAGTTAAAGAGAGTAATAGGTTATTAGGCATCTATAATTTTTTATCGAAAAATGGAATTGATACATGTATTGAGGGTAATAATCTTATTATTAAGGGAAATACTGAAGGGCCAAAGGGAGGTGCTTTAGTAGAGACTAACATGGATCATCGTATTGCAATGTCAGCAATTATTTTGGGTATGGTTTCATATGAACCAATAAAAGTGGATGATACTGAAATAATTAAAACTAGCTTTCCAGACTTTATAAAATTAATGAAAAAATTAGGGGCTAAATTATCAGAAAAAATATGACTTTTATTGTTGCAATAGATGGTGGTGCTGGTTCAGGAAAAGGAACAATAGCAAGAGGTATTTCAAAGAAATTTAATTTTTCTTATTTTGACACTGGAATAATTTACAGAGGATTGGCTTTAAAAACTATAAGCAAATATGGTCAGGATTTTACAGATTTAAATGCTATTTCAGAGGCTAATATTTTTGATATTAATTCTGTAAATGAGAGTGAAATTCGTAATCCAATAATTGATAAATATTCTTCGATTATAGCATCTATTCCAGATGTTAGAAAGATTGTAGTAAGCATTCAAAGAAACTTTAAGGAACAATCAAAGGATCATAAAGGAATTGTTGTTGATGGAAGAGATATTGGCACTATTATTTTTCCAAACGCAAACCTAAAATTATTCATTTCTGCATCTTTAGAAGAGCGTGCAAAACGCAGATTTTCAGACTTTTTGGAAAAAAATCAGAAAATTTCCTATAATCAAGTAATAAAACAATTGCAAAAAAGGGATCAAAGAGATAAGGAAAGAAGCGTTGCACCATTAGTTGCGGCAAAAGATGCTCATCTTATTGATACTACTGGTATTAATATAGAAGATACATTAGATATGGTTTCATCTCTAGTCATTAAAAAGTTTGATGACTATTGTGATATTTTATAATTTAGGGAGATTAATATTTGTCAAATTTAGTTGATTCAGTTCCAGAAAGTTCTCAAGAGGAATTTTCAAAACTTCTTGAAGAGAGCTTTGTTTCAAATGCTTGTGAAGAAGGTCAGGTTATTAAGGGTACAGTTGTAGGAATAGAGTCCGATACAATTATAGTAGATGTTGGTATGAAAACTGAAGGTAGAATTCCATCGGAGGAATTCTCTGCTTCAGGAAAAGATCACAATTTGGAAATTGGTGATGAAGTTGATGTATATCTCGAGAGAATAGAGAATGCTCTAGGTGATGCTGTTCTCTCAAGAGAAAAAGCAAGGCGAGAAGAAATTTGGACAAACTTATTAGTATCTCAAAAAGAAAATACAATTGTTGAAGGGGTTATCAATGGCAAAGTTAAAGGTGGCTTTACAGTTGACTTAGATGGTGCTCAAGCCTTTCTTCCTGGAAGTCAAGTTGATGTCAGACCTATCAGAGATATGAAACCCTTAATGCATACATTACAAACTTTCCATATACTAAAAATGGATCGCAGAAGAGGAAATATCGTTGTTTCAAGAAAATCAGTACTATCTGAAAGTTTATCTATTGATAAAAATGAACTATTGGAGAAGGTTAAAGAGGGTGAAATAGTAGAGGGTATTGTTAAAAATATTACTGATTATGGAGCTTTTGTAGATTTAGGTGGAATTGACGGCCTTTTACACGTAACTGATATCTCTTGGAAAAGAATTAACAGTCCTGAGGAGGTTATTTCTGTTGGTGAAAAAATTAAGGTCTTAATTACTAAAGTTTCTGGTGAAAATATGCGTATTTCGCTAGGCATGAAGCAATTGCAAAATGATCCTTGGATTGATGCGCAAGCAAACTATAGTGTCGGTGAGCGCTACAAAGGTAGAGTTACAAATATCGCCGATTATGGAGCTTTTGTGGAACTTGAGGGTGGAATTGAAGGACTGGTTCATGTTTCAGAAATGAGTTGGGTTTCAAAAATGCAAAATCCCAATAAGTATGTTGAGCAAAATCAAGAAGTTGAAGTAATGGTTCTTGAAATAGATCCTGATAAAAAACGTTTATCTCTTGGTTTAAAACAATGTTTGGACAATCCTTGGGAAGATTTTGCTCAAAATAATCCTATTGGAACAAAATTAAAAGGCAAAATTCAAAATATTACTGATTTTGGTCTTTTTGTTAAAGTTAATGATGAGCTTGATGGTCTCGTCCATATGTCAGATGTTGACTGGAGAAAGCAAGGTCCTGATGCAATTAAAGATTTCGAAGTCAATCAAGAAGTGGAAACTATTATTATTGATATTGATCCCTCAAAAGAGAGAATATCACTTGGAATTAAACAACTTGATGATGATCCAATGGACTCTTTAGACCAAATAAAAAAGGGAACTGTTGTAACCTGTACAGTAGTTTCGTCTCAAGCTGCAGGAATTGATGTTGAGATAGGAGATAAAGTACCAGCTTTTATTAAAAGATCTGATCTTTCAAAGGATAAATCTGAGCAAATACCAGAAAGATTTGAGATAGGTCAAAAAGTGGATGCCAAAGTGACAAATTATGATCCTAAGTCTCGAAAAATATCACTATCAATTAGGGCTTTAGAAATATCAGATGAGAAAGAAGCCATTGAACAATATGGATCTAAGGACTCAGGTGCATCTCTTGGAGATATTCTTGGAGAAGCTCTAGATAAAAATTCGTCAGAAAAAAATAGTGATGAGGATAATAATGATTAAGTCATCTTTAATTAAAAAACTTTTAAAAAACAATCCCCATTTAATTCAAAAAGATATTGAAATAATTGTTGATACAGTTCTTGAAAATATTGGTGAAACTTTATCAAGTAATGGTAGGGTTGAGATTAGAGGTTTTGGAACTTTTTCAGTTAGACATAGGAATGCTCGAAATGGAAGGAACCCAAAAACTGGAGAAAAAGTTGTAGTTCCAGCTAAGAATGTTCCAATGTTTAAACCCGGAAAAGGTGTAAGGGATAGACTTAACTATAAATCTTAATTCACTCTAATTAGTTTATAAAATTAAACTGCTAGGAGAAGTAATGAATAAGATATTTAAAAATCCAATTATTCTCGCATTAGATTTTAACTCACTAACTAAAGCTCAATCAATTGTATCGGATTTAAGAAACCATATTGGCGGTGTAAAACTTGGTATGGAATTTTTTAATTCTTTTGGACCTGATGGTGTTAAAGAGATTTCAAAGTATGGTATCCCAATTTTTTTAGATTTAAAACTCCATGATATTCCCGTAACGGTCTACAAAACAGTTAGGAAATTAATGGAGTTAGATATTGCAATAATTAATGTTCATTCATCTGGTGGAAGGGAAATGTTAGAGGCGGCTGCAAAGGCTAGAGGTGAGTTTAACGATAAATCAACAAAACTAATTGCGGTAACTGTTCTGACAAGCTTAGATAACAAAGATATAAAGGAAATTGGTTTTAATGATAACAGTGAAGATCTTGTTCTTAGACTTGCCTCCCTAGCTAAAGATTCTGGATTAGACGGGGTTGTTTGTTCGGCAAAAGAAATTTCATTAATAAAAAATAAATTTGGAAAAAATTTTATTTTAGTTGTTCCTGGAATTAGATTAGAGGAAGATAATAAAAATGATCAAAAAAGAGTAATGAGTCCAAAAAAAGCTATTGATGCAGGGGCTGATCTATTAGTTATCGGTAGACCAATAACGGATTCAAAAGATCCAAAAAAAGCTATTGATAATATTCTTAAAAATATAAAACAATGACAATAAAGATCAAAATATGTGGTTTATCGTCTCAAGAGCAAATAGAGATGGTTAGAGTCTCCGGAGCTGAAATGTGTGGTTTTATATTTGCAGATCCTAGTCCTAGAAGAATTGAGCCGGAATATGCTGAGAGAAATTTTTTTTCTAAAGCGGCGAGTGATATTGAGAGAGTTGCGGTTTTTGTTGACGCTGATAGTAATTATATTGAACGCTGTGTTGCCTCAGTAAAAGCAAATCTAATTCAATTACACGGTGATGAAACAATTGATAGATGTGTAGAAATAAAAAATTCTTTTGGGCTACCTATTATTAAAGCTTTTGGAATATCAAATGAATTAGATCTGGCTTCATCTGAAAGATATTGTGATGTAGTAGATTATTTCCTCTTTGATGCAAAACCTGATATTGGTCTAAATAAGCAAAGAGGTGGGCTTAATAAGACATTCGATTGGTCAATTTTAGAGAATTGGAAGGGTGGTGATTATTATTTATCAGGCGGATTAAATGAGGATAATATAAATGATGCAATTAAATTTTCTAGCGCATCTGTAATTGATGTTTCTTCAGGCGTTGAAAATGAACCCGGGTCAAAAGATAAAGAAAAAATTAATAATTTTGTTAAAATAACTAGAATGGCTTACGAAAGAAAAAATGACTAAAAATACTTATAAAGATAAACCAGATGCTTCAGGGAATTTTGGTGACTTTGGAGGGCGCTATGTAGCGGAAACCCTTATGCCTTTGATATTAGATCTTGAAAAGGCTTACAATGATGCAAAAAATGATATCTCATTTATTGAAGAGAGGGAAAGTTTTGCAAAAGACTATATTGGAAGAGAAAGCCCTCTATATTTTGCCGAAAGACTTACCGATTATGCTAATGGTGCAAAAATTTATTTTAAACGTGATGAGTTAAATCATACAGGAAGTCATAAAATAAATAACTGCCTTGGTCAGATACTTTTAGCAAAAAAGATGGGTAAAACTCGTATAATTGCTGAAACTGGAGCCGGTCAACATGGAGTTGCGGTAGCAACAGTTTGTGCAAGATTTGGATTACCATGTGTCATTTATATGGGTAAAACCGACATTGAAAGGCAAAAACCAAATGTTTTTAAAATAAAATTATTAGGTGGTGAAGTTGTTCCTGTATCATCAGGTAATGGTACTCTCAAGGATGCTATGAATGAAGCATTAAGAGATTGGGTTTCTAATGTAGATGATACTTTTTATATTATTGGAACAGCTGCTGGTCCTCATCCTTATCCACAATTAGTTCGAGATTTTCAATCTGTAATTGGGGAAGAGGCAAAAAAACAAATTAAAATTAAAGAAGGACGAAATCCAGATTTTCTAGTTGCCTGTATAGGCGGAGGCTCAAATGCATTGGGTTTATTTTATCCTTTTCTTGATGACGATGTTAAGATGTATGGTGTAGAGGCTGCAGGCAGGGGACTTGAAACCGATGAACACGCTGCATCCTTATCTAAAGGAAAACCAGGAGTTCTTCACGGTAATAAAACTTATTTACTTCAAAATAATGATGGTCAAATTACTGAAGGGCATTCAATTTCTGCAGGGCTTGATTACCCAGGAATAGGACCAGAACATTCATGGCTTAAAGATATAAAAAGAGTAGAGTATGTCTCTGCAACTGATGATGAAGCACTGGATGCCTTTCAAATATGCTCTAAGTTAGAAGGAATTATTCCTGCGCTTGAACCCTCACACGCTCTATCATTTACTTTAAAATTAGCAAAAGAAAATTCTAAGGATAAAATTATAATTATGAATATGTGTGGTAGAGGGGATAAAGACGTATTTGCCATAGCTGATTTTTTAGGGATAGAGATTTAATGTCTTCACGCATATCAAATGTTTTTAAGAGTCTCAGATTAAATAAACGTTCTGCATTTATACCTTATATTACTGCTGGTGATCCTGATATAGAACTCTCTCAGATGATACTAGAATCTCTTCCTATAGGAGGAGCAGATATTATTGAAATCGGTATGCCATTCTCTGATCCAATGGCGGACGGTCCTTCGATACAAGAGTCTTCATTGCGTTCATTAAATAATGGTCATGATATGAATAAAACATTTATGATGATTGAGAGATTCAGAATCAAAGATAAAGAAACACCGATAGTTTTAATGGGTTATTTTAATCCAATTCTTCAATTTGGCGTAAAATCATTTATAAATAGATGTGAGGAAGTTGGTGTTGATGGTTTAATCGTTGTTGATCTTCCAATTGAGCATAGTGATGAAATATGCATTCCAGCTCAAAAATCTGGAATAGATTTTATTAATTTCATAACCCCTACTACAAACAAAGAAAGATTAAAACAAATATTGAATGTAAGCTCAGGTTTTCTTTACTTTGTTTCTATAGCCGGAATAACAGGAACAAAAGCACCTGATAATAAAATTATTGAAAAATTAATAAAAAATGTAAAACAAAATACCGATTTACCTATTGGTGTAGGATTTGGTATCAAAAGCTCTTCTCAAGTTAGAGAGATTTCTAATTTCTCAGATGCTATTGTCGTTGGATCTGCGATAGTAAACGAAATTGACTCATTGAAAACTAAAAATTTTGATAATGATTTGATAGTTAAAAATATGATAGATTTTCTTTTAGAGTTATCAAATCCTTTAAAAGGTTAGGGAGTCAAAAGTGAATTGGTTTAAAAATATTGTTCCACCCGGAATTAAAAAGATTTTTAAAAAAAGAGATGTACCCGATAATCTCTGGCTGAAGTGTACTGCATGCGACTCAATGATTTTCCACACTGATGCCGAGGAGAGTTTATTCGTATGCCCCGAATGTGACTATCATTTAAAGGTATCAGCCGAAATAAGATTTTCCCAATTATTAGATGAGGGGTCAATTTCATATATTGATTGTCCTGAGGTACCAACGGATCCATTAAAATTCCGAGATCAAAAAAAATATATTGATCGTATTAAAGATGCGAGAGCTAAAACGGGGAAAAAAGATTCAATTTTAATTGGTTCCGGCAAGATTAATTCAGCTAACGTTGTGATCGCTGTTCATGACTTTTCTTTTATGGGTGGTTCCCTTGGAATGGCTGCTGGAGAAAGCATTATTTTAGCAATAGAGACGGCACTTAATAAAAAATGTCCTTTTATTTTGTGTGCATCATCTGGAGGTGCAAGAATGCAAGAAGGAATTCTTTCATTGATGCAAATGCCAAGGACTACAGTTATGCTGCAATCACTTAGAGAGGAAAGATTGCCTTATATTGTTGTATTAACCAACCCTACTACTGGAGGAGTTACTGCATCTTATGCTATGTTAGGTGATATTCATATTGCTGAACCAAAAGCACTAATTGGATTTGCTGGGCCAAGGGTCATTGGTAATACAATTAATGAAAGTTTACCTGATGGTTTTCAAAAGTCCGAATACCTTTTGGAACATGGAATGGTCGATATGGTTGTTCATAGGAAGGATTTAAAATCAACAATTTCAAAAATAATTAATATATTGATAAATGAAAGCAATTAATTAAAGTTTTACTAAAAATGATTATTGAAGATTATTTTTATGAAAAATTTATAGAGAACCCTGAAAAAGGGACAGATAGAATTTTTAATTTTCTTTCAAAAATTCATCATCCTCAAAAAAAATTAAAAAATATCATTCATGTTGCAGGTACGAATGGTAAAGGTTCAACAATCGAGTTTTTAAGATCATGTCTAACTTATAATCAATTATCATCAAATGTTTTTACCTCTCCACATTTATTAAAAATAAATGAGAGGTTTATTATTAATGATAAAATAATTGATGATAATTTATTATCTTCAGTCATAGAAAATTGTTTGCATTTCTGCTCTGATCAGGAATTATCCTTCTTTGAATTTATAACTGCATGTGCTTTTGAGCTATTTTCTAAAAATATTTCAGATTTTAATATTATTGAGGTTGGGATTGGTGGATTACATGATCCCACGAATATTATTTCTGAGAAAGAATTAAGTATTATAACAACAATTTCTTATGATCATGAAGATCTTCTTGGAGGTGATTTAGAGATGATTGCTGAGGAAAAGTTAGGTATTATTCCTAATAATGGCTATGTAATTTTTGGACCTCAATGCAATTCTTTGAAAAAAATTATTCATAAAAATTTAGCTGAAAAAAATGCTAAGGGTTTCTTTTATGAAAAGGATTGGCTTGTCGAGAAAGATGATGACTTGATAATTTACAAAGATAAATTTGGAAGATTAGAATTTAATTTATTGGGGTTAAATGGTGATTATCAGATTTTTAATGCAGGCCTGTGTATTGCAGCTCTTAGGTTACTAAAACAGAAGAATAAAATTAGCATAAATGATGAGAGTATAATTAATGGTTTAAAAAATGCTCAATTACACGGAAGACTGAATGAGTTAACTGGAAATACAAAAAGTTGGATTAATAAGAGTTCTGAAATTTTGATTGATGGGTGCCATAACCCCTCTGCTGCAAAAGTTATTAGCAATGAAATGATAAAAAAAAATAATAAAGATAGGAAGGATTTATTAATTATTCTAGGGATTAAAAAGAATAAAAATTTAGACGATTTTATAATAAAGTTTAATGAAATAGCTAAAGAAATAACTTTTGTTCCAATTGAAGGAAATATCTCTTCTTCTCTTCTAGATCTAAGAAATAAAAAATTATTTAAGAATACTATTTTAAAAGAAGCATCTTCTCTTAAAGAGGCAATAATGAGTTATTCAAAGTATGAAAATTCTAGAATATTAATCTGTGGTTCTTTGTATTTAGTATCTGAAGCTTTAAGAATTGATTAGCTATTTTCTTTTATCCAATCCTTCAGCTCTTGCCTTGGTAAGGCTCCAACCTTTGTATCCTTTAATTCTCCATTTGAGAATAACATAAGTGTTGGAATGCTTCTGACCCCATAGTTTGTTGGTGTTCTGGGATTCTCGTCAATGTTTACTTTTGCTATGGTTATTTTGAAATCAGAGTCTGTAGCTATTTCCTCGAGAATGGGGCTTACTTGTTTGCATGGGCCACACCACTCTGCCCAAAAATCGACTAAACACAATCCTTCATTTTCTATGATGGTATTTTGAAATTCTTCATCTGTAACATTTATTAAGCTCATTATAATCTCCAAGAATCAATATTATTAAGCTAAGAAAGTCCCTTCATTGATGCAAGTATTTTTTACTTTAAATCATCATAAAGTTTTAAAAGAAATTCTTTGTACCCACCCAAGCTTTTACCAATATCCTTGTGTGAATTTTTTTCCAAATGATCCTCTTGTTCACATTGTCTTATATTTTCTAAAGCTGTAGGAATTGTAACCCAACTTTCACCAGAAATATGCTTTCCATATGGTCTTTGTTTTGGACCAATACTGATCCATCTTTTTTTTATTTCATTAATTATATTTCCATATGCTAGATCATCTAATACTTCTGGGGCATTATCAAAAATAATTCTTTGCGCAATTCTTTTTGATCTCTTATCTTTAAATTTAGTCTGTACTTTTTTATCCCAAGTCTCAGCCTTATGGAAATTTACCCAAGCATCTTTATCTTTATATGATGGAAAGCCAAACATTTGCTGTTCAAGGTATTCTTCATCTTTTTCAGGCCAAATTGTCAAATTAGATAAATTATCCTCAATAAGAAGTTTAATTTCATCTATCTCATTTTTAGGTGGAAGAGAGAAGTTTATAGGTAAATCAAACCAGCTAGCATCTAATACAATTTGTTTCATTGTAGTATAAGCTTTCCCATGTAACCAGTTTGGAAGAGTTTTTGTTTCTCCTTTTCCTACTTTTTTAATTTGATTTCTATTTTTTTCAATAAGCCCACCTTCATTATGATACTTTAAAAGGTCAATTGAAAACCAAGTTTTTTTATCCCTTTGATAAACTGGTAGCATTGGATTTATTTCTTTCTCATTGTATCTATATCTTATCCAAACTGCCTCTTTGCTAAAAATATCTTGCCTGGCAAACTCACTAAACATTCTAGTTCTTAGATTCCAAAAATCTGGACAATTTTCTTTAATTACATTCAATAATCTTACTGTTGCTTTTACATCACTATCAGCTTGATGCCAAATTAAAGAGGTATCATTAGGAAAACTTTCCTTGTAAACATTTTCTAGGACATGGCTGAAGACTATTTCTTTCTTATCTTTTTTAATTCTTTCTTTTGTTGGAATTTTAATTATGTCTGGATAAATAACAGAGGCCAGGGATATAAAAGGTAATGCGTCACAAAATACTCTTCCTTCATTTCTATAACTCCATGGATTTAAACCATTGTTAAAGAGTGACTGCTCTAAAACATCTAAATCATATGAATGGTTCCAAGCCCAAATTACATCATAATCATACATATCACTTAAAATATTAGGCAATATATTGTATAGAGTTTCTCCCTCTCTTGCTTTCTTCCAAGACGTATTGGTATTATAAAATGCCATAGGGCCAGGTAGCTCATAATCAGGAATCTTAATGTCATATCTTTTAAGACTTTCTTCATCATCTAAGTCTGCAATAGCTATTTCGTGGGGGTATTTCCAGCCTTTGTTAAGACCATTAGTTTCCCAGTCATAAACGCAATCTTTTTCTTCCAACTTATTTCCTCAACATATTAATTCTGTCTTTCCAACCTTTGATATTTGATAATTCAATAAATTTTTTTTCATCAATATCTCTAAATTTAATCTCTAGTGTATCATTTTGATAAAGTTCTTTTATTTTTTCTGGCCATTCTACAATAAGACAACCTTGTTTTAAAATATCTTCTATACCCAAAGCATCTAATTCATTGTTATTTTTTATACGGTATAAGTCAGCATGGCCTAATACAAAATTTTTACATTTATACTCTTGGATTAATGTAAATGTTGGAGAAGGAATTTCCATTCCTTTAAATTTCTCTTCGAGTAGATTGGAAATTATGGATCGAGCTAAAAAAGTTTTTCCTGACCCCATTTCTCCATCTAAAAGAATAATATCACCTTCTTTAATCAATTCCGATATGATTATACCAAAGTCATTAGTTGTTTTTTCATTATCAAGGTTTACTATTAATTCAGGCATTTTTTTACTAACATTTATAAAGAAAACATATTAAAACAATAAAACTACTATAATCTTTTTTGATGATTCTAAAAATGAACGATAAAAAAATAATTATTATTGGTGGAGGGCAAGCATCTTGCCAGGTTGCAACTTCTTTAAGGCAAAAAAAGTTTACTGGTGATATTAGTATTTTGTCTTCAGAGTCATACCTTCCCTATCAAAGACCTCCATTATCAAAAAAATATTTATCCGGAGAGCTTGCTGCTGAGAGATTGTATTTAAAGCCAGAAAAATTTTATGAAGAACAAAATATTGAAATAATTTTGGACTCATATGTTGAAGAAATAGATAGAAAGAAATCAAAGCTAACATTTTCAAAAGATAAAGGTCATAAAAATATTGATTATGATAATCTTGTAATTGCAACTGGTACCGAGGCAAGGCTTATGCCTGCAGAGAATCCAAATTTACAAGGAATTCATTATCTTAGATCTATTGATGATGTTGAAATGATTAAATCTTCATTAAAAGGTTCAAAAAATATGGTTATCATTGGCGGAGGTTATATAGGGCTTGAAGTGGCAGCTGTTGCAAATACTTTAGGTTTAAACGTCACAGTAGTGGAAATGGCCTCAAGAATTTTAGAAAGAGTAACTAGCCCAACTATTTCATCATTTTATAATTCATTTCATGAATCTAGAGGAGTAAAAATATTAACCAATACTTTGGTGAAAGGTATAAATGGAGATAATCGGGTTTCTTCTGTAGAGACATCCTCAGGAAGTATTGAGGCTGATATAGTTATAGTAGGTATAGGTGTTTTGCCTTGCCAGGCTTTAGCAGAAGAAGCGGGGATCAAAGTAGATAATGGTATTGTTGTAGATGAATTTTGTAAGACATCCGATGATTACATTTTTTCTGCTGGAGACTGTACTCTACATCCAAGTCATTTCTATAATAAAAATATCCGACTAGAGTCGGTTCATAATGCGATAGAGCAAGGAAAAACAGTTGCATCATCAATTATTGGTGAAAAAGTCTCATATAATCAAATACCTTGGTTTTGGTCAGATCAGTATGAGCTAAAACTTCAAATTGCAGGCCTCAATAATGATTATGATGAATATGTGATTAGAGGAAATTTAGACGAAAATAGTTTTTCAGTATTTTATTTTAAATCTGGATATATGATTGCTTCTGATTGTATAAATTCAGCTCAAGAGCATATGATGTCTAGAAAGTTTATTTCAGAAAAAACAAAAATTGATCTTCATAAGCTGCAAAATAAAGAAATTTCAATAAAAGAGGTCATATCCTAAAAATTAGATTAAAACTACCTCAGTCTTTAAAGTAATTTTTAAATTAATATCGATAGTGATCAGGTTTAAATGGTCCTTGAGGGCTTAAGCCTAAGTAATCGCCTTGATCTTCTGTGAGCTTAGTTAGTTTTACTCCAAGTTTTTCTAAATGAAGAGAGGCAACCTTTTCATCTAAATTTTTTGGAAGTACATAAACTTTTTTCTCATAATTTTTACCATTATTCCATAATTCAATTTGCGCTAAAACTTGATTTGAAAATGATGCACTCATTACAAAACTAGGATGACCAGTAGCACAGCCTAGATTTACTAAACGGCCTTCAGCCAATAGAATAATTTTCTTCCCATCAGGAA
The DNA here is from genome assembly GCA_902626605.1 of uncultured PS1 clade bacterium. GTDB lineage: Bacteria > Pseudomonadota > Alphaproteobacteria > MED-G09 > MED-G09 > MED-G09. The sequence continues at coordinate 20,897 of CACOFZ010000009.1, forward strand.
ATTCAACCTCATCAACCTGGGGTTTCACATTATGCCATTTTAGATTCTTTAAGGCATTAACCTGAATTTCGCTATCAAAATGACCAATGTTACAAACAATAGCTCTATCTTTCATTTCTCTCATATGATCAATTGTTATTATATCTTTATTGCCAGTTGCTGTTACAAAAACATCAGCTTTTGAGGCCATTTCATCCATTGTTGTTACTTCGTAACCTTCCATACTTGCTTGAAGTGCGCATATAGGATCGATTTCTGTTACTGTTACACGAGCTCCTTGAGATCTTAATGACTCTGCTGAACCCTTGCCAACGTCTCCATACCCACACACAACAACACTTTTTCCTGCAAGCATAACATCCGTAGCTCTTTTTATTCCATCAACTAAACTTTCTCTTGTTCCGTAGAGATTATCAAATTTTGATTTTGTTACTGAGTCATTAACATTTATAGCAGGTACACCCAACGTTCCATCCTTTTCCATTTCATATAGCCTTAAAACTCCTGTTGTAGTTTCTTCAGATAAACCAACAATATTTTCTAAAAGCTCTGGATATTTCTTATGAATTAGTTGAGTTAAATCACCTCCATCGTCAAGAATCATATTTGGCTTCCATCCATCAGGACCTTTTATAGTTTTTTCTAGACACCAGTTATATTCCTCCTCAGTCTCTCCTTGCCAGGCAAATACTGGAATTTTATTTGCAGCCATTGCCGCAGCTGCATGATCTTGTGTTGAAAATATATTACAGGAAGACCATCTAATTGTAGCACCTAATTCAATAAGAGTTTCAATTAGAACTGCTGTTTGCACTGTCATATGGAGGCATCCAACAATATTTGCACCTTTTAATGGAAGTATCTCTTTATATTCTTCTCTTAAAGCTATCAGGCCGGGCATTTCGGTTTCTGCAATCGATATTTCTTTTCTTCCAAAATCCGCTAAATTAATATTTGCAACTTTGTAATCAGAAAAACTCATAATCCTATATCTCCAAATTTTATTTAATAATTATATATATTGAAAAATATAATTTTACATCTAAATAACATATTTCATTCAATGATTATTTTACTAAGAGCTATTATTTTTTTCTGATAAAATTTCGCTGGCTATAGAAATATACTTTTGAGCAGCAACTTTTCCTTCTTGAATAACCTCTAGAATATTACCATCTTTTCTCGATTGTCCAATTTTTACTAGCATTGGGAGATTTACACCAGATATTATTTCTATAATTCCTGGCTCTAAAAAATTTAAAGCTAAGTTTGAAGGTGTACCACCAAACATGTCTGTTAAAATAATAACACCATTTTCATGATTTACCTCTTTAATAGCTTTTTGAATATTATTTTTCTGAATATCAATATCATCATCCGGAGTGATACAAAAAATCGCAATGTTAGTTTGAGCACCAATTATATGTTCCATTGCTGATTTAAGCTCTAGAGCAAGATTTCCGTTAGTTATAATTATTAAGCCAATCATCAATAAATGCCTTTTAATTCATTATTAATAAAAATATCAATTTTGCAAAGGAAGCATTATTGTAAATGTTGCTCCACCTTCTACTCTGTTAGTAGCAATAATTGTTCCGTTTAACGATTTTATTATTTGTTTGCATATTGAGAGCCCTAAACCTGAGTTATTTCCAAAACTTTTTTCTTCAGGACGATATGTGTAAAATCTTTCAAAAATTCTTCCAAGGTTTTCTTTTGGTATTCCAGGTCCTTGATCCTTAACCTCTATGATTGCCTCTTTTTTTGTTGTCCATGCATTAATTTCAATTGAAGATCCTGATTTAGAAAACGATAATGCATTATCTACTAAGTTATAAAACACCTGAGCTATACGATCACCAATTCCTAGGACATTAATTTCATTTTTCGGAATATTAAGTCTTACATTTATATCAAGTTTTTTTGAAATATTTGTTCTTGTTACCTCTACAACAGATTCTAGTACATCTCTAATATCTATTTCTTCAAACTCCCCTTTAGCGAGTTCCACCTCTAATCTTGATGATGATGCAATATCTGAAATTAATCTATCAAGTCTTTTTAGATCCTTAAAAGCAATTTTTGTAAGCTGTTTTCTCTCGGCTTCTTCATTAGAAATCTGTAAAGTCTCTATTGCGCTTTGGAGTGATGTTAGAGGATTTTTTAGTTCATGAGCAACATCAGCTGCAAATGCCTCTACAGACTTTACTCTATCTTGAAGAGCGCCGGTCATTCTTCTTACTGATTTTGCTAAGCCACCTATTTCATCTTTTCTATTATCCATTGACGGTATTTCACCAACTCCAGCATCTGAAACACCCTCTGCTGCTTTTGCAAGTCTGTTTAGAGGTCTTGCTATTGTTCCTGACAAAGATATTGATAAAAAAAGACTTACTGATAATGCAATAAGAAAAGCTCTAAGAAATCTTTGTCTTTCTTCTTTTATTATTCTGCCAATATCACCCTCATTTGTAGATAATAATAACACTTCTTTTTTAAGATTATTTCTTTCAAGAGGTATGCTCACATGAACGGTTATACCTCCATTTTCTAATTTATATTCTCTAGCAGTTGTAAGCCCTTTGAATGATTTTTTTATATCGTCAATTGAATAACCTTCTTTAGGTATAATAGGGGCATCTCTATCAAATAACGTTTGAAATGACTTTACAAGGTTCGAAAAAAAACTTTCTTGATTATTTTCGCTTAATATTTCTTCCTCAAAATCACGAGAATCAAAAATTTCTTGAAGATTTTCATTAAATATTTGAGTTCTAGCTATTTTTGTTGAGGTCCAATTCTGTGTCAAAAATAGATTGTCAATATCATTTACTTCTTGATTTATTGATTGTGCATTAAGAGTGAAGGAGAAGGCAATAAGATTAGCTTGTAATATTAGGGCTTCTTTTCTGGCCTCTATTAGATTATTTTGAGACTTATCAACAAATAGAAAGCCTGTACCAAGGAGGATAAGGCCAATTAAATTTATTGTAATAATTCTAGCGCCAAGTGATTCTATTTTCAGAAAATTCAGCATTATTCTTTTATATATCGGTATCCAACACCATACAGTGTTTCAATAGATTTAAATTCTTTATCGATATCTTTAAATTTTTTTCTTAATCTTTTTATATGGCTATCTATTGTTCTGTCATCAACATAAATATTATCATCATAGGCAGATGACATGAGTTGATCTCTGCTTTTAACATGCCCCGGTCTTGAAGCTAGACATTCTAGCAAAAGAAACTCAGTAACGGTTAGCCTTAAAGGTATTTCCCCCCAAAAACACTCATATCTATCCATGTTTAGTGATAATTTACCCCTCTTTAAAACATCCTTATTATTATTTTCATTTAAATTATTTACACGCGATCTTCTGAGGATTGTTTTAACTCTCTCAAGTAATAATTTTTGTGAGAATGGCTTAGTTATATAATCATCAGCACCCATTTTAAGACCAAGTAATTGATCTATTTCTTCATCTTTCGATGTAAGAAATATTACTGGCAGGTTTGAGGTTTGTCTTAGTTCTTGAAGCACCTCAAGACCATCCAATCTAGGCATCTTAATATCCAAAATTACTATATCGTAATCTTCTTTTTGTAATGAAGTAAGTCCAGATAAACCGTCAGAAAAAGTTTTTATATTATATCCTTCTGATTTTAACGTAAGGCTAAGTGATGCAAGTATATTTTGATCATCATCAATTAAACAAATATTAGTCATTTTTTCCCTTTTTTAAGTTAACTAATTAACTTATTTAAACTATATAATACCTAGAATTATTTGTTGACAATATTCTGAAATAAGTGTGAATTAATTTTTTGATATTAAGGGGTAAATTGTGAAAGAAGTAGGTGAAAATTTTTCAACATCTGGCCCCGAATCTCATGGATTTTCATCATTAAATAAAGTTTTCTGGAATTTAAATCAGGAAGAGATATATAAAATAATTCTCGATAGAGGTGAAGGAAAAATCTCTAAAGATGGAGCAATGGTTGTAAAAACTGGTGTTCACACTGGAAGATCTGCCCAAGACAAGTTTGTTGTAAAAGAGTCAAAGAATAAAGATTCAATATGGTGGGACAATGCCAAGGAGATGTCTGAAGAAAATTTTGATCTTCTTTATAGTGATATGCTTGAATTTTCAGAAAACAAAGATTTATTTGTCCAAGATCTTTTTGGTGGAGCAGATCTCGAGTACAGATTACCAACAAGAATTTATACAGAATACGCATGGCATTCACTTTTTATTCAAAATCTCCTAATTACAGTTAAAGAAGAAGAAAAGAATAAATTTGATCCAGAGTTTGTGATTATAGATATGCCAAGTTTTAAAGCAAATCCTACAAGACATGGGTCAAGATCTGAGACCATTATTGCTGTGAATTTTGATAAGAAACTTGTTCTTATTGCTGGAACTTCTTATGCAGGGGAGATTAAAAAATCAGTTTTTACAATGTTGAATTTTCTATTACCCCCAAAAAATGTCATGCCAATGCATTGCTCAATCAATGTTGGTTTGGATAATGACTCAGCTATTTTCTTTGGCTTGTCTGGTACAGGTAAGACAACACTTTCCGCTGATCCAAACAGGACATTAATTGGAGATGACGAACATGGATGGTCTGAGAATGGTGTTTTTAATTTTGAGGGTGGTTGTTATGCCAAAATGATTAGATTATCCAAAGAAGCTGAACCAGAAATATACGAAACTACAAAAAAAACTGGAACAATCCTCGAAAATGTAGTTATGGATGAAGAGACTGGTGAATTAGATTTAGATGATGATACGCTAGCAGAAAATACTCGAGGTGCTTATCCGCTATCATTCATACCAAACTCTAGCGAGACCGGAAGAGGTCCTATTCCTAAAAATATAATCCTTCTAACTTGTGATGCATTCGGAGTATTGCCCCCAATAGCAAGGTTATCAGCGTCTCAGACAATGTATCATTTTTTGTCTGGTTATACTGCTAAAGTTGCTGGTACTGAAAAAGGAGTTAACGAACCTGAGGCAACTTTTTCAGCCTGTTTTGGTGCTCCTTTTATGCCAAGACATCCATCCGAATATGGTAATTTGTTAAAGGACCTTATTCATAAATATAATGTAAACTGTTGGCTGGTAAACACAGGTTGGTCAGGAGGACCAGTTGGAGAGGGTAATAGAATGCCTATTAAAGATACAAGAGCTTTACTTACAGCTGCCTTAGATGGAACATTAAATGAGGCAGAGATGAGGATTGATAATTTTTTTGGTTTTGAAGTACCGTTATCTGTAAAAAATGTTAACGAACATATATTAGTTCCAAGAAACACATGGAGTGATAAAGAGAGTTACGATCTTCAGGCTAAAAAGCTAGTTGAAATGTTTTCAGAAAATTTTTCAATTTATGAGTCTCACGTAGATTCTGATATTATAGAAGCGGCTCCAAAAATTCCATAAATAAATTTAATGTGCTTGTTCCCAATTTTTACCTGATGCAGCCTCAACTTTTAGATTAACTGATAGATTTATAACAGGTTTATGTGCTTCTGACATTTCTCTAGTTACTATAGACATAGTTTTCTCTATTTCTTCATCTTTTGTTTCAAAGACAAGCTCATCATGAACTTGCATAATCATTTTTGCTCCAAGATTGTCCTTTTCAAAATATTTAGGGATTTTTATCATAGCCCTTTTGATAATATCAGCTGCAGTACCTTGAATAGGAGCATTAATTGCAGCTCTATCCATAAAAGCTTTACCCCCAGGCCCTCTATTAATTGTTTCATCTATGAAACATTTTCTTCCAAAAAGAGTTTTTACAAAGCCATTATTCCTTGCAAATTCTTTTGTGGTTTCCATATAATCCCTAATTGATGGAAACTTTTCAAAATAAGAACGAATATAGTCAGAAGCTTCAGATCTTGAAATGTCTAGTTGATTTGACAAGCCAAATGCAGAAATTCCATAAATTATACCAAAATTAATTGCTTTAGCTTTTCTTCTAATATCCTGATTCATATCTTTTAAAGGAATTCCAAATACTTCGGATGCAGTTAAAGAGTGGATGTCAATATCATTCTTAAAGGCATCTTTAAGATTATTATCATCAGATATATGAGCAATAATTCTTAATTCAATTTGGCTATAATCAGCACTAATTATTGAGGAGCCTGGCTCAGCTATAAATGCTCTCCTTATCATTCTGCCTTCATCATTTTTTATTGGTATATTTTGAAGGTTAGGGTCAGAAGACGACAGTCTTCCGGTTGAGGTAGAAGACATAGAGTATGATGTATGTATTCTTTTTGTTTTATTATTAACAAAAGTAGGAAGCGCATCGGTATAAGTAGACTTTAATTTTGATAGACCCCTCCATTCAAGAAGAAGTTTAGGAAGAACATTCCCTGAAGATGCCAGGAAATTTAATGTTTCAGCATCTGTAGACCAAGCGCCTGAAGGCGTTTTTTTTCCGCCTTTAATTTTTAATTTATCAAACAAAATTTCACCAATTTGCTTTGGCGATCCAAGGTTAAACTCACCCCCTACTATTTCGAAACACTTACTTTCGATATTTAAAATTTCTTTTTGAAATTTTAATGATAAGTCTTTTAAAATTTCTTCATCAATGCAAACACCGTTTTTTTCCATATCCATTATTACTTTGGCAAGAGGTCTCTCAATAGTTTCATAAACCGATGAGATTTTTTCTTCTAGAAGTTTTGGCTTTAAAATTTTCCACAGCCTAAAGGTAATATCAGCATCTTCAGAAGCATATATTGAGGCTTTATCTATATCAATTTCGTTAAAACTTTTTTGATTTTTTCCTGAGCCAACAATTTCTTTATATGAGATTGCAGAGTGTGATAAATATTTTTTCGCTAAAAAATCTAGATTATGCCTCGATGCTCCAGATCCTAAAGAGTATGAAATTAACATTGTATCATCATATGAATTAACTTTAATATTATATTTATCAAGGACTAGTGCATCATATTTTTTATTATGAAAAATCTTTAAAATACTTGAGTCCTCATTTATTGATTTTAAAAACTCAATAGCATCATCAAAATTAATTTGTTTATTAGCATTATCATGCTTAAGTGGTACATAGCAGGCTTCATTTACGTCTATTGCAAGAGAAAAGCCTACAAGTTTTGCTTCTACTGCATTTAGAGAATCTGTTTCTGTATCAATTGCAACATAGCCTTTTTCAATTATTCTTTTTTTCCAATTTTCCAATTCATCATTGTCTAAAATTGTCGCGTATTTTCCTAATTCAAAATTATTAAAATCTTTTTCATCTTTTACTTCAGTTTTAATTACCTCTTTTTCATTAAATTCCAAATTTAACTCTTCAGTTTTAATTTCATCTAAATTCAAGTTAAATTCTCTAGCCTTTTTCTCAGTTAATGTTTTGAATTCCATTCCTTTTAAAAAAGAAATTAATTTTTCAGGATTGATGGATTGGATTTCAATATTTCTAATAGGTATAGGTAGCTCGATATCTTCTTTTAGAGTAACTAATTTTCTACTAAGACGAGCTTGGTCAGCAAATTCTATTAAACTTTCACGTCTTTTATTTTGTTTAATGTTGGAAGCTTTCTCTAACAGGTTATCTAAATTATCATACTCATTAATCAGTAATGATGCGGTTTTAATACCAATACCTGGAACTCCAGGAATATTATCCACTGAATCTCCTGCTAACGATTGAACATCAATCACTCTATCTGGCTCAACCCCAAATTTTTCTATTACTTCTTTTTTATTGATTAAACGACTCTTCATTGTATCAAGCATTGATACATCCTCTCTTACGAGCTGCATTAAATCTTTATCAGATGAAACAATTGTTACTTTCATTTGCTCATCAATTGCAGCTTTTGCATAGCTTGCAATTAAATCATCAGCCTCATAACCCAACATCTCGACATGGGTAACATTAAAAGCATCAGTTGCTTTTCTTATAACAGGAAATTGAGGTATTAAATCTTCTGGGGGACTAGATCTATTAGCCTTATATTTAGGATATATATCATTTCTAAAAGTCTTTCCTGAGGCATCAAAAATTACTAATAAATGAGTTAAATTATTTTTCTCTCTTTCCTCTTTTATTAATTTATCAAGCATATTACAAAAACCAGAAATTGCACCGACTGGGAATCCATCTGATTTACGTGTTAATGGTGGTAGAGCATGATAGGCTCTGAATATATATGTTGAACCATCTACTAAATATATATGCTTTTTTTTATCGTTCATATCTTCTCAATTTATAGTATTATAATTTAACTAATTATCTGATTTAATCAGTATACCTTACGATAAAAATATAAAGAGAGATATGAAAAATAGTAATCTTCCAGATAATGCAATTGAAATTAGCGATTTAACTAAAATCTATAAAAATAATAAGGAAAAAGATCTTATTGCGCTTAATTCTATAAACTTAGAGATACCAAGGGGGTCTATGTTTGGACTTCTTGGTCCCAACGGAGCAGGTAAATCAACTTTTATAAATATACTAGCTGGATTAACACTTAAGACATCAGGCAAAGCAGTCGTATGGGGTTTTGATTTAGATAAGAATCCCCGATCAGTTAGGGCTTCTTTAGGAGTAGTTCCGCAAGAAATTTATGTTGATCCTTTCTTTTCACCAAAAGAAACTTTACACCAACAAGCAGGAATGTATGGAGTGCTTCCCAAAGATAGAAATGTAGATTTTTTATTAGAAACACTGGACCTTGAGGATAAGTCTGATGCTTATACGAGAACCCTATCTGGTGGAATGAAACGAAGGCTTTTGGTTGCCAAATCAATGGTTCATAGGCCCCCAATTTTGATTTTAGATGAGCCAACAGCAGGTGTTGATATTGAGCTTCGTCAACAATTGTGGGCTTATATAAGAAAACTTAATGAGTATGGAACAACAATTATTTTAACAACGCATTACCTCGAAGAAGCTGAAGAGTTATGTGATACCATTGCAATTGTTAATCACGGTGAAATAATAAGATGTGCACCAACAAAAGAAATTTTAAGTGATGCAGACTCTAAAAATATTACTTTAATTTTATCAAAAGAATATATTGATAAGTCTTCAATTAAAAAAATTGGTGGAGTTGTTGATAAAGATGGAAATATTTCAATTAGCTATAACCCCAAACAAGAAACCTCAAGAGATATATTAAAGAAGGCGGAAGCGGCTGGTTTAGAGGTAAATGATTTTTCTGTTACAGGTGCTTCTTTAGAAACAGTTTTTCTATCAATGACTTCTAAAAAATAAAAAAGCGCGATTTAAAAAAACCGCGCTTAATTAATTTTTAAGATCGTAAATACTTAGAATCGAGCACCAAATGTAATACCATACATTCTTGGTTCCATGTAGAAGTCATTTCTAAATTGACCAGAGGATGGATCAGTAAAATATGCTCCTGTTTGGTTATCATCATCTGCAAGATTTTGTCCCCAGATTTTAAAATACATACCTGAGTTAGTCGGTTGTATTATTACTTGAGCATTAATAACATCCCATGAATCGATTGCATCTCTTCCAGTGTTATAAAGACGTGTCCACATTGAATCTTGCCAATAATAGTCTAGTCTAGAAATAACTTGTAAATTTGAATCTGCGAAATCTGCAGTATACTCAATTCCAATATGAGCAGTTGCACTAGGTGCATTTGTTAACTCATTTCCACTAAGATCATATTCTACCTCATAAAAACCACCTAAGCCTGCAGCAGTTAATTTATTTACCATTGTCGTACAGTTACCTAGTGTAGGCAAAGCTCCCATACCAAATATTTGTACTAATGGATCAACTGTTCCAGATGGATCGGCAGAGTCAAAGTTATTAACTGATAAAGTTTTTGGAAGTAGATAAACATCTAATGCACCAGCAGCAGGATTAGCATTAAGTACCCCTGTAGCTAAACCAGCTTGAAGTTGAGCTTTAGTAAATCCACAAGTTGAACCGTTGGCAATATCTTTCAATACCCAACCTTGTGTATCACCAATACCTCTACCTGTAAGGTCATGAGGATTAAGTGATGTAGTACCTCCAGCAATTTCTGTTTCTAAAAGTGAGAATTGTGCATCAATTTTTAAGCCAGGTATTGATGAAGGTGACCAGGCAAATTCAGCTTCAAGACCTGTCATTTCAGCATCAATATTTTCATTAACAGAAGTACGTGCAATAATTTTTGAAACCTGAAGACCTTGATAGTCATAGTAAAAAGCTGAAAGGTTTGCAATTAGTTGGTTATCCATTAATACATTTTTCATACCTACTTCAAATGCATCAATAAATTCTGGATCAGCTTGAGCCTTTACACCTGCAAATAAAACGGGGTCTACAGGTGGATTAAATAAACCTGGACGATAACCCCTTGAAATACTTGCATAGATTAAAGTTGAATCTGTAGCCGCTAGATCAGGTGTCCAATCTATAGCAGCCCTATAAGTTGTTTCTTCCTCTGTAAATGAGGTCGGATTTCCAGTAAGTGCTCTCTGCTCCCCTGGCGCAGGAATTGGCGCTAAAGCGGGAGGAGCTAAACCAGCAAAAACAAGTCCAAGATTAGGATCTGTTCTTTGAATTGAGGCTGTAACAGGGTCACCGACATTTGCACCGCCAGCAAGAATAATAGAGTTAAGGAATTGTTGAGCATCAGCAACACTTTTTTCAGACTCATTCCATCTTGCACCAAGCGTAATAGTTGTATCTTCATTTACATCAATATAAACCTGAGTAAATAGTCCTTTACGTTCCAATTCATATGGATTTGTTAAATTTCTGTAATGAGAAGGATACAATCTTGCGCCGCTTAATATAGGGGCAAGAGCAACAGCGTCACCACCATTAAAATATACATCATAAAGGTTAACTAATTCAGATTCGATCATATTAAAACCTGCAACAAAATTAACATTACCATCAAAATCTGAACTAATAATAATATCACCATATTTATATTCGTTGTCACTCATTGATGTGTCATAGGCAAATGGGAAATCATGATAACCACCAACTGATCCACCGAAAATACCCATTGACCCGCCTCCATTAGGATCTGTCCAACCAGAAATTGGAAGTATCCCGTCTGGAAAAAATGGATTTGTTCCTTTAAACAACTTGGTTCGTCCATCATTATTTGTATAGTCTTGTTGTGTTAAAATTATTCGTTCATGAAGTGCAAAATTTGCTTTAATTGTTATATTTTCAAATGAATTATTTTCAATTGCAAAAATATAGGCTTTTTCGTCAACTTTATAGACAGGATCTATTGCTTGATAAGTTTGCCTTATATCAAATAAAGGATTGCTAGGAGCGGAATCAAGCGGACTAAAGCTTTGAAGTCCTGCTGCAGCTAAAAGAAGTCCGTTTAGTCCTGATCCAGCTGTTGGTTGTTCTCGGCCAAATTCAAATGGATTACAACCATAGGCTGGTGTTTCGGTCATTTTACACATTTGTCTACCAGCACGAGCTCTGTTATCATCTTCTTCAAAATTCATGAAAGTAAATCTAGCAATTGTATTTTCGCTTAAGTCTGCTTCTAAAATAGCTCTGTAAGATGAAATTTCTCTACCATCCACATCTTCACCTTCTTTGCCAGGGAACATATTTATAGAAAAACCATCCCTTCTTAAACTCATGCCAGAAACTCTAAGACGAAGACTATCAGAGAAAGGCATATTCATTGCAAGTTTTAATTTTCTACTATCATAATCTCCATATTCTAATTCTACGCTTGCGCTGGCTTCATTAGTTGGTTTTGCAAAAATTAAATTTACGGTACCAGCAGTAGCGTTTGCTCCGTATAGCGTTCCTTGGGGGCCTCTTAAAACCTCTACACGTTCAACATCATAGAATTCTGTCTCAAAAATACTTGTTGGAAGAGGTACATTATCTAGGTGATATGCAACTGCTCCATCACCAGAGGCAGCAACTGCTGCCGAAGCAACACCTCTGATTGACATACTGCCGGCAGTAAAGTTACCTCTAGTATAGGTAATACTTGGAATATTAAATTGAAGATCGCCAAATGTTTCAATTTGTTGAAGCTCAAGAGCATCAGAATCAAAAGCTGAAACAGCAATTGGAACATCTTGAATACTTTGTTCAGATCTTTCAGCTGTCACAAGAATCTCTTCTATGCCAGTATTAAGTGTCTGAGCAGAAGAATTTATTGAAAAAATTAAAGGAGCAACCATAAAAATGATTGCGGTTATTAAATGTTTTGACATTATCAAGTGCCTCCCCAATTGCATACGCTTTATCGTACTTGTTATTTTTTTTTGGCCTTTCATATAAGATAGCATTCAAAATTTTATTAAGACAATGATTTTTTTTAAAAAATGGTAAAAAAAACGTAGTGTACCAAAATTACAACATATTTAGTCATTTTTTAGCACACTACGTTTATGGGATATTTTTTTTAGTTCATAGGATCTAAAATTAATCTCCCCCCAACCACATATTCATAATTTTATGAATATATTATTATTATTATTATTTATGGTTAATAAAATATTACAATTATTTAAATATTTATCAACTAAATAATTACTATTTATTTTAAAAATAATAAAAAAAGGCGACTTAATAGCCGCCTTTATTAGAAAGTACTAATTTTAGTTTAAAATTCTCTACTTAGTGTTAATCCCCACATTCTAGGAACTACTGGATAACCAGCATAAGATCCTGGTGAACCAGGGACATTGAAACCCGTATAAATGAATTCATCGTCATTAATATTTCTACCCCATAGCATTAAACTAAACCCTGACGCTGAATCTTTTACTCCAAGACTTGCGTTAAGTGTTCCGACTTTTCTAATTGCACCTGGTACTTCTACCGGAACAGCATCTGTTGCTTGGTAAGAATCTTCATATACGTATTCACCCCTAATATAACCAGTCATATTTTCAGTTAAATCAAATGTATATGTTCCAGAAACAGTAACAGCTAATTCAGGAACACCTGATGGTCTTCTACCAGTGAAATCTTTTACTCTTGCTGGACCACCATTTACAATTGGACAATCGTCAGAGGCAGGTGGAACAAATGTTCTATCGCATGGACCATTTTTAAAATCGTTAAAAGTAGCATCTATATAACTAGCAGCGAGTGTTAAAACAAAATTTTCGTTTAAGAAAAATAGTGAGTCAATTTCAACACCTTTGTTAGTTTGCTCGCCAATATTAACTAGATTGAAACCAGTACCAATAAATAGGTTTGATTGATAGCCTTCAACTGCCATATGGAAAAATGACATATTTAAGTAACCATTCGAAAAAGTCTTTTTAAAGCCAACTTCAAAATTCTCAGCTTCCTCAGGGTTAGCAAAATAAATACTTGGATCCATTGGTAATCCAGCATAAACAGTTGCATTTGCTCCTAAGTTAGTAGAAATTGCCTTAAATCCCGTAGAGTGACTTATATATGCTGATAAAGTATCATCAAATTCATGAATTAACTTTACTGAATGAGTTACATCGTCAGAATTCCATTTTCCATCCTCATTAGCATTTGGATAGTTGAAGAAAGGAGGAAAAAATTGGAAACCAGCTAAAGCAGCTGTAGCAGGATTTAAAATAAATGGTATTGCTGCAAATTCATCATCAATTATAACATTTGAAACTACTTCCTTCTCATCTTCAGAATAACTTAAGCCGACTGAAATAGAGGTATTAGATGTAATGTCATAATCTATTTGTGCAAAAATACTGAAAGCTTCATTATCCATATCAAAATATTCATTTTGAAGGCCACCATTAGTTTTGTACCAATTTGATCTTTGCTGAGCTGCAAGACCTGGAATAATTGCGGCAATACCCCCATCAAGAGCAGGGTTTCCTGTAGAAATTCCAGCTAAAACACCACCTATTTGTGTTGTAGTTAATGGAGGAAGGGCAGTTCCTAGTAAAGCTGTTTGAGCTGCAGGAGGAAGATTAGATATTTGTGCTAAACCCTGTACTGCAACTTGACCAGCAATACCGTTTAAACTTGTTCCAACAGGTGATAAGATTAAATCTATAAAAGGTCCTATTGATTCTTTATAAAAAACATTTCTATCATGTTCAACGGTCTCATCTTGATACCATGCACCAATCATCCACTGTAAGGGACCATCTGAGTTGGAGGTAAGTCTAAATTCCTGGGTAAATGTCTCAAAATCATCAAAAATTCCATTAGTTAACAAGGGTAGTAAGCTAAAATCAACATCACCGTTTACAGCCTGTGAACTTTCTCTGTAAGCTGTTATTGATTTTAGATTAGCAAAGCCAAGATCATAATCAACATGAACAGAAATTCCTTGATTCTCAATAGTGCCTGCAGGATCAAAATTTAAATAAGTCTCATATCCCCATGTTCTGGGTGGATTAATTATTGTTGTAATACCTGGAGCTAAAAATGCGTCTGCAGCAATTGTTACAGCACCATTTAATAGAGGAGCGGTTGTACAACAATTCTCGTCAGCTTCATCTTTATCAACTATAACTCTAACAGTTAAGTTTTCACTTAACTCTGTTAACAACTGAGCTCTTATTGCATATCTGTCTCTATCGTTGATTTCCGTTCCAAGAGCTAAATTCTTTGTATAGCCATCTCTCTTGTGTCTTGTTCCAGATATTCTAAAGGAGGTATTTTCTGAAACTGGTCCTGTAACAGTTCCACCTATTTTGTTTAAGCTATATTCACCTGCTGTTAATTGTAATTTTCCACCAAATGTATCTTCAGGAAGAGCAGTTGTAATATTTATCACACCAGCAATAGCATTTTTACCAAACAAAGTTGATTGAGGACCTTTAATAACTTCAACCCTTTCAACACTTATTAAATCATTAATTGCGGATTGATTTCTTGAAATCATAACGCCATCAATTGCAATTGCAACAGAAGGTTCAACGCCGGGATTATTTGCACCATTTCCAAATCCACGAATTAAAAAAGTATTTTGAGCAGCAAATTGTGTTTGATCAATTTTTAATGAAGGAACTGAACTCTGTAAGTCTAGGATATCACTTATTGCTAAGGCTTCAATATCTTCCATTTGTATAACAGATATAGATAATGGTGTGTCTTGAAGTGATGTATTCTTTTTAGTAGATGTCACAACAATTTCTTCAATTTGTGAGTTTGTTTGAGCTTGTAAATTATTAGTAATAATTAAAGAAAGTATTAAAGTAAAAAATACAAATATATAGTTTTGCCAGCGCATAAGCGGTCTCCCCTATGTTAACAACACTTTATTATTATTATTATTGATGATTGTTAGAATTAAAAATTTATATATAAAGTATTGATTCTTTTAGCACAATGAAAATATTGGAAAAAATCATTTAATGTTGTATATTTACAACTATTTGAGTTAATTTTACTTCTTTTAATCCATTATTAAAAAGTATAATCATTTTTAAAAGTCTTTTGTTTCTATATTTAACTGACCTTTTAGGCCGGCTGATCTATGTTTTTCACTTTCTAAATATTCTAGGTTCGTAATCATTTCAAGCATGGCCTTTCTGTTTGGGTATTTTACAACAGCAATCCAATCCCATAAATTCTCAACTTTACCAAGCATGAGTCTGCTTACTACTCCTGAAAAAATTGGCTCTCCACCAACATTTTTTATATGTTTTATGACTTCTAATCCATAAATTGCATAAGCTTCTTCACCTGATAGTTTAGTTTTTCTTCCGTCTTTATATTTTGCTTTTTTTCTAAATTTTAAAAGATTAACCATATATATTGGCGTATCAATATCACCCTCCATAAATTCCCTCATTTGTTTATCATTTGGAATTAGGGCATTTTCATATTTCATAATATATTTATCCTTGTTAATTATCTTTTATTTAATAGTTATTTTTTATTTCTCTTGCTCTTATTACTAGTGCGCCAAGTGGTGTATCGATTGTAAATTTAATAGGTACCCACATTTTCTCTTTTTCAAAAAAAGAATACCAATATGTAATCGCATTGGATTCAGAGGCTGTTTCCAAAAAATCACTATCATTGTAACCAATTATTGCATTAAAGGAGCCTCGGCAAATAATTGTTTCATATTCTTTTTTATCAATTGTTAGTTTTGAGATTTTTGATTTTTTGCTCATTTTTATTTCATAAGATCTTACACCATCAAAACTTTTACTATTCTCTAGGCACGGATTGGTAAATTTGTTTGAAACCACAAATGCACTATTTGGATCACTTGCATTTTCTCCATATTTTTTTAAAAATTCTCTAGTTGGAATATCTTCACCCCTATAAGGAGGTTCTGCATTTACTGAGATTGGTATACCGTCTATATAATTAATTTCTGCTACTCTAGATTTATTTTTATTTTTAATCTCATATGAGAAATTATAAGATTCACTAATAAGATTTTTATTAATATATTTTCCATTGCTTTCAGCAAAGAAAATAAAACTTACAAATACATCTACTAATCCAGCTGCTGTTATTGTGGTTTTTATTTTCCAGTCATCTTGATTAAGTTCTACAGAATAAAGGACACTAGCTACTTGTAAGCCACCTAAATATGCAGAGTATTCAAGTTCTGTTTCAGCCTTCAGATTGGTATAGTTAAAGATAATCAGCAGTGATATAATTATTTTTTTCATGGTTATTTATTTTAAATATTTAAACTCTGTAATCAATTATAGCCTGATTTATTTAAGAGGGTTATTATAAAATAAGGAGTTTGAAATGAATTATAAAGCAATAATATGGGATTTTGGAGGTGTTATAACATCAAGTCCTTTTGAAGCGTTTAATAAATTTGAGTTAAGTAATAATCTTCCAAAAGATATAATTAGGACAATAAATTCAGAGAACCCCGATAATAATGCTTGGGCAAAATTTGAAAGAAATGATATTGATCTAGATGAGTTTGATAATTTATTTTCAACTGAAGCTGAAAAAAAGGGATTTAAAATTTCTGGAAAGCAAGTTGTAAAATTACTATCTGGTGAAGTTAGAGAGCAAATGGTCGATTTTTTGTATTTCTTAAAAAAAGACTATAAACTAGGATGCATAACAAATAATATTCAAAATAGTAGAAATGAAAAGTTCAATCATCTTGATGAAGCTAGCCAAGTAATGAAAATTTTTGATCATATAATTGAATCTTCAAAAGTAGGTTTAAGAAAACCAGATCCTAAAATTTATTATATGTCTTGTGAGGCGCTTGGAGTCAAACCTGAAGAATGTATTTATCTAGATGATTTAGGTATAAACTTAAAACCAGCTAGAGAAATAGGAATGACAACTATTAAAGTAATAGATCCAGGTGAAGCAATTAAAGAAGTGAGAGCCTATTTACAATAAGCATAATTATTATGGAAAGCAAAAAAGATAATATATCTAGTTTAGGCCTTGGGATAAGGGTTAAGACACTGGTTAATCTGAGATGGATAGCTGTATTAGGTCAAACTATTACATGCTTTATTGTTCATTATTTTTTAAATTTTGATTTACCATGGATTGAGGTATCTCTTACAATAATAGCCCTAGCTATTTCTAATTTTGCTCTTTACCCAGGCTATTCAATAAATAATAGATTAAATGAAACCTCAACAACATTTGTTATTGCTGCAGATATAATACAATTAGCTTTAATGATATTTTTTACAGGAGGACTCTCTAATCCATTTGTTGTTTTATTTTTAACTCATATAGCTATAACTGTTACAAGCCTTCCAATACGATCTACATCAATATTAATTATTTTAACTATTTTCTTAATAACTATTCTTGGATTTTTTAATTATCCTCTAGTTAATGATACTTTAGATTTAACTATTCCATTAATTTTTATTATCGGGATGTGGATTTCATTATTTGTAACTATTTTATTTTTAACTTTTTATGCCGGTGGACTCACTGATGACTCACGTAAAACCTCTGCCGCATTAAAAATTGCAGAAGACTTGTTGGTTAATGAAAAAAATCTCTCCTCTCTAGATGGTCTTGCAGCAGCAGCAGCCCATCACTTAGGAACCCCTCTAGGTACAATAAGCCTTATTGCAAATGAACTAAAAAATGAAAATGATATACCTGATAGTGCAAAAAAAGATTTAATAATTCTTTCTGATGAAGTTGAGAAATGTAAAACAATACTTGGATCTCTTGGTGAAAAACCTTCAAGCGATGACGATTTAATTACTAAAATTGAACTTCAAGCTTTATTGGAAGAGCTTTGTGAATTAATTAAAGCTAAGGGAATAGATTTTGTTATTAATTTTCAGAATAATGATCCAAATTTAAAAAAATTCTTATTATTAAGAAGATCTGAATTATTACTTGGATTATCAAATATTGTTGAGAATGCAGCTGATTTTACCTCAAGCATTGTTGAGTTAAATGTTAATTATAATAATGAAAATATTGAATTAAAAATTCAAGATGATGGTGAAGGTTTCTCAAATTCAATTTTGAATAGATTGGGGGATCCATATGTTTCTTCGAGAGCTAATTCGCAAAAAGAAGATAAAAGGTCAGGTTTAGGATTAGGATTTTTCATTTCCAAAACATTACTTGAAAGGCTAGGAATAAGTATTAGTGCTTACAATAAGTCATTGCCAGAGACTGGTGCAATAGTATCTGTTATAATACCAACGGATAAAAGACTTTAAAATTAAAAAAAGATAACTATATGAGTAATATGAGTAATTTAGAAACAAATAGAAATATTATTATTGTTGATGATGACCAAATATGGCTTAATCAACTTTCTAGAGCCTTTGAGAGAAGGGATCACAATACTTATGTTGCGAAATCAGTTTCAGAGGCAAAAGATATAATTTCTAAAAATGATATCCATTACGGAGTTATTGATTTACGACTTGATGATGGTGACGGGCTTGAAGTTATTTTAGAACTTCAGAAAAAGAACCCAAAATCTAGGTCAGTCATATTAACTGGTTTTGGAAATATCGCTAATGCGGTTTCTGCTATTAAGATAGGAGCAATAGATTATTTATCAAAGCCAGCTGGCATTGATGATATATGCGCAGCTCTTTTTGCACCCCCTAGCGAGAAGGCCTCACCTCCTGAAGAACCAATGAGTGCTAATAGGGTAAGATGGGAGCATATACAAAGAGTATATGAATTATGTGATAAAAATGTTTCTGAAACGGCAAGAAGACTGAAAATGCATAGGCGTACTCTTCAAAGAATATTATCAAAAAGAGCACCTAATTAGTTTTTAAAATTTCAAAAAATTGTTCTAAAGCAGCTTTTGCAAAACCTTCCATATTTTCTATTCTAATTTCTGAATTTGTATATATATGTGACGTTCTCTCTTGCTTTCCAGCAACAGCAAAACATGAATAACCTGCAGGATCACCATATCCATTTCCCGTTGGACCAGCCGCCCCACTTTCACCAATTGCCCAATCAGTTTCATACAATCCACATGCTTTTTGAGCAATTAGTAATGCAAATGGTTCACTGCTTGACCTAATATTTTTTTCTTTTAGTTCTCTCATTCTTAGGCCGGTTATAGCCTTTATCGATTGTAAAGTATAAATAACTTGACCACCCATATAGTATGCAGATGCGCCTTGTTGAGATAAAAGAGCTGAAGATATAAGACCTCCTGATGATGACTCAATCACAGAAACCGTTTGTTTATTTTTCTTGAGTAAATTAGCTATTTCAGATGATAACTTTACAATATTATTCATGTTAGATTTCCCTTACGTAACGACTTCCTCTAATTGGAGGATCCTCTGGAGGCCCTGCAAAACACTGAGCAATGGACATCCATTTTTTTGCAATATCTCCTTCAACTTTAAGATCAGTATCATTTATATTCCTTACCTGTGTAACAACTTTGCAAAAGTCTGAAGCTTCTCCAATTATAGAATCTTCATTATTATCAGTATTCCACTCCCATTTTTTATTTGATGGTGAATTTAAAATAATCATTGGAACTTTTTCGGGAACTTCAAGTGATCGATTAATAAAAGTCCAACCAAATGTATTTATTCCAATGATGACAATATTTTTTATTCTATCTGTATTTATTCTTTTGACACCTAATTGATCAAAAATTTCTTGTCCGTGAGACCATGTTTCCATATGTCTGGCTGATATACTTGATCGAACACTCATATCAGGACCGGCCCATTTTACCCTTTTTTTTGGATCAGCCAATGAGAATGCTTCAGCGACTCTAGTAAATTCATCTTTCCAAAGGCTAATTAATTCATTTCCAGAAAGATTATTTGATAGTTTTTTTTCATATTCTCTAGCAGTAATACCACTTTTAATCGCTTCATAAAAATCTTTCATAAATTCAGAAAACATCTCTTCGTCTGTTAGGGATAAATATGCTGCATTATTGAAAACATGAAGGTGATACAGAACATCATTTATAGTCCAATCTTTAAATTGTGTTTTTGAATTAAAAACTTCTTCTTTTTGATTCTTAAGTATTTCATATAAAGAAATAGATTCTTCTTTAAAATCTTCACTTTGAGTATAATTTTTTGACATTTAATTCAATTAGTAAAATAATAATAAATAAGTGGTACCCATATCAATGATGTTGTTATAGCTCCTTTAATAGCTTGATATATTATCCAAAGCCAAAAATAACGTTTACAAAATTCTTTGATACTATTTAACATTTTAGAGCCATTTGGGTACTGGTAAATTATTTTCCTTTAAAAAACTAGCGTTAAACATCTTATTTTGATAACGATTTGCTAGGTCGCATAATATGGTAACTATTATTTTATCTTTTCCTAATTTTTTTGCTAATTTTTTTGCTCCAGCAATATTTATTCCAGAGGATAATCCAAGGAATAAGCCCTCAAACTCTATTAGATCATATAAAATTTTCAAGGCTTCTTCGTCTTCAACTCTAAAAGGATAATCAAGGTGTATACCTTTTATATTTTCAGTTTCTCTTCCTTGACCAATACCTTCAGTAATTGATGAGCCCTCGGCCTTAAGCTCTCCATATTTAAAAAAATTATACATGGCTGCTCCCATTGGGTCTGCCAAACCAATTTTTACTTTTTTATTTTTCGATTTTAAATAAGATCCTACGCCAGATAATGTACCCCCAGTTCCAATAGCGCAAATAAAAGCATCAATTTTTCCATCCGTTTGATCCCATATTTCTGGACCAGTTGTATTAATATGAGCTTCTCTATTTGCGGTATTGTCAAATTGATTTGCCCAAAATGCTCCATTTTCAAGCTCATTATTAAGTTTCTCTGCCAATTTTCCTGAATATTTAATATAATTATTATCATCCTTATAAGGAACTGCTGGCACTTCAATTAATTCTGCACCTGAGAATCTAATAGCATCTTTTTTTTCTTGAGATTGTGTATCGGGTATTACAATTGTTGTCTTATATCCCATAGCATTCCCAACCAATGAGAGACCAATACCAGTATTACCAGCAGTTCCTTCAACTATCATTCCTCCTTTTTTAATTAATTGTTTTTTTTCAGCATCTTTAATTATTGATAGTGCCGCCCTATCCTTCACAGATTGACCAGGGTTTAGGAATTCAGCTTTTCCATAAATTTTACAACCAGTTTCCTCGGAAGCACCTTTTAAATATATCAAAGGTGTATTACCAATCATTTTAACTATGTTATTTTTTTCCTGCATTTTACCTTTATGTCACATACGAAAAAGTATATTTATCTTTAAAATTTATATTTTTTTATCTATAAAATTTCTGTTTTATTATCTACAAGGGTAAAAATAAAATTTATATAAAATATCATGAAAATACTTGATTATAAAATTTTTAAAATTGCTATTTTTCACTTAATTATTCTCGTGTTGATTACGCCCTTTTCATTGAAAGCAGATGAAAGTGATATTGAGGAAATATTAGTTGTTGGGAGTAGAATAAATAGTCAAAATTTAAAGAAAATTTTGCCAGTAACCGTTATTAACTCTGAAGAGCTGAAAGTTTTAGGTATTGACTCTGGTGATGATCTTATAATGAGTCTCGTTGAAAACGGCACTAACCGATTTAATGATGCAGGTAATGCAATAGCTGGAGTAAATAGTGCTCGCGGCGACATGGGTGCATTCAATCTAAGAAATCTAGGTACAGGCAATACCCTTGTTCTTATAAATGGAAGAAGATTAATTAATTCTCCAAGTTTTCAGTCAGAGTCAGTAGGTGGAAGTTTTGTTCCAGTTAATTCGGTAAATACAAATATTATTTCTGTTAACAGTATTGAAAGAGTTGAGGTTTTAAAGGATGGTTCGTCCGCAATATATGGAGCTGATGCTGTTGCAGGAGTTATAAATTTCGTTACTAAAAAGAACAAAAAAGGCTTTGAATTAAGCTTTAAAAACTCTGAATTTGAAAACTTTGATAGATCTGATTATCAGTTTGGTTTTGCTTATGGATCAAGCTTTAACTCAAATAGAACTAATATTAATATTAGTTATAATCATTATGAAAGAGAGCCAATTAGGGCCAGTGAAGATGAAAGAATGGGCATTTCTGATTGGAGAACTTTTCCTCAAATTGTTGATTCTGAGTGGGCAACAACAAGATTTAGAAGAAATTCTATAAATTCGCCTTATGGACAATTTGATTTTGTTGATAACATAAAGGAATATGAATTCTATAGTGAAAAAGGTCTTACTGACAGCTCAGGAGAATTTGAAATTTTTCCGTCATCAGATCCTAAGTGTTTAGTTGATCTTGGAAGTCAATCTTGTATTGCTAAAGATACATTCACTAAGCGTTACAATTTAAATCAAGAAAGGTGGGTAGTATCAGATTTAGAAAGAGATAATTTTCAGTTTGACCTTTCGCATGAATTCAAAAATGGTGTAGAGGGTTTTACTGAGTTTTCCTTTTATAATTCAAAAACCAAACAAAATAATAGTCCATCAGCAGCATTTTCTTCTTCTAAATTAATAGTGCCGCCAAGTAATTATTGGAATCCATTTGGTGCAAAAACCTTTGCCGATGGGACTATAAACCCTAATCGTTTGAGTGAGATTGATGCTCCTGGAATTCCTGAAGAAGGATTAGCTATAATTATAGATAATTATCGTTATGTGGATGTAGGTCCGAGAAGAATTAGTGTAGAGAAAGATACATTTAGACTATTGCAAGGTTTTAGGGGTACTTTACAGAATTGGGATTGGGAAATTGCTGGATTTATTTCTGAGGCTTCATCTGATGATATTACAAGCAATAGACTGTCTAACTCTTTAATGGAAAAAGCCTTATCAGTCTCATCTGCTGAAGCTTATAATCCATTTAATGGTGGTGGGGGCTTCGATGAATATCTTCTTACAAGTCAGGATGGAACGCCAAATATAGATGGTGCAATTCAAAACGCAATTATCGATGTTTATAGAAAAGGTAAAAGAAAATTAAAAAGTATTGATTTTAGATTTAATAATGTTGATTTTATAAAAAGTCCTGGTGGATTTACATCTGTAGCTTTTGGTGCTGAGTATCGTGAGGATTCTTTTGAAGATGATAGAGATCCAAGACTTGACGGAACTATCCAATATACTGATAGGGATGGCGATACATTTCCATTTGTTAGTGATGTAATGAATTCCAGCCCTACGCCTGATAATTCAGGGAAAAGAGATGTTTTCTCAGCCTTTGTTGAATTTGGAATACCATTGATATCTAATGAAATGGGAATTCCTTTTATTAAAAATTTTGATCTTCAGCTGGCGGCTAGATATGAGGATTTTTCTGATATTGGCAGTAAATCAGTGCCAAAAATAAGTTTTGGTTGGCAGGTTGATGATAGTTTTTATTTTAGAGGTTCATGGTCAAAAGGATTTAGAGTTCCTAATCTTGTCCAGGTTAATGAGACAATAGTATCGAGACAAATTTTCGGAGTTGATGCTCTCTTATGTCTTCAACAAATAAATAACAACGGTGAGATAGATTATTGTGATTATTCATTTCAAAGAGTTGCAAGGGGCAGTAAAAATTTAAGACCTGAGGAGTCTACGAATATTTCATTGGGAATTATTTATGAACCAAAAAATATTGATAATTTAGTCTTTACTATTGATTGGTGGGAGATTGAAAAAGAAGATACTATTGGTTTATTTGGAGAGGATAATATTCTTTTATCGGATTTAGTCTTAAGGATGGAAACAAATAATATTTCAGATTGTTCTCTGGTTCAGTCAAATCCATACGTTTTCAGGGACTCTTTGGAAGAGAATGAAATTCAAGAATATCTTCTAGCAGGAATTTGTCCAGCAGGAAGAGTTACACGTGTAGAAGAACAATATAGAAATCTTGATACAAGAATAATAAGCGGTTTTGATTTTTCAGCTCGTTACTTTGTTAACAGCGATTATGGAAATTTTAATTTTATAGTTAATATTTCTAAATTAGAAAAATTCAGACAAAAGGCAGGAAATGATTTTATTGAGTTAATAGATGCTCAAGAAAAAGGTATTATTCCTGAGGAATTAGCAATTACAGGTTTTTCTGATTTAATTGAAAAAGATGGTTCTCCAAAAATTCAGGCTAATTTTAAATTTCTTTGGAATAGAGGATCTTGGGGCCTTGGTTTGTTTGGCCGTCACATAGGTGAATTCTATGAAACAAGAAATAAATTATCCGATGGAAGGCTATGGAAGGTTAAAGCTTATAATACAATTAACACTTTTATAGATTATAATTTTAAAATATCTGGTTCTCAATCAAATTTAAGGTTTGGTATTAATAATATCGCTGATGAGAGAGCTCCCCTGGCATCTGATATATTTGGTTACTATATTGATAAACATGATAATCTAGGTAGATCTTACTACATTAATTTTATCCATAGATATTAGACAAATGAGAGTTTTTCTTTTTTTGTCACTTTTTTTTGTTTGTGATTATACTTTTGCTTCCATTAAAAAAGATAGCCAAAAATGTACTACCGATTTAGTCACAATTGACTTTAATTTTTCTGGTGGAGGTAATTCAGTTTGTAAAGTTATATCCTCAGATCATATTAAAATATTAGTAAAACCTGAGTCCAAAGATCCTATTAACCCAAGCCCTTGGTACGCATTTAGAAAATCAAAGCATATAAAAAAAATTCTTTTAGAGCTTGATTATGGAGAGTATGAGCATAGATATTTCCCAAAAATAAAAAAAATTAACAGCGGCTGGGAAAGACTAAATAACAATGATATTTTAATAAAAAATGATGGTAAAAATGTTTTTATAAATTTTTATCCATCAAAGGAAGAGCAATATATATCATCACAGGAATTGATCACTGAGGATTGGTACGAAGATTGGTACAAAATTTTAAAAAAGAGCAAATTTTTGAAAAGTAAGATCATTGGATATTCTGTTCAAAATCGTCCAATTAAAGCATTTTTTTCAAATGAGAATATTAATAATCCATTTATTTTAATCTTGGGCCGTCAGCACCCTCCCGAGGTTTCATCAGCATTTGCATTGCAGGGTTTTGTAAACCAGCTAATTGGGAGTATTAATTTATCAAAAGATTTTTTATCAAAATACAATATAATTTTTGTTCCTTTAATGAATCCTGATGGTGTTGAGAATGGCTTTTGGCGCTATAATTTTAATAAAAAAGATTTAAATCGAGATTGGGATAATTTTTCTCAACCTGAAACTTATTCTGTTAAGAATTTTCTTGATAACTTAAAAAATAAAAATCAACCTTTTTTATTTATAGATTTTCACTCAACTTATAAAAATGTTTTTTATATTAGCGATGCAAAGCTTAAAAATTCTAAGCAAAATTTTCTATTAAATTGGTTAGAAAAATCAAAATTAGAATTATCTAAAATTAACTATAACTTTACTGTTAAAAATTCATACACAGAAAGTAATAAAGTATCGAAAAATTATTTTTACAATCAATATAATATTCCTTCAATGACTTATGAAGTTTCAGATAGTGAAATAAGATCTGTAATTGTCGAATCTTCAAGAATTCTTGCTAAGGAGTTAATGATTATTTTATTGGATACTAATCGCAAAAATCTTGATATGGCGGAGAGGAAGGGATTCGAACCCTCGAGACGGTTACCCGCCTACACGCTTTCCAAGCGTGCGCCTTCGACCACTCGGCCACCTCTCCATTAAATTCAATTTAAATTTAATTTTCATCAAATTTAAGTGCTGATATGAATGCATCTTGAGGGATATTTACACTACCAAATTCCCGCATTCTTTTTTTTCCTTTCTTTTGTTTTTCTAATAGTTTCTTTTTTCGTGTGACATCACCCCCATATAATTTTTCTGTAACATCTTTTCTGAATGGCGGTATAGTCTCCCTTGCAATTACCCTTGCACCAATCGCTGCTTGAACAGGTACTTTAAATTGATGACGAGGGATTAAATCTTTTAATTTCTTACACATTGTTCTACCCCGCATATCAGCTCTATCTGCGTGTACAATTATAGATAATGCGTCAACAGTTTCAGAGTTAACTAGTACACTCATTTTCACTAATTTCTCTTGTTTATATACGTCCATTTGCCAGTCAAAGCTTGCATAACCGCTTGAAATTGATTTAAGTCGATCATAAAAGTCGAATACGACTTCGTTTAGAGGTAGGTCATATACGACCATCGCTCTTGTGCCTGCGTAAGTTAATTCTACTTGATTACCCCTTCTTTCTTCACACAATTTTAATACCGCTCCTAAATATTCATCTGGTACAAGAATAGTTGCTTTAATCCATGGTTCTTCAATATAATTTATTAAACTAGGATCTGGCATATCTGCAGGATTGTGTAGGTCAATACATTTACCATCATTTAAATAAATCTTATAAATTACACTTGGAGCAGTTGTGATCAGATCAATATCAAACTCTCTTTCAATTCTCTCTCTTACTATTTCAAGGTGAAGAAGTCCAAGAAATCCACATCTAAACCCAAAACCAAGAGCGGCAGAATTTTCAGTTTCATGTTGGAAGCTTGAGTCGTTTAAACTAAGTTTTTCTATAGATTCTCTTAAGTCTTCAAACTCACCACTGTCTACTGGAAATAAACCACAAAAAACAGATGGTTGTGATGGTCTAAATCCTTTAAGACTATCTCTGCAGGGCCTTTTATCATCTGTTATTGTGTCACCTATTTGAGTGTCTGATACTGTTTTTATGCCAGCTATGATATACCCTAATTCACCTGGCCCTAATTTATTTACTGATACTTTTTTTGGAGTAAAAACGCCAATATCGTCAATCTCATAAGTACTATTGGTGCCCATCATTTTTATTTTTTGTCCTTTAGATAATTCGCCATCTATTACTCTAACTAATACTACTACGCCAAGGTATGAGTCATACCAGCTATCAACTAATAAAGCTTTTGTTTCTTTATTATTGCTTCCTAATGGTGGATTTAATCTTTCGATAAGGGCTTCAAAAATATCATCAATTCCTTGGCCAGTTTTAGCTGAAACATAGATTGCATCCGATGCATCTAGACCAATCACATCTTCTATTTGCATGGCGACTTTTTCAGGTTCTGCAGCTGGTAAATCAATCTTATTGATAACAGGAATAATTTCATGATCAAGATCAATAGCTTGATATACATTTGCTAATGTTTGAGCTTCTACTCCTTGAGTTGAGTCAACAACTAAAATAGAGCCTTCACAAGCTGATAATGATCTACTAACTTCATATGCAAAATCAACATGACCAGGTGTATCAATTAAATTAAGTTGGAAGTTTTCACCATTTTTATATTTATAATTTAATCTTACCGTTTGCGCTTTAATAGTAATTCCTCTTTCTCTCTCTATATCCATAGAGTCTAGAACCTGATCTTTCATTTCTCTATCGCTTAACCCATCACAGCTTTGAATTAGTCTATCCGCAAGTGTAGATTTACCATGATCAATATGAGCAATAATTGAGAAGTTTCTGATGTTTTTAATATCTGTCATTAATGAAGGTATATCACAAAATTATTATAAAACTAGCTACGCAATTTACCTTTTGTTGCGCTTTCAACAGAATTAATAACTTTAAGAGAAATCTCTTCTAATTCATGGTCTGTTAAAGTGTGATCTATTGGCTGAATTGTTATTTCAATTGCTATGGATTTATTTTTTTCATTTAGGAATTGGTCAAATATTTTTACACTTTTTATAAGTGAATTATCAGAATTCCTGGCAGCTTTAATAATTGTTTGTGCACTAACCTCATTACTAACAATAAATGAGAAATCTCTCTTTAAAGGCTGCAAATTATAAATATTAGGCGCAGTTTGTATCGATTTTCTTTCTTGTAATAAATCTATGCAATCTAAAAATATCTCAAAGCCTACGGCAATATTAAAGTCTTTTTCTTTAATAATCTTTGGATGAATTTCACCAAAGTTTGCAACAATATTCCCTTTTTCGGTCAAAATCTGTCCAGACCTACCAGGATGATAATATTTTGGGGCTGATTCTTTGATTTTGATTTTTTGATTATTAACCCCTAGCTCCTCTAAGACTGAAATCACATCTTTTTTTGCATCAAAAACATCTACATTATTATACCCTTGCCAGTCTTTTCCGTAACCTTCTAACCTATAAGAACCGGTTCTTATGCCAGAGGCTATTATAATTTGGTCATCGGCATTCTTTCCAGAAAAACCAGGGCCTAATTCAAAAATACCAAGATCACCATAACCTCTCTTAGAATTTTCATCAGCAGTATTTATTATCGATGCAAGAGGTGTTGGACGCATATCAGATAACTCTTCAGAAATTGGATTTAACACTTTTAAACTATTAATACCGCCTCCATAATCAATTGCATCTTGTTCATTTATAAATGAATAAGAGATAGTTTCTAATAAACCTCTTGAGGCAATAATTCTTCTGATCAATCTTAAGTTTTTTTGTTTATTGGTTAATATAGATTTTGATGGTTGCTGATCATTAAATAAAGGCTCTGATTTTATGTTATTTAATCCATAAACCCTTACCACTTCTTCAACAATATCCTCATTTATGGAAACATCAGGTCTCCAAGAGGGTACTGTTAGCTCCCAGTCATTTGAAACTTTAAAACCTAATGATAACAATATTTCTCTAATAATTTTATTTTTAATTTCTAATCCAGTCATCTTTTTAACTAATTCGGGAGTAAAATTTATTTTTTTATTTACGAACTTTCTATTGTCTATAACTGATATTTCCTCAGCAGTACCACCGCATAGTTCAATTATTAAATTAGTCGCATATTCTAAACCTTCTAGAACATAAGTAGGGTCAACTCCTCTTTCAAATCTATATCTTGAGTCAGACATAATGTTGAGTTTTCTTCCAGAAAGTGCAATTTGAACAGGATCAAAATAAGCTGATTCAAGAAATATTTCGGTTGTATCCATTGAAGAGCCAGAATATTCTCCACCCATAATACCTCCAATACCTAGCACCTTTTCATCATCAGCTATAACACATATATCATCATCCAATTTATAATTTTTGCCATCTAAGGCTTGAATTTCCTCACCTTTTTTTGCATTTCTGGCACCAATTTTTTTAGAAATTTTTTCTAAATCATAGACATGAAGTGGCCTACCTTGATCAAAATTTATATAATTTGTTATATCAACTAAACAGTTAACTGATCTTAAGCCTATTGCCTCAAGTTTATTTATTAACCACTCAGGGCTTTTAGTATTTTTTACATTTTTTATAACTCTTCCAGAGAAAATTGAACATGCATCATTTTGATTTTTATAATCAAGAAAAATTGGAAATTTTTCTCCGGATACAGATATTTCTTTTTTGTCTCTTTCAATTAGTTTACCAACACCAGCCGCTGCTAAGTCTCTTGCTATTCCGTAAACACCAAGACAGTCAGGTCTATTTGGCGTTATAGCTATTTCAATTTGGATGTCATTTAAATTTAATGCATCGGTTATGGGCTTACCTGCTTTAAAGTTATCAGATAGCTCTGCAATTCCCTCGGAGTCTTCGCCTAAACGTAACTCTTTTTTAGAACACAACATCCCCAAAGATTCAACACCTCTAATTTTTGCTTTTTTTAATTTAAAACCAGAATCTGGAATAGTGCTCCCAACGGGTGCATATATAGTTGTTAGTCCCTCTTTAGCATTCTTTGCACCACAAACAACCTCAATTTTATCATTACCAATATCAACTAGGCATAATTGAAGCCTGTCTGCATTGGGATGTTTTTTTGTAGAAATAATCTTTGCTACTTTAAAATCTTTATATACAGAATATTGATCAAAATATTCTTCTACCTCTAAACCAATATTTGTAAGATTTTCAAGTATAGTATTTATATCTTTGTCTGTTTTTAGATACTCTTTTAACCATGAGAGAGTAAATTTCATTTCTTTAACCCCCTCGAAAGAGTTGGTATATCAAGAAAAGAAAATCCATAATGATTTAACCACCTAATATCTCCATTAAAGAATGTTCTTAAATCAGGAATTCCATACTTTAATTGCGCCAGCCTATCAACACCGAGACCAAAAGCGAATCCTTGATATTTTTTGGGATCAATATTTGAAGACTTCAAAACTTCAGGGTGAACCATTCCTGCCCCTGCAACTTCAAGCCAATCTGAACCTTCACCTATTTTAAGCACTGAACCAGATCTATCACACAACACATCGACCTCTAGTGATGGCTCAGTAAAAGGAAAGTAACTAGGTCTTAACTGTATTTCTATATTATCTAATTCAAAAAATGATTTAAAAAATGTTTCTAAAGTCCACTTTAAATGACCAAGATGTGTTTCTTCATCAACAACCAAACCCTCTATTTGATGAAACATTGGAGTATGTGTTTGATCAGAGTCACACCTGTATGTTCTACCGGGTGAAATAAACTTAAAAGGTGGTTTATCTTTTTCCATAGTTCTAACTTGAACAGGACTTGTATGAGTTCTTAGTACATGTTTTTCTTTAGCATTGTCACTATTTAAATAAAACGTATCATGCATTTGTCTTGCAGGATGAGATTCAGGGATATTTAAAGCATTAAAGTTATAATGTTCAGTCTCAATATCTGGACCTTCAGATATTTTGTAACCCAAAGAGCCAAATATTTCAGAAATCTCATCAAGAACTTGTGAAACAGGATGAATTTTACCATGCTTTGATTGACTAACTTGAACAGGTAGAGTGACATCAATTTTTTCTTCTAATAATCGTTTTTCTAATTCAATATTAGCTAACTCGTTTTTTTTTGAAGAAATTGCGTTAGAAATATTTTTCTTTAAAATATTTAGCTTAGATCCTTGTTCTTTTCTATCCTCAGGACTGAGTT
Source organism: uncultured PS1 clade bacterium (assembly GCA_902626605.1). Classification (GTDB taxonomy): domain Bacteria; phylum Pseudomonadota; class Alphaproteobacteria; order MED-G09; family MED-G09; genus MED-G09. The sequence goes on from CACOFZ010000009.1 coordinate 52,161, forward strand.
TTGACAAATCTTTCATTAAAAGAGAAATTTTACCCTTCTTACCAAGTTCGGCAATACGAATTTCTTCAAGAGCATCTTGATTTTCTGTTAAAGAGATTTTTTTTAAAATTTCTTCTTCTAATGATTCAGAATAAGTCATAAGTTTCACCCAAGAACTATAAAAGCATTAAATAAATGATTTTAAAACAAATTTAGTTTTATTTTAACTTAGCTTGGGCTTTTTCTACTAATTTTTGAAAGCCTGCAGCATCTGATACTGCTAACTCTGCTAAAACTTTTCTATCAATTTCAATACCTGCTTTTGATAGCCCATTTATGAATTGTCCATATGTAGAGCCGTTAAGTCTTGCAGCTGCATTAATTCTTTGAATCCAAAGGGACCTAAAGCTTCTTTTTCTTGCTTTTCTGTCTCTGTAAGCATACTGACCAGCTTTTTCAACAGCTTGGTTAGCAATCCTGAAAGTATTTTTTCTTCTTCCCCAGTAACCCTTAGCACTTTTTATAACTTTTCTATGCCTTGCATGGCTTGCTGGTCCACCTTTTACTCTGGCCATCTATCTCTCCTTAAGCGTATGGCAGGAATTTTTTTACTATCCTGCTGTCAGAATCGGAAAGAACAGTAGTTCCTCTTTTATTCCGGATTTGTTTGGGGGTTCTCTTAATCATGCCATGCCTCTTACCAGCTTGTGCACGAGTAATTTTACCTGAAGCGGTGAGTTTGAAGCGTTTTTTTGCTCCACTTTTTGTTTTTAATTTGGGCATTTTGCATTCTCCTATATTTAAATAATTAAAGGAATAAGCTTATGAGATAAACACGGCATGCCCTGCCGGATCATCTAGTGTGGTTTATTTATATTACTTTTATAAATAATTCAACCTAAGAAGTGATTATCTTGGAGCTAAGACCATGATCATTTGTCTTCCTTCAAATTTTGGGTCTAACTCTACTTTAGCTATAGGATCAATTTCATCTTTAACTTTTTGTAAAAGATCTGCTCCTCTATCTTGATGAGCCATTTCTCTTCCACGAAATCTTAATGTTATTTTTACTTTGTCACCTTCATTTAAAAATTTTTGAACACTTCTCATTTTTACTTGGTAGTCATGAACGTCAATATTTGGACGAAGCTTAATCTCTTTTATGTCGATTGTTTTTTGCTTCTTTTTTGCTTGATTAGCCTTTTTTTGACTTTCATATTTGTATTTACCATAATCCATGACCTTACAAACAGGCGGATTTGTTTTAGGAGAAATTTCAACTAGGTCTAATCCTTGTTCTTTTGATATTTCTATTGCTTGAGGTGTAGGTATATTACCTTTTTTTTCACCAGATGAGTCTATAAGCAGAACTTCCTCTGCTGTGATTTGATCATTGACGCGCGGTCCTTTTGAGGATGGCGGCGTCGAGTTATATTGTCTACTTATGGATACTTCTCCCTATTTAATAATTACCTTAAGATTGCCTTCTATAAATATCATGTCAAGAAATTCATTAAGAAATTAATAATCTTTTATAAACTTCTAAAGTCTTTTTGCACATATTTTCAAGTGAAAAATTATTTTTAACGTTTAAAACAGCTCTATGACGCATTTCATTTAGGTCTTTTTCATCCATTAAAATGGACTTTTTTATTGATTCAGATAAAGCTAAAGGATCATTAGGTTTAACTTTAAAGCCTGTAAAGTTATCACCACTTTTAATTGTATCTTTAACTGCTCCATGATCAGAGGCTATTATAGTTTTTCCTGCAGCTTGTGTCTCTATTGGTATTCTCCCAAATGGTTCAGGTTCTATTGATGGCGATAATACTATTTCCGAGGCTTGATAAGCAAGTTGCATATTCTCTATTCTTTCAACTAGTTTAATATTTTTTTGTAATTTATATCTTTCAATTAAAGAGGCTAATTTTTTTATGTAACTCTCTGCGCCACTCTTTTCTCCTGCAAAAACAAAGATTGTCTGATTAAAAAATTTTTCTTTTTTTAAAAAATTGATTGCCTCTATTGTTATTAAATGCCCTTTCCATTTTGTAAACCTTGCAGGGAACAAAATTATTCTCTTATTATTATCAATCGACCATAATTTTTTTATATTTTCTATTTCTTCTTTAGAAAATTTTCCTAATTCATATGATTTAACATCAACACCCCTAGAAATAATATCAATCTTGTTAATATCTACATTATAAATTTTAGAAATTCTTTTTGCGGTATAAGACGAGTTGGCTATAACTGCATCACCTTTTAGCATAATTGAGTTATATAATTTCTTCAAAAAAGACGAATTACTAACATGACCATGCCATGTCGTTAGTACGGGTATACCTATTCTTTTTGCTGCAAAAATTGCAGACCAAGCAGGTGCTCTTGACCTTACATGAACAAGATCAATTTTTTTTTCTCGAAAAATTTTTATAAAAATAAAAAAATTTTTTATTATTGAATATGGGTTCTTTTTATCAATTGGTAATTTTATAACTTCTACATTAGCTTTCTCAAGATCATTTATAAGTTTTCCTCCTGAAGTCAGCACTAAAGGTAAAATTTTTTTTTCTTTAAGAAAATTTGTTATCTCTATAACTGTTCTCTCAGCACCACCTATTTCCATATTAGGAATTATTTGTAGAATTCTTTTATTTTTATAATTAAAATCTGATTCTGACATATATTATAAACCTATGAAAAAATTATATGATACATTAAAAACCGTAAATGGTAATTCTTTAGCTTATATTAATGATTACTCTTCAAAAAATAAGCATAATCTTGTTTGGTTTGGCGGCTTAAATTCTGACATGTATGGAACTAAAGCGAAAGCTCTTTCTGAATATGCTGCGCTTAATAATTTAAATTTCTGTAGATTTGATTATTGTGGACATGGTCTTTCATCAGGAAATTTTGAGGATTTTAATATCTCAGATTGGTTAAATGATAGCATATCTATTTTAGATAATATTTGTAAGGGACAACAAATTTTTATTGGGTCATCAATGGGTGGTTGGATTTCACTATTGCTAGCTCTAAAAAGAAAGAAAAGGGTGGATGGCCTTGTTTTGATTGCTCCAGCTGTTGATATGACAGAATTACTTATGTGGGATAATTTTAGTAATAAAGAAAAAGAATTGCTTGAAGAAAAAGGTTTTATAGAAATTTTTTCCGACGATTATCCTCCATACAAAATAACAAAAAATATTATTAACGATGGAAGAAATCATTTATTGATGAGTGAGCAAATTGCATTAGAATGTCCTGTAAATATAATTCATGGAATGGAAGATGATGCTGTTCCTTGGAGTTTATCAATAGAGTTAAGTAAAAAAATTTCCTCCAACTCCATAACTCAATCATATATAAAAGATGGAGATCACGGACTTTCTCGTCCGTCAGACCTGGATAATATATTCTTTTCTATAGATCAGATTATAAAAAAACTTTAGATTTTTTGCTCTATCCACTCTTTAATTACATCTGGATCTTTTTCTTTAGACAATGATTGTTTTTTAATTTTATTTAATTCCTCTCCTTCAGTTATTTGATTTAGTGCCCAAATAGCTGCACCCCTTACAATTGGCGACTCATCAAAAATATTTTTATTTAATTGATCTTTTGCATCTTCTAATTTTGCATTTCCAATAGCTATTAAAACATTTCTTAAAAATCTATTTCTTCCAATTCTTTTAATAGGTGATTTTGAAAACATTTTTCTAAAATTATCATCACTAAGTAGAGATAGTTTCTTCAAATCATATAATTCAGTTTTATTTTTCTGTTTAAATTTTATCTCATTGGATTCTTTTGCAAATTTATTCCATGGGCAGACAGCCAAACAATCATCACAACCATATATTCTATTTCCAATCTTAGAACGAAGATTTAAAGGAATAATACCTTTGTGTTCAATAGTTAGATAAGAAATACACTTTCTTGCATCAAGTTTGTAAGGTTCTGTAAAAGCATCAGTAGGGCAAATTTCGATACAATTATTACAATTTCCGCAATGATTTATCTCCTCTTTATCACTCTCTAGCTCCAGATTAGTGAATATTGACGCAAGAAATAACCATGATCCATAATCTCTTGATACTAAATTAGTATGCTTTCCCTGCCAACCTAATCCAGCTTTTTGCGCAATTGGTTTCTCCATAATTGGTGCAGTATCAATAAAAACTTTAATTTCTGAGTTAGTTTGGCTAATAATCCATCTTCCAAATTTTTTTAAATTTTTCTTTATTACTTCGTGATAATCATTTCCTCTAGCGTAAACTGATATATTACCTATTTTTTTATTTTCAAGATTTTGCAGCGGGTCATGATTAGGGCCATAATTAACTCCAAGGACAATGATACTTTTAACATCTGACCATAGTTTTTTTGGCGAAACCCTTCTTTCTAAATTTTTCTTTAGCCAGTCCATATCTCCGTGAAAATCATTTTTAAGAAAATCTTTAATGTAATGTTGATTTTTTTTGTGAATTTTAGGGTCAGTAATTTTAATTATATCAAACCCAAATTCTTTTGATTTTCTTTGGATTGTACTTTTAGAAATCAAGGAGTGCATAATTTCCTCTCGGCGGTATTCCAATAATTTTATCTGCAAGAATTGATCTAAAACTTGGTCTACTTTTTATTCTTGAGTACCAATGTTTAATTTCAGGAAACTTATCCCAAGGCATATCACCCAAATAATCTATGCAAGAAATATGTGCAGCTGCGGTTAAGTCTGCAAGCTCAATCTTATTATTAACTAACCAAAATCTTCTCTCTAAAAGATATTCGATATACTTTAAGTGATTATTTAAATTATTTTTAGCTAATCGAATATTATCAGTATTCGGCAACCCACCACCTTTTTCCAATGATCTAAATCTTTTTTCTACTCTCTCATTTATTAAAATTTTACTTACTTCTTTATGGAACTTATTATCAAACCAGTCAACTAAACGTCTATTTTCTGCCTTACTTACAAGGTCTTTTGGGAGAGTGTCTTTAAATTTATTTTCAATGTATTCTGATATTGCATAATGGCCACAAAATTTATTATCGTCAGACAGCAACACTGGAACTTCGCCAGATGGATTTAATTTTATAAATTCTTTTCTATTTTCCCAAAATCTTTCAATTATCAAATCAGCGCCGACTTTTTGTTCTCCAAGAAAAAGTCTAATTTTTCTACTAAATGGGCATAATGGATAATGGTATAAGGTTGTCATTTTTTATAAGAATATAAATTTTGCTAAAAATATTAGTGTTAAAAACCATGCACTTGAAGATATTTCTTTATGCTTGTTTGTTGTTAATTTAATTAGTGTATATGTAATGAATCCAATAGCAATTCCATTTGCAATAGAGAAAGTAAGTGGAATCATAATAATTATAATTAGTGAAGGTATGATTTCAGAAAAATCTGACCAATTCAATCTTTCAACATCACTCATCATAAGTATAGCCACGTATATCAATACTCCAGCTGTTGCATATGGCGGAACCATCTCTGAAAGCGGTGATAAAAATATTGATAAAAAAAATGCAATTCCAGTAACAATTGCAGTTAATCCAGTTCTTCCTCCAATTTCAATTCCGGCGGAACTCTCAACGTAACTTGTAACAGGTGCGCAACCAAAAAAAGATCCGAAAATACTTGATGTGCTATCAGCTTTTATAGCCTTATCAAGATTTTGTATTTCACCTGTTTTTTTTATCAATTTAGCTCTATTTGCTACTCCTAATAAAGTTCCGGTAGTATCAAAAAAATTTACAAATAAAAATGAAATAATAACGCTTATCATTGCTACGTCAAAGGCACCAATAATATCTAATTTTAAAAATACAGGAAATGGGTCAGGCGGTAGTGATATAATTCCTTTAAATTTTATTAATCCAGAAAATATTGCAATTGAAGTAATTGTTAATATGCCAATAATTATTGATCCAGAAATTTTTCTTAAAGACAAAATAGTAATTATTAAAAAGCCTAATATTGATAACAGAGTACTTTCTTTACTTAAATCTCCCAAAGAAAGTAAGGTTGCGTCATTTCCAGAGATTATTCCACCGCTTTTAAGGCCTATTAATCCTATAAATAAACCTACACCGGAACCCATGGCAATTCTTAGGTTTAGAGGAATTCCTTCTAACATCCATTTTCTTAAAGGAGTTATACTCATTATTGTAAATAAAATACCTGACCAAAATACAGCTCCAAGAGCAATCTCCCAAGGATAACCCATTCCTCCTACAACAGTATAAGTAAAGAAAGCATTTAAACCCATTCCAGGAGCAAGACCGACTGGCCAATTTGCATAAAGCCCCATAAAAAAGCATGCTAGTGAAGCTGCTATACAGGTTCCAACAAAACTTGCACCATAGTCCATGCCGGTTTCTGCCATCATTTGTGGATTTACAAAAATAATATATGACATGGTTACAAATGTTGTTATACCTGCCAGGATTTCTTTTTTTAAGGAT
>CACOFZ010000010.1 GCA_902626605.1 uncultured PS1 clade bacterium
TTTGATGAAAAACTCTTAGATCAAATCAAAGTTAACGAAACTATATCAAATGATGTTATGGATATTTTAGGATCGCCATCAACTACCTCAGCAATTGATTCTTCAACCTGGTACTATATATTTAGCAAGGCTGAAACCGTTGCATTTTATCGCCCAACCGTAACAGATAGAAGAGTTTTAGCAGTATCTTTTGGTGATGATAATAAAGTAAATAATTTAAAATATTATGGATTAGAAGAAGGAAAGATTATATCATACGTAGATAGAACCACACCTACCAGAGGAAGAGAACTTACAGTTCTTCAACAACTCTTTGGTAATCTTGGTCGCTTAGGAGCAGGTAGTTTACCTGGAAATTAATGACACAAATAAATAATATATCAATAAGCAAACAAGCTGCTGATAAAATCAATAATATTATTGTTTCTGAAAAAAAAGATTTAATGCTTAAAATTTCTGTGCTTGGTGGAGGGTGTGCTGGTTTTTCTTACAAATTCGATCTTGTTGATGATACTGATGATGGTGATATTGTTATTGAGGAACATGGAGCAAAAGTTATAATTGACGAGGTTTCAATTCCTTATATTCAAGGATCTATTATTGACTATAAAAATGATTTAATTGGTCAATCTTTTGAAATAAAAAACCCTAACGCAACATCTGAATGTGGTTGCGGTACGTCATTTTCTTTGTAAAAATTGTGAAAATTGCAAGCTGGAATGTTAACTCTGTAAGAACAAGAATTGGTAATATTCTTGATTGGCTTAAGTTAGAAAAACCTGATATTTTGTGCTTACAAGAAACTAAAGTAATCGACAAAGACTTTCCATTAAGCCCGTTTGAAGAAATTGGTTATAATGTAAAAATTCATGGTCAAAAAAGCTATAATGGTGTCGCTACATTATCCAAATATTTAATAGAAGAGACTTTTCAAGGAATTCCAAATTATAGTGATGAGCAGGCAAGGTATATAGAAACAGTCCATTCTACTGACATAGGAATGATTAGAGTTTCAAATATTTATTTACCAAATGGTAATCCTGCTCCAGGACCAAAATATGACTACAAATTAACTTGGATGAATAAACTTAAAAACCATTTACAAAATACACTTCTTAACGAAGAAATCTTTATTGTTCTTGGAGATTTTAATGTAATCCCTGAAGATATTGATACATACAACCCCGAGGAATGGAAAGATGATGCTCTTTTTAAAATGGAGACAAGAAAAGCATATAGAGAAATTTTATCATTAGGTTTCATTGACTCTTTTCGACAATTTAATCAAGAGCCAGAAAACTATACCTTCTGGGATTATCAAAGAGGAGCCTGGCAAAGAAATAAGGGAATTAGAATTGATCATATTTTAACATCGCCTCAAGCAAGTGATAAAACAAATAATGTCTACATTGATAAATCATTAAGAGACAAAGAAAAACCCTCTGATCATGTACCTATAATTATAGATTTATCATAGTTTATATGTCAGCATAAATATGAGTTTCTTCTTTAGCCCCAGGATGAGTTATTGCGCCATTTTGAGCAGAGCCAACTGTTTGAGAATATTTCCACAAAGTTCCACTATTGTAATCCGTTCTTCTAGGTTTCCAATTCTTTCTTCTCTCTTCTAATTCTTTCTCTGATAAATCAACACTTAAGATACCCTTTTCTCCATCAATTGTTATTTTATCTCCATCTCTTATCAACGCAATTGGTCCTCCAGTTGCCGCCTCAGGTCCAACATGGCCCACACATAAGCCTCTAGTTCCTCCACTAAATCTTCCATCTGTTATTAAAGCAACCTTTCCCCCAACACCCTGACCTGAGAGTGCTGCTGTAGTTGATAACATTTCTCTCATACCAGGCCCTCCTTTTGGACCCTCATATCTAATTACTATAACCTCACCTGTTTTGTAACCTTCATTTGATACACATTCAAATGCATCTTCCTCGCAGTCAAAACATCTAGCATTACCTTCAAAAAAAGTGCTTTCTAATCCTGCAACTTTTACAATAGCACCATCAGGAGCGAGATTACCTTTTAGCCCAACAACACCACCTGTAGGGCTTAGTGGCTTATTATATGGTCGAATAATTTTTTGATTTTCGTTAAAAACAACGCTTTCAAGATTTTCCTCAAGTGTTTTTCCTGTCACGGTCATACAATCACCGTGAACAAAGCCACCATCAAAAAGTGTTTTAATTATAATTGGTACACCACCAGCATCGTAAACATCTTTTGCAACATATTTTCCTCCGGGTTTTAAATCAGCAATATATGGAGTTCTTTTAAAAATTTCGACAACATCATCTAAATTAAATTTTATACCACATTCATGTGCAATAGCTGGTAAATGTAATCCTGCATTTGTTGAACCACCGGTTGCAGCAACAATTGTAGCAGCATTTTCAAGAGACTTACGAGTAACTATATCTCTTGGCCGAATATTATTTTCAATTAAATTCATAACTTGTTTACCAGATTCATAAGCATATTTATCGCGATCTTCATATGGAGCTGGAGCTCCAGATGAGTATGGTAAAGCCAATCCCATAATTTCTGAGACACATGCCATAGTATTTGCTGTAAACTGACCACCGCATGCTCCATCGCTTGGACAGGCTACTTGTTCTAATTCTTTTAAATCTTCTTCTGTTGTTGCTCCAGCAGCATACTTACCAACTGCCTCAAATACATCAACAACTGTTACATCATTACCTTTATATGATCCTGGCAATATTGAGCCACCATACATAAAAACACTGGGAATATTAAGCCTACACATAGCCATCATTAAACCTGGTAGTGATTTATCACATCCTGCTAAACCAACTATTGCGTCATAAGAGTGACCGCGAACCGTAAGCTCTGTAGAGTCTGCAATGACCTCTCTGGAAACTAGGGATGACTTCATGCCTTGGTGACCCATAGCAATTCCATCTGTAACAGTAATTGTACAAAATTCTCTTGGCGTTCCATCGGCATCTTGTACACCTTTTTTTACTGATTGTGCCTGTCGCATTAAAGCTATATTACATGGAGCAGCCTCATTCCAGGTAGAAACAACACCAACAAAAGGTTTTTTTATATCTTCCTCGGTCATTCCCATCGCATAATAATAAGATCTGTGAGGTGCTCTCTCAGGACCTATACTTACATGCCTGCTAGGTAATTTATTTTTATCAAACTTTTTTTCTGACATATTTTAACCTTATAATATCAAATTGGTTTTACTACCATCCACATATTATCACTAGTAGGAAGATGGTCTAAAAAATTAAACTTTATAACTTCGTAATTTGTATCCTTTACCATCTTAAGTAAAGTTTTTGGAGTAAAATGGTTTACATGATCTGGAAAATGAAAACCACACCATTTTTCTCTTCTTATTCTTCTATTAATACTGTCGTAATTTGGTACCTTAATAATCACACAGGCATTATTTTTTAAAGTAAATTTTAAATTTTTTAAAACTTCAAAAGGCTGATGTTCATGTTCTAGGTAAGATCTTAAGATTGCACCAGAGAACTTATTTTCACCAAATTCCTCTAAAACACTAGTAGAGGGAGCACAAATAGCTTTTCCACCTCTTTTCTTAAAAGATAAATTAGCCTTATTTGCTGATTCCTCAGAAATATCTATTCCATAAGGGGTATAAATATTTGGAATATTTTCAAATTTAGCACCAGATCCGCAACCAATATCCAAAACGTCTCCTTTTTTACAGTAGCGATTTAAAAGAAATTTTAATTTATCTCTCCTAATTAATGTTTTTACTTTTCTACGAATCTTTTTTTTAAGACTTATTTTTTTTTCTTCTTCAAAATTTCTTTCCCAAGAAAATTCATTTTTCATTCTTTCGTATATAGGGACCTCTGGCATATAAACAAAAGAACATTGGCACTGAACAAGTTTCCAAGGTTCAGAGTTATAGAACAGCTCATTACTATGTTTAGGCTCTTTGCACAAAGGACAAAATCTTTTTTTAATTTTAATTTTATTTTTCATTAGAAATAAGTTTATTGATAAATAGTTTAGACTCCTCCAGTTTATTATGGTCTGATAAAAGATCCTCTAATTTATCGTTAGTTTCTTTTACGACATTTTTAGGTGCTTTTTTAACAAAGCTCTCATTACTTAACTTCTTCTTGAATAATTCAATATCATTAATAATTTTAATTTCTTCTTTTTCAATTCTTCTTATCTCTGACGATAGATCTATGTCATCATCAATAACAAGAGCAAAGTCAATATTTGATACTGAAAAAGATGCTGAACGATCTGAAAAATTAGCTACTTTATTAATTTTTCTTATTTTTATTAATTTATTTAACAATAAATCAATATTTTTAATCTCAGCAATTTTTCCTGAATCTTTTTTATAAACTTCCAATGAGAGCTCTTTTTTTGATGGGATATTTAACTCTGATCTAATCGATCTTACGCTAGTAATAATTTCAATAATTGTTTCAGTGCTTTTGACAAAAGAAACGTTATTTACAGATGGTAACGATATATTCCAACCACTTGAAATTAATGCTTCTTCGCTGCTACTTACTTTTTTCCATAAATCTTCAGTAATAAAGGGCATAAACGGGTGCAACTTAATTAAAATGAAATTTAGTGACATAGAGGTAATGCATTTTAACTCATCAAGATCATCATAACTAGGATCATTAAAATATGGCTTAATAAGCTCCAAGTACCAATCACAAAAAATGTGCCAAACAAAATGATATATTTCATTTGCCGCTTCATTAAATTTATATTCATTAAGAAATGCATCAATATTATTTTCAGTCTCAATCATTTCTGATAGGAGCCAACTAGTAACTGGATTTGAGAGTTCTTCTATATTTTTATTATTTACTTTTATACAATCATTTAATTCACAAAATCTTGCTGCGTTCCATAACTTTGTTCCAAAATTTCTATAACCTTCAACCCTTGATTTAGATAATTTTATATCTCTTCCATAAGATGCCATTGATGCAAGAGTAAATCTTAAAGAGTCTGCTCCAAAATTGTCTATTAACTCTAATGGATCAACTACATTGCCTTTTGACTTAGACATTTTTTGTCCATTCTCATCTCTCACCAATGCATGAATATAGATTTCGGAAAATGGAATATTCTTCTGAAAATAGAGGCCCATCATCATCATTCTTGCAACCCAGAAGAAAATTATATCGAAACCAGTAATTAAAAGATTTGTAGGGTAAAATTCGGAAAGATCGTTTTCTTCATTTGGCCATCCTAATGTTGTAAAGGGCCATAATGCCGAAGAAAACCATGTATCAAGAACATCTTCATCCTGAGATATTACTTCAGTTTTATATTTATTTTTAGCAATTTTTAAAGCTTCGCTCTCTGACGAAGCTACAATTATTTCACCATCACTTGTGTACCACGCAGGGATTCTATGGCCCCACCATAGCTGTCTTGAAATACACCATGGTTGAATATTATTCATCCATTCATAATATGTTTTTGTCCAATTTTTAGGAATAAACTCAGTTTTACCCTCTTCAACATTCTTTATGGCGGCTATCGATAGTTTTTTTGCATCTACATACCATTGATCAGTCAAAAAAGGCTCAATAACCTCATATGATCTGTCGCCATAAGGAACAACATGAGTATGATCTTCAACTTTAACTAAAAAATTTTCAATTTGGAGCTGATCTACAAGTCTTTTTCTTGCTTCAAATCTGTTTAAACCTATCCATTCTTTGGGTGTGTTTTCATTCAAATTTCCATCTGCGTCAAATATTGAAATCATTTCAAGATTATTTCTTTTACCAACTTCAAAATCGTTAAAGTCATGAGCAGGAGTAATTTTAACAGCTCCACTTCCCTGTTCTGGATCGGCATATTCGTCTTTAACAATAGAAATCTGTCTATTAACAATAGGAATTAAAACTTTCTCACCTATTAAATCTTTATACCTTTCATCATTTGGGTGAACAGCAATAGCTGTATCACCAAACATTGTTTCAGGTCGTGTAGTTGCAATTGTTATAAATTTAGTTTTATCGCTTTGAAGAGGGTAATTTATATACCATAAACTACCTTTTGTTTCCCTTTGATCTACTTCTAAATCAGAAATAGCTGTCTTAAGCTTTGGATCCCAATTAACAAGTCTTTTATCCTTATATATTAAACCATCATTATATAGTTCAACAAAAACCTTAATTACTGCCTTAGATAAACCTTCATCCATGGTAAATCTCTCTCTACTCCAATCACACGATGCTCCCAACCTTCTCAATTGTTCAGTAATTGTGCCGCCAGACTTTTCTTTCCACTTCCATATTTCATTAACAAAAGTCTCTCTTCCCAAATCGCGCCTTGAAATATTTTTTTCTGATTGAAGATTTCTTTCAACAACCATTTGAGTTGCAATACCAGCATGATCAGTTCCGGGTTGCCATAAAACATTTTTTCCTTTCATTCTCTGATATCTAACAATAATATCTTGTAGGGTAGTATTTAATGCATGACCCATATGAAGGCTTCCAGTTACATTTGGTGGCGGCATTACAATAGAAAAATTTTCATTTTCAGAGACTGTTGGTTTAAAAAGCCCTTTAGACTCCCACATGTCATAAATTCGCCTCTCAGCTTCAGAGGGATCATATTTTTTTTCAATCATCTTAATTACGTTTTTTAAATAGTTTTGCTACTTCTTCTTTAACAGATTCTTCTACAATCGTTTTTAAATTTTTGGCAAACCAATCATTGAGGGTTTCTTTAATTGTTTCTCTAACAATATCATCAATGGATAAATCAGAAATAAAATTAGAATTATCTAATTTTAAATTATTATTTTTTTCTTCATTTTTTCTTAAATTATTGGATAACGACTCATTGTTTAGGTCAACTTCATCTTCTAAAAGAATTGAGTCCTCTTTTTCATCTACAACATCGGTTAACTCAATAAACTCATTATCATTAGACGGTTTATCCAAATCCTGCTCACCTGAGATAACTTCTTTAATCGATGAGAGAATATCATTAACAGACATTTCTTCATTATTTTCATTTGAAACCATGACAAAAAATACCTTACAACATAGACATTATAGATCAATCAAGATTTTTAATATCTTTAAATCTTTTCCATCCAAGTTTAATATTTTTTACCTTGTTATAATTTAAATTAGGGTCATATTTTGAAATAGGAAGAGACAGAACATCGGGATTTAAAGAACCAACGCTTAAAAGCAAATAAAACATCGACAATTTTGAATTATTTTCGGAACTTATCATTGATACCTGGGAGTCCAAAAATTCCTGTTCTGCATCTAATACATCTAAATTTGTTCTGGTGCCGAGCTCGAACTCTTCTTTTACTCCCTCAAGTGCAATTTTATTTGCTTCGAATTGTTTTTTTGAAGAATTAACCTTGATTAAAGATGAATTATATTGCGCAAAAGCAGACTTTACCTCTTGAGTAACAAATCTTTTAGCTTCAGTTAATTGAAATTTATCTCTAATATTTATTTCTTGAGCTTTTCTAATATTTGACCAATTTAAGCCACCAGAAAAAATTGGCATACTCAATACACCCATCAATTGATAAGCATCTCCATCCGTATTAAATAACATCTCCTCTGAATTAGAAAACTCACCTATTAAACTAATAGATGGTAATAATTTTGATTTTGCTGATTTAATTCCGTATCTTGATGACAATTCTGATTTTTCTGCAAATTTAATATAAGGACTTTTTACATTAGCTATAGATAGCGCTTCTTCAATTGAAGTTGGTAAAGTAAAATTAATAAAGTCATTTGATAAATTTATAGGTATCACACCAATAATAGATTTATAAATTGCTTTACTTTTCTCAAGATTTGCCCTTGCTTCAGCTAAATTTGCTTGTGATAATGAGAGCCTAGCTTCAGATTGGGCAACATCTGTTAGAGTAAGCTCACCTACTTCAAATTGTATTTTTGCAACTTCAAGCCTCTCATTAAGTACATCAAGATTTACCTCTCTTAGTTCAACAATTTTCTGACTTGTCAAAACATTAAAAAAAGCTTCCGCAGCAGAGAACAAAATCTCTTGTTCTAAAATATTTAAATCAGCTTGACTTGCAGCTATAAAATTTAGAGATTGGGATCTATTGTTAATTAATCGACCACCAGAAAAAATTATCTGTTCGGCCTCAATCTTAGCAACCTTAGGTTTTAATTTTATTTCATCTGTTTCTTTATAATTTGTAATAAACTCTCCATATGATCCAACGAGTCTAATTTTTGGAAAAAATTCTGAAGATGAAATAGATACAAGCTCATCGTTTGCCCTTAATTCAGCTCTTTTAGCTTGAATGGAAGGATTATTTTTATAAGCAAGCGAGAGTGCCTCCTGCAAAGTATTTGCATATAACTGTGTATTCAAAAATAAACAAAAAATTAAACAAAAAATTATCATTAATATCCTTAATTTATAAAGATGACGTACGCGTCATTTTTTTATAAATAATCTATGTTTACTAATATTACAAGACGAATATTCCTAAATTAAAATAAAAGAATATCTAGACAAATATGATAAAAATCTAATATGAAAGAGACTATTATTTAGGCCACTTGGCGGAGTGGTTACGCAGCGGCCTGCAAAGCCGTGGACGCCAGTTCGAATCTGGCAGTGGCCTCCATTTAAAAAATTATTCATCTATTTTTTAATATATGTCACAAATTTTTCAATTTATTTGGTATTATCATTGTAAGTGTATATATAGAATGTAAAAGATAAATATTAATTTAATCTTATAGTAATAATTAAGTAATTACATAGTATTTACCTTAATTTTAGAGAAAAAATATGACTGATAATTCTAAAATCTCTATTGATAATATTATCGATAAAGACGAATCATTTGCAAATCCTGTTCAAAAAACTGTTGGCGCTGGAGATGGTAATGCCCCTTTTATTGAGTCATTATATGAATCATTTCTTAAAGATCCAAAATCAGTTTCAGAGGATTGGAAAATTTATTTTGAAACTCTTCCAGTTCAATCAGAAGGTAAAACTGAAGTTTCTCATAAAGATGTTATTGAACGTTTTAAAAATCAAAGAAGAAAAAGAAACTATTTAAATAAATCAACAAATAAAAAATCTATTAACGAAGATCAAATTAGAGTTATTCAATTAATTCAATCATATAGAAATAGAGGTCATCAAAGAGCAAACTTAGATCCTCTTGGTATAAGAAAGACTAGTTTTTGCGAAGATTTAGATTATGACTTTCATGGATTAAGTGAAGATGATTTAAAAAAAGAATTTAATACTGATACTCTTAATATTAAAAAAGATAAAGCAACTTTAGAAGAGATAATTAGTTCCCTTAATAAAATCTACTGTGGAACACTCGGAATAGAGTATAATTACATCACAAACATCAAAGAGAGATTATGGTTCCAAGATAGGCTTGAGCCTAATCTTGGAAAAGTTTACTTCAAGAAAGAAGAAAAAATTAACCTACTTAAGCGTTTGAATGCAACTGAAGGATTAGCAAAATTTTTATCTACTAGATACCCAGGAATGAAAAGATTTGGAACTGAAGGGGGTGAGTCCTTAATACCTCTAGTTGATAGTTTAATTCAAAATTGCAGTATTTTTGGAGCTCAACAAATTTGTCTTGGGATGTCACATAGGGGAAGATTAAATCTACTTGTTAATGTTTTAGGAAAATCTCCAAAAGAACTTTTTTCTGAATTTGAGGAAGATTATGAACTTGAAGGGGCAAGCTCTGGTGATGTAAAGTACCATCTAGGTTTTTCATCAAACATTATTACACCAAATGGTGAGGTTCATGTCTCTTTAAATAACAACCCTTCTCATTTGGAAATTGTTAACCCTGTCATTGAAGGTTCGGTAAGGGCTCGCCAAGAGCGATTAAAAGATAAAGATAAAGACCTAGTAATACCAATCTTAATACATGGTGATGCAGCTTTTTCTGGTCAAGGTGTTGTTATGGAAACTTTGCAAATGTCTCAGACAAGAGGTTATGGTGTTGGTGGATCAATTCATGTAATAGTAAATAATCAAATTGGATTCACAACTTCGGATGCCAGAGATTCAAGATCTACACTTTACTCTACTGATGTAGCAAAAATGATTGAGTGTCCAATACTTCATGTTAATGGTGATGACCCTGAAATGGTTGTATTTGCTGCAAAGCTTGCGTGTGAATATAGATATACTTTCAAAAAAGATATTATTATTGATATGTTTTGCTTTAGGAGACGAGGTCATAATGAGGCTGATGAACCTTCTGCAACTCAACCATTAATGTATAAAAAAATAAAAAATCACAAATCAGTTAGAGATCAATATCAAGAAAGATTAATAAACGAGGGTGTTGTTACGGAAGAAGAAACATTAAATTTCCAAAAAAACTATAGAACATCACTAGAAAAAGGTGAGCTAGTAACAGATAATTTAGCTTTAACAAATGAAGAAAAATGGTTCGATTGGAGCCCTTACTTAAATAGATCCTGGAATGAAAAAACTGATACAACATTTGATCAAAAAAAGTTTTCCGAATTAGGTGATATTATAAGTTCTGCTCCGGATAATTTTGATTTACAAAAACAAGTATCAAAGTTGCTTAACGATAGAAAAAAAATGAATTTGGGCGAACTACCTGTAAACTGGGGTTTTGCTGAGAATATGGCTTATGCCACATTACTAAGTGAGGGTTATCCAATTAGATTTTCTGGTCAGGATGTCAGAAGAGGAACTTTTGCTCATAGACACTCTGCAATTCATAACCAAAAAGACGGAACTGAATATATGCCTCTGGTCAAAATAGCTGAAAAAAAT
Source organism: uncultured PS1 clade bacterium (assembly GCA_902626605.1). Lineage (GTDB taxonomy): Bacteria > Pseudomonadota > Alphaproteobacteria > MED-G09 > MED-G09 > MED-G09. The sequence continues at coordinate 10,838 of CACOFZ010000010.1, forward strand.
AATACAATACTGGACATTTATGACTCACTTCTTTCTGAAGAGGCAGTTTTAGGTTTTGAGTATGGTTATTCTACAGCTTGGCCAAGTGGCCTTGTAATTTGGGAAGCACAATTTGGTGATTTTGCAAATGGCGCACAAGTTGTTATTGATCAATTTATAGTCTCAGCGGAACACAAGTGGGAGAGATTATCCGGCCTTGTAATGCTATTACCTCATGGTTACGAAGGTCAAGGTCCTGAACATAGCAGTGCTAGGCTAGAGAGATACCTTCAGTTATGTGCACATGACAATATTCAAGTTTGTGTACCTACTACTCCAGCTCAAATTTATCACCTACTCAGGCTTCAAACAATTAGGAAGATGAGAAGACCTCTGATAGTAATTTCACCAAAAAGCTTGTTAAGAAATCCTCTAGCAACATCTACTTTAGATGAATTAACAAATGGAACTTTTTTGCCTGTGATAGATGACAAATTAAAAAATAAAGATAAAATAAGAAAATTAATTTTATGCTCTGGCAAAGTTTTTTATGATCTAGTTGAAAAGAAAGAAGTTTTAAAAGCTGAAGATGTAGCAATAATAAGAATGGAACAGTTATATTCATTTCCCTACAATGAATTAGAGACTATATTAAAGAAATATATCAATTGTGATAAATTTATTTGGTGCCAAGAAGAACCAGCAAATCAAGGTGCTTGGTTTAGTCATAGGCATAGAATTCAAAGAGTATTAGATCGTTTTTCAGAAAAACAAATTCAATTAATTAGCCGACCATCTGCTTCAGCTCCTGCTGTAGGCTTAAATAAATTACACAAAAAACAACAAGAAACCCTTATAAATAAAGCTTTTGAGGATTAAGGAATTAAAATGACAACAGAAATAAAATCACCTACTTATCCAGAGTCAGTATCGGATGGAACTATTTCGAACTGGGTTAAAAAGGAAGGAGAAAACGTCAAACAAGATGAATTAATTGCTGAAATAGAAACTGATAAAATAGTTCTTGAGGTTCTCTCTCCAGTTGATGGAAAGATATCAAAAATTATAAGAAATGAAGGAGAAGTAGTGCTTAGCGGAGAATTAATTGCGGAAGTTGATAAAGGTGAAACTAGTGAGGATTTAAATAATGATGCTAAAGAAGAATCTAAAGAAATAGAGACAAACATCGTATCAGATAATCCAAAATCAATTGGTCACGGACCAGCAATAAGAAGAATGCTTGATGAGTATGAGATTGATCAAACGGAGATAGTTGGCACTGGAAAGGACGGAAGAATTACAAAAACCGATATAAAAAATTATTTAAACCAACCTAAGAATGATTCTTCGAATAAAATAAATGATTTAACCTCTCAAGATAGCTCAAGGGAAGTTGAAAGAGTTCCTATGTCAAGAATGAGGTCAACAATCGCAAAAAGATTGTTATCTGTAAGTCAAGAAACTGCAATGTTAACTACTTTTAATGAAGTTAATATGCAACCAATTAAAAACCTACGAAATGAATATGGCGATGACTTTAAATCAAATCATGGAATAAAGTTAGGATTTATGGGTTTTTTTGTAGCAGCCTCAATAGTTGCTTTAAAAAAATACCCAATAGCAAACGCATCAATTGATGGTGATGATGTTGTATATCATGGTTATCAAGATATTAGTGTTGCTGTTTCAACTGATAAAGGACTGGTTGTTCCAGTAATAAGAGATGCAGACATGATGAGTCTACCTGAGATAGAAAAAATAATTTTAGAATTTTCTTCAAAGGCACAGAATGGAAAATTATCAATTGAAGAAATGCAAGGTGGAACTTTTACAATATCTAATGGTGGTATTTTTGGATCTTTATTATCTACTCCAATTTTAAATGCTCCACAAACTGCAATATTGGGTATGCATAAAATTCAAGATAGACCTGTTGTAATCGATGGGAAAATTGAAATAAGACCAATGATGTATTTAGCTTTAAGCTATGATCACAGACTCTTAGATGGCAAGGATGCTGTTTCTTTCTTAATAAGTATAAAAGAGCAGTTAGAAAAACCAGAGCGCTTACTTTTAAATTTATAAGATCTTAAGAAGTTAAAATGGATAACAAAGAAATAGAGATATTCTTAGAATATTTTTTCTTATATAAATGGACAAAATTAAAAGAGGACTTTATTAATTTAAAAATAGCAAAAAAATTTTTAAATGAAAAAAATATAAAAAAAAATCTATTTATTAAAAAAATTTTATTAGAGTTTGATAAAGAAGATAACAATAAGAATTTAGATAATAATAAATTTTATTATTCAAAAAAAAATCTAGATTTAGTCTGTTCTGTAATGTTTCTTCGAAATGTAATTATTGATAAAAATAAAAATCAAACTTTGCCTTTAGATTTAAAAGATTTTGAGAATGTAAAAATTGACTATGCTCACTTAAGAGTTGATCTTTTAAATGAAATTAAAATAGATCTTTCTCATGACAAATATGAAGAAAAAAATCTTTCTTTAAATTACGACGAATATGTTCAAAAAATTGTCGACCATCTAGAAGATAGATATCATTGTATAAAAAATGAGTTAGGTTATGAGTTTTTAAAATATAAAGATGCAAAATTAATAAAAACGCTCAAAAAACCAAATAATTATCTGATAATTAACTCAGGCCAGGGAATAAAAAGACCTAAAAATAATATCAATATTAATTAATAATCAAAAAACAGTGTTATTCTTTTTCAAAATCAATATGCAGCTCTTTAAGAGCCCTTAATAGATAATGTGGGTGATAGGTAAAGTCGTTTTTATCTCCAGAAAAACTTATTGTTTTAAATCTATCTAAGGCGGCCTTAAAACCCCACCATAGTTCTCTTCTTGCCAAAGGCGCACCAAGGCAATGATGAGTTCCTGAACCAAATGCCATATGTGAACCAGCTTTTTTCCTATCTAAATTAATTTTTTCAGGATCATCAAAAGCTCTTTCATCTCTGTTGGCTGCTGCATACCTTACATTAACAACAGAACCCTTTGGAATTTCAACTCCATGAAAAATAACATCTTTTGCAGCAGTTCTCATAAGACTTTGAACAGGAGACTCTAAACGAAGAACTTCCTCAACAAAAACTTTTAAATACTTATCTGGATCAGATTTTAATCTTTTCCAGATATCAGGATTTTCAACTAAAAGTTTTATTCCTGCAGAAAGTGCATTAGTAGTGGTTTCACTTCCACCGACAAAAGTATCCGCCATCATTTCAGCGTGAAGTTCGTTATCATTGAGAGGTCTTCCCCACTCTTCAATCTCGGTATTAACTAACTCACTGAGTAAACTATCATCAGGATTCTTTCTCAGCTTTTCAAAGATTGGTTGAAAATAATGCTGCCCTTCAATTTCTTTTTCAATTGCTTCTAACTCCTGCTCTTTTGTTAACATCATGCCAATTCTGTGAAAAAAAGCATCTGTTGAAACTTTGATTTTCCATAAATCATCTTCGTTTTCAATACCCATTTGAACACCGATTATTTTTAAAGGAAGAGGTACCGAAAACTCTTTGACCCAATCACAGCTTCCATTATCAATAAATGCATCAATTAAATCATAAGAGGTTTTCTCTACAATTGTTTCTAATTCTTTAATTTTACTGGGCCTAAAAGCTTTATCAAAAATAGACCTCATTTCTTTATGATTTGGGTTATCTCTTCCGGCTAATGTAGGAGCAGGAATCCATCCTTTTTCTTCAAATAGTTTTACACCCTGCCTTACATGATCAGAATTAATATTTGACTCTGCTTTTTGAGCAGCTGCACCAAAAGAACTGCTAAAGTTCTCAGTGTCTAAAAGCAATTCTCTTACATATTTATAGCGTGTAACAATAAAAAAACCGGTTTTTGGATCCTGATAAACAGGTGCATCATCTCTTAGTGTCTTATAAGCGCTATATGGGCATTGTTGAACTTGATTTGATGTTAAATCAACATCACTATGATTAATATTTTCTTTACTCATATTTGTTTCTTTCTTTTTAAGTTATCTATTATTTAGCTCTTTTATACTTGTCTCAAGCTCGCTTATTCTTTTTTCAAGTTTAGTTAATTCCTCTTTCTTTACAAATCCTGATTCCTTCATAAATTTCTCTAAAGCAGGTTTCATCATTTTTTCCATACCTTTAAGATCTTTAGCCATATTAAAAATATTCATATTTAACTCCTTAAAAAATCAAAAAATTTTATAAATCTATATCCAAGCGACAATTTCTCTCTATAAGAATTGGTTTTAAAGCCCTGTAAGCCGCAGGGTTTAAATTTAATGGTATTGAGGGATGTAAATGATGAATAATATGATATTCCATTCCCATTGTAAGTATAGTTCCAATTCTAGCTTTAAAGCCCCTTGTATTCCTATACCTTCCCTGCTCTTTCATAGGATGATGAGGCGCCCAAGACAATGTCATTCTAACATAGCCTGTTGCAATTAATTTTGGCATCCACCACAAGCAAGCCACCTCAAAACCATATCCCAACCAAACAAAAATTACTAAAATTGTCCAAAAAGATATATTTGTTAGTATTGACTCAAATATAGTCCTTTTATTCTCTTTATTTTCTTCCATATTTTCTACAAAATTTTTATAAAGATTATTCGCCGAAGTATTAGTAAAAAAATTCACCCAAATAGCATCTTTAAAATTCTTGGCCTTCGTAGCATAATCTGGATCTTTCTCTGGATGGTTTGTATGCGAGTGATGATACATATGAGTAATGCGAAGCAATCGATATGGTACGGCTAGAGGAATAAGTGATGTGTAGCCAATTAATTCGTTAAACCAAAATAACGACGATCCTTTTCTCGCAATATTTTCGTGCTGAGCCTCATGTGAAGGTAAATAACTTAATAGAGCACAAATTAATGAAATTAAAAAAGTTAAATACAAAGGAATTTGACCTGTTAATGTTAAAGGCCATAATGAAAACCAAACAGATAGATTTATTGCCCACCAAGCTATCATAAACCATGGAGTTTTTCCTATAAACTGTCTTGCTATTAATTTTTCTTTTTTAACTAAATCCATATCTCTCAAAACCAAAACCATCTTCCTTTAATTGTAGCATATAGTCCCCAAAAAAAACCAATAAACAAACAAAGTATTAAAGTTGGAATACCTAAAATATTTTCAATCTTATTATAGTTTAAAAATTGTGATAATAAAGGCGCCAAAAATAAAACACCAAAAAAAATACGACCCTTTGAAATTAAAAATATAAAAATACGCCCAATCATGTTGAAATATTAATAATTTTTCAAAAATGTTCAATTTTAAAAAAATAATTTTTCTTTAAGATAAAATTTAGTTTATAAAATTGAAATTTAGTGGGAGAAAAAAAATGTCAAATTTATCTAATTTACCAAATCTTAAAAAAGTAGTCTTAAAAGAAAGACCCAAAGATAATCCAAAAGTCGAAGGATTTGACATTGTTGAAGAAATTTCAAGAGCCCCTAATGATGGCGAAGTTTTAATTGAGATGCAAGCTCTTGAAATTGGGGCATGGATTAGAACAACCTTAAATGAAGAAGCTTTTCATGGATCTACCCCTATTGGGGGAACAATTCCAGCATTGGGAATAGGCAGAGTATTAATAAGTAAATCTGATAAATTTAAAGAAGGTGATATTGTAAATGGGCCAATATTTGCACAAACACACACCACTATGCCTGCAGAAATGTTTGCTAAAGTTGAAAATCCAGAAATAGATCCTTTTACTCAAATAGCGGTTTTAGGTGTAACTACAGGCCTTACGGCATATTTTGGTATTTATGAAGTAGGACAAGTAAAGAAAGGTGATATTGTTCTGGTATCCGGAGCTGCTGGCGGAGTTGGTGCCTTAGTGTGCCAATTAGCTAAAATTAAAGGCGCTAAAGTAATTGGTGTTGCTGGCGGTAAACAGAAATGTGATGTGCTAATAGATGAAATTGGTGCTGATGCTGCTATTGACTATAAAAAAGAAGACTTAAACGAAAAAATTAAAATGCATGCTAGTGAGGGTATTGACATATTTTTTGATAATGTAGGTGGAGAAATTTTAGATGCTGCCCTTGATAATATAAGAGACAGAGCAAGAGTTGTAATTTGTGGAGCAATTTCACAATATTCACATCATGATAAAGTTAATGGACCTAGCCTATATTTGAGATTAGCAGAAAAATATTCAAGAATGGAAGGTTTCACAGTTATGCACTTTGAAGAAAGGTATGCAGAAGCCACAAAGGAATTATTAAGTTTTTATAAAGAGGGAAAATTAAAAATTCCTTATCATATTGAAGAAGGTATTGAAAATTTTCCACTGGCACTTCAAAAGCTGTTTACAGGAGGAAATATTGGTAAATTAATGGTCAAAGCTTAACTTAAAAATTTAATAAAACAAGCTAGTAAATTAACGATTCTTCTGTTAGATAATATCGAAACTGTTCCCCGGTAGCTCAGTTGGTAGAGCAAGCGGCTGTTAACCGCTTTGTCGCTGGTTCGAGTCCGGCCCGGGGAGCCATTTTTTTTAATTTTTTATTTTAAATTTCTCCGACTATTGTTATTATTAATTATTATGAAAAATATTAAATTATTAATAATTATCTTTATATTTCCTTTAATTTTTATTAATTGCTCTAATCAATATGATGGAGGAACTTACACTGGTAGCTCTATGTCTTCAAAAAAAATAGCTGAAAAAAATGATCAGGAAGCTATAGAAGCAGAAGAAAAATTGACTCCTGAAACTGTTTCAACTCAATCAATTGATGAAGTAATTGAGAATGAAAATATTTACAAATAAAAGAAAAATTTAATCTTTGAAGGATTTTTAATGAAATTTGCCGTTGTTGGTTCGGGTATATCAGGCCTTTCTATGGCCTTAATTTTATCTCAAGATCATGAAGTTGTTTTGTATGAAATTGATGACAGATATGGAGGTCACTCAAATACTGTTAATATTGAGTATAACAAAAAAAATATAAGCGTTGATACAGGTTTTATTGTTTTTAATAAGTTAAATTATCCAAATTTAATTAAATTATTTAAATTTCTGTCAGTTAAATATGAAAATAGTGACATGAGTTTATCAATTGATGATCAAAAAAATGGTATTAAGTGGTCTGGTCAAAATATAAAAACAATATTTGCTAAGAAAAGATATTTTCTAAACTTAAAATACTTATTCGCTGTTTTGCAAATTTTAATTTTTAATTTTCATGTAAAATATATCTTAAATTATAAAAATATTGAAAATATATCTCTTGAGGAATGGTTAAAAAAGAAATTTTATACTAGAAGCTTCTTGGAATTATACCTAATTCCTATGGCTGGGGCAATTTGGTCCATGCCTCAAAAAGATATTATGAATTACCCCATAAAATCTCTTTTTGAATTCTTTAATAACCATAAACTTTTGCATGGTAAAAAAGATAGGCCTCAATGGCTTACTGTTACCGGGGGAAGTATAAATTATGTTAAGAAAATTATTAGTTTTCTTGAAGCAAACCCCAAAGTAAAATTGTTCAAAAATAATGGGGTTAAGAAAATAAATAGAGAAAAAGAATTTATTAAAATTACCGATACTGAGGGCAATACTTCCGAAGTTGATCATATTATTTTTTCACAAAATCCATCTAAAGTGGTTAATATTTTAAATGATATTCAAAAAAAAGAACTAGATATCTTAGGAAAATTTAAGGCCAATAAAAATACTGCTTATCTCCATTCTGATGAGAGCATTATGCCAAATATTAAAAAAATATGGTCTTCATGGAACATATTTGTTCCTAAGGAGGAAAAAGACCATATATCAGTAACTTATTGGATGAATAAACTTCAAAATATTAATTATAAAAATCCATTATTTTTAAGTCTAAATCCAGTACATCTTCCAAATGAAGGCTCTATTTTTAAAGTTATAGATTATGAACATCCAATATTTGATAGTAAATCAATAACAGCTTTAAAATTTTTAGATGAAATTCAAGGATTAAATAATACTTGGTATTGCGGTGCTTGGTGTGGAAATGGTTTTCATGAGGATGGAATAAACTCTAGTCTAAATTTAGCTAATAAAATTGGAATAAAAGCATTATGGGATTAAGAACATCAATATTTGATGGTGTAGTTGTTCATTCGAGGTTTATTCCCAAAGAACATAATTTTAAATATAAAGTTTTTTCAATATTATTCAATATTGATGATCTCAAGGATATTTCAAAGAAGTGCTTACTCTTTTCATATAATAAGTATAATTTATTTTCTTTCTTTGATAGAGATCATGGTGAAAAAGACGGATCTAATCCTAGATCTTGGATTTTAAAAATTGCAAAAAAACAAAATATAAGTACAAATAATTTAAAAATTTTTTGTCTATGTTATCCACGCATTCTTGGTTACGCATTTAATCCCATAAGTACTTGGTTTATTTATGATAAGAAGTATTTAAAAATGATAGTTTATGAAGTAAGAAATACCTTTGGCGAAGATCACTCATATTCATTTAAAATAGATAATGATTTTGATTTTGATAACCATAAAACAAAAAAATTAATGCATGTATCCCCTTTTATAAGTATGGATGGGGAATATAAATTCTCAACAAAAATAAATGAAAATAAAGTTAGCATAGTCATTAAAGGGTTTATCGAAAAAAAGCATTTAATAACCGCTTCATTTAAAGGAAAATATAATCCTTTTAATGATAGAATACTGCTAATTAATTTTATAAAATATCCTTTTTTAACATTAAAAGTTACATACGGTATTCACTTCCAAGCATTGATTTTATGGCTTAAAAATATTAAATATATCAAGCACACAAAGTCTAAGTATTATAAAATTTCATACAATGAAAAGTATAAAGAAAAATGATTAATAGAATTTTTAAAAATTACCTATCAAATATTGGTCAAAAAATTACAATTGGTGAGCTAACAATAACGCTTCCTAATAATGAAAATTTAGAGTTCTTTGGTAAAGGTAATCTTAAATCAAACCTTATATTAAACTCTTACATGCCTTTAATAAGAACTATAACATCTGGGCACGTTGGTTTTGCGGAGAGTTATCTCAAAGGCGAATGGACAAGTTCTGATTTGGAGTCTTTGCTTGAAATTATGGTGACAAATTTACCAGAAGCTTTTAGTCCAAAAAGCAAGGCTCATCTTGTATATAATAGAATTATTCATTTTTTCAGAGAAAATACAAAGTCAAGAGCTAAAAAAAATATTCAATACCATTATGACCTTGGAAATGATTTTTATAAACTGTGGTTAGATAAAACTATGACATACTCCAGTGCATTCTTCAAAGATGAAAAAGAAAGCTTAGAGAAAGCACAAGAAAATAAATATCAATCTCTAATAGATAACCTTAAAATAAAACCACATCATAATGTTTTAGAAATTGGTTGCGGATGGGGAGGATTCGCAGAATATACTGCAAAAAAAGTTGGGTGTTCTATAAAAGGAATTACAATAAGCCCCAGTCAATTAAAGTTTGCAACAAATAGAATTAAAAAATCAAAACTTGAAAATAAAGTATCCCTTGAACTTTGTGATTATAGAGACCTAAAAGGTAAATATGATAGAGTTGTTTCTATTGAAATGATTGAAGCTGTCGGTGAAAAATATTGGAAAAATTATTTTAAAAAAATAAAAGATGTTTTAAAGAAAGATGGTTTAGCTGGAATACAAGTAATTTTGATGAATAATAAAAATTATGAAAAATACAGTAAGTCAGTAGATTTTATCCAAAAATATGTCTTTCCAGGAGGAATGCTTCCATCACAAGATAAATTAAATGAAAATTATCTTGAGGCTGGTTTAGTTGAGGTCAATTCACACTCTTTTGGAAAGTCATATGCAAAAACTTTAGCTATTTGGCATAAGGAATTTTTAAATTCATTATCTTCCATAAAAAAGCTTGGATTTGATATTAAGCTTGAAAGAATATTCAAATATTACTTTTCATATTGTAAAGCAGGTTTTAATTCAGAAAAAATAGATGTTGCCCAGAAAATAATTAAAATAAACTAGACTTCAACTTCATCGAATTGTTTTTCTATAATAGGACCAGAGTCTTGACCTAAAGCTTCGGTATCTCTATCTACGAGCTCTATTACAGCCATTGGAGCAGAGTCACCATAACGAAAACCAGCTTTCATAATTCTTGTATATCCACCATTTCTCTCTTTATATCTCTCGGCTAGAGTGTCAAATACTTTTGCGCCCCATCTCTTTTCTGGAATAATTGAATAAAGCCTTCTTCTTGCGTTCAAATCACCTTTTTTTCCAAGTGTAATTAACTTTTCAACATAAGGAGCTAATTCCTTAGCTTTTGGTAAAGTTGTTTTAACTTGCTCGTGCTTTATCAATGCAACAGCCATGTTTGCCAAAAGAGCCTTTCTATGACTAGAAGTTCTATTTAGTTTTCTTTTTGACACTTTATGACGCATTTTAAATACCTATCTTAAAATTTATCTGATGCTTTTCTGGAGAGTTCATCAACATTTTCTGGAGGCCATGTAGGAACATCCATACCTAGAGATAAACCCATTTCTGTTAAAACTTCCTTTATCTCATTCAAGGACTTTCTTCCAAAATTTGGTGTTCTTAACATTTCATTTTCACTTTTAAGAATTAGGTCACCAATATAAACAATATTATCATTTTTTAAACAATTAGCAGACCTAACAGATAGCTCTAATTCATCAACTTTTTTCAAAAGAGCAGCGTTAAATTCTAATTCATTTTCATCTTCTTCTATAATCTCTTCTTCAGGTTCGTCAAAATTAATGAAAGGCATTAGTTGATCCTGAAGAATTCTAGCGGAAAAAGCCACAGCATCTTCTGGTATAACTGAACCATTAGTTTCAACCTCTAAAGTTAATTTATCATAGTCAAGTGAATCACCTTCTCTGGCGTTTTCTACGTTGTAAGCTACATTTATGATTGGACTGAAAAGACTATCAACTGGTATGAAACCTATTGGGCTATCTTCGTCACGATTTTGTTCAGCTGGTACATAACCATTTCCAGTTTTTATTGAAAGTTCAAATCTAATTGATGCATTTTCATCTAAAGTACATAGAACTTGATCAGGATTCATTACTTCAATATCATCTGTAAGAGCGATATCACCCGCTGTTACAACCCCTGGACCGCTTCTTTCTAAAGTAAGTCTCTTAATTCCTGAAAAATCAGCTTTAAAGATTATTTTTTTAACATTTAAAACAATATCTGTAACGTCTTCTCTAACGCCATTAATCGATGAAAATTCATGTAATACTCCATCTATCTTAATTCCAAAAACAGCTACGCCCTGGAGAGAAGATAGTAAAACTCTTCTTAAAGCATTACCTAGGGTAGTACCATAACCTCTTTCTAAAGGCTCTACAGTTATCTTAGAGAACTTCTCAGGTTCTTGGCCTTGGTTGATGTTTATTTCACTCGGTTTTAGTAGCTCACGCCAATTTTTTTCGATAATCACATTAACCTCTTAGTTTAATATTTTTTTATTTATACTCGACGTCTTTTTGGAGGACGACAACCATTGTGCGGAATAGAAGTGACATCTTTGATGGAAGTAATAGTAAATCCAATAGACTGTAATGCTCTTAATGCACTTTCTCTACCTGATCCCGGTCCCTGAACTTCAACCTTTAAGGTTTTCACTCCATGCTCTTTAGCTTTTTCACCTGCGTCTTCAGCTGCCATTTGAGCTGCAAAAGGTGTTGACTTTCTCGAGCCTTTGAAACCCATTAAACCTGCGGATGACCAAGAAATTGCATCCCCTTTTTCATCAGAAATAGTGATCATAGTATTATTGAAAGTTGAGTTAACATGAGCAACACCATTAGAGATGTTTTTCTTATCACGACGTTTTACTCTTTTTTTCTCATCAGCCATTCTAAAATCCAAAATTAAATTTATTAATTAGTTACTTTTTCTTACCAGCAATTGCTTTAGCTGGCCCTTTTCTTGTTCGAGCGTTAGTGTGAGTTCTTTGACCTCTTACTGGAAGACCTCTTCTATGACGAAGACCTCTGTAGTTACCAAGATCCATGAGACGTTTAATATTAGTTGAAACCTCTCTTCTTAGTTCACCTTCAACCTTATAATTACCTTCAATTATTTCTCTTATCTGAATTACCTCTGAGTCAGTAAGTTCATTTACTCTTCTCTCAGACGGAATATCAGCAAGTTTACATATATCAGAAGCTATTTTTGGACCAATACCTTTAATATATGTTAAGCCTGTAAAAACTTTCTTATTAGTTGGTATATTTATACCTGCAATACGTGCCAATAAAACCTCCAAAAAAGCGATTAAGTATAGAATCGCGGATTATATTCCTGTAAACAAAACAGTCAACAAACTATTTAAGTTTATTTAAATTATTTTTAATATCTTCTGATACTTTAGATATATCATTCATCCCATTGATAATAATATAGTTTTTATTATCTGAATAATAGGATATTAGTGGTTCAGTTTGCTCTACATACTCTTTCAATCTTTTTTTTAACACATCTAAGTTATCGTCAGCCCTTTTTTCATCATTATTTTCATTAGCTCTTTTAGTTATTCTCTTTTCTAGAATTGAAAAATCAACATCAATTTGAACTATACCATCAATATTTTTACCTAATTGGAAAAAAATTTCATCTAATGATGCTGCTTGTTTTTGATTTCTAGGATAACCATCAAGAATAAAACCATTCTCACAATCTTTATTTTTAATTCTCTCATTAATTAATTTAAGCAATAGATCGTCTGATACTAAATCACCCCTCTCCATCACATCTTTTGCCATTAGCCCGAGTTCTGTCTCGTTTTTAACAGCTTCTCTCAACATATCACCAGTTGATATGTGAGCTATATTAAAATGATTTTTAATAAAAACCGCTTGTGTACCTTTGCCTGCACCAGGCGGACCCAAGAGAATAATAATCATTATCTCTTTCTACCTCCTAGTTTTGATTTTTTAAGCAATCCTTCATATTGATGAGCAAATAAGTATCCTTGGAACTGTGTCATTGTATCCATTGCAACATTAACAATGATTAAAACTGAAGTTCCACCAAAATAAAAAGGTACGGCAAATCTTGAAATTAAAAATTCTGGTAATAAGCAAACTAAAACTAAATAAATTGAACCAACAACAGTCAGTCTAGTCAAAACAAAATCAATATATTGAGCAGTTCTCTCTCCAGGTCTAATTCCTGGAATAAAACCACCTTGTTTTTTTAAATTATCAGCTGTGTCCTCTGGATTAAAGACAATTGCAGTATAAAAATAACAGAAAAAAACAATCAAAAAAGCATAGATAAGCATATATAAGGGCTGCCCTCTTCCAAGAAGACTAGTAATACTATTGACCCAGTCTGGCCCTTGTCCTGCAGAAAAATTCGCAATCGTAATTGGCATCAATAGTAGTGAGGATGCAAAAATAGCAGGAATAACTCCTGAAGTATTAAGTTTTAAAGGTAAATGAGAATTATCTCCACCGAACATTTTATTGCCAACTTGTCTCTTAGGATACTGAACAAGCAATCTTCTTTGTGCTCTCTCTATAAAAACAACAAATGTAATAGTTAATAAAACAAGAATCAAAAGACCAAACATTAAACCAATGGATAAAGCTCCCTGTCTTCCAAGCTCAATAGTACCAAATAGAGCGCTTGGAAGTTCTGCAACAATACCGGCGAAAATAAGTAAAGAAATACCATTTCCTAATCCATTAGAAGTTATTTGTTCACCTAACCACATAAGAAAGATTGTGCCACCTACTAGAGTTATAACTGCTGAAATTTTGAAGAATAAGCCGGGATTAGATACAACTCCTGTAGCTCCCTCAAGTCCTACAGCTATTCCCCAAGCTTGAATAGTAGCTAAGAAAACTGTGGAATAACGAGTATATTGATTAATTTGTCTTCTACCTCTTTCACCGCCTTCTTTTTTCAAATAGTTAAGAGAAGGAACAACAGGAACTATCAGTTGAATAATGATTGATGCAGTAATATAGGGCATTATACCAAGAGAAAAAATAGCCATCCTTCCAACAGCACCACCTGAAAACATATTAAAAACGCCAATAATGCCTGATTGATTTTGTTCAAAAATTTGTCTTAATGCATCAAGATCTATACCCGGTAAAGGTAGATATGTTCCAAATCTGTATACAATTAAAGCAAGGATAGTAAACCAAATCCTTTTTTTAAGCTCAGAAGCACTTTTAAGGGCTGATAAACTTATGTTTGAAGCTAGTTGTTCAGCTACTGAAGCCATTATTATTTATCTGTTGAATCTTTGGTTGAAGTTTCAACAGCCTCTTTGCTAATTTCTTTTTCTTCAGGTTGTTTTTTTATTTCTTTTTTTTCTTTTACTTTTTCAAGTATTTCGATTTTACCACCTAAACTCTCTATTAACTTAATAGAAGATTGAGTAGCTTTTGTAACAGAAATATCAATTTTATCTTTAATTTGACCTTTATTTAAAATTTTCACGCCATCTCTATTTTTTTTGACAATTCCAGATGCATTTAAATCTGACTCAGTGATTTTTTTTGAACTATCAATTAGGCCTTTTGTAATTGCTGCCTGAAGGTTGCCTAAAGTTAATTCTGAAAAATTTCTTCGAGAAATATTATTAAAGCCTCTTTTTGGTAAACGCATATGAATTGGCATCTGACCGCCTTCAAAACCTTTTATAGCAACACCAGATCTTGATTTTTGCCCCTTATGACCTCTACCTGCGGTTTTACCCTTGCCAGAACCAATACCTCTTCCTACTCTGGTTTTAGTTTTCCTGGCGTTTGGATTATCTCTAAGCTCATTTAATCTCATTTTTCTATTCCTCATTAATTATTTTAACAAGGTGATTAACTTTTTTAATCATACCTCTAATTGATTCAGTATCCTCAAGAACTCTAGTTTTATGAAGTTTATTTAAACCAAGTCCAATTAGTGTTTTTTTTTGATCAGGGCTTCTCCTTAAAGCACTTCTGGTTTGTTTTATTGTAATTTTCTTAGATGCCATTTTAATACCTATGCAGAAACTTCTTCATCACTTATACGCTGGCTAATAACCTCATTAACTTTCTTTCCTCTTCTTGCAGCAACTTGTCTAGGACTATTAATTTTAGACAAAGCTTTAACAGTTGCCCTAACCATATTATAGGGGTTTGAAGAACCAATAGACTTTGCAACCACATCCTGAATACCAAGAACCTCAAATACTGCTCGCATTGGACCACCAGCAATTATTCCTGTTCCTGGAGGGGCTGTTCTTAGAACAACCTTTCCTGCACCGTGCCTTCCTTCAATATCGTGATGAAGAGTTCTTCCTTCTTTGAGAGGAACTTTTATCATTGAAATTTTTGCAGCATCAGTTGCCTTTTTAATTGCTTCTGGAACTTCCCTTGCTTTACCATGACCAAAACCAACATGACCTTTTTGATCGCCAACTACTACCAGAGCTGCAAAACTAAATCTACGACCACCTTTTACAACAGTCGATACTCTGTTGATAAAAACTAAACGATCAATAAACTCACTATCTCTTTCGTCATTATTATTTATTTCATTCGCAGACAAAATATAATCTCCTAAAATTTTAATCCAGCTTCTCTAGCATTTTCAGCTAAAGCTTTAACTCGACCATGATATTTATAACTTCCTCTATCAAAAAAAACCTCATTTACACCTGCTTTAATAGCTTTTTTTGCAATCTCAGATCCTACTTTTGATGCTGAAGATATATTAGAACCTAAGCTAGAGGAAGATTTTTCTAAAGTTGAAGCTGAAGCTATGGTTACACCAGAGGTATCATCAATGATCTGAGCATAAATGTGCTTTGATGATCTAAAAACAGAGAGTCTCATTCTGTCAGAAGAGGAATTTTTTAGCTTTTTTCTTACTCTAGCTTTTCTTTTATTTGAAACAATTTTATTAACCATCTGATTACTTCTTTTTTCCTTCTTTTCTGAATATATATTCGTCTTTGTATTTTACACCTTTACCTTTATAAGGCTCAGGAGGCCGAAAACTTCTAATTTCTGCTGCAACTTGACCAACTTTCTGTTTATCAATACCACTCACATTTATTTCTGTAGGGGAAACAGCTTCAATTTTTATTCCTTCAGGCGTTTCATAGTTTATGTCGTGACTAAAGCCAAGCGATAATTGTATATTGTTTCCTTTCATTTGAGCCTTATAACCAACACCGTTAATTTCTAATGTCTTCTTATAGCCTTCTGAAACACCAACAATATTGTTGTTTAGTAACGTTCTTTGTATTCCCCAAAACTTAATACTATCTTGGGAGTCATCAATAGGCTCAATGCTAATCTGGTTATCTTGAAGATTAACACTTGTTCCAGAGAAATTTTCACAAGATAATTCACCCTTAGGTCCAGTCGCTAAAATTTCTTTTTCAGAAATTGTAATATTAACTCCTTCAGGCACATCTATAAGTTTTTTTCCAATTCTAGACATTCAAAAACCTCAATATTAAAAAACAGTGCATAAAATTTCACCACCTACGTTTTCATTACGAGCAGTAGAGTCTGACATAACTCCCTTAGGTGTTGAAACTATTGAAATGCCAAGACCGTTTCTAATTAATGGCATACTTTTTACAGATGAGTAAACTCTTCTTCCAGGTTTAGAAATTCTCTTAATTTCTTTAATAACAGGATCTCCCTCATGATACTTTAATTCAATTTGAACTTCTGATTGACCAGTATCTCTCTCAGTTTCTGAGAATCCTCTAATAAAACCTTCAGCTTTTAAAACCTCAAGCACATTTACTCTAAGAGAGGAAGAGGGAGAGTCCACAATTTCTTTTCCTCTCATATGAGCATTTCTTATTCTTGTAATCATATCCCCGATTGGATCATTAATATTCATTGTAACCTCACCAACTTGATTTAACTACACCAGGTAACTTACCGTCCGAAGCTAAATCCCTAAAAGCAATCCTTGATAAACCAAATTTTCTATAAACACCTCTTGGACGGCCAGTTATTAAACATCTATTACGAATTCTATTTTTTGAAGAATTTCTGGGTAGCTGAGCTAACTTCAACCTAGCCTCAAATCTCTCTTCAGCAGATAAGTTCTTATCTTTAGCGGTTATTAAAAGTTTTTCTCTTTTATTTTTATACTTAGAATATAACTTTCTTCTTTTTAAATCTCTTTGTACCATACTTACTTTAGCCATTTGTAATACCTTTAGTTTATTTCTTTTTAATAGGAAAATTAAAGCTCTGCAGTAATGCAAGAGCTTGTTCATCATCTTTAGCGGTAGTGTTAATAATGATATCCATACCCCAAATCTCTGTTACTGATTCATAGTTTATTTCTGGGAAAATTAGGTGCTCCTTGATTCCAAATGCATAATTACCATTACCATCAAAACTTTTTGGACTTAATCCATCAAAATCTCTAACTCTGGGAAGAGCAATATTAATTAATCTGTCAATAAATTCATACATTTGTACTTTTCTAAGAGTAACCTTTACACCCACTGCCATGCCTTCACGTAATTTAAAGCCAGCAATAGCTTTTTTTGCAGCAGTTTTTACTGGTTTCTGGCCAGATATTAACTCTAAAGCAGCAGCAGCATCATTTACTTTTTTGCTGTCAGAAACAGACTGACTTCCAGCACCAATGTTTATTACAACTTTTGAAATCTTTGGAACTTCAAAAATATTGCTTAGTTTTAAATTTGATAAAAGTTCTTTTTGAATTACTTCATTGTATTGCTGTTGTAATCTTGGGATATAGTTTAAATCTTCAGACATTTTATAAAACCTCCCCTGATTTTTTTGCAAAGCGAACTTTATTTCCTTTTTTATCTAACTTAAAACCAACTCTACTTGGTTTTTTTGTTTTAGGGTCAATAATCATTAAGTTTGAAATTTGTATTGGGCGTTCCTCAGAGACAATACCGCCTGGATTATCTTGAGATGGTTTTCTGTGCCTTTTTACCAAATTAATGCCCTGAACAAGAGCTTTATCTTGGCTTTGGGAGTTCTTAATAATTCTAGTTACCTCTCCTTCTTTACCTTTATCTTTTCCAGAGATTATAAATACTTTGTCACCTTTTTTTATTTTTGCAGCCATTATATAACCTCCGGTGCTAGAGAAACTATTTTCATCAATTTTTTACTACGTAACTCTCTAGTAACTGGGCCAAAGATACGAGTGCCCAAAGGCTCGCCATTTGCATTAACTAAAACAGCTGCATTTGTATCAAATCTGATTGCACTCCCGTCATTACGGCGAATTTCTTTTTTTGTTCTTACAATAACAGCTTTTAAAACTTCACCTTTTTTAACTTTACCTCTTGGAATTGCCTCTTTAACAGAGACAACTATTATATCGCCAATAGAGGCAGTTCTTCTTTTAGATCCACCCAAAACCTTTATGCATTGAACCTGCTTTGCACCAGAATTATCGGCTACATCTAACTTTGTCTGCATCTGTATCATATCAAAAAACCCTAATTTAATGACTAATCGTCAATTACTTCCCATGTTTTAGATTTAGACAAAGGTTTGCATTCTCTTATTTTAACTAAATCACCAACTTTAAATTTATTACCTTCATCATGTGTCATATATTTTTTAGAACTTCTTACAGTTTTCTTAAATAATGGGTCAGTGAATCTTCTTTCTACCAAAACAGTAATAGTTTTATCTGCCTTATCACTAACAACAACACCTTTTAAAATTCTTTTAGGCATTACTCACCTCATTTTTATGCTTACTAATCATAGTTTTAACTCTGGCAATATCTTTTTTCTTCTTAGATATCTGAGAGGTATCTTCAAATTGGCCAGCAAGTTTTTGAATATTAATATTAAAAACTTCCTGTTTGAGTTCGTTTAATGAGTCAACTAACTCATCAAAACTCATATCATTAATATTTTTTTTCTTTTTTGCCATTTAGATAGACTCCCCTGGTCTAGTAATAATTTTAGTTAAAACAGGAAGTTTTGAAGAGCCGAGCTCTAAAGCTGTTTTAGCTATCTCAGGAGAAACACCATCAATTTCAAACATAATTCTACCAGGCTTTACTTTTGCAGCCCAATATTCAGGAGTTCCCTTACCTTTACCCATTCTTACCTCAGTAGGCTTCTTAGAAACTGGCACATCTGGAAAAATCCTAATCCAAACTCTTCCAGCTCTTTTCATATGCCTAGTAATTGCACGTCTTGCAGCTTCAATTTGTCTAGCCGTTACTCTTTCAGCAGTAATAGCTTTTAAACCATATGAGCCAAAATTAAGGGTTGTTCCGCCTTTGGCATTACCCTTTATTCTACCTTTGTGGGCTTTACGAAATTTTGTCTTTTTAGGCTGTAACATCCTTATTATCCTTAATTATTTTGTTTAAAATTTGTATTTTCTTGCGAAGGGTTTTTTTCTTCTTTTGCAAAAGGATTATGCTCCATAATCTCCCCAAGAAATATCCAAACTTTAATTCCACAAATTCCATATGTAGTATGAGCAGATGCAACGCCATAATCTATATCAGATCTTAACGTGTGAAGCGGAACACGACCTTCTCTATACCACTCAGTTCTAGCAATTTCAGCGCCACCTAAACGTCCACCACAATTAATACGTATTCCTTGTGCACCTAAACGCATTGCGGATTGAACAGCTCTTTTCATAGCCCTTCTAAACCCAATTCTTCTCTCAAGTTGTTGAGCAATGTTTTCAGCAACAAGTGTCGCATTTATCTCAGGTTTCCTTACTTCAACAATATTAACAACAACGTCCGATGAAGTAATTTTTTGAAGTTTTTTCTTTAAATTTTCAATGTCAGCGCCTTTTTTACCAATTATTAAACCAGGTCTACCTGAGTGAATTGTTACTAAACATTTCTTATGAGGCCTTTCAATGACTACATTAGCAATTGCAGCATTTTTAAGATCTTTGAAAATCATTTCACGCATATGAATATCTTCTTGTATTAACTTGCTATATTCATTTTTTCCAGCATACCATCTTGAATCCCAAGTACGGTTTATTCCAAGCCTCATGCTTATTGGATTAACTTTTTGTCCCATTATTTTTTTTCTCCTTCAGCTTTCTCACGTAAAATAATGGTAAGCTGACTAAATGGTTTAAGAATTTTTCCTGTTCTTCCTCTTGCTCTTGGTCTAAATCTTTTCATAACAAGATTTTTACCAACATAAGCTTCATCGACATAGAGCTTATCTATATCGAGATTATGATTATTTTCTGCGTTAGCAATCGCGCTCTCAAGAATTTTTTTTGCTTCATTAGAAATTCTTTTCTTAGAAAATTCTAAATAAGACAAGGCGTCTCCAACATTTTTTCCTCTAATACTTTTCACAGCATCATTTAGTTTTATAGGACTTGTTCTAAGCATTTTACCAATTGCCTTTGATGAAGGTCCTTTATTTACATCAAGTTTTTCAACATTACTCATAACTAACTTCTCTTTGCAGACTTATCCGCTGTATGACCATAATAGGTCCTGGTTGGTGAAAACTCTCCAAATTTGTGGCCAACCATATCCTCTGAAACTAAAACAGGAATAAATTTCTGTCCGTTGTATACACCAAAATTCAAACCTACAAATTGAGGTAAAATTGTTGATCTTCTACTCCAAATCTTTATCACATCTTTACGACCTGACTCTCTAGCAGCTTCTGCTTTTTTTAAGATATATTGGTCTACAAAAGGACCTTTCCATACTGATCTAGCCATATTTACCTTCTTTTTTTCCTTTGATGACGAGTTCTAACAATAAATTTATCAGAATTTTTATTAGAGCGTGTTTTCTTACCTTTTGTTGGCACACCCCAAGGTGTAACAGGATGACGGCCTCCAGATGTTTTACCTTCACCGCCACCATGAGGGTGATCAACTGGGTTCATAACAACTCCACGAACTGACGGTCTCTTACCTTTCCATCTATTTCTTCCAGCCTTTGCTAATTTAGTATTAGAGTTATCAGGGTTTGAAACAGCACCAACAGTAGCCTTACAGACATCAGGTACGAGCCTTTGTTCACCTGAGGTTAATTTTAGGATAGCCATACCCTGATCCCTACCAACTAATTGAGCAAAAGTGCCTGCAGACCTTATCATCTGGGCACCTTTACCTGGCTTCATTTCGATATTATGAATGATTGTACCTATAGGCATTTTTTTCATTGGCATTGTATTACCAGGTTTAATATCAGCTTTTTCACTCGAAATAACCTTATCACCAACGCTAAGCCTTTGCGGAGCAATTATATAGCTCAATTCACCGTCATCATATTTTATTAAAGCAATAAATGCTGAACGGTTTGGATCATATTCAAGTCTTTCAACTGTTGCGGATACATCTACTTTATTTCTTTTAAAATCAATCTTACGATAAAGTCTTTTATGGCCACCACCTCTTCTTCTAGCAGTCATTCTTCCTTTGTTATTTCGTCCACCTGAACTAGTTAAGCCTTCCGTTAGAGATTTTATTGGACGATCAGTTGATAAATGAGATTTATCGACTAAAACTAAGCCTCTTTGACCAGGACTTGTAGGTTTATATGTTTTTAAAGCCATAATCTATACTCCACCCATTACATCAATAGATTGCCCTTCCTCAAGTGTAACAATTGCATGTTTAAAATCTTTTCTCTTACCTTTAATATTTTTAAAATTAGTAGTTTTTCCTTTTCTTCTGAGAGTATTTACAGATTTAACGTTTACTTTAAACAAAGCCTCAATACTTTTTTTAATTTCTTGTTTTGATGATTTTAAACTAACTTTAAAGACAACCTTATTACTCTCTGAAAGCATAGAAGATTTTTCAGTAACAACAGGGCTCATTAAAATATCAAAATAATTTTTTTCACTCATTGCAGCCTCTCATTAAGCATATCAATAGAGCTTTTTGTAAGAACTAATTTTTCTTTACGAAGAATATCGTAAACGTTAATTCCTTTAATATTTATAAGCTCAAGACCTTTAACATTTTTAATAGCAAGTTCAAAATTTTTATCAAAATCGTCGGAGTCAATAAATAAAGCATTTTCAATTTTTAACTTTTTAACTTTTGATAAAAAATCTTTAGTTTTTGGAGAGGATAATTTAGCTTCATCTAAAATTATAAGTTCGTCATTTTTTACCTTTGAAGATAAAGCGTGCTTTAATCCTAATGATCTTATTTTTTTTGGAAGTTTAGTAGAATAGTCTCTTGGCTTTGGACCAAAAACCACTCCACCACCTCTAAAAATATTTGGCTTTCTTGTACTATGCCTAGCGCCACCAGAACCTTTTTGATTCATAATTTTTTTTGTACTACCTTTTATTTCACCACGCTCTTTAGTTTTATGAGTACCAGATCTTCTTTTAGCAAGCTGCCATGTAACGACTCTGTGAAGAATATCTCTTCTTGGATCAAGGCCGTAAATTTCATCATTAAGTTCTTGAGAGGATTTTTTATCGGAACTCAAACTTACAACATTAACTTTCATTTGAGTCTCCGTTATTTTCAGAATCTATATTTTCTTCAGAAATTTTATCATCTGATATATTTTCATCTTTTTTGACATCATCTTTCGCATTCTTTAAAGCAGCTGGAAAAGGAATATCATCCGGTAGTGATTTCTTAACGGAATCTTTAAGTAATACCCAACTACCTTTTGGACCAGGAACTGCACCTTTAACATAAATATAACCTTCATCTGATTCCGTTTTAACAACTTTTAGATTTTGAACTGTTACATTAGCAGCCCCCATGTGACCTGCCATTTTTTTTCCTTTAAAGACTTTTCCTGGATCTTGGCATTGGCCAGTAGAACCATGACTTCTGTGACTTATAGAAACGCCATGAGAAGCTCTTAAGCCACCGAAATTATGTCTTTTCATAGCTCCAGCAAAACCTTTTCCAATGGATATACCTGATATATCAATAAATTGACCATCAACAAAATGAGATGCGGCTAATTCAGAACCATTTTCTAACAAATTATCTTCAGTTACACGGAACTCTGAAAGCTTAACTTTCGCATTTATTTTATTTTTTTTAAAATGTCCTTTCATAGGATTAGAAACATTCTTTTCACTTATATTTCCTACACCAAGCTGTACAGAAGTATAACCATCTTTTTCTTTTGTCTTTGTTGAAACTACATGACAATTATCAAGATGAAGTATTGTAACCGGAGTATGAATACCGTCTTCAGTATAAAGTCTACTCATTCCAAGTTTTTTACAAATTAATCCGGTTCTCATCACTTTAATCCTAATTCTATAACTTTATCTCAACATCAACGCCAGCGGCCAAATCCAGCTTCATTAAGGCATCAACAGTTTGCGGGGTTGGGTCAATGATATCCATTAATCTTTTGTGGGTTCTTATTTCAAATTGCTCTCTACTTTTCTTATCAATGTGAGGGCCTTTAAGAACAGTAAATTTTTCAATACGAGTAGGTAGAGGTATCGGGCCACGGACATCCGCCCCTGTTCTTTTTGCAGTATCAAGAATTTCTTTTGCAGATGTGTCTAGTGTTCTATGATCATATGCTTTTAATCTAATTCTAATATTTTGGTCTTTCATTTAACTACCTTTTATAACTATGCTAATTTAGCAATTACCTCTTCAGATACAGCTTTTGGAACTTCTTGATAGTGATCAAAAAGCATAGTAAAAACTGCTCTACCTTGCGACATAGATCTCAAAGTATTTACATATCCAAACATATTTGCCAGTGGAACCATTGAGTCAATAACTGTGGATGGACCTCTTGTTTCTGTACCTGAAATTTGACCTCTTCTACTATTAAGGTCACCAATTATATCACCTAAATGTTCTTCAGGAGTTACAACCTCTACCTTCATTATTGGCTCAAGTAATTTAATACCTGCATCACGACAAACTTCCCTAAATGCTGCACGAGCAGCTATTTCAAATGCCATAACACTTGAGTCAACATCATGATATGCACCATCAACAAGTCTGACACTAAAATCTATAATTGGGAAACCAGCTAAAGCTCCAGTCTCTTTTACACTCTCAATTCCTTTTTCAACACCAGGTATATATTCCTTAGGAATTGAACCACCAACTATTTCACTTTTAAAATTATAACCTTCACCTGGTTGGTTAGGGGTAATAATAATTTTTAATCGGGCAAATTGACCTGCGCCACCACTTTGTTTCTTGTGGGTATAATCAATTTCAGCTTCTTTGGAAAAGGTTTCACGATATGCAACCTGAGGAGCACCAACATTTGCTTCAACTTTAAACTCTCTTTTCATTCTATCGACAAGAATATCGAGATGAAGTTCACCCATACCACTAATCACTGTCTGTCCTGACTCATTATCAGAAGAAACTCTAAAAGATGGATCTTCCTTGGCCAATCTTGATAGTGCTAACCCCATTTTTTCTTGGTCAGCTTTAGTTTTTGGTTCAACGGCAACCTCAATTACTGGCTCGGGAAATTCCATTCGCTCAAGAATAATCTGGTTATCATCACCACATAAAGTATCACCTGTTGTAGTGTCTTTTAATCCCACTAAGGCAACAATATCGCCAGCACGAGCTTCTTTAATATCTTCTCTTGAATTTGAATGCATTTCAAGCATTCTACCTATTCTTTCTTTTTTATTTTTAACTGTATTTACTAATGTTTGACCAGCTTCTAAAACGCCGGAATAAATTCTTGCAAAAGTAAGATTTCCAACAAAAGGGTCATTCATTACTTTAAAAGCTAAAAGTGATAGTGGCTCATCATCTGAAGATTCTCTTTTCATTTCTTCTTCAGTATCAGGATGAATACCTTTGATAGCTTCAACATCTGTAGGTGAGGGCATAAAGTCAACCACAGCATCAAGAAGTGGTTGAACACCTTTATTCTTAAAAGCAGTACCATTTAAAACAGGAACAAAAGATTGATCAAGCACACCTTTACGAATACACTTTTTGATAGTGTCAACATCAGGTTCATTACCCTCTAAATACTGCTCCATAACTTCATCATCTTGCTCAACAGCACTCTCAATTAGTTCAGACCTATATTTTTCTGCTTCAGCTTTGAGATCTTCTCTTATTTCCCTGAACTCAAACTCAGCGCCTAATGATTCTTCTTTCCAAATTATTTCTTTCATTTGAACAAGGTCAATCAATCCTTCATAATTGCTTTCAGAACCAATCGGTATTTGCATAACTAAAGGTGTAGAACCAAGTCTATCTTTTATCATTTCTACGCATCGATAAAAGTCAGCACCAATTCTGTCCATTTTATTAACAAAACACATTCTTGGAACATTATATTTATTTGCTTGCCTCCAAACTGTTTCAGACTGAGGCTCAACACCAGCAACTGAGTCAAAAACTGCAACAGCACCATCAAGTACTCTTAAAGATCTTTCAACCTCAATTGTAAAATCAACGTGTCCGGGAGTATCAATAATATTTATTCTTTTTTCATTCCAAAAACACGTTGTAGCTGCAGAGGTAATGGTGATACCTCTCTCTTGTTCTTGTTCCATCCAATCCATCGTTGCAGCACCATCATGTACTTCACCAATTTTGTAGCTTTTTCCAGTATAATAAAGAATTCTCTCTGTGGTGGTAGTTTTTCCAGCATCAATATGGGCCATGATGCCAATATTTCTATAATCTGATAATTTTGTTTTGCGTGCCATGATAAAACCTTTTTAATTAGCTACCAACGATAATGAGAAAAAGCTCTGTTAGCTTCAGCCATTTTATGAGTGTCCTCACGTTTTTTTACAGATGCTCCCCTATTATTTGAAGCATCTATAAGTTCAGATGATAATTTTTCACCCATGGTATCCTCACCTCTTGAACGGGCAGCGGAAATAATCCACCTAATAGCAAGAGCTTTTTTTCTATCTGATCTTACCTCAACAGGAACTTGATATGTTGCTCCACCAACTCTTCTTGATCTAACCTCAACAGAAGGCATTACATTATCAATGGCATCATGAAAAACTTTAACAGGATCAGTTTTAAGCTTACTTTCTATACTATCAAAAGCTCCGTAAACAATTTTTTCTGCAACAGATTTTTTTCCATCAACCATTAAATTATTCATAAATTTTGAAATGACCTCATCTCTATATTTTGGATCAGGAAATATTTCTCTTTTTTCAGCTTTATGTCTTCTGGACATTATTATTCCTCTATAATATTATTCCTCTATAATTATTTAGGCCTTTTAGCGCCGTACTTGGATCTTCTTTGTTTACGCTCTGATACTCCTTGAGTATCCAACACACCTCTTAAAACATGATATCTAACGCCAGGTAGATCTTTTACCCTTCCCCCTCTTATTAAAACTACCGAGTGCTCTTGAAGATTATGGCCCTCTCCAGGTATGTAACTTGTAACCTCAAAACCGTTTGTTAATCTTACTCTTGCTACTTTTCTTAATGCGGAATTAGGCTTTTTTGGGGTTGTTGTATAAACACGTGTACAAACACCTCTTTTTTGAGGGCATGATTCCATAGCAGGAACTTTATTTCTTTTTGCAATATTTGCCCTTCTATTGCGAACCAACTGGTTAATTGTAGGCATGTTTATATTCCCCAATAAGATTTTATTCATTAATACAAATGAATAAGTTATTATAATTTTTTGCGAATGGCGCGGCAGCGTTTAGGAAAATTCCTACGACCTGTCATAAGCGTAGTCTTAGTAGCTCTGTATTTGTTTTCAGTCAAGAAAAAAACAGTATTTTTTTAATTATTATACAGCTTCAATTTCTTCATTTTCAACATTTTTAGCGTTTTCAGAAATTAATTTTTCATCTCTTATTGCTGCATCATTCTCAAGACGACGGATGGAACTCCCAGTTCCAGCAGGAATAAGTCTTCCAACGATAACATTTTCTTTCAAGCCTATTAAATGATCTGATTTTCTATAAACAGCTGCATCAGTCAAAACTCTTGTAGTCTCTTGGAAAGATGCTGCAGAAATAAAAGATCTAGTTTGAAGAGAAGCTTTAGTAATTCCCAGTAAAATAGGTTTATAAACCATTGGTTGCTGTTTTTTTGATACTAATTTTTCATTAATTTCTTCAGCTTCAAGTTTATCGAGTTGCTCTCCAATAATAAAAGCACTATCACCAGGGTCTGAAATCTCAACTTTTTGAAGCATCTGTCTTGTAATTACCTCAATATGCTTATCATTGATTGTAACACCTTGAAGGCGATAAACACTCTGAATTTCATTTACAAGATAGCTTGCGAGAGCTTCTAAGCCTAAAATAGATAAAATATCATGGGGCGCAGGGTTTCCATCAATTAAATACTCACCCTTTTCAATGGTATCACCATCTTGAACGGATATATGTTTTCCTTTTGCAATTAAATAACTTACTTCTTGCTCAGATTCATCAAGAGGATGAATAACTATTTTCTTTTTATTTTTATAATCACGGGCGAATTCAACTCTACCAGTAATTTCAGCAATAATTGCATGATCTTTTGGTTTTCTGGCCTCAAACAGCTCAGCAACCCTAGGAAGACCACCTGTAATATCTTTTGTTTTTGCTCCTTCTGTAGGAATTCTGGCAATAACATCTCCGGCACCTACTTTAGTTCCATCACTTGCGGAAATGATAGCATCAACTGACATTAAATATCTGGCTTCCCTATTGTTTTCTAAAGTTACAATATTGCCGTCAGAGTCTTTGATAACCATGGATGGTTTTAACTCACCAGATTTTGATGAATTTTTCCAATCAATAACAACTTTTTGACTTATACCTGTTGACTCGTCTGAAACTTCTCCAATACTTACACCATCAACAAGATCTTCAAAAGCTACAGTTCCTCCAGCCTCTGTAATGATTGGAATTGTATAAGGATCCCATTGAGCTAGTCTCTGGTTTTTTTTGACTTTTTCACCATCATTAATCAGTAACTGAGAGCCATAAGGAAGTTTATGACTGGCTCTTTCAATTCCATTTTCATCTATAATATTAATTGTTGTAGTTCTACCAACAACAATATTTCGACCATCAGAATCTTTAAGGATATTTAAATTTTCAATATTGACTGATCCGTCTGCATTTGACTCTACATAAGAATTATCCATAACCTGAGCTGTACCTCCTATATGAAAGGTTCTCATTGTAAGTTGTGTTCCCGGTTCACCAATTGATTGAGCTGCAATTACGCCTACAGCTTCACCAATATTAACTGGTGTTCCTCTTGCTAAGTCACGTCCGTAACAAGTGGCACAAGCACCTCTTTTAGTTTCACAGGTTAAAACAGATCTTAGCTTAACTGATAGAAGGTTTGCTTGATCTAAGAGAGAAATTTGATATTCCTCAATAATTTCACCTTTTTTTGCAATAACTTCGTTTGTACCAGGATCAATTATATCTTCACAAGGCACTCTTCCAAGTAGTCTCTGTGAAAGGGATACTATTTCTTCGCCAGAATCAATCACAGCTGTCATAGAAATACCATTTTCAGTTTTACAATCGACTTCTGTAATTATGCAATCTTGAGCAACATCTACCAATCTACGAGTTAGGTAACCAGAATTAGCGGTTTTTAATGCTGTATCAGCTAGACCCTTTCTAGCTCCATGAGTTGAATTAAAATACTCCAAAACATTTAATCCTTCTTTAAAATTAGAAATAATTGGAGTTTCAATAATCTCACCTGAAGGTTTTGCCATTAGTCCTCTCATGCCAGCTAATTGCTTCATTTGAGCAGCAGATCCTCTAGCGCCTGAGTGAGCCATCATATAAATTGAATTTACGTCATTCTCTCTTTTTGTTTCTTCATTCATAGATGTTGTTGAAATCTTCTCCATCATTTTATTTTCAACTCTATCGGTACATTTAGCCCAAGCATCAACAACTTTATTGTACTTCTCTCCTCTTGTGATAAATCCATCTATA
The DNA here is from genome assembly GCA_902626605.1 of uncultured PS1 clade bacterium. Classification (GTDB taxonomy): domain Bacteria; phylum Pseudomonadota; class Alphaproteobacteria; order MED-G09; family MED-G09; genus MED-G09. Next base: position 39,758 of record CACOFZ010000010.1, read on the forward strand.
TATTGTTGTTCAAATTCAGTTGCTAAAGCATGAGTTTCCTCAATCATTTTTTCTTTTTCTTCAGGAATAATCATGTCATCTTTACCAAAGGAAATTCCTGCTTTAAAAGCATTTTTAAAGCCAAGCTTCATTATATGATCACAGAAAATTACAGTATCTTTTTGACCGCAATGTCTGTAAACATCGTCAATAATTTTAGAAATCTCTTTCTTTGTTAGCAGTTTATTAACAATATCGTACTTAACATTCTCATTTTCAGGTAACTCCTCTGAAATTAGTACTCTTCCGGGAGTTGTTTCAAATGTATTTTTTTCTCCATCCTTGCCATTAAGTCTATAATTTATTTTTGAATGAAGAGTTATAGATTGATTTTCAAGAGCAAATCTGATTTCGTTAACACTATCAAAACTTTTACCTTCACCAGGTTCACCATCTTTCATTTGAGATAAGTAATAAAGTCCTAATACAATATCCTGACTAGGAACAATAATCGGTTCGCCACTTGCAGGATGAAGTATATTGTTAGTAGACATCATTAAAACTCTTGCCTCAAGTTGCGCTTCTAATGATAAAGGAACATGAACAGCCATTTGATCGCCATCAAAGTCAGCATTAAAGGCTGCACAAACCAATGGATGTAATTGAATTGCTTTACCCTCAATGAGGACTGGCTCAAAAGCTTGAATTCCAAGCCTATGAAGAGTTGGAGCTCTATTTAAAAGAACTGGATGCTCTCTAATTACTTCTTCTAAAATATCCCAAACCTCTGGAGTTTGCCTTTCAACCATTCTTCTTGATTGTTTAACAGTTGAAGAAAAACCTAATGACTCTAACTTAGAATATATAAAAGGTTTAAATAACTCTAAAGCTAATTTTTTTGGCAACCCACATTGATGAAGTTTAAGTTCTGGTCCAACAACAATCACAGAACGTCCAGAATAGTCTACTCTTTTGCCAAGAAGATTTTGTCTAAAGCGTCCTTGCTTTCCCTTCAACATATCGGAAAGTGATTTTAAGGGTCTTTTATTTGTTCCAGTAATAACCCTTCCTCTTCTGCCATTGTCGAAGAGAGCGTCAACTGATTCTTGCAACATTCTTTTTTCATTTCTAATAATGATGTCTGGAGCTCTTAAATCCATAAGACGTCTTAATCTATTATTTCTGTTTATAACTCTTCTATAAAGATCGTTAAGATCAGAAGTTGCAAATCTTCCACCATCAAGTGGAACTAAAGGTCTTAATTCCGGTGGAATTACAGGTATCACTTTCATAATCATCCACTCGGGTTTATTTCCTGACTCTCTGAAGGCTTCAATAAGCTTCAATCTTTTAGCCAATTTTATTGGCTTTAATTCACTTTTAGTTTCTTTTATTTCTTTTCTTATATCTTCGCTAACCTGATCTAAATCAATATTTTCAAGTAAATATCTTATAGCCTCAGCACCAATTTCAGCCCGAAAATTATCAGCCCCATGCTCATCTTGAGCATCTAAATACTCTTCTTCTGTTAACAATTGAAGATTATCTAGAGGAGTTAAACCAGGATCTAATACTAAATAACTCTCAAAATATAAAACTTTTTCAAGATCTTTGAGCATCATATCAAGCATTAATCCAATTCTACTTGGTAAAGATTTTAAGAACCAAATATGAGCAACTGGTGAAGCTAGTTCAATGTGCCCCATTCTCTCTCTTCTAACTTTAGAAAGAGTAACCTCAACACCGCATTTCTCACACACGATGCCTTTAAATTTCATCCTTTTATACTTTCCGCACAGACATTCATAATCTTTTACAGGACCAAAAATTCTTGCACAAAAAAGACCGTCTCTCTCTGGTTTAAATGTACGATAGTTAATTGTTTCTGGCTTTTTTATCTCACCAAAAGACCATGAAAGAATTTTTTCGGGGCTAGCAATACCTATACGAATATGATCAAAAGTTTGACCAGATTTAGGTTGGTTAAATAGATTTAAAACTTCTTTATTCATTATATCCTCATAAAAATTATTAATAATTAACCCTAAAAAAAGGGGTTAAGTTATTAATCTGAAGAATCTTGCAATTCTACATTTAATCCTAATGATCTCATTTCTTTGACCAACACATTAAAACTTTCTGGTACACCAGACTCGAAATTTTCTTCGCCTCTTACAATTGACTCATAAACTTTTGTTCTACCAGCTACATCATCAGATTTTACTGTTAGCATTTCTTGAAGAGTGTAAGCTGCTCCATAAGCTTCAAGAGCCCAAACTTCCATTTCTCCAAATCTTTGACCACCAAATTGAGCTTTACCTCCAAGCGGCTGTTGTGTAACTAAGCTATACGGACCAACTGAACGACCATGGATTTTATCATCAACTAAGTGGTGTAATTTTAAAATATAAATATAACCAACTGTAACCGGCCTATCAAATTTCTCACCGGTTCTTCCATCGTATAAAGTGATTTGACCACTTGTATTTAAATCAGCTTTTTCCAAAAGATCATTAATATCATTTTCTCTTGCACCATCAAAAACTGGGGTTGCAATAGGAACACCTTTTCTTAAAGAATGACTCATTTCAATTAGATCGCCGTCTTCATATTTTTTAATTTCAGAAGGTTTATATATGCCTTCCAAAGTTGACCTAACATTAGAAATATCACCACCGGCTTCATAAGATTTTAAAGCATTATTAATTTGCTGACCCAAACCCGCACATGCTGCTCCTAAGTGGGTTTCAAGAATTTGACCAACATTCATTCTGCTTGGAACACCCAATGGATTTAAAACAACATCAACATGTCTTCCATCCTCTGAGTAAGGCATATCTTCAGCAGGAACAATTCTGGAAATAACCCCTTTATTACCATGACGACCTGCCATTTTATCACCGGGTTGTAATTTTCTTTTTATAGCAACATAAACTTTAATGCTTTTCATGACACCAGGTAATAATTCATCACCTCTGCTAACTTTTTCAACCTTGTCTTCAAACCTTTTTTCAATCTGAGTTTTATTCTCATTGTATTGGTCGCGAAGGCTTTCAATTTCCTTTTGAACACTATTATTTTGCATTACAAAATCCCACCAGGAATTTTTATTAACATCGTTAAGCAATTCTTCGTCAATTTTTGTTTTTTCACTTGAAATCTTTGGACCAAATGCTGCCATCTTGCCAATTAATGATTCTTTGAGTCTTGAATAAATATTTCTATCCAAAATTGATAATTCATCGTCCCTATCAATAGAGAGTCTCTCAACCTCTTCTCTTTCAACGGCTAAGGCCCTTTCATCTTTTTCGATACCATGTCTATTAAAAACTCTGACATCAACAACAGAACCATTTGTTCCTGGAGGAAGCTTAAGCGAGGAGTCTCGGACATCAGAAGCTTTTTCGCCAAAAATAGCTCTAAGAAGTTTTTCTTCAGGTGTGATTGGGCTTTCTCCTTTTGGAGTAACTTTTCCTACTAAAATATCGCCAGGTTTTACTTCAGCTCCAATGTAAACAATACCTGATTCATCTAAATTTCTCAGAGCCTCTTCACCTACATTTGGAATATCTCTTGTTATTTCCTCAGAACCAAGCTTAGTGTCTCTGGCCATAACTTCAAATTCTTCAATATGAATTGATGTAAAAACATCATCTTTCACAATTTTTTCTGATATCAATATAGAATCTTCGAAATTGTAACCATTCCATGGCATGAAGGCTACAAGAACATTCTTTCCAAGAGCAAGCTCTCCAGAGTCAGTGGATGGACCATCAGCAATAATATCACCTTTAAATATTTGATCACCTACTCTAACTAATGGTCTTTGATTCATACATGTAGATTGATTTGATCTTTGGAATTTTTTTAGGTTATATATATCAACACCTAAGTCACCGGCCTCCAAATCTCCTTTAGATGTCACAACTATTCTTTGAGAGTCAACTTGATCAACAATACCATCTCTAGTTGCAACCACAGATGAACCAGAGTCTCTTGCAACAGTTTCTTCCATACCTGTTCCAACAAAAGGAGCTTCATTTGTTACCAGTGGTACGGCTTGACGCATCATATTTGATCCCATTAAAGCTCTATTAGCATCATCATTTTCAAGGAAAGGAATTAATGCAGCTGCAACTGAGACGGTCTGTTGAGGACTGACATCAACAAAATCAACTGAAGTTGGAGGAACAAGATCAAAATCACCATCATGTCTACAATTAAGAAGTTCTGAGAGTAAATTACCTTTTTCATCAGCAGGTTCATCAGCCTGTGCAATTCTATATCTACTTTCTTCAACTGCTGACAAATAGACAATTTCATTTGTTTTCTTTCCATCAATAACTTTTAAGTAAGGACTTTCAATAAAGCCATATTTGTTAATTCTTGAATAGGTTGCCAGAGAATTTATAAGACCGATATTTGGGCCCTCAGGAGTTTCAATTGGACATATTCTTCCGTAATGAGTTGGATGAACATCTCTTACCTCAAAACCAGCTCTCTCTCTTGTCAATCCACCTGGACCTAAAGCTGAAACTCTTCTTTTGTGCGTTATTTCAGATAAAGGATTTGTTTGATCCATAAATTGAGATAATTGCGAGGAACCAAAAAACTCTCTTATAGTGGCGGCTATTGGTTTTGCATTAATGATATCCTGAGGCATTACAGCATCAATATCTACTGAGCTCATTCTTTCTCTTATAGCTCTCTCCATTCTAAGAAGACCTATTCTGAACTGGTTTTCAAGAAGTTCACCTACTGATCTGACCCGTCTATTGCCAAGGTTATCAATGTCATCAATATCGCCCTTTCCATCCCTTAGATCTACTAAAGTTTTTAGGACAGATGCAATATCTTCTTTAGTTAAAACTCTAACAGTATCAGGGGTATCTAGATTAAGTCTCATATTTAACTTAACCCTGCCCACATCAGATAAGTCATAACGGTCAGCGTCAAAAAATAAGCTTTCAAATAAAGCAGTGGCACTTTCAACCGTAGGTGGTTCACCTGGTCTAAGAATTTTATAAATTTCAAATAATGCTGTTTCTTTGTCAATTGATTTGTCTAGGGCAAGAGTATTACGTAAAAAAGGACTAGAATTTATATTATCAATAACTAAAATAGGTACTGATTTTATTTTTTCTAATTCAAATAAAGCAATTAATTCTTCAGTTATTTCTTCGCCAGCCTCAGCAAATATTTCACCTGTCTCGTTATTAACAATATCCTCTGAAATAAATTTTCCAATTAACTCTTCATTAGATATTTCTAATTCTTTAATATTCTTTTCTTCAAGCTGTTTTAATAGTCTTGGCGTGAACTTTTTACCTTGTTCGACTATAACTTTTCCCTTTGATACAAGGGGAAATAAAGATTTACCTCCAACAATATTTTCAGCCTTAAAGTCTTTTTTCCAACCATCTTTAAATTTTGTATAGTTTTCGCTCTTATAAAACATTGAGAGAATTTCTTCAGCGTCATAACCTAAGCTGTATAAAATTGTTGTTGCAGGAATTTTTTTCTTTCTGTCAATTCTTGCATTAACAATATCTTTTGGATCAAACTCAAAGTCCATCCAAGAGCCTCTATAAGGAATAATTCTTGCAGCAAAGAGTATTTTTCCGGAGGAATGGGTTTTCCCTTTATCGTGATCAAAGAAAACTCCGGGGCTTCTATGCATCTGAGATACAACAACTCTTTCGGTTCCATTTATTATAAATGTTCCGTTTTCAGTCATTAAAGGTAAATCACTCATATAAACATCTTGCTCTTTGACATCCTTGACTGACTTAGCCTGAGTTTCTTCATCAACATCAAAGACAATAAGTCTTAGGGTTACTTTTAATGGAGCGGCATATGTTAACCCTCTTTGAATACATTCATCAGTATCAAATTTAGGTTCATCAAAAGAATAAGAAATGTATTCAATAGTCGAGGTTTCGCTAAAATCACTAATCGGAAAAACTGAACGAAAAACATTCTCAAGGCCCTTATCAAGCCTGTCTTCACCAGAAACAAACCTTTGTAAAAATAGTTCATACGAAAATTTCTGAACCTCTATAAGATTTGGCATTTCAGCAATTTGATCATTTCTTTGAAAAGTCTTTCTCAGTCTTTTACGATTTTGCAATGTTTGCGACATATTTGTTAAGCCCTAAAGTTATGTTATAAATAAAATTAAATTGATTACTTAAGTTCTACTGTTGCACCAGCAGCTTCAAGTTTCTCTTTAATTTCAGCAGCCTCATCCTTTGAAGCACCCTCTTTGACGTCTTTTGGAGCGCCTTCCACTAAATCTTTAGCTTCTTTCAATCCAAGACCTGTTATAGTTCTAACCTCTTTGATGACATTAATCTTCTTATCACCAGCAGCAGTTAACACAACAGTAAAGGAATCTTTTTCTTCAGCAGCAGCTTCACCGCCACCTGCGGCAGGTGCAGCAACAGCGGCAACAGGTGCTGCAGCAGAAACACCCCATTTATCTTCAAGTAATTTTGAAAGTTCAGATGCCTCTAAAACGGATAAACTTGATAATTCTTCAACAATTTTTTCTAAATCAGCCATAATATTCTCCTAATAATAGTATTTATAATATTTAATCAGTTTCTTTTTCTGGAGCAGTTTCTTCTGATACAGTTTCTTCTGCTGGAGCAGTTTCCTCTGATACAGTTTCTTCTGCAGTGGTTTCATTTGTTGGATTTTCAGATTCTGGTAATTCAGACTTTGCATGAATTACCTGAGCTAATTGACCACCTGGTCGAGTTAAAATTCCAGCAATTTTAGTTGCAGATGCATTTAATACACCAATAATTTTCGCTCTTAACTCGTCCATTGTAGGAAGATTTGCAAGTTTTTTGATAACTTCACTGTCTATTAATTCTCCATCCATCATACCGCCTACAATTGATAATTTGTTATTATCTTTTGCAAAATCGACAATAATTTTTGGTGATGATGTTAATTCATTTGAAAATGCAATAGCGGTAGGTCCATTAAACATAGTTTCAAGAGATTTAGCTGATGTATTATCAACAGCTATTTTCGCTAAACTATTTTTGGCAACTCTAAAAGATGTATCAGCTTCTTCTCTAAGAGTGTTTCTTAAAGAAGACATTTCTTCAACTGTTAAACCTTCATTTTGAGTTACAATTAAAAAATTAGATTCATCAAATGCTTTATTTAAAGATGAAACAATTTTTTCTTTACTAGCTCTATCCACAAACTCTCTCCAAAACAAACCCGAAAGGGTTTAGCAACAAAAATTCTACAAATAATTGTAGAATAACCGGCTGTCCTGATATTGAACCGATTAAGAAAAAAATTCTTAGTCGTCTCTCTACCTGTCTCATATAGGAGTGATAAACACATTAAGTTAAAAACACCCATAATCTAGGACAGTTTGCATACTTTAGGTATGCTTTTGATACCAAATACTCTAAATGCCTCCAGTATCAATTCTTACTCCGGGCCCCATTGTAGAACTCAGAGAAATCTTTTTTATATAAGTACCTTTTGCGCCGCTTGGCTTTTCCTTTCGAACGGCATTAATAAATTCTTTAATATTTTCTGATATAGCATTTTCTGAAAAACTTGCCTTACCAATTCCAGCATGTACTACACCACCTTTTTCAGCTCTAAACTCAACTGCACCTGACTTTGAAGATTTTACAGCCTCAGAAACATCGTTGGTTACTGTTCCTGTTCTAGGATTTGGCATCATACCTCTTGGCCCCAGGACTTTTCCTAACTTTCCAACTAAAGGCATCATATCTGGAGTTGATATACAACGATCAAAATCAATTTTACCTGAGGCAACTTCATCAACTAATTCTTCAGCTCCAACTAGATCAGCACCAGCATCATCGGCCTGTTTTGCGATATCACCTCTAGCAAATACAGCAACTCTTACATCTTTACCAATACCATTTGGCAAGCTGACAACTCCTCTAACAGTTTGATCAGACTGAGAGGGATCAAGCCCAAGATTAACGGAAACCTCAATAGTTTCGTCAAATTTTGCATTTGCTTTAGATTTAATGATAGCAACCGCTTCTTTTAGTTCATGATTTTTTTCAAAATCAATACCATCTTCATTTGAAGCAATTCTTTTACCTTTCTTTGACATTTTAATTCCTAACTTCCATACCCATAGATCTTGCAGAGCCTTCAACAATTTTTATAGCAGCGTCAAGGTCATTTGCATTTAAGTCTTTCATTTTTATTTCTGCAATTTCTTTACATTGTGCAACTGAAACAGATCCTTTTGATTCTCTTCCTGGTGTTTGTGAACCTTTATCAATTTTAGCTGCTTTTTTCAATAGGTAACTTGTAGGAGCAGTCTTAACTTTAAAAGTAAATGATTTATCAACATAAATAGTAATAGTTGTTGGAAGAGGAGTTCCTGGAACTTCATCTTTAGTTGCGTCATTAAAAGCTTTTGAAAATTCCATAATGTTCAGACCTCTTTGGCCTAAAGCAGGCCCTATTGGAGGTGATGGATTTGCTTGACCAGCTGGAACTTGTAATTTTAAATAACCCTCAATTTCTTTTGCCATAACAATATACCTTATAATTTCTCAACTTGACCATATTGAAGCTCAACAGGTGTAGGACGACCAAATATAGAAACTGCAACCTTTAGTCTAGTTTTTTCTTCATCAACCTCTTCTACAAAGCCACTGAAAGATGCAAAAGGTCCCTCTGATACTCTAACTTGCTCTCCAATTTCAAACACGATTGAAGGTTTTGGATTATCAATTCCTTCCTGTACTCTATTTGTAATTCTATCAATTTCAGACTGTGAGACTGGATGTGGCTTAGTTCCGTGATCTGAGCCTAAAAAACCACTTACTTTTGGAGTACTTTTTACCAAATGAAATGCTTCATCAGTTAATTCCATTTTAATTAAAACATATCCTGGAAAAAATCTTTTTTCAGTATTAACCTTTCTTCCTCTTCTAATTTCTACAACATCCTCGGTAGGAACAATTATCTCTTCTATAAGGTCTTCAATTCCCGCAAGAGAAGATCTTTCTTGAATAGACTCAGCAACTTTCTTTTCGAAATTAGAGTACGCATGAATTATATACCAACGTTTAGCCATTAACTAATTACCTAGTCCTAAAATTAATTTAATAAAGAAACTCATTACTTGATCGCTCAAAAAGAAAAAAATAGATGCAATTATTGCGAAAAAAATTACAATAACTGATGTAATAGTCGTTTCACTTCTTGAAGGCCAAGTGACCTTAGATACTTCATTTCTAACCTGTTGAATAAATAATAATGGACTTATCTTTGACATACTATTTCTCCAAAATTTTTTGAGCTGTACCTGTTTTTTGGCAGGAGTGGAGGGAGTCGAACCCCCAACCCCCGGTTTTGGAGACCGGTGCTCTAGCCAATTGAGCTACACTCCTCCAAAAGCAAATTATTCAACTATTGCCGAAACAACACCAGCACCAACTGTTCTACCGCCTTCTCGAATAGCAAAACGAAGGTTTTCTTCCATAGCAATTGGAACGATTAATTCTACATCAACCTCTATGTTGTCACCAGGCATAACCATCTCAGTTCCAGAAGGAAGTGTTACAACACCGGTAACATCTGTCGTTCTAAAATAAAACTGAGGTCTATAGTTTGTAAAAAATGGAGTATGTCTTCCACCCTCTTCTTTGGTCAAAACATATGCACTAGCTTTAAATTTTGTATGCGGTGTGATTGATTTTGGTTTACACAGAACTTGTCCTCTTTCAACTTGATCTCTGTCAATACCCCTTAGAAGAACACCCACATTATCACCTGCCTCTCCTTGATCAAGGAGTTTACGGAACATTTCAACACCAGTACATGTTGTGGTTTGAGTTTCTTTAACACCAACAATTTCTATTTCTTCGTTAACATTAATTACACCTCTTTCAACACGACCAGTAACAACTGTTCCTCGTCCAGAAATTGAGAAAACATCCTCAATAGGCATTAAAAAAGGTTGATCAACTGGTCTTTCGGGTTGAGGGATATATTCATCAATTTGTTTCATTAGTTCAAGAATTGCCTCCTTGCCAATTGCATCATCTTTTCCTTCTAATGCAGCTAGTGCAGAACCTTTTACAATCGGAATATCATCACCAGGGAATTCATATTCATTTAATAATTCTCTAATTTCCATTTCAACTAGCTCAAGCAACTCTTCATCATCAACTTGATCAACTTTGTTCATGAAAACTGCAAGCGCAGGAACACCAACCTGACGAGCAAGCAAAATATGTTCTCTTGTTTGAGGCATAGGGCCATCAGCTGCAGACACAACTAAAATTCCGCCATCCATTTGAGCGGCACCAGTTATCATATTTTTTACATAGTCAGCGTGACCTGGGCAATCAACGTGAGCATAGTGACGACCTTCAGTCTCATACTCAACGTGAGAAGTTGCGATTGTAATACCTCTTTCACGTTCTTCTGGAGCATTATCAATTTGATCAAAAGCAGAAAATTCTGCACTACCTGCATCTGCTAACACTTTAGTAATAGCAGCAGTTAAGGTAGTTTTTCCGTGATCAACATGACCAATGGTTCCAATATTACAATGAGGCTTGTTACGTTCAAATTTTTCTTTAGACATATTTATACTCCACAAAATTAACTAAAATCGGCAACGCCAATTTAAATGCTTCAGATTGAATGGAGCGGGTGAAGGGAATCGAACCCTCATCATCAGCTTGGAAGGCTGTTACTCTACCATTGAGCTACACCCGCCTATCACACCACCTAATAGCTCTTCAACTGGTGGAGGGAGTTGGATTTGAACCAACGTAGGCATAGCCAACGGGTTTACAGCCCGTCCCCTTTAACCACTCGGGCATCCCTCCAAAGTTCAGAGAGCTTACCAGCGCTTTAATCCAAAGCAGAATTGGTTTATTGTGCCTTCTGCAATGAAAGTCAATACCTAGAATTCATTTATTAAAAAAAAACAATATATTATATTAAAAAAAAATCCACAAAATATCAATTACTTGTTATTTCTTAAGATTAATTTTATAACAATTGGTAGAAAAAAAACTAGTAAAAATGAGAAAAAACCAAGCAAAAAGGCATAAAAAAGGAAGTTCTAACCCTCATTATATTTGGGGTCACCATGCTGTTATTTCGGCTTTAAAAAATAAAAATAGAAAAATAAAAAAATTGTATATTACTGAAAAAAATATACCAATTATTGAGAAAATTAACATGAAAAACGAACATTCTTTTGCAATCTTAACATTGAATGAAATTGATAAATTGCTTTCAAATAATTCAGCAACACATCAAGGGTTTGTATTAGAAACACTAAAACTCGAAAAAAAACCTATTGAAGATTGTTTTAATAAAAATTTAATAGTTGCGTTAGATCAAGTTACTGACCCACAAAATATTGGAGCTATTATGAGATCTGCAAAAGTTTTTGGAGCTGAGTCAATTATAACAACAAAAAAACACAGCCCTGGGGAAACTGGTTCGCTTGCAAAAGCTGCCTCGGGAGCACTTGAGTTTATTGACTTTGTTGAGGTCACAAATTTATCATCTACATTGACAAGATTGTCAAAAGAAGGTTTTTTAGTAATAGGCTTAGATGAATTAGGCAGCTCTAATATAAATGGAGTTAAAATTGACAATAATCAACCAAAAGTCTTAGTTTTGGGCTCGGAGGGAAAAGGTTTGAGAAGATTAACAAAAACTAAGTGTGATATTATAGCTTTTATTGAAAATAAAGCTGAGGATAATTTCTCAACTCTTAATGTAAGCGTGAGTGCAGCGATTTCTCTATATCAACTATCATCTAATAATTAATTTAATGTCTTTTCAATCTTTAAATAAACTTTTCTTTGACAGAGCAGAACAATATGATGAAAAACCTTTTTTGTGGGCCAAAAAAAATAAAGAATGGTCTCCATTAACATGGAAGGAGACGTCTTTAAAAGTTAGAGAGTTTGCAGGAGGGTTGAGGTCATTTGGAATTAAACCTGGAGATAAAGTTGTAATTGTCTCTGAAAACAGACCAGAATGGATTATTGCTGACTTAGCCATAAATCTTGTAGGCGCTATAACTGTGCCAGCTTATACCACTAATACCGAAGACGATCATCATTATATATTAGAGCATTCTGATGCTAAAGCTGTTATAGCTTCCAATAATATTTTAGCTAATAGAGTTGCCTTAGCAACTACTCGAACAGAACTATGTAAGATATTGATAACATTAGATAATTATAGTGGTTTTGAGCCAGATAATCTAAAAATTATTAATTTTAATGAAGTAAGTGATTTTGGAAAAAATAATATTGATACCGCATTAGATTACCTTAATCAAATACAGCCCGATGACGTTTCTTGTATTATATATACATCTGGTACTGGTGGAAGACCTAAAGGTGTTATGCTAACTCACAAAAATATTTTTTCAAATTTACAAGGAGCGGAAGATTTACTAGAAATTATCGGTAAAAAGGATAATAAATATCTCTCATTAATACCATTGTCTCACTCTTATGAGCATACAGCTGGTTTATACCTGCAGATTGACCTTGGTTCACAAATTTACTTTTGCGAGGGTCCTGAAAAATTTTCACAAAATTTACTTGAGGTTGCACCAACTCTAACAACGGCGGTGCCAAGAATTTTTGAAGTTATACATGATAGAATAAAAATTCAAATGAAGAACCAAAACCCTATTATCAAATTTATTTTTGATAGAGCAGTAAAAGTAGGTATCAAAAGACATAATTATGGCTTAAATTTGCTAGAAAATATCGAATACAAAACATACACAAGCTTAATAAGAAAAAAAATTAACAAGCAGTTAGGAGGTAGTTTAAGGGCCTTTGTATCAGGGGGAGCAGCTTTAAATCCTGAAATTGGTGATTTTTTTATTGGTTTAGGTGTAAAAATCCTTCAAGGCTATGGCCAAACTGAGGCTAGTCCTCTAATAAGCGCAAATAGACCTGATAATATAAAAATTGAAACAGTTGGTCCTGCTGTAAAAGGTGTAGAAGCAAAACTTAGTGACGAAGGTGAGTTAATTGTTAAAGGTAACTGTGTAATGAAAGGTTATTGGAAAGACGAAAAAGCTACTAATGAAGCAATTATTGATGGTTGGCTTCATACTGGTGATATAGCAACAATTTCTGAAGATGGTTACATAACAATAACTGGAAGAAAAAAAGAATTAATTGTGAATTCTGGAGGAGATAATATTGCACCAGCTAGACCTGAAGCATCGCTGACTTTCCAAGAGACGATTTTTCAATCAATGGTTATTGGTGATAGGCGTCCATACCTAGTTGCTGTTATTGTTCCTGAGGTTGAGAAAACAAAAAATCTAACTGATGAAGAAATTAATGAAATTATTTCATCTGAGGTTAAGAAAGCAAATGAAGGATTATCTTCAATTGAAAAAATTAGAAAATTTGTTATTGCAAAAGAGCCTTTCTCAACTGACAATGGTTTACTAACCCCTACCATGAAAGTCAGGCGTCATAAAGTTATTGAAATTTATGGTGAGACATTAGACGATCTTTACGGATCTAAAACCCATTAATTGACAAAATAATAATTTATTAATCTTCTTTTAAAAAATTCAATTTTAACTCCAATGCTCCAAGCATAATTCCAGGTTGGTGTTCAAATTTTGTTTCAGGTGTAAAGCTTATTTCCTTGATTCTATCAAAAATTAAATTCCAAGTTATGATTTGCTCTAGTCGAGAAATACCATTACCTGGGCATGTTCTATGACCTTGAGAGAATGTTAAATGTCTAGTTAATGCTTTGCGTTTAAGATTAATTTGATGAGGACATTCAAAAACTTCCTCATCAACATTTGCAGCACCATACCTTAAATGTAAAATTGACCCAGGAGGAACTTTGACACCTTGAAATTCCTCTTCTTGAGTTGTCATTCTCGTTGATAAACCCTGAGTAGGTGCTCTAACTCTCAGAGACTCCTCAACAAAGGCTCTTATTTTACTTCTATCATTTTTCAATTCATTAAAAAGATCAGGATTTTTACATAGGATTTGCGCCTGCTCTGAAATAGCATATTGAGTTGTTTCAAGCCCTCCAATTATCATTGCATAAGCTACACCTATAATTTCAGTATCTGTAAGTTTTCTATCATATGGTTCATAATTAACGTCTATTAAAAAAGATAACATATCATCTTTTGGGTTTTTCTTTTTTTCTTCTAACTGATCAATTACATATTCACCAAACTCTTTTAAAAGAATTTGCTGTTCATCAGATTGCTCTTTAGTAAGTAAATTCCTATGTCCCTGTCCATAAACAAACGGCATAACCATTGCATCGCCCCATTTTTTTAATGAGGGTATATCTGAGATTGGAAACCCAATAACATTTGCCATTACTATTTGTGGTAAAGGTCGAGCAAACTCTGAGATAAACTCAACCTCTCTTTTATCAATCCAGTTATCAATTAAACCATTTGCAGATTGAGTTATCATTTTTTCATGCCTCTCTGCACCTGTTCCAACCCAGGGATCAGTTAACTGGCGTTTGTGAGCCTTCCACAACTCTTCATTAGGTCTTAAGCTCATTATAGAAACCTGAAGAGCATTCATTAAATTTGGATCATGTCTGCTTACTACAGTACTAGCAGGAAGTATTTTTTTAGTTTCTTTTTCTTCACCTTTTTCTTCACCTTCAGAATTAAAACCACTTACACCTGCTTTTTCAAGATCAGAACTCTTCATCACAGGAGGCGGAAATCTAAGAATATCTCTAACTACAAAAGCAATATCTTCATACTTTGATAAAATAAAACCGTCTGTATCCGGTGAAGTTCCCTCCCCTGGTATTCTGTGTACTGGAGATTCATTATGAAGAATTTTATATGAGTCATACCAATGTTTTTGTGCTCCAGGGGCAAAAAGATCTACCTCATCTAATGACATTGGACATTTAGCTTGATTATCATCATTATTAAAAATGTCAGAACTCATAAAACCCTCTTAGTAATCTTTTATATAAGATAAAAACTAGTATATTTTCAAATATCAAAACATCAAGAAATAAAAAACGGCCCGAATAATTTAATATTCGAGCCGTTTAATTAAGTTACTTATCAAGCTTAAAATGAAGCTGCAAAAGTAATTCCAAGAGTTTGTGGTTCATTCCACCAACCTCGAGAAGTTAAACCGCCGATAGTTGCCCATCTTTGCTCTCTTTCATCAGTAAGGTTTCTTCCCCATAGGGTAATGCTGTAATCACTGAAGGAGTAATTAATTGTAGCATTTACATTCTCAATACTATCCAAGTCACCAAGAGGATTATTTGAAGAATCAGAGTTCATTTCATCTCTGAAACGATAAGAAATTCTTCCTTTTAATTCACCTTGACCAATCTGAGTGGTGTATGAAGTTGTTATACCAAAAGTATTTTCTGGAGTATTACGAGGAATTAAACCAGAATTATCGGTAATAACTCCATCACCTGTAAGGTCGGCAAGATAATCTTTGTATTCAGCCTCAAGATAACCATATGTAACCATAAGATCCCAAGCTTCGGTAACCTGATACATTAATTCTAACTCAAGACCTGTCATTTCCATGGATGCAGCATTACGAATAACAGTTGCAACATTAGCTAAATTAACAGGTATTAAAATTGACTCTTGCTTATCATCATATTCAGATTTGAAAATAGCACCATTAAAGACAGCTCTTCCATCCTGTAATGTTGACTTCCAACCAAACTCATAATTTTTAACATATTCTGGTTCATAACCAGGATAAATATCATAGTTTGCCTGACGAGCAAAAAATCCACCACTTTTAAAACCTTCACTATAATTTCCATAGAACATTAAATCATCATTAGGTTGATATCTAACACCAACTTTTGGTGTTGTTTCGTCCCATTTTGCTGAATATGATGTAGGATTATATATTCCTGGCCATGGTTCTCCCCTCAAAGGATAGTAACCAGGCGCTGAAGCACCACCAACAAAATCTTTTTCTTCTTCAGTCCAACGGAAACCAGCAGTTATTGTCCATTGATCGGTTACAAACCAATCCACTGAAGCAAAAACAGCTATGGATTCTGTAACTTGAGTTTGTCCATTATTACCTGCTACATCTGACTCCCATGCATCAACATCAGAGTATCCTGGCACACCTTTCCTTCCAAATGGCCATGGAGGAACACCTAAACGTGATAATTGATAGAACAAATCATACACATTCCATCTTTGAGCAAAATCTGCTTCCCAGTCATAAACACCAGCAATAAATTGGAATTTATCAGAAAACTGTGAAGTTACTCTGAATTCATGACTTGTTTGTTCCCAATCGTTAAAGAAATTCATTCTTAATAAATTAGCCCTTGATCCATCAAAGTCCTGCATATTTTGTTCATCCATATCTCTAAGAGAGTAAATATAAGTATATAAGAAATTTTCTGTATCATAATTTATAGTAACGATAGTTGATTCATATTCATTGTCACTAAAGTTTGTACCATCTGACTCAGTTAAATCAGGGCCATCATTAGCATCCTTTTCACAACCATTGTAAGGAGTAAAACCAATTTGAGTAATAGTACAAGCTAGTTCACCTACCCTGTTTCTATTTACATAAACACCTTGTTCACTTTTATCTTCCATAATTTCATGATGAAGTTTGAAACTTAATTGATCATTTGGTTCCCAGAGAAGAGTAAAGCCATAATTAAGTTTATCATCACCGCCAACATCAGTTTCAAGTGTTGAATTATAAACATGACCATCATGCTCAATACTTGCAGCAAATACTTTTACACCAAGCTGATCTTCAATAATAGGAACTTGAACAACAGTTT
This sequence comes from uncultured PS1 clade bacterium, assembly GCA_902626605.1. Classification (GTDB taxonomy): domain Bacteria; phylum Pseudomonadota; class Alphaproteobacteria; order MED-G09; family MED-G09; genus MED-G09. Next base: position 56,582 of record CACOFZ010000010.1, read on the forward strand.
TAAGATCTTGTCGTCCAAAATCTCCGAGTGTAAGACTTGCATCCACACCAAATTCATCAAGAGATACAGGTGTACGAATGACATTTAAAATACCACCAGTTGTGTTTTTACCAAACAATGTTCCTTGTGGCCCACGAAGAACCTCAATTCTTTCAATATCAAAATTATCAAGAAGAACGCCGCTTGATGTACCTAGAAACATTCCATCCATAACAACACCGATTGAGGGTTCGTAACTTTTATCGCTCTCAAGCGATGCGACACCTCTAATTGTAATAGCAGCACCACTGGCAATACCT
>CACOFZ010000011.1 GCA_902626605.1 uncultured PS1 clade bacterium
TTGAAGTTTTTCTTTATCATAATCAGATGTTGTTTCTTCAATTTGTCTTCTTATTTGACTTACTCTTGCTTCAATGTCTTTTTTCTTACCTGAACCATCAACAATTGTTGTGTCATCTTTTGTAATTGAAACTCTTTTAGCAGTACCAAGCATATCTAATGTAACATTTTCAAGCTTAATACCAAGATCTTCTGAGATTACCTGTCCACCAGTTAAAATAGCAATATCCTCAAGCATAGCTTTTCTTCTATCGCCAAAACCAGGAGCTTTTACGGCTGCAACTTTCAATCCACCTCTTAGTCTGTTAACAACAAGAGTGGCTAATGCTTCACCTTCAATATCCTCAGCAATTATTAATAATGGCCTACTTGATTGAGCTACAGATTCTAGAATTGGTAACATTGATTGAAGACTTGATAATTTGGATTCATGTAAAAGGATAAGTGGATCCTCTTGCTCTGTAATCATTTTATCTGCATTGGTTATGAAATAAGGTGACAAATAACCCCTATCAAATTGCATACCTTCAACAACTTCCAGTTCTGAGTCCAGGCTTTTTGCTTCCTCAACAGTGATAACTCCTTCATTACCTACTTTTTGCATTGCTTCAGCAATCATATCACCAATTTCAGCTTCACCATTTGCTGATATTGTTCCCACCTGAGCAACTTCGTCGTTGGTTTTAACTTTTTTTGATCTTTTATTTAGATCTTCAAGAACAACTTGAACAGCTTGATCAATACCACGCTTTACATCCATAGGATTCATACCGGCCGCAACAAATTTTGTACCTTCAGTAACAATACTTTGAGCTAAAACCGTCGCAGTTGTAGTTCCATCCCCAGCTTCATCATTGGTTTTAGAGGCTACCTCTTTAACCATCTGAGCACCCATGTTTTCGAATTTATCTTCTAGCTCAATTTCTTTAGCAACAGTAACACCATCTTTAGTAATTCTAGGTGCACCAAATGATTTATCAATAACAACATTACGACCTTTTGGGCCTAATGTAACTTTTACTGCATTTGCTAAGATATTTACTCCATTGAGCATTTTTGTTCTTGCATCTGCTCCAAAAATAACTTCTTTTGCCATAATTTTATTCCTCCAATTAATGACTAATGTTAACTAATAATACCAAGAACATCTGACTCTTTCATAATCAGTAATTCTTTGCCATCAACAGTCACTTCTGTTCCTGACCATTTTCCAAATAATATTTTGTCTCCTGACTTTACGTCTAGAGGTGTAACAGAACCATCTTCAGCTTTTGTTCCCGAACCAACAGCAACAACTTTACCTTCTGATGGTTTTTCCTTCGCTGTATCAGGTATAATTATACCTCCAGCAGTTTTTTCATCTTCATCAATGCGTTCAACTAAAACACGGTCGTGTAAAGGACGAAATTTCATTTTTTTTCTCCACTTTAATTTAAAAAAAATAACTAAACCTTAGATTTATCCCTAAATAAAACCCAAGTTTCACCTTAGGTAGTTATCGTTTACCTCAGTGTCAAGTGTTTTGATTAAATTTTTTCGATATTTTTAAGGTTTTTTACAATTTTTTTGTAAATTATTGATATATTTTGTTAAAAAGTACACAAAATTTATTAAAAAATACTCATATTTTAATAATTTTTTATGTTTTTTTTGTTTTTTTTGAATTTTTTCAATTTTTTATACATTTTATTTAATTTTACATATATTTAATAAATAGACTATTACTTTTTTGGTTGTTAAATAGAGATATGTTTAATCAAGCTTTACTTTTTCCAATAGGTATTTTGCTCTTAGCAGTTGGTGGTGATAGATTAGTTTTAGGATCCGTTGCTCTATCAAATAAACTTAGAGTTCCAGCTTTTATAACAGGAATTTTTATTATTGGATTTGGAACCTCTCTTCCTGAATTATTTGTAACAATTAGCGCTTTAAATAAAAATGAAGCTGATATTGCTGTAGGATCTATTATTGGTTCTAATATTATAAATATTCTTTTAATTTTAGGCTTATCTTTAGTACTTACTAAGAAAAAATCGTTAGATTCAATATCTAATAAAGATATTTTTGTAATGATTCTTTGTGCTCTTTTATTATCTTATTTTTTACAGATCGGTCTAATAAGTAACATTTGGTCAATAATTATGATTATTTTATTGCCAGTTTATCTCTTTATTTCTTACAAGTTTTTTAATCGAAATAATAAGTTTGACGATGATAACTCAGGACAAAGATCAGTAGTTTTAAATCTTATAATCGGATTTATTGCAATAATTTACGGTTCAGAAATTTTTATAGAGGGGCTAATTTATATTTCTGAAATCTTAGATATTCCTGAAGCAATTATTGGTATTAGTCTTGCTGCAATAGGTACATCACTTCCAGAGTTGGCAGTAACAATTGCCTCTTTTTTTAGAGGAAAGGGAAGTGTTGCTATTGGAAATGTTGTAGGATCAAATATATTTAATATATTAGGTGTTTTAGGATTATCTGCTTTAATCAACGGCCAAATTATTTTTTCAAAATCTTTTTCAGGTATTGATACAATTATTTTAATTCTCTCAAGTTTTTGGGTTTATATATTATTAAGAAACGGATCCACTAACCCTAGGTTTTATGGATCCATCTCATTAATTGGGTATTTAAGTTATATGATTTTTTTATATTCCTAGTATTAAAAAGGCTCATATGGAAATACACTCACAGTTGCACCTAAGTCAGGTGCTATAGTATCAAATGCTGGAAAAGCCGAATTTAAAAGTTTTTCAGGTGTCCATCCTTCAACATCAGCAATACTTTTTATCGGTCTAGGTTGACTAAATAAAGCAACTTCATTTCCCCTTACTGATAAAATCTGTCCTGAAAGTTTACAATCAGGGGCGGCTAAAGCTACAGCGGTTTGAGCCACTTGATCAGGACGCATAGCATTCTTCATTCTTTCAACCCTTTGTTTTGAGGCTTCATCTTTAATAGGAATAGTTGCGATCATTCTTGTCCAAGCAAAAGGAGCAATAACATTTGATCTTACATTTTTTATTTCATTTTCCATTGCAATTATTCTTGATAATCCATGTATACCAAGCTTTGCTGCTGCGTAGTTAGCTTGTCCAATATTACCAATAAGACCTGTTGTTGATGTAAATAATACAAAATTTCCTTCTTCTTTCTCTCTAAAGTAATTTATTGATGACCTACAAACATTAAATGAACCTTTTAAGTGGACAGATATAACTGAGTCCCAATCTTCTTCATCCATCTTATGAAACATTTTATCTCTCAAAATTCCTGCAGGATTAATTATTGAGTGAAGTTCTCCATATTCATCAAGTGCTTGTTGAATCATATAGTCTGTTCCTTTTCTATCAGTAACAGAGTCATTATTTGAAACTACTTGACCACCAGAGGCAAGAATTTCTTTTTTTACAAGTTCTATAGGACCTTTGTTTCCTTCATCATCTCCTGCTACAGAACCACCTAAATCATTTATAACAAGTTTTGCACCTTCTTTTGCAGCTAGAAGAGCAGTTTCTTTTCCAATTCCATTTGCAGCGCCAGTAATTAAAACAACTTTTCCATCAAGAACACCCATAATAATAATCCTCCTAAAATTTTTTTAAATTGTTATAAAACAATATTTACAAATCAGGTATATTTTTTTTATGGTTGATTTAAAAAATATTATTAAAAATGCCGAATCTGCAAATAAAGAATTTCATAATGGTTACCCCCCTGTAGAAAAATGGAACCCAAAACACTGTGGGGAAATAGGCTTGGAAATAAAAAGTGATGGAACTTGGTATTACATGGACTCGCCAATCGGAAGAAAAAGATTAGTAAATCTATTTGCAAGAATTTTAAGAAAAGAAAAAGATGGTAGTTATGTTCTTGTAACCCCAGTAGAAAAAATTGCAATTAAAGTTGAAGATGTGCCTTTTATTGCAGTAGATGTTGATGTAAAGGGTTCAGCCAAAAATAAAATTTTAAAATTCACAACAAATACTGGTGATACTGTTATAGCTTCAAAAGATTATCCACTGAGAGTTGAAATAGATAAAAATACAAAAGAGCCATCTCCTTATATCTTGGTAAGAAGCAACCTCGAGGCAAAAATATCAAGATCTGTATTTTATGATCTTGTTAATATTGGAGATAATTATGACAAACACTTTGGAATTTGGTCAGGCGGATATTTTTTTCCTTTTATGAAATCTAGTGAACTAAAATTCTGATTATGGTTACTAATTATAAAGATCTTATAGAGTTAGCTGTTGAGAAAAATCCTCCCTCTGTTGGAGATTTAAAACAATCTCCAGGTGTAAAAAGCGATTTTGATCTAATTGAAAAATATAATGACAGAATAAGTCCATCTAATCTAAAACCAGCATCAGTTGTGGTTGGTATAATAGAGAGAGAAAAACCATATATATTCTTAACAAAACGATCCACAAACCTTGAACAACATTCTGGACAAATAGCTTTTCCAGGAGGAAAGGTTGAAGACGGGGAAACTTATACTGAGGCAGCTTTTCGAGAGGCAAAAGAGGAGGTTGGACTAGATTCTTCAGAATTTAAATTATGTGGATATTTAGATACCTATGAAACAGGTACAGGTTACAGAATTTTACCTGTCGTTGGTTTTGTAAATCCTAAATTTATTCCCAAAATTAATGAGGATGAGGTGGAAGAAACATTTGAGGTTCCTTTTGAATTTATTATGGATAAAAAAAATCACCAGTTGCAATCAGGAAAATGGAAGGGTGTAGTAAGAAATTTTTACACTATAACTTATCAAAGATATAGTATATGGGGAGCAACTGCTGGAATGATTAGAAATTTATATGAAAGGATAAAAGAAGTTGATTAGAGTTATTTATTATTTATCAATATTTTTATCACCATTACTCATTTATTTATTTTGGATTTTTTTGTCTAAAGGTAAAGTTATTGAATTTAAAATTTTTTGGTCTCTCTTAATTGGATTATCTCTAATGGCCATTGTTTTATTTTCTTCAGCTATTTTTAATAATGTTTCAACTGAAAAAAAATACATTCATCCTGAAGTAATTAATGGAAAATTAAAAGAAGGTCATTTTATTGAATAAATGACTAATAAAATTCAATATAAATTTTTACAAGATAAAATATGCAAGAAAATTTTATCTCTTTTAAATAAAAAAGAGGACTCAACACGTTTTGTAGGGGGGTGTGTAAGAGATTCTATAATTGGTATTGAAACAAATGATGTTGATATTGCAACTAAATTAGAACCTTACGAGGTGATAAATATTTTAAATTCTGCCTCAATTAAAGTTATTCCTACAGGTATTGATCATGGAACTGTTTCAGTTTTTTCAAAAAATTTTAACTTTGAAATAACTACACTGAGATCAGATATTTCGTCAGATGGTAGACATGCTGAAGTCATTTTTTCTGATAGCTGGGAAAAAGACTCCTCAAGAAGAGATTTCACAATAAATTCAATTTATCTTAAACAAAATGGAGATATTTACGATCCATATAATGGCATTCAACACTTAAAAGAGAGAAAAGTTGTTTTTATAGGAGATCCTAATGAGAGAATAAATGAGGATTATCTAAGAATATTAAGATTTTTTAGATTTAATGCTTTTTACGGAAATGATAATTTAAGATTATCTAATAATTCAATAAGGGCCTGTGCTAAAAATAAAAGTAAAATTAAAAAATTATCATCAGAGAGGATCCACAATGAATTTTTTAAGATTTTAAATTCAACAAATCCATATTTTGTAATTAATATTATGAAGAAAATTGGAATTCTCGATATTTTATTTGAAAAAAAAGTTGAAACAAAATTTTTTAAAAAATTATTATCAATTGAAAAGAAAAATTCTATGACAACGGATCAAACTTTAAGATTTATCTCTTTAGCTTTTAATACTAAAAAAAATTATCTATTTGATTTGAGAATGTTTAATTTTTCTAAAAAAGATAAGAAGAAGTTATTACTTTTAACGAATCAAGAATTTAAAATTGATAATAAGATGAAAAACAATGATATAAAAAGAATTTTATACTCGATTGATAAAAAATTATTTATTGATTTAGCTGTCTTATCCTGGGTTTTGAGCGCCAATAAAACACAAAATAAAGATTGGAAATCTATTATTAGTCAAATAAGTAAACTTAATTCACCTATTTTTCCTCTAAAAGCTGCTGATTTATTGAGTTTTGGGTTGAAGGAGGGACCTATTATTGGAGAGATTTTTTCACAAATAGAAAAAGAATGGATAGACTCAAACTTTGCGTTAAATAAAGAGGAATTATTGCAGAAATCAAAAGCAATTATTGACACGAAAAGCCACAATATCTCTTGATGGACTATTATGTCGCATTACCAAATATTTCCTTTACTTTCTAAGAAAGATATTTCATACACAATAACAAGTAAATATATCAAATATTTTAAACATTATTGGTAATTAAAATGACAGATACTACTGAAAACCAAGAACCCTCAAGAAGAGATTTTCTCTATATTACTACAGCTGTTTTTGGTGCTACAGGAGCTGCAAGTGTGGCTTGGCCGTTAATCGATCAATTAAATCCAAGCGCCTCTGTTTCTGCCCTTTCTAGTATTGAAGCAGATATTTCATCAATTCCAGAGGGTGGATCTCTTAAAGTAGCTTGGAGAGGAAAGCCTATTTTTATAAGAAGGCGAACAAAAGAAGAAATAGAAATTGCTGAAAAAGAGGACTCTTTAGACCTGCCTCATCCTGAAAAAGATCTTGATAGGGTTAAAAACAAGGAATGGTTGGTCGTTGTTGGTGTATGTACCCATTTAGGATGTATTCCTATTGCTGATAGTGGTGATTTTGGTGGTTGGTTTTGTCCTTGCCATGGATCTCATTACGATATATCGGGTCGAATAAGAAAGGGGCCTGCGCCAACAAATCTTGAAGTTCCTCCTTATGAGTTTGTTAATGAAAATATTATTAAGATTGGATGATAAAAATGAATCATGACTATCAATACACACCTAAAAATGGCTTTTCTAAATGGTTAGATAAAAGGCTTCCATTAATGCGATTTGCGGATGAAAATCTCTTAAGTTTTCCAACACCTAAAAATTTAAATTATTTTTATACTTTTGGTTTTATTCTGACGATGTGTCTAGTTACTCAAATTATTACAGGCATAGTCTTGGCAATGCACTATGTACCTAATACAACATTAGCTTTTGACAGCATTGAGCATATTATGCGCGATGTTAATTATGGCTGGCTAATAAGATATACACATTCAAATGGTGCATCAATGTTCTTTTTGGCTGTTTTTATTCACATGTTTAGAGGTTTATATTACGGTTCTTACAAAGAGCCGAGAGAAATTATTTGGATTTTAGGTGTGGTTATTTTCTTGTTAATGATAATCACAGGTTTTATGGGATATGTTCTTCCTTGGGGTCAAATGAGCTTTTGGGGAGCAACAGTTATCACAAATCTCGTTGCAACTATTCCGATAATAGGTGAACCAGTGTTAACACTCTTATTAGGAGGATATAGTGTTGATAATCCTACTTTAAATCGTTTCTTTAGTCTGCACTATTTACTTCCATTTGTAATCTTTGGAGTTGTTATTCTACATATATGGGCATTGCATGTTACAGGAAATAATAATCCTACAGGAATTGAGGTTAAAGACAGTAAAGATACAATCTCCTTTCATCCTTATTATACTGTAAAAGATCTTTTTGCTTATATTGTATTTTTATTAATGTTTTGTTATTTCATTTTTTATAATCCTAATATTTTAGGTCACCCAGACAATTATATCGAAGCCGATCCTATGCTAACACCAGCACACATTGTTCCTGAATGGTATTTGCTTCCTTTTTATGCAATTTTGCGTGCTGTCCCAGATAAACTAATGGGGGTTTTGTTGATGTTTGGCTCAATTGTTGTTTTATTCTTTTTGCCATGGCTAGATACCATGAAAGTTAAATCAGCTCGTTACAGACCACTGTATAAAATATTTTTTATTTTGTTTGTAATTTCTTGTCTTCTTCTTGGTTATTTAGGTGCAAAAGCCCCTGAGGGTATATATCTGTTTCTATCCAGAGTAAGTACAATATACTATTTTGCTTTTTTCTTAGTAATAATGCCGGTTTTAAGTCGAATTGAAAAACCATTACCTATGCCAATTGGTATATCAAACCCTGCACTTAACAATACTGTTTATGACAGTGGTGGTGGTGTGGCTTCAGGTACTCCATCTTATGCTATGGACAGTAAATAGGCATTTAATATGAATATTTTTAAAAATATTTTTAAAAATAATTTTGTTTTACTTCTCTTTCTTATTTCAATTAGTGGAAGTGTAAATGCTGCCGAAGGAACGACATTTAAGAATCAGAAACCTGGCTTCTCGTTTGAGGGACCTTTTGGTAAATTCGATAAAGAGAGTTTAAAAAGAGGATATCAAGTTTATTCAGAAGTTTGTTCTGCATGTCACGGAATGAAACAATTATCTTTTCGAAATTTATCTCAACCGGGTGGTCCAGAATTCTCTGTTGAAAAAGTTAAAGCCATTGCTTCTGGCTATTCTATTATTGATGGAACTAATGAATATGGAGAACCTATTGAAAGATCAATGGTATTAACGGATCGTTTTCCACAACCATACGGTAATAAAGATGAAGCAAAAGCTGCAAATAATGGTGCATATCCTCCTGATTTGTCATTAATAGTTAAAGCTCGAGTTGATGGATATAATTATCTCTATTCTTTGTTAAACGGTTATGAAGAAGAAATTCCTGAAGATAAGGATATTGGTGATTTGAGCTATAATCCATGGTTTCCAGGAGGAGCTATAGCTATGTATCAACCTTTGTATGATGAATCTGTTGAATACGAAGATGGTACAATAGCAACTATTGATCAAATGTCTTATGATGTTACTAACTTTCTGACTTGGGCAGCTGAACCAACTATGGAGGAAAGAAAAAAGTTAGGTTTTGTGGTAATGGGTTTCTTAGTTGTTTTTCTTATTTTAATGTATCTAAGTGTAAACAAACTATTCAGAGATGTTCATTAGTTAATTGTTAAATCTAAAGTTCATTATATCACCATCTTTAACTTCATACTCTTTACCTTCCAATCTAATTTTTCCGGCATCTTTAGCTTCATTGTAACTTGAGAAATTTATAAGTTCACTATAATTAATTGTTTCAGCTCTAATAAATCCTTTCTCAAAGTCAGTATGAATTTTACCAGCAGATACTGGAGCTAGAGTATTTTTAGGTATAGTCCATGCTCTGGTTTCTTTGGGTCCGGAAGTAAAGTAAGTAATAAGATCTAAGGCGTTGTAGCCTTCATTAATTAAAGTATTTAAACCGGGTTCAGTTAAACCTAGAGATTTAATGTATTCTTCTTTATCCTCATCACTTAATTCAGAAATTTGACTTTCAATATTTGCAGAAATTTTTATTACATTAACATCTTTACTAACACTATATTCTTCAATTTGTTTTGAATATTGATTTCCTGATTGAGCACTTTCTTCGTCTACATTACAAACATAGATCATTTTTTTGCCGGTTAAAAGAGCGAATTCTTGAAAATATTTATTATTTTTTTTATCAAGACACTCAAAATCAAATATAATATTATTATTTAATTTTTCTAATATTTTTTCAATAAGAATTAATTTTTCTTTAGATTCTTTGTCATTACTTTTTATTTTTTTTTCTAATGAAGTTTTTCTTTTTTCTAAGTTAGCTATATCTGAAAGAAGAAGTTCTGTTTCAATGATTTCAATATCTCTTATTGGATCGATTTGTCCATTTACATGCGTAATATTATCATCTTCAAAACATCTTACTACATGAGCAACAGCGTCAACCTCCTTTATATTTGAGAGAAATTGATTACCAAGGCCTTCTCCTTTAGACGCACCTTCAACAAGTCCTGCAATATCAACAAAAGTTAATCTTGCAGGTAAAACCTTTTGAGATTTACTTATTTTGGATAAAACCTCTAATCTTTTGTCAGGGACATCTACCTCACCTATATTAGGTTCAATAGTACAAAATGGATAATTCTCGGCTTGCGCAGCTGATGTTCGCGTAAGGGCATTAAATAAAGTTGATTTTCCAACATTTGGTAAACCAATTATTCCGCAACGAAAACCCATAAGTTATTTTTTAATTTGAAGGATATTTTTCTGGAATTTTTTTTCATCACCTTCAATAAGAGTGGAAATATTTTCAGCAATAGATATTAATATTTTTTGAAGGGTTTCAGCATCATCCTTTGAAAGATCTCCTAAAACATGACCAGTAACTTTTTCTTTTTCACCGGGATGACTAATTCCAATCCTTATACGGAAATAATCTGTTCCAATATTTTCATCTATAGACTTTAGACCATTGTGACCAGCATGACCTCCGCCTTTCTTAACTCTAACCTGACCGAAAGGTAAATCAAGTTCATCATGAAAAACAATAATTCTATCAGGACCAATCTTGTAAAAATTTGAGGCTTCTCTTACAGCTCTCCCTGACTCATTCATAAAGGTCTGAGGTTTAAAAGAAATTAGCTTTCTTTCTTCAAGAGAACCCATTGCGGTTCTTCCTAAAAACTTTGTTCTACTTCTTCCAAATTTATGAAAAGTCGATAGACAATCTAAGGCCATAAAACCAACATTATGTCTGTTATTTTTATGCTTTTCCCCTGGATTGCCAAGTCCAACAAAAAGAATTGTATCGTTTGATAAAGCCAAGGTCTCTAATTATTCCTTTTCTTCTGAGTCAGCTGCATCTACACTTGTTTCCTCAGTACTTTCAGCTTCCTCATCACCCTCAGCACCTTCCAATGCTTCAGGAGCCTCAGACTCTGCAGCATCAAGGGCTTCAATTTCCTCTTCACTTTTAGGAGCGGCAATACTAGCTATAGTAATATCTCTGTCAGTAATAGCGGAAACAATACCCTCAGGAAGATTAACATCAGATAAATGAACTGTAGCTCCAATTTCAAGCCCTGTTAGATCTACCTCTACTAGTTCTGGAATATTTGTTGCTGGACAATCTAGTTCGACAGTATACCGGCTAACATTAAGGATACCACCTTCTCTTAAACCCGGTGATTCTTCCTCGGCTATGAAACTAACAGAAACTTCTACAGAAATTCTAGCATCAGCACCAAGACGAAGAAGATCGACATGAATAATATTGCCTTTAACTGGATGTAATTGAACGTCTTTTGAAATAGCTTTAAATTTTTCACCTTTTGATGTTTCAACATCTATCAATTGAGATAACATTTTTCCTGAATTATATAATTTTAAGGTTTCAATCGCATTAAGACTTGCTGCCAAAGGATCCTTTTTATCACCATAAATAATACAAGGTATTTGTCCGTTTTTTCTAATCGCTCTTGCTAAAGATTTACCGGTTTCGTTTCTTTCTTCAGCTTTTAATAAGGTGGTTTCTGCCATCCTCTTTCTCCAAAAAGATAATTAAAATTTTTCCTGTGGCGCGTTATAACCCTGCTTTGGAATCAAATCAAGTTAATCGAACAAACTTGATACAGATTTTTCATCAGATATTCTTTTAATTGCCTCACCTAGAAGCGATGAAATTGAGATAACATCAATTTTATTTGATTTATTTACAGCATCTGACTCTTCAATCGTATCAGTTATTAATAATTTTGTTAAAGAGGATTTATTGACTTTTTCAACTGCTTTTCCTGAGAGTACTCCATGAGTAACGTAAGAATATACTTTTGTTGCTCCCTCTCTGATGAGAGCATCAGACGCATTGCAAAGAGTACCTGCAGAGTCAACTATATCATCAATCATAAAACATTCTTTTCCTTTCACATTACCAATAATATTCATAACTTCAGATTCTCCAGCTTTTTCTCTTCTTTTATCAACTATTGCAAGATCTGCACCAATCCTTTTAGCTATAATTCTTGCTCTAACAACTCCCCCAACATCAGGAGAGATAACTATTGGTGTGTTATTGGTTAATTTACTCTTAATATCCTCAACTAATACTGGTGCAGCAAATAGATTATCTGTTGGAATATCAAAAAAACCTTGAATTTGACCAGCATGCAAATCCATTGTTAAAACTCTATTGGCACCAGCTTTATCAATCATATTAGCAACTAGTTTTGAGGTAATAGGTGTTCTTGGTCCTGGCTTCCTATCTTGTCTTGCATAGCCAAAGTAAGGTATAACGGCTGTAATTCTTTTTGCAGATGCTCGTCGAAGGGTATCAATTATAATTAATAATTCCATTAAATTATCGTTTGCTGGATAGGATGTTGATTGGATTACAAAAACATCTTCCCCTCGAACATTTTCTTTCATTTCAACGAAGATTTCTTTATCTGCAAATCTTTTTACATCGCAATTAGAAAGATCAATACCCACATATTTGCTAATATAATTTGCTAATTTTAAATTTGAATTCCCAGTTACTAACTTCATGATAACCCCATTTATTTGGATGCCTATTCCTTATTTTTCGTTGTACCACAGGTAAATCCCTCAAGCGAGGGGAAATTTTTGGAGGAAAGAGCAATTACTTTAAATAAATTACCCATTTCGCTCTCGCTCATTAATCTATTTAAGCCAATTCTTAACTCTTTTTTTTGATGATTAGTTGCTTTTTTTTCAAGAAATTCAAGTCTTTGAATAGCACCCATTTGCTCTAAAAATGAACCTTGTGTATTAGGTCCATAAAAATTAATATTATTTTTCTTAGCCTGTAATCGAATATCTTTAAAATTTACGTGACTCGTTAGGTCTACTAAACCGGGGTCGCTTAGTGGATTGGTTTTCTTATTATCTTTAATCCCTTGAAAGCTGTCTCCATAGCCATCCATGTATCCGTAGTCAAAAAATATTGCTGCACCAGAATTTTCTCTGATAAAATTAGAAATATTATTAATTATTTTTCTCGTTTTAAAATTAATTTCTATAATAGACCCCTCTCTAAAGTTTGAAGAATTACTTAAAGATATTTTTTTTGAGAGTTTTGTTGATTCATAAGAAAAAAATAACTCGTAATTTTTAGAGTTTATACATACCTCTTTCCAACATTTATCTTTTTTAATAAATTGATGAACTGGAAATGCATCTAAGAATTCATTTCCAATAAAAATGGTTGGTATTTTTGGGATATCGTTGATCTTTTCGAAGTGAGATGCATCTCTTAAGGCTTTCTTCTGTAGTTTTATTAATTCCTCATTAATATCTATAAAAATAAAGTTACTTACTTTGTTTTTTAGAACCCTATTTATATCTTTCAGTAAGGTACCTCTTCCTCCGCCAAGGTCGACAATTTGAAAATTACTTGGCTCTTTTAGTTTTAACCAAATATCTAAGATCCAGATACCAATAATTTCACCAAAAATTTGTGAAATATCTGGTGATGTGACAAAATCACCTTGTGATCCTAAAGGCATTTTTTTTCTATAATATCCATATTTTTTATCGTTAAGAGATATCTCCATAAATGATGCTATTGATATAGGACCATTCTCAATAATTATATTATGTATTTTTTCTCTAAGAATATTCATATTTTATTGAACGAAAAATTAAAATTAAACCTGCGATTAAAAAGGGTAAAGACAATATCATTCCCATAGTTATATTTGGAAAAATATATCCAATATGAGTGTCTGGCTCACGAAAGTTTTCTATAATTATCCTTGAAAAAGAATAAAAGAATAAAAAAGTACCGCTAACTAATCCTTTTTTCTTGAGCCCATTAATAAGGACCAATATTAATAAAATAATAAATAAAATTAAACCTTCTAAACCAGCCTCATATAATTGGCTAGGGTGTCTTGGATTAGTTCCTGCGTTTGGGAATATTACCCCCCAAGAAATATTTGTTTCTTTCCCCCATAATTCACCATTAACAAAGTTAGCAATTCTTCCAAAGAAAAGCCCTATAGGCACTACCGAGCAAATAATATCTCCTGTTTCTAATACTGGAATTCTGTTATATTTTGAATAAGAAATTATAGCTATAATTACTCCAATCGCACCTCCATGAAAAGACATTCCACCTTCCCACAATGATAAAATCAATAGAGGGTTATTAAGATAAAAATCAAAATTGTAAAATATTATATAGCCTAATCTTGCTCCAAAAATGATACCAAAAACAATCCATATAAAGACTCCATCAATATTTTTTTTTGTAATTGATAATTTGCATACTTCTTTTTTTAATTCAATTATTTTAAGAGCATAAAAAAGACCTAGGACCATTCCTGTCATGTATGCAAGACCATACCAATAAACATCTATTGGTCCTATAGAAAAGGCAATTGGATTAATATCTAAAATATAATTTTCCATATAAAAATTTATACATATTTAAATCATTAATTTGAAATTTTTTATTATTATTGGCTATTATCTTTTTTCAATTTGTAGTATTATGTATTTTTTAAACTACTATATGTGGTAATTAATGGCATTAGTAAAAAACATTCAAATTCTTGAACATCCCCTTGATACTGTTGAAATTGTCGCAAGTTTAAGGGATTGGACATACGAAAGAAGTGAAACAGAAGTATCAATACTTGCTAAAGGTAAATGGTTAGACTATCAAATTTCGGTTACATGGATTGATGATTTCGAAGGTATTAATATCGTATGCGGGTTTGATTTAAAATTTGAAAATAGACACAAAGATAAAATTCTTGAACTAGTATCATCTATTAATAATCAAATGTGGCTCGGACACTTTGATGTTTGGGCTGATGAAGGTATAGTACTGTATAGAAATACATCTTTATTTAATAGAGATAATATCTCCCAAGATCAGTTAGATAATGTCATGGTTAGAGCAGTATCTTCTTGTGATCAATTTTTTCCAGCTTTTCAATATATTTTATGGGCAGGTAAAAATTCAAATGAAGCGCTGGAGGCTGTTCTTTTTAATACTGAAGGTGAGGCTTAAAATTACAGGACAATGAATAACTCTCAAAAATTATTAATCATTGGTCTAGGAAAAATGGGAGGTAGTTTATTAGAGGGATTAATCTCAGAAAAATTACCTAATATAGAAATATCTGTTATCGAGCCTAACCTGAACGAAACCAACAAAGATATGGTAATTAAAAATACCAATCATTATTCATCAATTGAAAAAATAAATAGTTTTAATTTTGATATAGTTATTTTTGCCATAAAGCCACAAATTGTGAGAGATTTATGTGAACAAATATCATTAATTTCTAATGGAAAAAACTTTTCTATAATATCAATTTTAGCTGGTACAAAAATAAAAACATTTGAAAAATATTTTAATAACTATCCAATTATCAGGACCATGCCAAATTTAGCTGCTTCTAAAGGCAGTAGTATTACTGCTTTGTATGGAAATAGTTTTATCGATAATGATTTTAAACTGCTAACTGAAAATATTTTTTCTAAAATAGGTGAATATTTTTGGATAAATAGTGAGGATGATATTGATATTATAACAGCCATATCAGGCTCAGGTCCTGCTTATTATTTTTATCTAACTGAGTGTTTGAGCTCTATTGCTAGAGAAATAGGATTAAAAGAGATTGATACCAATAAATTAGCTAAAATTGTAGCAAAAGGATCATCTGATTTAATGATGTCCTCCAGTAAAACAGCTAATGAATTAAAAGAAAATGTTACATCTAAAGGTGGAACTACAGAAGCAGCCTTTGAAATACTTGAGGGTTCTAAAAAAAATTTTTATAATCTTTTAAAAAGCGCTATTAAAAATGCAGTTAAAAGGAGTAAGGAATTAAGTAATTAAAAATTCTTAGGAAGTTGAATTTCAACTTTTAGGCCACCAATTATGCTTTTTGATAAGCTAAGATTTCCATTAAGCGTTTTTATGATATCTTGAGAGATTGAAAGTCCAAGGCCAGATCCTGCTATATTTTGATTTCTTGATGAGTCAAGTCTTTGAAATGGTTTTAAAGCTTTTTCATAGTCCTTTTCATTTATTCCAGGCCCATCATCTTCAATGTAAATATTTATATTACTATTTGTTTCCGAGAGACTGATAATGATTTCATCACCATAAGCTTTTGCATTATTAACAAGGTTAATAATACATCTTTTTAAAGCAATATATTTACATTTATGATTAATATGATTTTCACTTGAAGATTTAAAAATTATAGATTTATTTTTCTCTTTACTTGTCTCGGTAATTTCTTCAATCATCTCATTAATATTAACAATTGAATTTTCTTCGCTTGATACTGTTTGTGAAAAATCTAAATAGGTTTCTAGCATATATTGCATTTCATCAACATCTTTAAGTAATTCTTCACTTTCCTTATTTTTTGAAAGCATTTCTAATTGGAGTCTTATCCTGGTAAGGGGTGTTCTCAGGTCATGACTTACCCCTGCCAGCATTAGAGTTCTTTGTTCAATAAATTTTTCTATTCTCTCTTGCATTTTAATATATGCATCTGCAGCTTTTCTAACCTCTGAAGCACCGGACGGTTTAAAGTTCTTAATTTTCCGACCCATTCCAAATGACTCAGCCGCTTTAGCAAGCTTTTCTATGGGTTTAATTTGTTGTCTTAAAAATAGTATCGCTATTGATAAAATTAGAATCGAGGATATGACCATCCATACTAAAAAAATATGACTATTTGTTGCATATACATTTCTTCGAGGTATCAAAAATTCAATTACATTTGAGTTTATTGGGATTTTTATAATAACTTTTTTCTCTTGAGGAAAATCTTTAATCCAAGTTTCTGTTCCCAGTCTTTCTTCAATTTCCTTGACTAAAGTTCTCTCAACAATTGTTCTTGGGATATTATTATCTCTTGATATTTCTTGATTAGTATAAAGATTAATTGATATATCATAAAATTCTTTTGCGTATGAGGTAATTGTTTCAAGTTCAGTACTTTCTTGCATCTTAATAATCATTCCAATTTCAGAAACAACTGATGAGGATAATTTTTTAGTTACTAATTGCCAATGTCGCTCCAAAAAAACAAAAGTTAAGATTGCTTGCAAAACAACTATTGGAGCAATTATTATGATTAATGATCTTGTATATAGACCATTAGGTGAAATTTTTTTTAATTTTTTAAACATGGGTATGTCAATTTTCATTTTGAATTAGGCCTTAATATATAACCTTTTCCTCTAACGGTTTGTAACCAAATTGGCATGGTTGGATCATCCTCAATTTTTTTTCTTAACCTATTAATCCCTACATCTATTGCTCTTCCTGGTTCATCAATTCCTGCTAGTTCCTCTCTACTAATTGGAACACCTGGACTTTTTGCTAATGATATTAATAGGTTTAATTCTTGTTCGGTTAGGTAAACTCTTTTTCCAGATTTTGTAAAATCCCTAGTTTCAATATTTAAAGTGAATTCACCAAAATTAATTTCTGGATTTAAAATTTTATCGTTATTTGATCTTTTTAAAATTGAATTTATTCTAAGTAAAAGTTCTTTTGGATTAAACGGTTTGGTAACATAATCATCTGCGCCTATTTCTAATCCTTCAATTTTGGAATCAATCTCAGATTTAGCAGTTAATAAAATTATAGGTGTTTGGGATGTTTCTCTTATTTGATTAGTGAATTCAAATCCATCAACATTAGGCATCATGACATCTAAAATAATAAGATCGAAATCTAATATCTTCATTTTTTCATTTGCTGTGATAGCCGAGTCAGCTGTTGAAATAATAAAACCTTCATTAACAAGATATTCTTTTAATAATTTCCTTATCCTCTCATCGTCATCAACAACAAGAAGATTCTTAAGATTATTTTTATCAATGTCTGTCTTATTCATAATTTATTAATAGTATAATAATATAATTTATAAAATATTTTAAATTTCTATTTATTTTTTTATTATCAATTATATTGACTACTTTAAATCTCAATGATACCGATTTTTAGTATATTGATAATTTTTTTTTGGACTGGGAGATTATAAATTGGCTGAATCTATGGAAAACCGCGATGGTTTAATTTGGTTTGATGGAGAATTCGTCGATTGGAAGAATGCTAACATTCATATTCTTAATCATGGTCTACATTACGCAAGCTCTGTCTTTGAGGGTGAAAGATCTTATTCAGGAAAAATTTTTAAAGTTAGAGAACATACTGAAAGACTTTTTAGTTCTGCCAAAGCGCTTGATTTAAAAATACCTTACTCAATTGATCAAATTATAGACGCCTCATATGAAGCTATAAAGTTAAATAATCTCGAGGATGCTTATATTAGACCAATTGTTTGGCGCGGTTCTGAGATGGGTGTTTCTGCTCCTGATGCCCCAGTGCATTGTGCAATTGCAGTTTGGGAGTGGCCCTCATATTTTACTCCAGAGGAAATTTTAGAGGGTATTAAAGTAACACTATCAGAATGGAAAAGACCTTCTCCAGAAACAATTCCGTGTAAAGCAAAAGCCGCAGGTTTATATATGATATGCACCCTTGCTAAACAAAAAGCAGAGTCTAGAGGTTTTTCTGATGCTTTAATGCTTGACTATAGAGATCAAATTGCAGAAACAACTGGAGCAAATATCTTTTTTATTAGTGGCAATGAAATCCATACCCCTATACCCGATTGTTTTTTAGACGGTATTACAAGAAGGACAGTAATAGAAATAGCGAAAGATCATGGATTTAAAATAGTTGAAAGAGCTATATTCATGAAGGATTTAAAAAACTTTAAGCAATGCTTCATAACTGGAACAGCTGCTGAAGTTACGCCAGTTTGCGCTATAGACGATCAAGAATTTATCGTTGGAGATGAAATTAAAAAAATTTCTTCATCTTACATTGACCTTGTTAATAATTGGTCTGGTGATTAAATACTTATGTCTAGATCTTTTTTATTCTGTTCAACCCAATAGGAATCCTTATTAGTATGCTCTTTTTTCCAAAATGGAGCATTTATTTTTAAAAAATCAATAATATATTCATTTGCTCTAAAAGCATCTTTTCTATGCTTGGTTTGAGTTATAATGAGAACAATTGGTTCATTGACATTTAATTTTCCAAATCTATGAATAATTAAACATTGACTAAGCTTCCATTTATCAAAGGCTTTTTTTACTGTTTCATTTAAAACTTTTTTTGCCATTTTTGGATAATATTCAATTTCTAATTTTTTTAATTCTTCTTCTGAATTAAGATCTCTTACAGAACCAAGAAAACAAACAACAGCTCCATCTATTTTATTTTTTTGAAATTTTTTTATCTCTTTTTCAAAATTAAAATCACTGGATTGTATTCTTATATCGATCATTACCCACCTGTAACTGGAGGAAAAATTGCAATTTCTTTAGTGTTGGATATCTTATAGTCCATATCTACCAGCTCTTCATCACAAGCAATAAAAAAATCATAATTTTCAAAAACGTTATAATAAATTTTATTATATTCTTTTAGAAATGACACCATATCATTTATTGTTACTACATTTTCAGGAAGAGTAATATTTTCCTCTTCTTTTCCTATTAACTCTCTTATTTTTGCAAAAAAAATAATTTTCATTTTATTTTTTTTAGAAAACCTGAAGCTAATCTGAAATAATTAAACCCTGTACTTAATGACATTATTGCCGATAACCAAAATAAAATTGAAATTAATAGATATAAATAAAAAGCATTATTTTCAATTACTGGGAAAAGAATAAAACCAGAAATAGAAATAAATTGTATTGATGTTTTCCATTTTGATTGTTTTGTAACGTCAACTTTAACTGATTTATTGCCTAAATATTCTCTTAAACCAGAAATAAAAACTTCTCGATAAATGATGATTAGCGCTGGTAATATATTTAAACCAGTAAGAATAGAATTTTTTATAAGTGCTATTAATATTGAAATAACCAAGATTTTATCAGCAATGGGATCAAGCATTTTTCCTAATTCACTTACCTCATTATTTTTTCTTGCATACCAACCATCAAAAAAATCAGTAAAACCAGCTAAACAAAAAAGAATAAAACTAGCTAAATAAGAAAATTTATTCGGAAAAATAATAATTAGAGATGTAATTATTATCGAAAGAAGAATTCTTGTTAGTGTTAAAAAATTTGGCATTTTTCCAACTTTAAATTTATTCGTTAAACCAATTAAAGATCCTATTGGCTATACTTAATGAGACTCCGTCTACAGCGGTTAATTCTTCGGTCCTTGCTTGACTAATTGCTCTGGCTGATCCAAAAAAATTAAGCAAAGCTTTCTTTCTTTTTAATCCAATTCCAGGTATCTCATCAAGGGGATTTTTTGTAAATTCTCTCTTTCTTTTGGCTTTATGGGTTCCGATTGCAAATCTGTGAGCTTCATCACGAAGCCTTTGAAGATAAAAAAGCATTGGATCATTAGGTTTAAATAAATATGGCTTATTTTTGTTTGTATAAAATTTTTCTCTTCCAGCATTTCTTTTTTCTCCTTTTGCAATTGAAATGATTTTAACATCAGTTATTTCTAACTTATCAAGTGCTTTTTTCGTTGAGGTATATTGACCCCTTCCTCCATCTATAAGAATAATATCAGGGTATTTTGATCGATCGAATGATTGACTTTTGCTGATTTTTTTAAACCTTCTTTCTATCACTTCATTCATCATTGCAAAGTCATCATTTGTTTTTGCGCTTTTTATGTTAAATTTCCTATATTCGCCTTTATCTAGACCCTCCTCTGTAGCTACGACCATAGCTCCAACTGCATAAGAGCCTTGAATATGGCTATTATCATATATTTCAATTCTTTTTGGAACTTTATCTAATTGAAAAGCTTTTTGCAGTAACAAAAGGTTTTTCTTATTACTTAGTAAATTATTTTGATATCTTTGAAGAGCATTTTTTGAATTTTCTAAAGCATGATTAATTATTTTTTGTCTTTCACCTTTCTGGGGTTTGATAATTTTTATTTTTCTTTTTTCTTTTTTTGAAAAAGTTTCGGAGAGGAGTTTTTTCTCATCAAAATCATGACTTATCAATATTAATTTTGGAATTGGTTTATTTTGATAAAATTGTGGAATAAATGACTGAAGAATATCTTTTTCAACAACATCATTTGTATGAATTGGAAAATAAGCCTTATTTCCAAGGTTTCGCCATGATCTAAAGAAAAATACTTGGACACATGATTTATCATTAATCTTATTTACAGCAAAAATATCAGCTTCTTCTAAAAATTGAGGGTTAATAGTATCTGATTTACTCATATTAGATAATGCACTTATTCTATCTCTATATTGAGCAGCAATTTCATATTCTTTATTTTTCGAAGCATTTTGCATTTTATTGGAGAGTTTTTTTTGAATTGCAGTTGATTTACCGCTAAAAAATTTCCTTACATCATTAACTAATTCTTTATAATCCTCCTTACTAATTTTACCTCCGCACGGACCAGAACAACGTTTTAAATGATAATTTAGGCATGGTCTATTTCCGGCTTCCACCTCTCTATCGCTACAAGAACGAAGAAGGAATACTTTTTGAAGAGTATTTAGCGTACTATTAACTGCTCCAGGATTTGCAAAAGGGCCGTAATAGTGACCGGGTCTACTTCTTGAGCCTCGATGCTTTTCTAGTTTTGGAAAATCATGTTCCGAGGAGATAAAAATATATGGAAAGGTTTTATCATCTCTCAGCATTATATTGTATCTTGGTTTTTTTTCTTTGATTAAATTAAGCTCAAGAAGGAGTGCATCCATTTCTGTTTCTGTAATTGTAATTTCAACATTTTTTATAAGACTTATCATTTTTGTAATGCGATTATTATTACCAGTTGGCCTTGTATAGCTCAGAAGTCTTTTCTTTAAGTTCTTTGCTTTTCCGACGTATAGAACATTTTTTTTATTATCAATCATTCTATAAACACCTGGTTTTTCAGGCATATCATTAATTTTTTTTTGAAGAATCTCTCTTCCGGAAATTTTACTTTTATCTAAAATTTTATTTTTCATGACTTTTTTTTAATTATATTAGAAATATTATTTAAATAACAGCCTGTGGATAACTATGTTGACAACTTAGTTATCAGTATAAAAGTATTTAAAGTAATAGAAATTTTAAATTTATTTATTAATATTTTGTAAACTATTGAATTATAATAGTAATTTATTTATTTTTTATAATTTATTTATTTTTTCTAAATTAATTAGCCTTTTTACTTTTAAATAATTTTAGCTGTTAACAAGTAAAATATTTTATAAAATATTACCTAACTCATTGTTTAATATAGAAACTTATTTTATTTTGCTAGTCTTTGAAATTTTTATTTTCTTTTTTTATCCAGTCCAAATGTTCACCGCCATCAAGAGTAATCATTTGTCCAGTAAAGGAGGGCATATCAACTATAAACTTAACAGCCTGATATATTTCCTCAGGATTTGAACCTATCATTAGAGGTGTAGAGAGAGATTGATTTTCAAAATCTTTTTTTGACTGTCTTGCTCCTTTAAGAGTTGGTCCAGGACCAATTGCACATACTCTAATTTGAGGGCTTAAAGCTTGTGCTAATGTTTGAGTTAGCCACATAAGAGATTGTTTTGAAGATGTATATGAAATAAATTCTGGATTGGGGAAAAAGATTCTTTGATCAATTATATTAATAATCAAACCCGGCGCATTTTTTTTTATTTGTTTACTAAAGTCTCTTGATAAAAAAAGAGGTGCTTTTAAATTAATATTATTATGACTATCCCATGATTCAATACTAAGTTTTTTAATGTCATCATTTTCAAATTTTGAAGCATTATTGATCAATAATGATAGATTACCAAATTTCTTGTTAGATTTTTCAATTAAATTTTTAACAGAATTATAATTATTTAAATCGCACTTAATAATTTCTGCGCTGCCTTTACTCTTAATAATTTCACTTTTGAGTTCTTTTGCAGCTATATTATTTTTATTGTAGTGGATTACTACTTTCCAACCATCACTTGCTAGATTTCTTGCAATGCTTTTACCAATTCTTTTTGCTCCTCCTGTTATAAGTGCTACACCAGGTTTTAATTTTTTTGTGTGAATTGGTTTCATTTTCTTTTTCTTAAACTTAGAGTTTTGCCATAGGATTTTCAGTAAATATTAGAGAGGTTTCATTAAGTCTCTTTATTTCATCTCTAATTTTAGCTGCTTCTTCAAAGTTTAAATCCTCAGCAGATTTTAGCATTTTATCTTCTAATGATTTAATATGTTTTTCAAGATTATTACCAATAAATAAATCATTTTCAGTGTGATCAGGTGCTTCAATTTGCACATGATCTTTTTCATAAATACTGCTTAGAATATCTTTGATATTATTTTTAATGCTTGAGGGAGTTATTTTGTTCTTCTTGTTATACTCTTTTTGTTTTTTTCGTCTTCTTTTTGTCTCATTAAGAGCCCTTTCCATTGATCCAGTTATTTTGTCGGCATATAGAATTACTTTACCATCTACATTCCTCGCTGCCCTTCCCATGGTTTGTATTAAAGAGGTTTCTGATCTAAGAAAGCCCTCTTTATCGGCATCAAGAATTGCAACTAGTGAACATTCAGGTATATCTAAACCTTCCCTAAGAAGATTGATTCCAACCAATACATCAAAAACACCTGTTCTAAGATCTCTTAAGATTTCAATTCTCTCAAGGGTATCAATATCAGAGTGAAGATAACGAACTTTTATATTTTGCTCATTCATATATTCGGTTAAATCTTCAGCCATTTTTTTTGTTAAAACTGTAACAAGGACTCTTTGCCCCTTTTTTGCTATTAATTTACATTCATATATTAAGTCGTCAACTTGACTGGATGCTGGACGGATTTCACTTTTTGGATCAATTAAGCCTGTAGGTCGAATTATTTGTTCAGAGAAAACACCACCAGATTGATCAAGTTCCCAAGGGCCTGGGGTAGCAGAAACAAAAATACTTTTTGGTCTCATTAACTCCCATTCTTCAAATTTTAATGGACGATTATCTTTGCATGAGGGTAAACGAAATCCGTGTTCAGAAAGAGTTGATTTTCTATTAAAGTCACCCTTATACATTCCTCCTAATTGTGGAATGGTAACATGACTTTCATCTGCAAAAATAATTGAATCTTCAGGCAAATACTCAAATAATGTTGGAGGTGGTTCACCAGGTTTCCTTCCTGTAAGGTAACGAGAATAGTTTTCAATTCCTGCGCAGCTTCCAGTTGCATCCATCATTTCTAAGTCGAAAATTGTTCTTTGTTCTAATCTCTGCATTTCCAGTAGTTTATTTTCTTTTTCAAGCTCTTTAAGTCTTAGTAGTAACTCTTTTTTAATTTCTTGTGCTGCCTGCTGAAGAGTTGGTCTTGGTGTTACATAATGAGAATTTGCGTAAACTTTTATATTTTGTAATTCTCTAATTTTTTCTCCGGTAAGAGGATCAAATTCATTAATTTTTTCTACCTCATTACCCCATAACGAAATTTTCCAAGCCCTACCCTCTAAATGAGCTGGCCAAATTTCAACTACATCACCTCTAACTCTAAATGTTCCTCTTACAAATTTTGTATCATTTCTTTTGTATTGAAGAGAAACTAAATTAGTTAAAAGTTCCTGTCTCTCTATTATTTGACTGACCTCAATAGCAAGTGTCATTGAAGAATAGGTTTCAACCGATCCAATACCGTAAATACAAGAAACGGAAGAAACAATAATAACATCATCACGCTCCATTAAGGATCTTGTGGCTGAGTGTCTTAATCTATCAATGTGCTCATTTATACTTGCATCTTTCTCTATAAAAGTATCCGTTCTTGGAACATATGCCTCAGGTTGATAATAGTCATAATACGAAACAAAATATTCAACAGCATTTTCAGGAAAAAATTCTTTAAATTCTGAGTACAACTGAGCTGCAAGTGTTTTATTTGGAGCAAGAATTAATGAGGGTTTTTGTGTTAATTCAATTATCTTCGCCATTGTGAAAGTTTTACCAGATCCCGTTACTCCAAGAAGAACCTGTGATCTTTCATTGTTGTTTATACCTTCAACCAACTCTTTAATTGCCTCAGGTTGATCTCCAGATGGATCAAAATCTGATACTAATTTTAGAGGTATACCTGCTTCCGTTTTTATATTATTTTTTTTTGGATGCTCTAGTATAGGACCTATTTCATCATTCAAAAAAGAGTCAGCGTTTTTCATTTTAATTCATCACAGAAATCTATTATTCTTTTACAGGCTTCTTCTAACTTTTCTATAGATGTGGCATATGAAATTCTAAAATAAGGCGATAGACCAAAAGCAGAGCCATGAACAACCCCTACAGATCTATTTTTTAACAAATTCATTGCAAAATCTTCATCGTTTTTAATTTGTTCACCGCCTTTAAGTTTTTTTCCAATGATACCCTCGCATGAAGGATAAATGTAAAAAGCCCCTTTAGGCTTTAAACAAGAAAGTCCATCAGCTGAATTTATCATTTCAAAAACCCTGTTTCTCCTCATCTCAAAAGACTCTAACCAATCTTTTAAAAAGCTTTGATCGCCATTTAAGGCTTCTACTGAAGCCCATTGACTAATAGATGATGGGTTTGATGTTGATTGACCCTGAAGTTTTCGCATTGAATCGATAATTTTTTTAGGTCCACCACAATACCCTATCCTCCAGCCAGTCATTGAATAGGCTTTAGAAACTCCATTCATGGTTATTGTTCTGGAGTTTATTTCATCGTCAATTTCCCCAATAGTTGTAAATTTTTCTGTCTTTTCATACAAAAGATGCTCATAAATATCATCGGACAAAATGTAAATATTTGGATATTTTTTTAGAATATTAGCAATAGATTCAAGCTCTTTATGAGTATAAACTTCACCAGTTGGATTTGATGGTGAATTAAGAATTATCCATTTAGTATTTTTTGTAATATTTCTTTCAAGATCTTCATCGCTAATCTTGAAATTATTTTCTATTGTTGTTTCAATGGTAACTGGAGTACCTCCAGCTAGTTTTACTATATCAGGATAGCTTACCCAATAAGGTTTAGGTATAATTACCTCATCACCAGGATTAATAGTAGCGACCATAGCATTATAAATAATAGTTTTGCCACCTGGTGCAACTGAGATATTTTCTTTTAAAAAGTTTAGATTATTATCCCTTTTAAATTTTTTTATTATTGCCTCTTTTAATTCATCAATTCCATCTACGGCGGTATATTTTGTTTCACCTCTATTGATGGCATCAATAGCAGCTTTTTTTATGTTATCTGGAGTATCAAAATCTGGTTCACCTGCAGATAAACTTATTACATCTTTGCCTTGACTTTTTAAATCTCTAGCTAGCTGTGTCATTGCAACAGTTGCAGAAGGGGCAATTCTCTCTAAATTTCTAGATAACTTTATTGACATAATTTCACCAAATAAAAAGAGCAAGATAAACTATGATGATTTAACAAACAAGCAATATGCTATTCAATCTTTATGATAATTAAACCGCGTGCTAATGTTTATAAATTATTTGATATAGTGGGAATGAATGGAAGAAAAAAATAAATATTATACTTTTACAGTTATAAAAAGAATTTGGAAGAATTATGCTTCCGGATCTTTTAAATTACTTTTAATAGCTCTTTTTTGTAATGCCATTGTTGCATTGACAACCCCGGCGCTTCCAGAATTAATAAGAAGAGTAATTGATGATATTTTTATAGATTCCAATCGAGAAATGTTAACTATTCTACCTTTGATAGCAATTTTGATAATGTTTATAAGGGCAATCGGAACTTATGGTGCAAATGTTGCAGTAAACTATATTGGTCAAAAGATTGTAGGCCTTCTTCAAAAAGATTTATATAAATCAATTCTTAAATCTGATATGTCATATATAAACTCTATTCACTCTGCTAGATTTATTTCTAGTTTTACTGCAGATACTACTAAACTTAGAGAGACAATGTCATCTGTGGTTGTCAATTTATCGAGAAATATTCTCATGGTTTTGGGGTTAATAGGATATCTCTTTTATGTGGATGCAACATTAGCAACAATATTTTTTTTAGTACTACCACCTGCTGCAATTGGTTTAAGAATGTTAGGTAGAAGGCTTAGAAAAGCTATAAGGATGAGTCTTGAGGAGATTGGAACATTATCAGCCTTAGTTTCAGAAACATTAAAGGGTATGAGAATAATCAAGGCTTTTGGAAAAGAAGGAATTCATTCAAAAAAAGCTTCTCTTATAATTGATCAGGTTGTTAATTTGTCTATGAAGGGAGTTAAAGCAAGATCTGCTTCAGCACCAATAATGGAAATAGTAACAGGATTTGCAATTGCTGGAATAATTTATTATGCAGGAAATAAATCTGTAGATGGCTTAATGAGTGTTGGTAGCTTTATGGCATTTACTACAGCTGCAGGTTTGCTTTATGATCCATTAAAAGCCGTTGCAAATTTACAAGCGATGCTGCAGGAAGGTATTGCTGCTTCACAAAGATTATTTCCAATTTTAGATAATAAACCTAGAATAGTAAGTCCGATAAATCCTAAAAATATTAAAAAATTTAAAGGGTCTTTGAAATTTTCAAATGTGAATTTTTCATATAGTAATGACAAAGAGGTTGATATTCTAAAAGATATTTCTTTAGATATAAAACCTGGGCAAACTGCAGCGTTAGTTGGTCCTTCGGGTGCAGGAAAAACAAGTCTTTTAAATTTAGTTCCAAGATTTTATGATGTATCAGATGGAAGTGTTCTTCTTGATGGAAGAGATATAAGAGATCTATCACTATCAAATGTTAGAAGTGCATCATCATTAGTTTCTCAAGACTCACTTATTTTTGATATTTCAATAAGAGAAAATATAATTTTTGGGTGTGATGGTATCTCAGAAGAAGCTTTTACAAGGGTTTGTAAAGAATCCTTAGTGGATGATTTTGTAAAAGATCTTCCTGATCGTTACCAAACATTAGTTGGTGAGTCTGGTGTAAGGTTATCAGGTGGACAAAAACAAAGAATTGCAATTGCAAGAGCAATGATCAAAGATGCACCAATTCTTTTATTGGATGAGGCTACATCATCGCTTGATAGCGAGTCAGAAAAAAAGGTTCAGGAAGCTCTTAATAAATTAATGAAAGATAAGACAGCTTTAATTGTTGCTCATAGATTATCCACTATTAAAAATGTAGATGTCATATATGTCATTGATAAAGGAATGATTGTAGAAGAAGGAACCCATAATGAGTTAGTTAGTAAAAATGGGCTCTATGCCTTCTTATTTAAAACTCAATTTTCAGGAGATAAAGTTGGGTAAGTCAATTATGACAAATATTTTGGCATTTATTTTTTTTGTTTATCTAAAATTTGTTTTTTATACAAATAAATGGAAATTGCATAATACTGATATTCCAGAAAAATTTTGGAATAATAAGAAACCTTTTATTTGGGTTCACTGGCACGGTCAGAGTTTAATGCTTCCTGATCAATGGAATTATAGTAAACAAAATTTATTTGCTTTAGTTTCAAGGCATGGCGATGGAAACTTTATTGCCTCAGTATTGTTAAAATACAAAATTCAGCTTATTCGAGGCGCAGGAAATCCAAAAAAATTAGGTATAAAAGAGAAAGGAGGCGCAATGGCTTTGCGCTCTATGATAAAGACTCTTAAGTCTGGTTCGTCTGTTGCAATTACCGCAGATCAACCGCCTGGACCAGGAAAAATTTGTGGAATGGGTGTAATCTCTTTAGCAAAAATATCTGGCGCAGCCATAATACCAGTAGCGGCAACAACTTCAAATCGTTATGAATTTAATAATTGGGATAATTTTACTTTAAACTTTCCTTTTGGAAAAGGTTCTATAGTTTGGGGTAATCCAATAGAGATAAATTTAAATGCATCACCTAAAGAGATGGAAAAGAAAAGGTTACTATTGGAGGATCAATTAAAAAGTATATCTAGAGAATCTAGAAATAATATTGATAATTAAAAATGACTATTTTTAGAATTTATAAGTTAGTAACCAAAATTATCAGACCTTTATTTTATCTATTTTTCATCTATAGATTATTAAAAAATAAAGAGGAAAGAGGAAAGTACTCTGAGAGAAAAGGATTATCTTCAAATAAAAAACCAAAGGGAAAGATAGTATGGATTCATGCAGCAAGCATAGGTGAGGCTCTATCTTCATTACCTTTGATTGATAAATTAAAGGAATTATCTCCAAAAATTAATATTATAATTACAACTGGCACAAAAACTTCGAAAGAAATTATAGTAAAAAAGAAAATTAATGATCTCACACATCAATATGTTCCTTGGGATAATGAAAAATTTTGTTTAAATTTTCTTAACTTCTGGCAACCTGACTTAGCTATATTTTTAGAATCTGAAATATGGCCAAATTTACTTAATGAAACAAATAAAAAGAATATTCCTCTTTGTTTAGTTAACGCAAGAATTACCGATAAAACCTTTAAAAAATGGTTGAAACTTCCTAAAACCATCAAATACTTACTATCATTCTTTTCAATAATTATAGCCCAAGATGAATTCAGTAAAACTAAACTTCAAAAACTTGGAGCTAAAAATATTTTTGTTTATGGAAATTTAAAAAATGACTCTAAAAAATTAATCTATGATATTGAAGATTTAAGAAAATATGACGAATTTCTTAAAGAAAAAAACCTTTTAGTTGCAGCGTCTACTCATGAGGGAGAAGAAGTTGAAATTATAAATAAGTTTAAATCTCTTCTAGTTGAATTACCAAACCTTTTCTTAGTCATAGCACCAAGACACCCCGATAGAAGAAATGATTTAGTCAAAATAATAAAGAAATCTGGCTTTGCCGATAAAGAGTTTATTTTGAGGTCAAGCAATGATTATTTAGATCAAAATACAAAAATTTTTCTCTTAGATAGTATTGGGGAATTAGGATACTTTTATAAAAAATCTAGTGCTGTAATTATGGGAGGTGCTTTCGGAAATTTTGGTGGTCATAATCCTATAGAGCCAGCGCTTTTTGAAAATGCAATTTTTAGCGGCCCTAATTTTTATAATTTTAAGGATGAATATAATCAACTTTTAAAAAATGGTGGTGTTAAAATAGTTTACGATATGGATGATTTATTTATTTTAAAGAATAAAGAGAAAATTTTAAGTATGACAAGAAATTCAAAAAATTTTTCTGAAAATATTAGAGGCGCTGCAGATAAAATATCGGTAAAATTAATTGGTATATTAAATGAAAATTATTGAACCTAAATTTTGGTGGACTGATAAACCTTCAATATTAATTAAATTAATCTCACTCCCTTTTGGAATATCTTTAAAGACACTAATATTTTTGAGAAATAAATTATTTAAAAAAATTTTTCTACCTAAGCCAGTAATATGTGTTGGCAATTTTGTTGTTGGTGGGCAGGGAAAAACTCCTTTTGTTAGACATTTAAGATCAGTTTTGGAAAGTAAAGATAGAAGGACAGTAGTGATTTCTAAAGGATATGGTGGAAAAATGAAATCATCGAAAATTATAAATAAGACTGACAGCACTATAGATTATGGTGATGAAGCATTGATACATGCAAAGGACGGTTTAACTGTTGTTTCAAAAAATAGAGTTGATGCCATAAAGGTTCTAGATAAAAATCATTTTGATTTTGTTATATTAGATGATGGTCTACAAGATCCTTCAATTCATAAAGATTTAAATATTGTAATAATTGATACATCTAAAGGTACTGGAAATAATCTTTTAATTCCTTTTGGTCCCATGAGGGAGAGTTTAGATTCTGCTCTTATAAAAACTGATATAATTATTTTAATTAACTCTATAGATCAAAATCATCAATCCATTAGTAATGTTTTAAACCTTTGGAAGGGCATCGTTATAAATGCAGATTACGAAACATATATAGATGAAGGTATTGATGATGAAATTATTGCTTTTTCAGGGGTATCAAACCCTGAGAAATTTACTCATGGGCTTAAGAATATGGGCGCTATAGTTAATAAACATTTTATATTTTCTGACCATGAAAATATTAGCGAAGAGGATGCAAAAGAAATATTTGAATATTCAAAATTTAAAAATCTTAGAATTGTAACTACTGAAAAAGATCTAATTAAATTAAAAGAGTCAAAGAAAAACAGTTATAGAGAAAAGCTTTATTTAAGCTCTATATTAGCAAAAGTAAGAATTAGATTTGATGAAGAAATTTTAATAAATTTTTTAAAAGAAAAAAAATTAATATAGTAAAATGAAAATTATTTCCTTCTTATTTTTTACATTATTGTTTTTAAGTAATAACGCTCAATCGAATGAAATATCTAATGTAGTAATACAAAATGAAGATTCTTCCTCGATCTCTATAGTTGCGGAGGTAATGATTACTGAAAGTCAACAAGCAAAAGGCATGATGTACAGAAAATCGTTAGATGAGGGTAGAGGTATGTTATTTTTATTTAAGAAGCCAAAAAGAGCGGTTTTTTGGATGAAAAATACCTATATTTCTCTAGATCTAATTTTTATAAAGAAGGGAGGGGATATTGACTCTATTCATGAGAATCTTGAACCGCTAAGCACTAAGAAAATTAAATCAAGAAATGATGTCATTGCCGTGCTTGAAATTTTAGGAGGACAAGTGAAAAAAAATAAAATTAACTTAGACTCAAAAATTTTATTTTAAAGTTTATTCTCTAAGTGAATTCAACCTTTAGTATTTCGTATGACTTTCCTCCTCCAGGAGTATTAACCTCTACAGAGTCACCTACAGTTTTTCCAATTAATGCCTTAGCTAGAGGAGATTGTATAGATATTTTTCCAGAATTAAAATCAGCCTCTATTTCCCCAACAATCTGATATTTTGACTCAATATCTGTTTCTTCATCAACTATTAATATAGTTGCGCTAAACTTTACTTCCTCCCCAGAGAGATCCAAAGGATCAATTACTTCAGCGCGGCTTAAAATATCCTCAAGTTCCATAATTTTAGTTTCATTATGACTTTGCTCCTCCTTAGCTGCATGATATTCTGCATTTTCAGATAGGTCTCCATGAGCTCTTGCTTCTGCAATTGAGTCAATAATTCTTGGTCGCTCAATAGTTTTACAATTTTTAAGCTCTTCCTCAACTATATTTTTACCATTAGGTGTTAACGGAATTTTATTCATGATTAAGTTTAACCCAGTATTTATTTTTTTTTAAGGGAATAATTGAGTTTTTAATCTAATGACTCACCAAAGGATTGAATTGTTTTAACAGTCATTTCATTATTTTTAATTGCTTTAATTGCCATTACAGCTGCATTTGCTCCCGATACTGTAGTGTAATATGGAGTTTCAGACTCAAGAGCAGATCTTCTTATAGATTTAGAGTCTTTTATAGCCTGAGGTGTTTCTGTGGTATTAAAAACTAATGATATTTTCTTTTCACTAATCATTTCTACTATATGTGGAGATCCCTGAAGAACCTTATTAATTTTTTCTGCTTTAATATTATTTCTATTAAAAAATTCTGCTGTTCCATCAGTCGCATAAATTTGAAAGCCAAGTGAAATAAGTTCTGAAACAGGTATTAAAATCTTATCTTTATCACTATCTTTTACGGAAACAAATACAGAGCCCCCAGTAGGAATTTTAGAACCACTTCCAATTTGACTTTTTGCAAAAGCCATTCCAAAATCTTTATCAATTCCCATAACCTCACCAGTTGATCTCATTTCTGGACCAAGAATAGTATCTACGCCTGTAAATCTCTTAAAAGGAAAAACCGCCTCTTTAATGGCAAAATGATTTATATTTGTTTTTTCTAAATCCATTGTATTAATTTTATCTCCAAGCATTATTTTTGTTGCTATTTTAGCAAGAGGTTTACCTAAGACCTTAGCGATAAAAGGAACAGTTCGACTGGCTCTTGGATTCACTTCAAGAATAAAAATCTCATCATCTTTGATTGCAAATTGAGTATTCATTAGACCAATCACATTTAAGCCTTTGGCTAGAAGTTTAACTTGTTTCTCCAGCTCTTCTAAAATTTCTTTTTTTAATGAAAATGGCGGTATTGAACAAGCCGAGTCCCCTGAATGAACTCCAGCTTCTTCAATATGTTCTAAAATCCCAGCAATATAAATATTATTACCATCACATAAAGCATCAATATCAACTTCAATAGCATCTCTTAAGTATGAATCTATTAAGACAGGATTATCTCCTGAAACTACAACAGCTTCTTTCATATATTTTTCTAATTGTTCATCAGAGTGAACAATCTCCATTGCTCTACCACCCAATACATATGATGGTCTAATAACAACCGGATAACCAATATCATTAACAATATTTATTGCCTGATCATAGGTTGTCGCAATTCCATTTTTTGGCTGTAAAATATTAAGATTTGATATTAATTTTTGAAACCTATCCCTATCTTCTGCAAGATCAATTGCATCTTGAGAGGTTCCTAAAATTTTAACTTCTATATTATTTTTTTCCAGTTCTTTAGCTAGCTTCAGAGGTGTTTGACCACCAAATTGAACAATTATACCTAATAAATTTCCTGATGATTTTTCTATATTAATAATTTCAATAAGATCTTCAAAATTTAAAGGTTCGAAATATAATCTATCTGAAGTGTCATAATCTGTAGATACAGTTTCAGGATTGCAATTTACCATTATACTCTCAACACCAGCTTCTTTAAGTGCGTAGGATGCATGAACACAACAATAATCAAACTCAATTCCCTGTCCTATTCTGTTGGGTCCTCCGCCAATAATAATAACTTTATCATTGTTGGATGGTTTTGATTCACAAGATAAGGTATCAGAAAATATTGAGTCTCCATAAGTGGAATACATATAAGCAGTTTCTGATTTAAACTCTGCAGCGCAAGTATCAACCCTTTTAAAAACAGGCTTTATATTAAAATTGTCTCTAAGTTTTCTAATATCATTCTCATTACAATTAGTGAGTTCAGCTAATCTATTATCTGAGAATCCCAGCGTTTTTAACCAAATTATATTTTCTTTATCCTCTGGCATTCCTTTTATAACTAATTGATTTTCTATTTCTATAATTTCATTTATTTGTTCAATAAACCAAGGGTCGTAAAATGTTAACTCATGAACTCTTTCTGGGCTTATCCCGGCCCTTAGAGCGTCTGCTAAATATAGAAGTCTATCTGGTGATGTTTTTTTTAATTCTTTTTCAATTTTATCAATATCATTACTTTTAGCTATAGAACTAAAACCATTTAATCCAGTTTCTAGTGATCTTAGTGCTTTTTGAACTGACTCTTTAAAATTTTTTCCAATTGCCATTGCCTCACCAACCGATTTCATTGATGAAGACAAATTAGGTACTGATCCAGGAAATTTTTCAAATGCAAATCTTGGTATTTTAGTAACTACGTAATCAATAGTTGGTTCAAAAGATGCCGGAGTTGTTTTGGTAATGTCATTTTTTAATTCATCAAGTGTGTATCCTACTGCTAACAATGCTGCAATTTTTGCAATTGGAAAACCCGTTGCTTTGGAGGCCAAAGCAGATGACCTTGAAACTCTAGGATTCATCTCAATAACAACCATATCACCATTTTTTGGATTTATTGCAAATTGAACATTTGATCCACCAGTATCCACACCTATCTCTCGTAAAATATCAATAGAGGCTACTCTCATTTTTTGATATTCTTTATCTGTAAGTGTCAATGCTGGCGCAACTGTAATTGAGTCACCTGTATGGACACCCATAGGATCAATATTTTCTATTGAGCATATAATTATACAATTATCAGATTTATCCCTAACGACCTCCATTTCATACTCTTTCCAGCCAGCAACAGACTCTTCGACAAGAATTTCATTAGTAGGTGAGCTCTCAATTCCATTTGAGGCAATATCTTTAAATTCATCAATAGTAGTAGCAATTCCTCCTCCTGTACCACCAAGTGTAAATGAGGGTCTTATAATAACAGGTAATCCAATTTTATCTAATTTTGTCAGAGAATCATTTAAGTCCTGGGAGGTAAAAGATTTTGGAGTTTTAAGACCAATTTTTCTCATTGCTTCTCTAAATTTGCTTCTATCTTCTGCTTTAGATATAGCTTCTTCATCAGCACCAATAAGTTCTACATTATTTTCTTTTAAAAAACCTGAGTCAGAAACTTCTAATGATACATTTAATCCTGTTTGACCACCCATTGTAGGGAGAATGGCATCTGGCTTTTCTTTTTTAATTATTTTTTTTAAAACTTCAGAGGTTATGGGTTCAATATATGTTTTATCTGCAACATCTGGATCTGTCAT
Source organism: uncultured PS1 clade bacterium (assembly GCA_902626605.1). Lineage (GTDB taxonomy): Bacteria > Pseudomonadota > Alphaproteobacteria > MED-G09 > MED-G09 > MED-G09. Next base: position 35,249 of record CACOFZ010000011.1, read on the forward strand.
TATTGTTGCTGGATTAGAATTTACTAAAATTATTTTAAAACCCTCGCTTTTTAGAGCTTTACAAGCTTGCGTTCCAGAATAATCAAATTCACATGCTTGTCCAATAACAATAGGTCCTGCGCCAACAACTAGTATACTTTTTATGTCATCTCTTTTTGGCAATTTATTTATTTCCCACTAGGTTTTGAAATTTATTAAAAAGATAAAAACTATCATAAGGACCAGGTGATGCCTCTGGATGATGTTGAACTGAAAAAATTGGCCTATCTTTGATTGATAGCCCAGAGTTACTTCCATCAAATAAACTTATGTGAGTTTCATCTATATTTTTTTTGAGAGACTCGAACTTTACCGCAAAGCCATGATTCATTGATGTAATCTCAACTTTCTGGCTATTCAAATTTTTAACTGGATGATTTGCTCCATGATGACCTTGATGCATTTTAAAAGTTTCTCCACCTAGAGCCAGTGCAAGAATTTGATGACCAAGGCAAATTCCAAAAATTGGAATATTTTTATTTAGTAATTCTTTTATTATTGGAACAGAATATTTACCTGTTGCGTATGGATCGCCTGGTCCATTTGATAGAAATATTCCATCTGGGTCTAAGTTTAATATTTTTTCGGAACTTGTATCACAAGGAACTATTGTCAATTTATTAAATCTTGATGCAAGGCATCTGAGAATATTATTCTTAACGCCGTAATCAATTATAACAATATGCTTATTAATTGTTTCTATTTCATTGCTTAAAAAATCTATTTCTTTTTCTGACCAGTTATAGATTTTTTTTGTTGAGACTATTTTTGCAAGATCCTGACCAACTATGCCCTCCCATTTACTTAATTCGTCCTTAAAGTAGTCATTATCATTAAATCCATTTTGGTCGTTAATTATAATACCATTCATAAATCCCTTTTCTCTGATGTGTGTTGTAATTGATCTAGTATCAACTCCATAAAGAGCAACAATCTTATTATCAATGAGCCATTGATTCAGACTTTTTTTAGAACGCCAATTGGATGGGGAGGTAATAGGGCTATTAAAAATTGCTCCTTTGATTTTTGGAATATTTTTACTTTCTATATCTTCAGGATTTGTTCCAACATTGCCAATATGAGGAAATGTAAAGGTTATTATTTGTGAAGCATATGAAGGATCAGTCATAATTTCTTGGTAACCTGTCATAGCGGTATTAAAACAAACCTCACCTATTGCAGATCCCTCAAGACCACAACCATAACCTTTGAACATAATTCCATCATCAAGAATTATGGCTCCAGTTGGTTTTTTGCTTGACCAATCAGACATCGAAATACCTTTTTAAAGATAAAAGAAATATTTTTTTTAATTTGAACAATGAATTTAAATAAAAGCTTACTTCTGTACTTAAATTCATAATTTTTGGCACCTCTAACGAAACATTATACTCTTAAAAAGATTTAGCGAATCGTTTTTTTTAATTTCAAATTGACGAAAAATATTCATACTATAAACGTACGTCAAGTGAACATTTTATATTAATTGTTTTTTTTTATTTTTTTGTGTTTGATTAGAAAAAAAAAATAATCTGTCATACAATATTAAAAATTATTTTGGAGTAAATTATGTTATTAGATTCTATAAAAAAAGATCTTAAAATTGCTATGAAGTCTAAAGATACCCTTAAAATATCGACCTTAAGAATGATTACTTCATCAATAAAAAATATGGAAATAAGTAACAGAGGCTCATCCAATGAAGACTCTTCTGAAAATTCTTTGAGCGATAATGCAATCATTCAATTATTGTCAAAAATGATTAAACAAAGAAGAGAATCAGCAGAAATTTACAGCAAAAGCAATAGAAATGACCTTGAAAAAAAAGAAAATGATGAAATTGTAATCATTGAAAAATATATGCCTACTCAAATTGATGATAAGGAAGTTAATGAATTGATTGATCAAGCGATTAATGACACAAGTTCCTTGAATATTAAGGATATGGGTAAGGTTATGTCAGTTCTCAAAGAGAAATACTCAGGACAAATGGATTTTGGTAAAGCATCATCAATAGTAAGGGAAAAACTAAATAGTCAATAAATGAAATTTTCAACAGAAACTTTAAATGAAATTAAAGATAAAATTAGCGTATCTCAAGTTGTAGAGAAAACAGTACAACTAAAAAAAAGAGGTAAAGAGTTTATAGGTCTCTCTCCTTTTACTAAAGAGAGAACACCCTCCTTTACTGTAAACGACGAAAAGCAATTCTATCATTGTTTCTCAACTAATAAGCATGGTGATATTTTTACTTTTTTGGTTGAAATAGGAGGTTTAAGCTTTCCCGAGGCCGTAGAGAAATTAGCTGATGAAGCTGGAGTTAAGTTAGGAACTTTTTCACCTGAAGAAGAAGAAAAAATTAACAAAAGTAAAAAAATATATGAAGCCTTGGAGATATCTAAATCATTTTTTTCATCTCAAATTTTTGATAATGATAATTTGCTGGCGCTTAAATATTTAAGAAACAGAGATTTGGATAATGAAATAATAAATTCTTATGAAATAGGATATGCCCCTCAAGGAAATAAATTAGAAAAGTTTTTGCTTTCAAAGGGTATCTCTCATGAAATTATGACTTTAGCCGGTATGACCATAAAAGATGAAAATAAAAATGATAATTTTTATGACAGATTCCGTAATAGAATTATTTTTCCAATTAGAGATATTAGGAATAGAGTGGTCGGTTTTGGTGGACGAGTAATAAATGATAACGATCAACCAAAATATCTTAATTCTCCAGAAACGCCTGTATTTCACAAAGGTAGTCTGTTGTATAATTTTTCAAAAATAAAACCAAATTTACAAGATAATGATAATTTGATCGTTGTTGAAGGTTATATGGATGTTGTTAGTTTAGCATCAAAAGGTTTTCGCAATGCAGTAGCACCACTGGGTACAGCCATAACTGAAACACAATTAAATATTCTTTGGAAAGAGTCCAATAGTCCCATAATTTGTTTTGATGGAGATAAAGCTGGAAAACAAGCATCCTTCAGAGCAACAGAAATTGCGCTAAAATTATTAAAACCAAATAAGACATTAAGATTTATAAATCTCCCTAATAATCTTGATCCTGATGATTACATTAAAAATTATGGTATCGAAAGTTTTAAAAAGTTTGTCAATAAAGCTTCACCTTTAACAAGTATAGTTTGGGATTTATGTTTACAAGAGTCTAATATAGATACTCCTGAGGGAAAGGCTGGTTTTGAGACCCTTCTTAGAACAAAACTAAATCTTATAAGCGATAAAAGTATAAAAAAACATTATGGTTTGCTCTTTAAGGATATGCTTGATCAGTTTTTTTACACAAAAAAAACTGAAAGAAAAATATCTAAACCTGGCAATTATGAAAAATATTCTGGAAAATTGAAGAATTCTTTGAAAATAAAAAATAGTATTTTAGGTTCAGGAGGCCAGCTACCTTCTGATTTGGAAGCTTTAGTTATTTCAGGAATACTAATTTTCCCAGAATTAATTAAAAAAAACTTTGAAATATTAGAGTCTTTTTATATTGAAAATTTGCGATTAGGAGATATTAGGGATAATGTTCTTGCCTTTGTGAAAAAAGATTATAGCGAACTTGACATTGATCTGTTAAAAGAATTTGTTCAAAGAGAACATCAAACTTTTTTTGAAAAAGATTTAAGATTTGCAAATATATTTTGGCAAAAAAAAGACGGGAATAATTTTGATCAAATATCAAAAATTTGGCTTGAAATTTTAAAGGATGATCAACATATAAAGAGTCTCAATAATGATATTGAGACAAGTAAAGATGAAATTAAAAATGAAGAGGATGAAAAACGTTTTATTGACCTTATTGATAAAAAAGATCAGGTAATAAAATTAATTACTGAGAAATATGGCGAAAAAAAAATCAACTAAAAAAAGTGTTGAAGATAAAAATCAAGAAGACTCACTTATTGATATGTCTAATGCAGCAGTTAAAAAGCTGCTTAAAAATGCAAAATCTGAGGGATTTGTAAATTATAAAGACATAAATAAAGTTATTAATGCTGAAAAATATACCTCGGAGCAAATTGAGGACCTTATGTCTTTAATTTCAGAAATGGGAATATCAATTATTGAAGCTGAAGCTGATGATCAAGATGAGTCTCAATCAGACTCAAAATCTGATTCTGAAAAAGGCAAGAAGAAAACATCTACCGATAGAACTGATGATCCAGTTAGGATGTACTTAAGAGAAATGGGTACCGTTGATCTTCTGTCCAGAGAAGGCGAAATTGCAATTGCAAAACGCATTGAGGCAGGTAAAGAGGCTATGATTGAGGGCTTATGTGAGAGTCCCTTAACATTTCAAGCTATTATTATTTGGCGTGATGAGTTAAATGAAGGCCAAGTTCTTTTGAGGGATATTATAGATCTTGAGGCATCATATATTGGACCAGATGCGAAAAATAAAAAAATTACTAAAAATAAAATTGATACTGATCTTGATGATAAAAAAGATGAAGAAAATGAATCATCTGATGATAGTGATAATGATGATTATAACGAATATGAGAACAATGTCTCGTTAGCTGCAATGGAGGCTGATTTAAAGCCAGAAGTTTTTTTAATTTTTGATGAAATATCAGTAAAATATAAAAAATTAAGGGCACTACAAGACAAAAGAAATTCACTAAAAGCTAAAAACTCTGATTTAAGCGATAGCCAAATAAAAAAATATGATGAATACACTTTTGAGCTTAAGGAACTTATGAAGGGATTATCTCTTAATAATAACAGAATAGAATCTTTATTAGATCATTTATATGACATCAATAAGCGATTAGTTAGCTCTGAATTATCTTTATGGAGAATGGCAAGTTCAGCAGGAGTTGATAGAGAAGATTTTTTAGAAGAATATTATGGGAATGAATTAGATACTGGTTGGGTTGGAAGAATTGTTCGTCTAAAGAGAAAGGGTTGGAAAGAATTTGTTCAATCAAATAGAAAAGATATAAAAACTTTACTTTCCGAAATAACTGAATTGTCTGAAGAAACCGGCCTTGAAATCGGAGACTTTAGAAAAATTGTACTTAAGGTCCAAAAAGGTGAGAGAGAGGCTGCTGTTGCAAAAAAAGAAATGGTAGAAGCTAACTTAAGGTTGGTTATTTCTATAGCAAAAAAATATACTAATAGAGGTCTACAGTTTTTAGATCTTATTCAAGAGGGTAATATTGGCTTAATGAAGGCCGTAGATAAATTTGAATATAGAAGGGGCTATAAATTTTCTACTTATGCCACTTGGTGGATAAGACAAGCTATTACGAGATCAATTGCTGACCAGGCAAGAACTATAAGAATTCCTGTTCATATGATTGAGACCATTAATAAGCTTGTTAGGACTTCTAGGCAGCTTCTTCATGAAATTGGAAGAGAGCCAACGCCCGAGGAACTATCAGAAAAACTAAAAATGCCACTTGATAAAGTTCGTAAAGTCTTAAAAATTGCTAAAGAACCTATTTCACTGGAAACACCAATAGGTGATGAAGAGGATAGTTATTTAGGTGACTTTATTGAAGATAAAAATGTTTTACTGCCTGTTGATGCGGCTGTTCAGTCAAATCTTAGGGAGACTACAACTAAAGTCTTAGCAATGTTAACTCCAAGAGAGGAGAGGGTTCTTAGGATGCGGTTTGGTATTGGGATGAATACAGATCATACTTTAGAAGAGGTTGGTCAACAATTTTCTGTTACTAGAGAGAGAATAAGACAAATAGAAGCAAAAGCTTTAAGAAAATTAAAACATCCAACTAGATCAAAAAAACTTAGAAGTTTTCTTGATAGTTAAATATTTAACGGGCCCGTAGCTCAGTTGGTTAGAGCAAACCGCTCATAACGGTTTGGTCGCAGGTTCGAATCCTGCCGGGCCCACCAATTATAAAGAGAAACTATGGCAAATTATCAGTATACATTTGTAATTGATCAATTATCAAAATCCTGGCCTGGTGGTAAGGAATTATTTTCTAATATTAATTTATCTTTTTTACCAAATGCAAAGATAGGTATTGTGGGAGTTAATGGTGCAGGCAAATCAACTTTTTTAAAAATTATGGCTGGTATTGAAAAAGATTATACAGGAGAAGCTTGGGCTGCTGAAGGAATATCTGTAGGTTATTTACCTCAAGAGCCAGTTCTTGACGATAAGTTAAACGTTTATGAGAATGTTACACTTGGATTAAATGATCAAAAAGATCTCTTGGACAGATACAATGAATTAGCTGTTAATTACTCTGATGAAAATGCAGAAGAACTTGCAGAACTTCAAAATCAAATTGAAAGTAAAGATTTGTGGGATTTAGACTCTAAAATTAATCAAGCGTTAGAAGCGCTAAGATGCCCTGACTCTAATAAAAGTGTTTCAAATCTATCTGGTGGTGAAAAAAGAAGAGTAGCAATTTGTCAATTGTTATTAAAACATCCAGATATTCTTCTATTAGATGAACCAACCAATCATCTAGATGCAGAGACTGTTGCATGGTTAGAAAGTTATTTAAAAAATTATCAAGGTACTGTTGTTTTAATTACTCATGATAGATATTTTTTAAATAATATTACGGAATGGATACTTGAGCTTGATAGGGGTAAGGGTATTCCGTATGAAGGAAATTATACTTCTTGGTTAAGTCAAAAACAAAAAAGAATAGAACTTGAAAGCAAGCAAGATAATTCCAGATTAAAAAGACTGAAAAGTGAAATTGAGTGGATCTCATCATCACCAAAAGCAAGGCAAGCTAAATCAAAAGCGAGAATTAAGAGTTATAATGACCTTAAAGATACTGAAATTAAAGAAAATAATGGAGAGCCTCAAATAATTATTCCTAAGGCACCTAGATTAGGAGACATGGTAATTGATGTTAAGGGTCTTTCAAAGTCATATGATGATAATTTGTTAATTGAAGATATTAGCTTTAGATTACCTCCCGGAGGAATTGTAGGGATAATTGGAGCAAATGGTGCGGGTAAAACTACGTTATTTAATATCTTAACTGGTGTAGAGAAATCTTATGATGGTGAAGTTAATATAGGCGAAACTGTATCCTTTGGTTACGTCGATCAATCAAGGGATAGTTTAAATAGTAAAAAAACAGTTTGGGAGGAAATATCTGAAGGTAACGATATTCTTGAAGTTAATTCAACTAATATTAATTCTAGAGCTTATGTTAGCGCTTTTAATTTCAAAGGTACAGATCAACAAAAGGTTATTGGTCAACTTTCTGGTGGAGAGAGAAACAGAGTTCATTTGGCAAAAGTTTTAAAATCTGGTGCAAACTTATTATTTTTAGATGAACCAACAAATGATTTAGATGTAGAAACTCTTCATGCATTAGAATATGCATTAGAAAAATTTTCTGGAAGCGCATTAATTATAAGCCACGATAGATGGTTTTTGGATAGAATGGCTACTCACATTCTTGCTTTTGAAGGTAACAGTCATCTTGAGTGGTTTGAAGGAAATTATTCTGATTATCTTATTGATTATAAGAGAAGATATGGTGAAAGCGCAGAAATACCAAGTAGGATTAAATATAAAAAATTCTCACGATAAATTAACGTGATTGAACGTTTAATCTCTCTATAAGTTTCTTAATATCTCCATCATTTTTACTCAAAAAACTTGTAAAAGTTGATCTTTGCTCTTGCGCCATCCAAATTCCAGATATTCTAATATCAAATACTTTATTAATACCATATCTATTTTTTATTACCCACCAATCAATAGATATAGGTTTAGGCCTGTCATTAAATTGTATTGACGAGTATACAATGTTTCCTCTCTTTCCTTTATCCTCACTCTTTATTATTTGAATATTTCCCGAAGGATATGAGAGAAGTCTTTTTGCATAAACTTCAGAAATAAAATTCTCAATTGACTGAAAATATTCTCCAGAGTTCTCTTTATCAAGACCTTTTCTGTAGGGGCCTAAAACAAAAAGTGATATTCTTCTAATATCTAAGTTTTTGACAAAAATTTCTTCAAGCAAAATTTCTTTTTTATCATTTGTGATGCTTTGCTCTCCTAAGATTGATAATGTATTTTTACCAATATTTTCAACCCATAAAGATGCTTCATTATTATTTGCAAAGAGTAAATTGAAATTAAAAATAAGAGTAAAAACTAATATTGATGTATTGATTACAATTTTATTTCCCGTCATCTTCACCCTCAAAAAATTCATCTAAATCACTTTCAAAAATATCTTGATCTTCTTTGAAATTATCAACAATGCTTATTTCTCTACTTTGTAAATAAATTGACTTTAAGGTTGAGTAATAATCTATTGAAGTTTCTCTTAAATTGTCAATCGTATCTCCATTACGAGATCTTTCTGACAAAGCATAAATAATAGATGGTGAAAAGCTTACAATTGTATCCTCATCTTTTAAAGCATATCTTACTGGGTTCAAAGCAATGTCAACTATTGTTCCAAAAAAGTGTCTTGAGGTTCTTGGTCCAAGAAAAGGTACTACCAAAAATTGTCCTTCCCCAATACCCCATGCTTCAAGAGTTTTACCAAAATCAGTAGCATTTTTTTCAAATCCTATGTTGCTTGCAACATCAAACAAACCAACTAAGCCAATAGTTGAATTTACTAAAAATCTACCCAATGAGTAAGCTCCAGAGGAAATATTTCCTTGTGATAAGTAATTTAAAATATTAGACGGTTCGTTAATATTTGAAATTGCATTTGAAATGCCTGTTTCAACGAAATTTGGAAGTATTCCATATACTTCCGATGTTGGTTTTAAGAAATTTTGATCAATCGCATCATTAAAGTTATGAATAGTTCTATTAGTTTTTTCATAATCATGATTAATTTCAGCAATAGCCAAAGAATTACTTATATATAAAAATAAAAATAAAAAACTTATATATTTATAAAAATATTTCATTAAATTTATTATCCTCAAAGATGTATTATATTAAAATTATATTTTTTTCTAGAGTTCTAACATTTTTACTCTTTTAATTATTTTTTCATGAATAAATTTATTTGTTCCAATAACAGAGGGTTTTTTTATATTTTCAGTATTATAAATTATTTTTTTATTATTATGCAGTGTCACAATACCTCCAGACTCAGAAATTAGTAAATCACCTGCGGCTATATCCCAGTCATTTTTTGAATTTAAAGCAATCATTGCATCATATTGTCCTGAGGCTACAAGTGCCATTCTGTAAGCAATTGAATTCCTATTTTCTATATCCATTTTTGGCCAAGGCTTTTTCCATGCCGGATGACTAAACATCGGTTTAAATGCAATCATTTTACATTTTTCTAATCTTTTATAGTTAGAAATTATTATTTTCTTATTATTTTTCCAGGACCCTTTATTTTTTTCAGTCTCAAACATCTCACCCGTAGATGGGCTGAAAACAATTCCTGAAATTGGTAAACCGTTTTTGACTATTGCTATTGATATTGAGAATTCTCTCTTTCCCTCTAAGAAGGCTTTTGTTCCATCAAGTGGATCAACGACAAATGTAATTTTTTTATTTAACCTTGATTTATCATCCTCATTCTCTTCAGAAAGCCAACCATATTCTGGATTTTTATTTTTTAAAAGTTTATTTAATAAATCATTTATTTCAATATCTGCTTTAGAAACAAGGCTTCCATCGTCTTTTTCCCATTGTTCAGGATCTTTTTTAAACCACTTTAAAGCTAATTTTCCAGCTTCCACAATGCTCTCTCTAACAAGATTATGCTCAGATGATGCTTTAAACCCCTGCAACTGTCATTCCTTCAATTACTAGGGTTGGAGTATTTATTGAATACAGAAATTCCAAATCATTAGCAACTGTCATTTTATTAAACATATCATTTAAATTATCAGCAATTGTTACCTCATTTATTGGAAATGAAATTTCTCCATTTTCAATTTTAAAACCTGACGCCCCTCTACTGTAATCCCCTGTAATTAAATTTACGCCTTGTCCAATCAATTCTGTTACATAAAAACCATTGTTCACTTCATTTAAGAGTTGCTTAGAGGACTTGCTCCCATTATCGATAAACATATTTGTGTGGCTTGGGGTTGGTGGTGATGAAACACCTCTTGATGCTCTTGAATTTGAAACCATACTTAGTTGTTTTGCTGTTGTGGTATCTAGTATCCAGTTTTTTAAAACCCCATTCTCTATAAGAATTATTTTTTCCATTGAACAGCCTTCGTCATCAAACGGTTTTGAAGATAAACCTCTTATTATATTTGGATCATCTATTATATTAATTTCACTTTTAAAAATTTTTTGATTTAATTTTTCTTTTAAGAGGCTTGAGCCTCTCACTATGGAAGAGCCATTTACCAATGACGCAAAATGTGCAAGCAAAGTTCTCGCAACCCTTGGATGAAAAACAACATCCATCTGACATGTTTTAATTTTTTTTGGATTACATTTTAAGAGTGTATTTTTAGCTGCTTTAACTCCAATATCTGAAGAGTTTCTTAAATCGCTAAAAAAAACTTTTGAATCAAAATCATAATCTGTTTGCATATTCGAGCCATTTCCAGCAATAACTGAACAGGATGCTGAAAAATTACTTTTATTGTAACCATTTGAAAAACCCTTTGAAGTTGCAAGATATACTGATGACTTGCTTTGTGAAGCTGATGATCCATTAGAATTATTTATTCCTTCAACTGCTAAAGAAATACTTTCAATATCGAGAGCTAATTTTTTTAATTCATCAGCACTTAAATCTTTACTGTCATATAAATCCAGTTCAGGAATTTTTGTAGTTGTATGATTAGCTAATCCTGGCAATGGATCGTCAGGTGTCAATTTTGTCATTTCAATAACTCGATCAATTGTTTCATTAATCGATTCTCTATTAAAATTATTTGTTGATGTTATGGCATTTTTTTCACCAATAAACGTTCTTAAGCCAAGTATTTGAGCTTCAGATTGTTCAATTTCTTCAACCTTACCAAGTCTACAACCAATATTTTTTGAAACATTTCTAATGATAACTACATCAGAAAAATCTGCGCCTTTTGAGGAAGCTTTTTCAATTATTTCTTCAGCCAATAATTTGTAATTTACTTTTTTCATTACTTAAAAATTTTATATTTCCATTACTTGTTGATAGACCTTCTTCATCAAAGTTGGTAATCCTAACTGATTAATTTCATCTATGCCAACCCACATACCATTTATACTATTTTTATTAAATTTATTTATTTCATATATGGTCAGTAAAAGTTTGAAATGAGAAAACTCATGCATTACTTTTTTTTCTAACTTTTTAGTATTTTTTATAGAAAGAATTTTCTTGTCGTTCTCATTAATTTTATTTTTTGACCAATTATAAGATGGAAATTCCAACATGCCTGGAAGTAGACCATTTTCTTCCCTTCTTTTTAATAAAATTTGATTATTTTTATTCTTTATCCAATAAACAATACCCTCTCTAACCGGCTTATCGTTTTTTATAATCTTTTTTGGAATTTCATTAACTGCATTTTTCTTTTTTGTTATACAGAATTTTTCTATTGGACAATTATCGCATGTTGGATCTTTTGGAGTACATATTAAAGATCCTATATCCATTAATGCCTGAATATAATCTCCGTTACTTAATTTTGGAGTAAGTTTCTCAGCATTTTGTTTTATTTCTTTTTTTATCTGTTTGATTGGTTTTTTTAAATAAAAAATTCTTGCAATCACTCTCTCAATATTGGCATCAACTACTGTATCTTTTTCATCTTTTGCTATAGCTCTTATTGCCGCTGCAGTATATTCACCAACTCCAGGTAGTTTAATTATTTCATTTTTTTCAAGAGGAAAAATTCCATTAAATTGATTGCTAATTATTTTTGATGTTAAATGAAGATTTTTTGCTCTCCTATAATAACCAAGACCAGACCAAAAATCTAAAACTTCATTAACGTTACTTTTGGATAATTTTTCAATATTTGGCCATTTTTCCAAAAATTTTTTATAGTACGGTATTACTGTTGCTACAGTAGTTTGCTGAAGCATAATTTCCGAAACCCATATTTTATAAGGATCTTTTTGCGAATTATTTTTACATCTCCATGGAAGATCCCGCTTATTTGCGCTATACCAGTTAAGAACATTTTTTGAAAAATCTGTATAATTCATTTAAACCTTTATGCGAGATAGATATAAATTGAACGAATACAATAAACAATTAAAACCTGCAACGCAATTAGGTTGGTATGTGGACAAAATCACAAAATCTTTTTTTAATAAACGAGGTTTTGCTCAAAATTATATTATAGAAAACTGGGACTATATTGTAGGATCATCTTTTGTAGAAAAATCAATACCTATTAAACTACAGATTGAGAAAATTGGCGGATATATTGTGATAGCATGCGATGGTTCTACAGCTTTAGAGATTGAATATTTAAAAGAAGATATTATTGAAAAAATAAATTCTTATTATGGTTTTCAGGCTATAAATAAAATAAAATTTCAAAATTTACCTGTTCAGAACGATATTAAAGATAAGAAATCAAAAAAAAATTTAAAAGATAAATTTAATGTAGATGGCAAAAATAAACAAAATATTGATTATAAATCTTTATCAAATTTCGATAAGGCTTTACTAAAATTTCAAAAATCCATCATTAAAAAGAAAAAATGATTTATAATAATAAAACGACTCACTTTGGGATTTTATTAATATGAAAAGAAAAAATATTTTTTTAATAGCCTCTGCATCTGCAATTACAATTATTCTGGTAATGTTATTTTCAAGCTTAAGTAATGACTCTCAGTTAATAGATGAAAATTTCAAAAATATTCAAAATATTTCTAGCTCATCATTTGGTGTTGAAAGGGAGTTGGAGGGAGATCACATTATTAGTTTAGGTGAACCTAAAAACACAATTATTGAATATGCATCAATGACATGTCCTCATTGCTCAGATTTTCATGGAAATGTTTTCCCAAAAATTAAAGAAGAATTAATTGATACAGGTAAAGTTAAGTATACTTTTAGGGATTTTCCATTAGATCCTTTTGCTATGGCTGGTACAATGATTGCAAATTGTGTCTCTGAAGATAAATATTTTGATGTGATAAATGTTCTACTGAAAACTCAACAAAAGTGGATTGAAAAAGGATATCAAGGAATTATCTCTATAGCTAAAAATTTTGGACTTACTCTTGCTGAAACCGAGCAATGTCTGAGTAATAAAGAATTAATTAAACTAATAGAGACTAACATGAGCTTAGCAAGCAATAGTTTTGGTATAACTGGAACACCAACAGTTTTTGTTAATGGTAAGAAAATTCAACCTTTAGAATATGAAAATATTCTTAATGAAATAAAATAAAGGAATAAAATTGGATTTTAAGAAATTACGTATTTCAAATTTTAAGTCATTTGTTGATCCTGTTGAGGTGAATATTAATGACGGTCTTACTGGTGTTGTAGGTCCAAATGGATGTGGAAAATCCAATCTTGTAGAGGCTTTAAGGTGGGTTATGGGTGAAACATCATACAAGTCAATGCGAACAGATGCTATGGACGATGTTATATTTTCTGGAACAGAGAACAGGCCACCAAGAAATTTTGCGGAAGTTTCATTAATTCTTGATAATAAAGACAGAGATGGTCCTAAAGATTATAATAAAGAAGATAACATAGAAATAATTAGAAGAATTGAAAGAGAGTCTGGCTCTGCGTATAGAGTAAATGGAAAGGATATCAGGGCAAGAGATATTCAAATGTTTTTTGCGGATGTATCAACTGGAGCAAGATCACCGTCCCTTGTTCGTCAAGGTCAAATTGAAGAATTAATTAGCCAAAAACCTGAGCAAAGAAGGAAAATTTTAGAGGAAGCTGCTGGAATTTCAGGATTCCATGTTAGACGTCATGAGGCTGAACTGAGACTAAATGCAGCAAATAATAACATCGATCGTCTGGATGATGTTTTAAAAGAACTATCTTCTCAAATTAGATCTTTAAGAAAACAGGCTCGAGAAGCAACAAGGTATAAGTCTTTGTCTGAAGAAATTCGTAATGCTCAGGCAGTAGTTTTGGCAGTAAAGCTAGAGCTCATAAATGAAGAGTTGGATAACTCAAAAAAAAAATATAACGAAGCAAAAAAAAATCACCAAGATACGATTAATTCTCTATCAAGAATTAATACTGAAGAAATTCAATTAGTTGATAAATTAGCACCTTTAAAGGAAGAATCCGCTTCTGATGCCGCTAAATTTCAAAGACTAATAATTGAGATGGAAGGTTTGGATAATGAGTTAATTAGGCAGGAAAAAAGAATAATTGAATTAGATGATTTTATATTATCAAGCACTTCTCAATTAGAAAGAGAGAATGAAATTTTAACAGATTTAAAAACCTCTCTTTCATCATTTAGTAATACAGAAGAAAAAATTAAGAAGAGAAATGAAATTCAAATTAAAATTGATGAAATTTTATCATTATTAAAAGCTAATAATGAAAAAATTAATATTTTTTCATCAAAATATTCGCAAAAAGAGAATTTAGAAAAAATTACAGAAAATAATAAAGAAATTATTGACTCTATTTTATCTCAAATCAAAAGAGAAAAAGATTATAATGATAGTTTAAACAAACTATCAAAAAGCGATAATAATTTGGATTCTCTCTCTCAGAAAGACAGTCAAATTAAAGAGCTTATAAATAAAAAGACTGATGAATTAAATCAAAATGAAAATCTTATCAATAATTTTGTTGAACTTTATTCTCAGAAAAATGTATATGAAAAATTACTAGGCTCTAGTTTGGATGTAAAGAACTCCTTAATAGATAAATTAGAAGTTGAACCTGGATTTGAAAATGCATTAGATGCGCTGTTGGGTGATGAATTATATTATTCAGTTGATAATGATCAGCCAATTCATTGGGAGTATTTAGAAGATTTTGATGAAGAATTATCTTTACCAAAAAATTGTGAACCCTTATCAAACTTTATTAAAGGATCAAATGTGATTAGCAGGAGACTAAGACAAACAGGCCTTGCTAAAAGAGAAGATGGGCTGAAATTAATGTCAGATTTAAATTTTGGACAAAGATTGGTTTCAAAAGAGGGTGATTTATGGCGATGGGATGGTTTAGTTGTCTCCTCAAGCTCATCTAGCTCTGCAGTTAAGCGACTTCAACAAAGAAATAAATTAGATGAAATTAATAAGTCAATTAAAGAATTTCAA
>CACOFZ010000012.1 GCA_902626605.1 uncultured PS1 clade bacterium
AATAATATAAGTATCATCTCCTCCAAGTCCTCTGTAGGTTGTATTGTGTTGGGTGGGAATAATAATATCGTTATTTGAACTATAATTTAAGGTCATTTAAGGAACTAGCCATTCCCCGTGAAATGCTCCATTTTCATGAATATATTTTGCTCTTATATGACCTGCTGAATGCAAAAAGAGTGTCTCGATAGAGCTAATATGACAATTAATTATTACAAAATTTTTTAATCCATTAAGCTTATCGTCACCTTCATCTTCAAAAAGAACCTCCTCTCTAGATGCAACAACTTTACCAGGCGCATCTTTTACTCGATAACATTCTCTACTCATAGGGTACATTTTAGACCATACATCGTATAATACCTCCTTAGATTCTTCAATAATTGCATTTGCCATCAATCTTATCTGAAGCTTGTTAGCTTTATCATAGCCTAATAACGAAATAGAGCTATTATTCTTAATATCAATGATTTTATTTGACCTTTTATCAGTATGAAATCGAATTAATGATTGACCCATATCAACTTTTCTTAAAACAACATTTCTATTCTGAGGTTTATTATCTCTATCAATTGTACCTAGAACTAAAAGATGAAAATGATGACCACGCTCGGTTACACCTTTTTCAAGGTTAGAAAATACAAACTCTAAGCTTTTATCTAGATCCAAAGAAGGATGATCTTTTGGAATTTCTCTTGACATAATGTTCCTATCTTTAAAAGTAATTTTATAAGCTAATAAGATAGTTATTTAAGTAATAAATTAAAGATAAAAAGCTAATATTTATTCAAGATAAAAATCTTGAAGTTTTAGAATATCTTCTTCACTTAGATTTAAAGCCTCAGAAATATATCGATCCATTCCACCCCATTTACTATCAATCGTATCAAATGCAGCTTGTATATATCTCTCTTCAACTAAGTTAATTTTACGGAGATTATCGGTATCAGCTCGAAAAAAAGTTTTTAATTCAATTTCTAGCATTTTATTATCAACGTGATCTTCAACATATGTATTTGTCAGCAGGTAATCTTCAATTACCTTTTCTCTAGGAACGCCAAGTATAGTTAATATCATAGCACTTGCAAAACCAGCTCTATCTTTCCCAGCAGTACAATGAAAAACAAGAGGTTCAGCATTATTTTCTATAATATGTCTAAAGAAATTTCTATACTCCTCGGCAAATTCTTCAACAATTACAATATTAAAGTCCCTTAATAAATTGCTTGAGTCTAGATCTCCAAAAGTTAGGTCTTTCATAAGATTTTTTATTGAGTCATCATCTAGTTCTTTGGGTTGAAATTTTATAGGAAGAAGTACTTGCTTCATATCTGGATTAAGTCGGTCAGGCTCATTTTCTCTTTCTTCAACAGAACGAAAATCGACTACCGATTTAATATTCAATCTTTTCATATATTTTAAATCTTCATCGGTTAAAGAATGAAGGTTATCTGATCGATAAATTTTTCCCCATTTAACAGTTCTTCCATCTTCTGCTTTATAGCCTCCCAAATCTCTGAAGTTATGAGCACCTGTAAATGGAAGCTTTCTATAATCTTCTCTTAAATTTTCAGAGAATTTTAATGGGATAGGTCTTTCAGTAGAGAGGGATTCTTTATCATTAAACCAAAAGACAGAGGCTACGGTTAATATAAAAATAATAAATATATATTTAATAAATTTCATCTTAAAAAATACTAACTATTTAGTCCTTCAATGCAATAAAAAACCCCATAAAATTTATGAGGTTTTTATTAGTATAATAAAATTAAAAAGCGTAACGAATTCCTGCAAGGAAATGTCTTCCAAAAGACTCAACCTGATTAACATTCCATCGTTGAGCTGTATAACGCATATCTGACTCATCGGTTATATTATTGAAATCAACGAAAACAGATGCTTTTTGACCAGTTAATTGTTCAAGATCGTATCTGACTGACGCATCAAGGCGATTTTGAGCAGCCCAATAAACACCTCCACCAAGGTTAAATACTGCACCAGTTTCTGTTTCATCAAGCCATTCACTTCTATAACGATAAGTTAATCGAGCAGAGAAACCATAATCTTCGTAAAATATACTAGCATTATAATTTGTATCTGACTGACCTGGAAGTGCAAAAACTTTACCCTCAGGGGTAGTGTACTCAGATTCAATTAGTGCAAGATTTATTGAGGCACCAAAACCTGAGAAAAATCCATCAATATAATTATCAAGTCTAGCATTTAAAGAAATTTCAAGACCTTTTAACTCACCATCCTTACCATTACCAAATGCAGATAGATCCCATAATTCACCTGGTACAGCCTGGTCAGAATAAAGTGTTCCATCTATTTTTTCATTTGACTCAGAAATCACATTATCTATCTCACGGAAAAAAACTGTCACAGAAAAAAGACTAGCCTCGTCATAATACCATTCAAAAGCAGCATCTATACCCCAGGACTCTTCTTCTTTTAAGAAAGGATTACCCCCAGTTATTGTTTGTGATATATCATTTATTGATGCAGCAGCTCTAGATTCAATATAAGAAGGCCTACTTATGCCAGTAGAATAAGATAAACGAAGTTTTACATCTTCAGCCATATCATAATTTATATGAAGACTTGGTAAATAATTAGTATAGCTTCTTTTAACCGACAATGCCTCTTTAGCACCAGTCGCAATATTACCATACCCAATATCTTCTGCACTAACAGTTGCTAATCTAAAACCGTTTGTTTCATATTCAGTATCTTCAACTCTTAGACCTGCAACAATTGAACCCCAATCCATTTCAAAAGTTTGCATTATATAGGCAGCAAATAAAACTTCCTCAATATCAATCTTTTCATCATCAGGAAAATCAGAACGAGTACGGCCTGAATTTTTGATACATTCATAAAGTGCAGGATTATCTGTATAAAAAGCCCCAACGCTATTATCTCTAGGAGTAGCAAAATCACCAAGCATATAATCTTTAGGATCACACTCAGTTGGATAACCTTTTTCATTTGAAACTGTTGCAAGTGTTGCTCCACCTCCGGTAGCAACTCTGTCATCGTATTGAAGGCCAAACTTTAATTCACCCCTACTATTTTCTCTACTTATGTCTATTTTAAACTGATCTGTTTCTGTATAAAGACCTCCAACAGCATCGACAAGTAGCTTAACGGGGTAATCAACATCTCTGTATGTTCCATCAAATTTAACAATTGGATTTTGAGGATCAGAAATATCATAAGATAGATTCTTTAACTGTCCGCCACCAATAAAATAACCAATTGGCATATGCGTATCGAAAGTAGTGTCAATTTTACTTATTTGAGCCTCAATATCCCACTCTCCTATGGATGTATCTATGCCAAGAGTATTCATTTCTGTTTTATTTATATAACGAGCATCATTGAATAATCTTCTTGCGCTTCCTGTGAAACCAGATCCTGTCGTAGGAGTTCCATCACTTACATAAACACGAAAATCATTTCTTTCTTCATTATCTAAAAACTCAGTATTAAGAGATGTTAAGAAAATTCTTCCTCCGTTTTCCAGATATTTTTCAATTGTTCCTCCAAAGGCTTCACTTTCCCTCTCAACTTTATAACTTCTATAATCTATTCTATCTGGAGTTTGGGCACCTTTTGAACCTCCATATGTAGGTTCTCTATTATCGGTAATTTGTTCATTATTACTTGCTGATCCATAAACAACAAAACCGAAATCATCATTTGAATAAGAAATTCTTAGGTTTTCTTTTGAGGTATCTCCCCCGCCTTGATCTTGCTCACCTATGCCTATCTCAGCAGAAAGTGAAAATCCATCAACATCAGAAGGCTTAAAAGTTTTTATATTAATAAAACCAGAAATTGACTCACCTGGCATATCAGCAGTAATTGCTTTATTTGCTATAACTTGAGAAGTAATAACAGCTGGATATGAGTCAAATCTGGGAATTCTTCCATTTTCAACCCCAGGTATATTAATTCCATTAAATGCGGTTGTTGTATAACGTTTAGGTGTTCCACGAAAACTTACATATCTTGCCTGTCCTTGGTCTCTTTCTATGGAAATACCTGGTAATCTTCCTAGAGCATCAGATAAGTTAACATCGGGAAATCTGCCTATAGCATCCGCTGAAATAATATCAGCAACATTTACAGCCTGACGCTTAGCTTCAATGGCCGCCATCTGACTTTCTTTAATGGCTTTTCCAACAACAATTATTTCTTCAACCTCTTGACCCTTAGCCTTGATCCCAAAAGTCATAAGAACTGGTAATAATAAAATAATTAAAAAATTTTTTGATACTTTATACATAATAAATAACCCCCCCTAATTTTTTAAGAAAAAAAAGCAATTATTTAATTTGTAATAAATTTTTTAATCATATTAGCCGATATTTATTATTATTATTTCTTTGCTATTTTGATCTATATAAAAATGCTACATTTAAAAATTACATTATTCAATATAAAAATAATTAATATTTATATTGTAAATATAGCTTTTAGGTTTGGTTTTAAAATGTATATAAAAAATTGCTTAGTTCTCTTTATTTTCTCTTTTTTTGTAATTACTTCTCCAAGTATAGTTTTTTCACAAGAAGATAGACCAAAAGAATTTAAGATTGGACTTGCTGGTGGTGAGAATGAAGCAGACAGACTAAAAAATTATGAATGTTGGCGAGCTTATTTAGAGAGAAAACTAGAAATTCCTGTAAAATTTTACCCTGCCTCAGATGTTGCTGGAGTAATTCATGGATTACTTGGTAAAACTCTTGATTATGCAAGTGTAGGTCCATCAGCTTATGCAGCAATGTATATAGATAATCCAAAAGCTGTTGAGCCAATTTTAACAGTTAAAGAATCAGATGGATCTAATGGTTATAAATCAGCAATGTATGTTAGAAAAGAATCGGACATATATTCTATAGAAGATATGCGCGGAAAATCTATTGCATGGTCAGATCCTAATACTACCTCTGGTTATCTTGTGCCTTCATATGAATTACATCAAAGAGGAATAAATCCATCAACATTTTTTAGTCATACAGGTTTTGCAGGAGGTCATGAACAAGCAATAATAGCTGTCTTGAATAATCAATATGATGCTGGTGCAACTTGGGTTTCTGGGGTTGGATCCGTTGAAGAAGGTTACACTCGTGGAGTTTTTAAAAATATGATTAGAAAAGGTCTCTTAAAAATGGATCAATTAAGAGTAATATGGTTATCAGGATTTATTATGAATGGCCCTCATGTAATCAGAAGAGATCTTCCAGAAGATTTCAAAAAAGAACTTATAGATCATAACCTTAATTTACAAATAGAAGATAAACAGTGTTTTAAAGAAATTACTTTTGGCGAAAGCCAGGGTTTTATAAAAGTAAGTCATCAAAATTATGAAAATATTGTTGAAATAAGAAATTTTATTAGAAATCAAAGAAGAAAATAAATTCTAAAATAGGGGGGTTTGTATAATGAATAAAAAACTAAAAGATTTTTCTCTTATAATTAATATTGATAATTCTACCCTTGATGATGTTTTAAACCGCTTAAGAAATTCAAGGTTAATAAGTGATTTTGGAAATAAAGAATGGAAATATGGTACCGAAGAAAGTTATTTAAGAGGTTTAATTGATTATTGGCTAAATAAATATGACTGGAAGAAAAATGAAAAAGAGATAAATAAGTTCTCACACTACAAAATCGAAATAGACAATATACCTATACATTTTATATATGAAAAAGGATCTAGCGAAAATTCAAAACCTTTGATTCTTACTCACGGCTGGCCTTGGACATTCTGGGATTATAAGAAAATTATTGAACCACTTACTCATCCAGAAAAGTATGGTGGTAAAACATCAGATTCATTTGATGTTATTATCCCATCCCTTCCAGGGTATGGATTTTCAACACCTCTAAAAAAAACAGGTATTAATTTTTGGAAAACCTCAGATATTTGGGTGAAACTTATGACGGATATTTTAGGTTATGAGAAATTCTTTGCTCATGGAGGTGACTGGGGGGCAGCAGTAACTCTTCAATTAGGGCACAAATACTCAAATATAGTACCTGCAATCCATACGCACATGGCGGTGCCAATTGATTTTGTTACAAATCCACATCCTGACATAAGTTTTTACAGTGATAGTGAAAAAAAATGGCATGAAAAAAATATGAACTTTGTTAATGGGGGTAATGGTTATTTTCAAATTCAAGCATCTAGACCTCAAACTCTGGCTTATGGACTAAATGACTCGCCGGCAGGTTTGCTAGCATGGTTAATAGAAAAAAGACGCGCATGGAGTGATTGCAATGGAGACGTTGAAAGTCGTTTCTCTAAGGATGATCTAATTAATACAGCAATGATCTATTGGTTAAGTGAAAGTTTTGGTACCTCGGCAAGATACTATTATGAAGCAATACATAATATTTGGAAACCATCACATGATAGACATCCAATGGTTGAGAGTATTACAGGGTTTACAATATTTGAAGGGGATGTGATATTCCGTCCAAGGAAATGGATGGAAAAAGAACATAATCTTCAATACTGGAATGTTAAATCATCCGGAGGTCACTTTGCACCGATGGAAGAGCCAGATGTTTTAATAAATGAAATACGTAAATTTTTTAATCCATACAGAAATTTAATATAAGGAAGTATAATGGGAAGATTGGATAATAAAGTTGCAGTAGTTACAGGTGGGGCCTCTAACCCAAGCTTAGGTAGATCAATGTCAATTGCATTTGCAATGGAAGGGGCAAAAGTAATTCTTACAGATATTGATATCGAAGGTGGAAAAAAAGTAGAAGATGAAATCTTAAGTTCTAATGGTGAAGCTTTTTTTATTGAACATGATGTTACCTCTGCTAAAGGTTGGGAAGAGGTTAAAAATAAAACCATAGAGAGATATAGTAAAATTGATATTCTTGTAAACAACGCTGGAATAGCAATTATTAAACCACTTGAAGAGACCTCAGAGGAGGAGTGGCATAAAACTATCGATGTTAACCTAAAGTCTATATTTTTAGGCTGTAAAACCTTTATACCTAATATGCGTGAACAAAAAAGCGGTTCAATAATTAATATTTCTTCAATTGCTGGACTTGTAGGTCTTGAACGTTGTTCAGCATACAGTGCAAGCAAAGGCGGAGTTAGGTTGCTTACAAAAAGTATTGCACTTGAATATGGTGAATTTGGTATTCGTTGTAATTCAATACATCCGGGATTTATGGCAACTAATATGAACGATCCTAAAGTTATAAAAGATAGAGGTGGAGATATTGAAGCAATGACAGAAACCATTCCTCTCAAAAGAATGGGTACAGCTGAAGACATAGCCAACTGCGCTTTGTTCCTAGCTTCTGATGAGTCTACTTATGTAACAGGCAATGAATACACAGTTGATGGTGGGATGACTGCAAGATAAAAGTCAGCTCAAAGTCTCATATGAAATATCTTCCATAGTGTGTTTGCCTCTATAGGTTAAGGCCTCAAATAATTTATTTGGATCTGTGTTGGCATCATCAGCTGTTCTACTCCAATCAAAGATATATTGCCTTGAAGATATTCTCCAATCTCCCTCACGGCATTCGTAATTATCTATATATCTGCCAGCAACTAAATACTCAGAACCCCCTGTTGCCATAAAAGCAAGAACGTATATCTCACCCTTTCCTGTGTTGTTTGAAGCATCAATATCATAATACTCATTTACAACTGTATGCGTTGTGTAATCCATGTCAGCTTGGCCATCGACAACGATTTTACAAAACTCTGCATGATGCCCATCATAGCTTCCATATTTTACTTCAGCATCATCGTGAAAAGCAGACTTTAGCAAATCTAAATCAGACCTATCAACTCCTCTAGAATAGCAAGTGGCGGCTTTTCTAATTGCTTGTTCAGCTAAAAGATCATCAATATTTTTTACTTTAACCATTCTTTCCTCCCATTTTTAATAATTGTAAAATCTGCCAAATTAATTATCTAACAATTATGGATTCATTTCCCCATGGGGTTAGAATTTCGTCCTCGCCAGCCTTAAAGGCATCTGGTAATTCCTCAACCATATGGTAAGTTGCTGCAAGTCTTCCAAATCCAACAAAAAAAGCTACAGTTATTGAAAGTTCTACTATTTCAGACTCGTTAAAGTATTTACGAAGATTGTTATAAACTTCATCATTAATAGCCAAATGATTTGTTGCAAATAATTCACCATAGTGAATAGCTGCTTTTTCAGCTTCTGATAGATTTTCAGCTTCCATTGGCTTTTCAAGAGAACATACTAAATCCTCTGTAATTCCAGCCGCT
This sequence comes from uncultured PS1 clade bacterium, assembly GCA_902626605.1. Classification (GTDB taxonomy): domain Bacteria; phylum Pseudomonadota; class Alphaproteobacteria; order MED-G09; family MED-G09; genus MED-G09. Next base: position 8,297 of record CACOFZ010000012.1, read on the forward strand.
TGACCATCTTGATATCTTATCGCCATACAACTTCTACATTGATTATGAAAAGCCACTCTTAGCCTTACTAATTCAACTAATCTGTCAGGTAGTGATCTGTTTTGTTTTAAAGATCCACCAAAAGCAGTAAGACCTTTTGAAATTTCAGGTGAGTGAGCCCACATTCTCATTGGCCCTTGCTCTAAGGGTGTGCCAGTATCAGCTGCGGTCATTTCCCTCAGCTCTTGATCCCATTCATCTAATTCTAATTTTTTAATTCGTGACATAAAAACCTCCAATTCATAGTTTTATTTCACATCATTTTTAATAGGATTTCAATTAAATTAATATTTTATGACTTAATCTTATCTGCCTCTACAAGGCCCATTGATATGAGTGGCGTTCCAATCAATACCATAAGTATTAAAACCCAACCAATTGATGTAAAACCAGCCATATCTATAGTATACCCCATGACAACTGGTCCTGCAGCACCACCCATAGTTGAAAATGCGGGATGAGCCGCAGCTAAACTTCCACTAGGATCTAATTTTGCCATTCCACCAAGAAAGAAGGGGGTAAGAATCATTGGTATCATTCCGCAAAGTGGAACAACAATAAAAAATATAAGAGCTGATTTCACATTGGCTAAAATTATTCCAGTAACTAAAAGAATGGTAATTAAAATAAGACAAGGAGCAAGACTACCAAACCTTTGACCAATAAAGCCAGCTAATAGTGGGCCGAAGATAGTTAAAAGGCCTCCAGCCATAAAAACATAACCTACTTGAATTACTGAGATACCTAATGTTGCCCCTATCTTTGCTGAGAAAGCAAAAATGCCAGCATGACCAAGAAAAATTAGAGAAGTGCCTAACATAGATGCCCAACCAGCATAGCCTTTGTAGGAACTAATAGCATTTTGTTTATTTTCTGAGTCATTTGATAGAGCTAAAAAGGATATAAAAAGAAAGATAAATAAAGAAATAAATAAATGAAATGAGTAGGCTCCATTCATACCACTTGAAGCAATAATTATTGGAAGGCAAAAAGGAAGTAAGACACCCATAACTCCAACGCCCGAATTTAACAAAGCAAATGTCATTTGGGCATTTGATCCTCTTGCAATAGTCGCAACAACAGTAGCTACTATTGCTCCGGAACCTAACCCAGAAATAATTCTTGCTAAAATTACATAATTTAATGAAGGTGATAAAATTGTAAGTATATTTCCCAAAATAACAAGAGTAGCAGAAGTAATAAAAATTTTCTTTCTATCTAATCTATTCACTATTCTAGATAAAACAATTGAAGCAATTGAAATACTTAATGTTTCAAAAGTTGCTATGGTTCCAATTTGACCATTAGTTGCTTCAACAAATCTTTGTGAAATCGCAATAATGTTTAATGGCATTATTAGAGGTGCTGAAAATGCACATAACAGTATACCTATTAAACCTATTTGATTTTTAGGTGTAATTAAATTTTGTGTTTGAGATAATTCTGACATCTTTATTTACCCTCAATAAATAAGGTTTGTCACAGAAATAAATATTAAAGTCTATCTTTATTTTTCATAAAAATATTCAGCAAAATAAATTGGCATGAATTTTGTTTATATAGATTTGTTATTAATTATTTAAAGGAAAAATATGCTAAAAATACTTCCTCACATTATTCTAATTGGAATTACTATATTTATTGTTGCACCAGTATTTATTTAAAAGGTAAATAATAAAACTTGCCTTTATTCCTCCCCAGATTAGACAAGTTTTATTTATTTAGCAAAAGTTCTTACCGACTGATCATCAGTCGGTAGGAACTATATCCTCTCAATAATAACAGCAGGTGCCATTCCTCCAGCAGCACACATTGTAACTAAACCAAATTGAAGGTCCCTTCTTTCTAATTCATCTAAAACAGTGCCAACTAAAATTGACCCAGTAGCGCCTATTGGATGTCCCAAGGCCATAGCTCCTCCATTTACATTAATTTTTTCACGATCAATATCTAGGTCACGAATAAACTTTTCTGTAACAACTGAGAAAGCTTCATTTACTTCAAAAAGATCAATATCATTAATAGATAAATTAGCTTTTTCTAGGACTTTTTTTGCAGCTGGTACGGGTGCATTCAACATTAAAGTTGGAGAGTCTCCCATATTTGCCATTGCTTTAATTTTTGCCCTCGGCGTCATTCCGTTAGCTTGAGCATAATTTGGAGATGCTAATAATAATGCAGCAGCACCATCAACTACACCAGAACTATTACCTGCATGGTGAACATGATTAATTTCAAGGTCTGGATATTTTTGCAATACTAATTTTCTAAAGGTAGTTCCCTCTTCATCAAGAGGGTAATCAGCTAAAGACTCAAAAGAAGCTTTAAGTTGTGATAAACCCTCTAATGTAGTTTCAGGCCTTGGAAATTCCTCTTTATCAAGAACTAGTTCGCCATCAGCGTTATAAACTGGTATTAGCGATTTATCAAAATATCCTCCCTTTATTGCTTTGTCGGCATTTTGCTGACTTACTAAAGCTAAGGCATCAACAGCATCTCTACCAATACCCTCTAAAGTTGCAATGGCATCAGCACAAACACCTTGATGAGGTTGTGGATGTTCACTTCTTAATCTTTTATTGCCGCTGTCCATAAAAGGAGACGGAGTATTTCCATCTTGGCCATATGTTGACATCATTTCCGTTCCACCGGCCAGAACCATATCTTCCATACCAGCCATAACACTTGATGCAGCTATGTTAACACTCGTTATTCCTGAACCACAAAATCTATCAAGTGTAACTGCACTAGATTTTACATCATAACCTGCATCAAGAGCAGCCATACGACCTAAATCACCGCCTTGAGTTCCTCTTTGGGAACTTGTACCCCAAACAATATCATCTACCTCTGCGGTATTAATTTTATTTCGTTCTGCAATTGCTTTTAAAACTGCAGCCCCTAAATGTTGAGGATGCATTCCACTTAATGCACCTTTACCTGCTTTACCTATTCCTCTTGGCGTTCTGCACGCATCAATTATCCAAGCTTCTGTCATTTTTTTCTTTACCTCTATATGTTTGATAAGCAATATATATATCAATAAAATATTACTGTCTCAATTGATATTCAAAAATTTTAAAAGGTAGTTATATTTTTTAAATTAATTACGGTAATACTATTTAAAATGGAACTATATCTACCAATTGCAGAGATAAGCATTAATCCATCTATCTTTCTTCTATTAGGGATGTCAGTTGGTATTCTCTCAGGTATGTTTGGAGTTGGAGGGGGTTTTCTCATGACTCCCTTACTTGTACTTTTAGGTATTCCACCAGCTGTTGCAGTTGCATCAGAGGCAAATCATATAGTCGGTTCCTCTTTATCAGGAACAATTGGTCATCTCAAGAGAAAGGCTGTAGATATAAAACTAGGAAACCTATTACTTATTGGAGGAATAATTGGATCTTTTATAGGAATAGGAATCTTTAATTCTTTAATAAAAATTGGATTAGTTGACCTATTAATTACTTTAACATATTTCTTTTTTCTTACTGGCGTCGGAAGCTTTATGCTTTATGAAAGTTTAGACAGCTTAGGTTATTTAAAAAAGAAAAAAAGAAGAAAAACTTATCACCATAGTTGGATAATGGGTCTTCCATTTAGAATGCGCTTCAAGAAATCAGGACTTTATATTTCAATTATACCTCCTTTATTAGTTGGATTTATTGTTGGTATTTTAGCTTCCATTATGGGAGTTGGCGGGGGGTTCATAATGATACCAGCAATGATTTATATAATTAAAATGCCAACTTCCGTTGTTATAGGTACATCCCTTTATCAAATTATTTTTGTAACTGCAATTGTTACACTTTTACATGCATTTCATAATCAAACGGTTGATGTAATTTTAGCTTTAATTTTATTATTAGGTGGAGCAATAGGTGCACAAATTGGTGTCAAATTAAGTAGTAAATTAGAAGGACCCTATTTAAGAGTTGCGCTTGGCTTACTAGTTTTAAGTGTAGGAATTGTAATGGCATCAGATCTTCTAATTAGGCCAGAAGAAACTATTACTATAATAAGAGGGGGAGGATCAAATTGATAAAAAATTATTTAAAAATGTTTTTAATAATTTTTACAGTGACAGCTCAAGCCCCACTTGATTTAGTTATTGATACAAATGAAAGAGATATTGAAATTAAATCTGGTATTTCAGGTACTAAAATAGCTTTATTTGGCGCAACACCCTCAGGAAAAAGAGATATTATTATAGAAGTTGTTGGCCCTCCTAAAAATCAAGCTATGCAAGAAAAAAGAAGATTTTTTGGTTTTTGGTTAGGAAGAGGTAAATCTTATTATAAAAATGTCCCAAGTTATTATAATTTATTGAGCTCAAAACCTCTTGAAGAAATTACCAATCAAGAAGGATTAAACAAATTAGGACTCGGTATTGAACATTTACCATTAGGTAAAGCAGAAATAAAATATAGCACTATTAAACAATCAGAATTTGATCAAAGACTTAGATCTGAAATGTTTAAAAATGGTCAATTTTTTGAAGAACAAGGTAATATTATTCTTAGATCTGGTCCAGGAAAAGTCGGTTTATTTAAAACAGAATTTTCCCTACCGCCAAACTCACTTCAGGGCAAATATTTTGTTAGATATTTTCTTTTTCAAAATGGTGAAGCAATATCTTACGCTGAAAGCACTATTGACTTGAAACAAGCTGGATTTGCAAGATTAATATGGATTTTTGCCAATAAATTTGCACTACTTTATGGTATTATTGCAATTATTTTATCTGGACTTTTAGGTTGGGTAGTTTCATTAATATTTAGTCGTTATAAACTTACATAGGGGAATAATATGTTTCAAAAAGATATTCTGAAAGGAAAAAGAATTTTAGTTACTGGTGGTGGTACTGGTTTAGGAAAAGAAATGGCTGCTGAATACGCCTCTTTAGGCGCAAGTGTTTATATTTGCGGAAGAAGACAATCTGTTTTAGATGAAACTGTAAATGAAATAACTGAAACTGGTGGTAATATAAAAGGCTATGCATGTGATATTAGAGTTTCAGACGCTGTCAATGACATGATTGATACAATTTGGAAAGATGGCGGTGCTCTTACTGGCCTCGTAAATAATGCAGCTGGTAATTTTATTTCTCCTACAAAAGACTTATCTCCTAGAGGTTTCGAAGCCATATCAAATATTGTTTTCAGAGGTTCATTTTATGTAACTCATGCTTGTGGAACAAGATGGATAGATGAAGGTGTAAAAGGATCAGTAATATCTATTTTAACCACTTGGATATGGAATGGGGGACCATTTACAGTACCTTCCGCCATGTCAAAAGCAGGTGTTAACATTATGACAAAATCACTAGCAGCTGAATGGGGTCATTATGGAATTAGATTGAATGCAATAGCTCCTGGTCCATTTCCAACCAAAGGAGCTTGGGAACGACTTAGCCCTGGTCAAGATACTGACTCAAATGAAAATGATGCAAAAATTCCAATGAGAAGAAATGGCGAAATGCAAGAATTGAGAAACCTTGCTACTTTTTTAATGGCAGATGGATGTGAATATTTAACTGGCCAAACTATAGCAATTGATGGGGCTATTCATTTAGCATCAGGTGGTAACTTCTATCAAAGTCTTGACAGATTGTCCGATGATGATTGGGATGGTATCAGAAATATGATTAAATCAGCAAATGATTCTGATAAATCCAAAAGGTCTGTTTAGACTATTAGTATTAAGATAAGTAATACCATCTGAATTATATTAATAGAAACACTTCTAAAATGAAGAGAGCTAAAGGTTTTCTTTGCATCTGGATTACCGTCGCTAGCTAAATCTCTATTTTTATTCAATTGTGGAACTAAGACTTGTCTAGAATATAAAAAACCAATTGCTACTATTGCCATAAAAAGAGCCTTAAGAGAGAGACCTTCATACAAAAACATAATTTCGGCAATAATTGAAATTACTATGCCCCATAGAAAATATAGAGGAAAAAGTTTTCTTAATAATTTACCAGCATTCTCTTTATCAAGAGTTTTATGAACGTTAAAAGCAATTCCAAATGAATAAAAAATCATTATTGATAGCAGTGCTATTGTAAAAAATTCAGTCATTTTTTCCTATTAAATATCATAACCACTTGATGGAATAATTTCTTGATCAAAACTATAGGGTAAATCTAAATCTAGGCTATAACCTCCGTAAGAGCCTCCAACATTTGAATTGTTACTGCTAGACTGAATAATATTACCATTGTCATTATTATCCACTATATTTATTACTCCAGTCATACTTCCGTGAAACTGACAATTATAATAAAGTGTTGATGGCGCATCATTTGATACAGTAAACGTTAACTTACCATTAGATACTCCATTGTTAGTTATGCCCTCGTTATACTGATTAGAAGAACCTGAACCCTGAATTGTTTTTATCCAAAATGGGTGGCCACCTGCAGTCACGTCAAACTCATATGTTTTACCTCTTACTAATGTCAGGGTTGGGTCATTACCTTGAATACCCTCTGCTGTAAATTTATAGTCTGATGCACCAACATTTTGGACCTCAATTGTTGTTGCAACAACTTCAGGAACCTGCTCTACAAAACCATCAATCAGTATTTTTGCATCATTTGCCATACCACCATGAAATAAACAATAGTAATAAAGAAGCGTATCGGAGGATGAAGGTTCAAAAACAACAAATGCATTTTCAAGAGTTGTATCTGGTGAAAATGATGATGAATATTCCTGCTCAGTTACATTGTCACCTTTTATATAATATTTTATACCGTTGCTTACTGATACCCCATCATTGTGAGTTCCATTTTTTGTCTCAGAAATTGATAAAGGATGATTTGAAGCAGTTTCATCATTTAGGTCAAATACATATTTTTCACTAGAAGAGAATGATAAGTCTGGACTGAGTTCATTGTTTAAATAATATTTATTGCCATTATCTTCTTTTTGAACTTTTACTTCATAAAGTGTTCTGAATTCATCATCATAAACTATCTTATTTGTATCTGTATCAACAGTACCAGATGACGGAGGTGTCAATTCAAAGATTTCTACAAATTCACTAAATGTTTTTATAGTTCCAAGACTATTGCTTGTAGTATTTCCACCTATGTCATATGAAAATTTATCAGCTCCATTTATTGTAAAGACTGTCATATTATCACAGGTTATTTTAAGAGCAGTTTTAGCAACCACTATTGATTTTATTTTTGACCACTCTGGTAGCTGAATTACATTACTACCCTCTGTATCAATAATTGATACTGAAGAGGAATCTTTTTGTGAAACTAAAATATAAGTATCATTACCGCCAAGCCCTCGGTAAGTGGTGCCGTCATTAGTCGGTATAATTATATCATTATTTGCTGATAAGTTTAATGTTGTCATTTTTCTCTCTCTTTAGTGCTTTAGGAAATCCAAGGTGCACAAGCTGAATATCAAAATACCTAAATTAACATAATTGTTAATAATATGCATTTAGATTATAATCAACGTTTTTTTCTAACTAACCTGCGGTAATTCGTCCCACTGCGTTGTATAGCGCGGCGATAAATAAAAACTTTTACTTTTCCATTTATTTCTGTCTTTTCGTTTAACTTTACCATGTGTAATAATTCCTGAACCAAATTTATTATTTAAAAAATCTATAACCGCCATACGTTGGTCTGATAATAAATAGTTATTTTTTTGAAATAAATCTTTTTGATGAATATCGGAAGGTATTAAATCAAGCATCATAATCCCTGCCTTATGGTAAGAATAACCAGATTGATAAATCTGATCTATCGCCTTTAATGCCAATTTAATTATTATAGATGTATCACAACATGGAAAATTTAAACCAAACATAATACCATTATTGTATTGTTTGTCTTTTTTAAATCTATTAGTTTGCAAAAAAACGTAAATTCCTTGCGCTCTGCTATTTTGGTTTCTAACCTTTTCAGTAGCTCTTATTGCATACTCTGTAATAAAGTCTTTTATAGTAATTTTACTGTTTACAGGATTTCCGAATGAGCGCGAACACATAATATTTTTTTTGGGCAAAATTTTATCAAGGTCTAAGCATGATATACCCCTTAACTCATAAACAATTCGTTGCATAACAACTCCAAGATATTGTCTTATCCTATTAGCTGATGCATTTCTTAATTCTAAAGCAGTACCAATACCTATCATTCTTAACTTAGATCCCCATCGTCTAGAAATTCCCCATATATCCTCAACATTAATATTTTTTAAAATCCTATTTTGTTTATCTTCTGTATCTAAATTAAAAACACCGCTCTGACTTTTTTTGGCTATACTATTAGCGATTTTAGCTAGTGTTTTAGTGGGTCCTAAACCAATAGAAACAGGTATTCCTGTCCACATCAGTATATTTTTTCTCATTCGTAAAATATCATGCTCAATACCACTATGATCTTGTTTATTTATTTTTAAGAAGGCTTCATCGATTGAGTAAATCTCCAGCTCATAACTTAATTCCATTAGAGAATTCATTACCCTGTTCGACATATCACCATATAGTGGGTAATTTGACGAATAAACTTTTACTTTATTTGAATCAATTATGTTTTTGTATAAATGTAATGGAGCTCCCATTGGAATATTAAGTAACTTTGCTTCATTAGAACGAGAGATTATACATCCATCGTTATTTGATAAAACAACAACTGGTTTATTTATTAAGGAAGGATCAAAAACACGCTCACACGATACATAGAAATTATTACAATCAACAAGAGCAAAACATTTACCCATAACTAAACTTTATGAATTACATTAGTAACCACACCCCAAATAATTATATCGTTATTTTCTGTTAATTTAATAGGTTTGTATTTATTATTTTCAGGGGAAAGTATTGTACTTTTTCCATTTTTCACTAATCTTTTGACTGTTAAACTACCATCAACTGCTGCAATAATAATTTTACCATTACGGGGCTCTAAACTTCTATCAACAACCAAAATATCGCCTTCATGAATACCTGCCCCTATCATTGAATCCCCTGTCGCTTTAACAAAAAAAGTAGCTGAGGGATGTTTAATCAGATGAGTATTTAAATCGAGCTTTCCCTCAATATGATCATCAGCTGGTGAAGGAAATCCAGCTGTTACTTTATTACTATAAATAGGCAGGGACAAATCATTATTTTTTACAAAACTAAGCACATTATCAACCATACTCAATGGAATTCTTATAGGCTTTGTTTTTTCTCCAAACTTTCCTTGACCTTTTGGTCTACCCGCACCAACACGTGTCCCGCCTCTTGGCATAAAATATCACTCCTTAAAATTCTAAATATACTAATAGAGTATTTTTTGAATAATGTACACTATTCAAAATAAAATTTATGGATTTATACAAACCTTGCCAATAACACGTCTTTCATCTAACTCCTTTAAAGCTTCAAGGGTTTCATCTAGAGAATATATTTTATGAATATGAGGATTCAGGGATCCATTACTTATAAGTCTGTCTATTTCTTCGAAATGCTTTTTACCTTCTTTAGGGCTTCTTCTACCGTACTCACCTGCTCTTACACCAATAACAGAGAAACCCTTAATTAAAGGCATATTAGCTGGAACTGATGGTATTCTACCGGAAGCAAATCCAATGACAAGTAATCTACCATTCCAGGCTATGCATCTTATTGACTCATCAAAGACATCACCGCCTACAGGGTCATAAATTACGTCAGCACCTTTATCGTTTGTTAATTCTTTAACGTGATCCTTAAAACCTTTTTCAGGCGATATTGCAAAATCAGCACCGTAAGATAAAAGGAAGTCTCTTTTTTCTTGGGAAGAGGCTACAGCTATAACCTTCGCACCGATAAATTTACCAATATCCACAGCAGCAAGCCCAACTCCTCCAGCAGCACCATGTACTAACAATGTTTCACCAGATCTCAAATTACCTTTCGTAACCAGAGAGACATAAGCAGTTAAATAAGCAACTGTATAAGTTGATGCTTGCTCCCAACTCAAACCTTTTGGCTTTTTTCTTACCTTAATTTTATCAACACATAATTCTTCAGAAAAAGAACCGGTAAAAGAGCTAACAATGACTTCGTCATTAACTTTAAAATTTTCAACCCCTATTCCTTTTTCAATAACAATACCAGAAGACTCCATTCCTAAAACAAAAGGAACTTCAGGTTTGTATTGATACAAACCAGCAGTCATTAATAAATCAGGAAAGTTCACTGATGCTGATTTAACTTTTATCCTCACTTCGTCAGGCTGGATATCTTCCCTTTCGAAACTTTTAACAGAGATGTTTGCAAAATTATCAGACAGCTCATTAACAACAACAGAACGATACATAATTAAACTCCAAGACCTTTCGTAAGGAAATTAATACACTTTTCAGTATATTTATTAATATCAATTTTTTTTTGAGACATCATTTCTTGGGCAAGAGAGTCAGTAATCGGGCGAATAACTAAAGCAAAAAGATCGACATCAAAATTAGGAAAGACACCCTTCTTGATATAATCACTTATTTCCTCTTTTAGATAATCAATTTCTAAAATAATTTGAGGTGTATTTATACTAAAATTATTAACTAAATTGTGATTATTACTCATAATCATAAAAATTTCAGGTTTAGAAGAAACAAATTTAAAAAAACGTGTTAATTTTATTCGAAGAAACTCTTCAAAGTTTTCAGGCTGAACATTGTCATCTCTCACAGTCTTACCAATTTCTTTTGCAAAATCATCAAAAATAGCAACCAATACTTCTTCCTTAGAATTAAAATAATTATAAAAAGTGCCAGATGCTAATCCTGTTGAACGTATAATATCTCTTACAGTTGTCTCTGAAACACCTTTATCGATGAAAATCCGAATGCCAGCCTCAATGATTGCTTGACGATTTTTTGTTTTATTTATCTCCCTAGCACCATCATTATGATCATTATTTACTATCATATAATTTCTAAAACCTTTTCAGGAGGCCTTCCAATAACTGCCTTATCATCAGAAACAACAATAGGTCTCTCAATCAAAATTGGATTTTTTGCCATAGTATCAATCAAAAAATCGTCGGTGAGACTTTTATCAGATAATTTTTTATTTTTATAAATATCTTCACCTCTTCTTAATAAATCCCTTGCGGTATAACCAAGTTTTTTTAGTATATTCGATATTTCATTGCTATCTAAAGGTGATTTTAGATATTCTATTATATCAATATCTAATTTTTTTTTGTTTAAGATCTCTAAAGTTTGACGTGATTTAGAGCATCTAGGATTATGGTATATTTTTACTTTCATTTAATTAACTTCTACCCCCACTGCTTCAGAAATATGTTTAAATCCGTCTTTTTCGATAAATTCGATAAGACCTCTATTTATTTCATTAATTAACCTTGGTCCTTTATAAACTAAACCAGTATAAAGTTGAATTAAGCTAGCTCCATTTTTTATTTTTTTATAAGCTTTTTCAGCAGAGTCAACTCCACCAACCCCTATTAAAGGTATTTTTCCTCTAGTATATTTATAAACCTTGTTCAACTTTCTAGTTGAAATATCAAAAAGAGGCTCTCCTGACAAACCTCCCTTTTCTTCACTGCTTATAGAATATCTAGAAATTGTCGTATTAGAAATAATTAAACCATCAATAGAACTAGATAATACTTTTTCACATAAGCTCTCTAAATCATCATGATTTATATCAGGTGATATTTTGATTAGAATAGGTAGACTGATTTCAGATGAATTTTTTTTTAACTGATCAATTTTATCTAAAAGTGAGCTAAAATTATCTGCAGCTTCAAGATTTCTTAGGCCGGGAGTATTTGGAGAAGAAATATTTATAGTTATATAGGATGCAGTTGATGAAAAGAACTTTATTCCGGTTATATAATCATTAATAAAATCTTCACTATTTTTATTAGCCCCAATATTTACACCAATTAGATTTTTTTTATTTTTACATAATCTATCTTTTACAACTTCAAAACCTTCATTATTAAATCCTAATCGATTAATAATTGCATCTTCATTTTTTAATCTAAACACCCTTGGTTTAGAATTACCTGACTGAGGAAGTGGGGTAACTGTCCCAATTTCTGAAAAACCAAATCCTAGGTTAATAATATTATTTGGAACTTCAGAATTTTTATCAAATCCAGCAGCTAGACCAACTGGATTCGCAAAATTTAATCCAAAGACATTGCAGCTAAGTAATGGGTGGCTAATATTATTTTTTATCTTATAAGCTTTTAGAAGGTTAATTGTAATTCTGTGAGCAACCTCAGCATCAAAATAAAAAAGTAAAGATTTTAGCACAGAATAGAAAAACATAAATGATTCCTAATTTATTTAAATTTTACTTTAAACTATTAATTCAATTCAGAGAACCCTATGAAACATTATCCCTTATAAATGAAATAAGTGGTATATCAGCAGGAAGCATATTAATTTCAAAAAGTTTATTTGGACGAACCCACTTCAAATTTTGATTTTCTTTTGGCTTTATAAAACCTTCCCATTCTCTACTTAAATATAAAAAAATTATTACAGAAAATTCTTTATAATCAAATGTTGTAAAAGTTAATGGTGAAAAGCATGAATTACTTATATCGACCCCAAGCTCTTCTTTTACCTCCCTTATCACACAATCATTAGGTAATTCATTGGTCTCTAATTTTCCTCCAGGAAATTCCCAAAAACCTTCCATAAATTTATTTCTTGGTCTCTGAGCAATCAGAACTTTATTATCAGCGTCAACTAAGGCAATAGCAGAAACCATTTTTATCGGTAATTTTTTCATTTCAAAATAATTAGCTTCTATAATCTGCGTTAATTTTAATATAACCCTCTGTTAAGTCACAGGTCCACATTTGAGAAAAGCCTTTACCTAGGCCAAGATTTATATCTAATAAAATATTTTTGCCTTTCATGTATTTTTTAGTTCTCTTTTCTGAATATGATCTAGAGATTTCTCCATCTCTTATAATTGTGTTACTACCTATCTTTAAGCTGATTTTTTTTGGATTAATTTTTTCTTTTGTCTTTCCAATAGCCATTATAATTCTTCCCCAATTAGGATCTGATGCACCAACTGCAGTTTTTACCAAAGGGGAGTCAGCTATAGACCTTGCGATCTTTTTTGCTGAGGATGAATTTTCTGCGCCAGAAACTTTTATTTGGATTAACTTTTTTGCACCCTCGCCATCTTTAACTATTTGAATTGCAAGATCATGCATTATTTCAGAAAAAGCCTCTCTAAATTGAATTAGTCTTGGGTCGCTTGTTCTAGAAATAATTCTCTCATTTTTACCTTCCATAGCTTTTCCAGTTGCAAATGCTAAAACTGTATCGTTGGTTGAGGTATCACTATCAACAGTAATTGAGTTAAAACTATTTCTTAACTCAATATTTAAAAGTGTTTGAAGAACAGCTTTGTCTATTAAGGCATCTGTAAAAATAAAGGCTAACATTGTTGCCATATTTGGTGATATCATTCCAGATCCTTTTGCTATACCAACTATAGAAACTTCTTTATTATCAATGATTATTTTCTTTCCAATTGCTTTTGGAAATGTATCGGTTGTCATAATTGATTTTGCTGCACTTTCCCAATTATTTTCTGTTATTTTTAAAGATTGGGAAATTGCTCTATTTGTAGGGCTTAAAGGAATATTTTCACCAATAACGCCTGTTGAGCAAATAAAAATATCCTTTTCCTTGCATTTAATAATTTTTTTAATATTAGAAGAGATTGATTTATTAATTTTTTTACCTTTTTTTCCAGTAAAAGCATTAGCAAAACCAGCATTAACCACTAAAACTCTCGCTGATCCATCTATAATATTTTTTTTACAAAACTCTACAGGCTCAGCCCTGACATCTGATTGAGTAAAAGCACCAGCTACAGTTGTTCCCTTTACAAAAACCGCAGTAAAAATATCTTTTCTTCCTTTATATTTTGTTCCTGATTTTGCAGTACTTATTGTAATACCTTTAACTAAAGGTAATTTAGGAAATTTTTTTGGTGCAAAAGGTGATATTTTCTTATTCATTTCATTCCTATTAAATTAAAAAACATATTAAAGGTAATAATCTATATATTATAGTATGCCAATATGTTTACTTACTATAGTTGACAACTCTATAGGCTCTACCTAAATGAGTATATGAGTATTAAAACAAATAATGGAAATAAAATTTTATGCCAGGCCTTAATTCAATTCTAAATAGTATATTTGGCTCAAGTAATGAGAGAAAATTAAAAAGATATAAAGACCAAGTTCTTGCAATAAATGAGCTCGAAAAAAAATATGAGAAATTTACTGATCAAGAATTAAAAGAAAAAACTGCAGAATTTAGGACATTACTAAAGGGTGAGAACAAAATAGAGGATATAACCAACGATGCCTTTGCTATAGTCAGAGAAGCCGCAAAAAGGACGCTTGGACAGAGACATTATGATGTCCAGATTTTGGGAGGTCTGGTTTTAAATAAAGGAAATATTGCAGAAATGAAAACAGGAGAGGGAAAGACTCTTGTTGCAACACTGCCAGTTTATTTAAATGCTCTATTGGGTAAGGGCGCCCATGTTATTACAGTTAACGATTATCTTGCAAAAAGAGATGCTGAATGGATGGGTCAAATTTATAATTTTCTTGGAATGACTGTAGGTACAGTAACATCTGATTTAGATGAAAGTGATAAGCGGGGCGCATATCAAGCTGATATTACTTACGGTACAAACAATGAATTCGGTTTTGACTATCTAAGAGACAACATGAAATATAATATTGATCAGCTATCACAAAGAAGCCATAGTTTTGCAATAGTTGATGAGGTTGACTCCATTTTAATAGATGAAGCCCGAACACCTTTGATAATATCAGGACAAGTAGAAGATAAAACAGAGCTTTATAACAAAATAAATAAAGTGATTCCAAAAATCGAAGACAGTCATATAGAAATAGATGAGAAGTCAAAAAACGTTACCCTGACTGATGAAGGAAATGATTTTTTGGATAATGTTCTTCCAGGACTTGGTTTGATGAAAAATAACTCCAGTGTCTATGATATGGAGAATGTAAATTTAATCCATCACATTAATCAAGCATTAAAAGCCCACAAAATATTTAACAAAGATACAGATTATTTGGTCAAGGATAATCAAGTAATTATTATTGATGAGTTTACAGGAAGAATGATGGAGGGAAGAAGATTTTCTGATGGACTTCATCAAGCGCTTGAAGCAAAAGAAAGGGTTTCAATTCTGCCAGAAAATAGAACAATGGCGTCCATAACTTTTCAAAACTATTTTAGACTTTATGAAAAACTATCCGGTATGACGGGTACAGCTAGTACTGAGGCAGATGAATTTATGGATATTTATAATCTTGATGTTATTTCAATACCATCAAATATCAGTGTTTCTAGACAAGATCTGGATGATGAAATTTATAGAACTTCATCTGAAAAATATGAAGCGATTTTAGAATCAATTATAAGATCTAACAAAAAAGGACAACCAGTTTTAGTAGGTACAACCAGCATAGAAAAGTCTGAGTATTTATCAAAGTTATTAAAAAATAAGAAAATTAAGCATAATGTTTTAAATGCAAAATATCATGAAAAAGAGTCTGAAATTATTGCTGATGCAGGTAAATATGGAAGCGTAACAATTGCCACAAATATGGCCGGCAGAGGAACTGATATTCAATTAGGTGGAAGCAATGGAGATGAAGAGGAAAAAAATAAATCACTTAAGTCAGGAGGTTTATTTGTCATTGGAACAGAAAGACATGAAAGTCGAAGAGTTGACAATCAATTGAGAGGAAGATCTGGAAGACAGGGTGATCCGGGAAAATCAAAATTTTATTTAAGCCTTGATGATGATTTAATGAGAATTTTTGGCTCAGATAGATTAGATACAGTTTTAAAAAAACTGGGTCTTGAAGACGGAGAGTCTATAGTTCATCCATGGATTAATACTGCCCTTGAAAGAGCACAAAAAAAAGTAGAGTCTAGAAATTTCGAAATTAGAAAAACTCTTCTTAAATTTGATAATGTTATGAATGATCAAAGGAAGGTTATTTTTGAACAAAGGTTAGACTTGCTTAAAAAAAATGACGTTAGTGAAACGATAAACGAAATGAGACATGAATTAATACTTGGTATAATTCATGAAAATATTCCAGAAAAATCATTTGTAGACGATTGGGATATTGATACGATTGAAAAAGAACTTAAAAGAATTTTTAATGATAATTCACTAATAAGAGAATGGATTAAAGATCCAGAAATAGATGAAGAGATACTAGAAAAAAAATTAAATAATTATTTTGATGAAAAATACAGAGAAAAAATTGAAATTTTTGGTAAAGAAATAACCCCAAGTCTTGAGAAGTCAATATTAATGCAATCCATAGATCAAAACTGGACTGATCATCTCAGCCAGCTTGAAGATTTAAGGCAAATAGTGGGAATTAGAGGATACGGTCAAAGAGATCCTTTAAATGAATACAAATCTGAGTCTTTTTTATTATTTGAGGCATTGCTCAACAAATTTAGAGAAGATACAACTAAAACACTGTTTCATATAAAAATGGTTTCACAGGAAGCAATTAATAGATTGGAAGAAAATAGTAATGACACCATTGATAAGAATAAACCTAAATTAAAGCAAAATACAATTAATGATAAATTTAATCCAAATGATCCTAAAACCTGGGGAAAGGTTGGAAGAAATGAAAAGTGTCTATGTGGTTCAGGAAAAAAGTATAAAAACTGTTGTGGAAAATTAGTCTAAATATTTCGCCCAATTTTTAGAAATTTCTCGCGTCTTTGCTGGACTAGTTCTTTTGAAGTTAATTTACTCAAATTATCAAGATTATCTAAAATAGCTAATTTCGTTTGCATAATTGTTTGCGAACGTTCCCTGTGAGCTCCTCCAATAGGTTCATCAATTATTTGATCGATAACGCCTAAGTTTTTTAAATCTTCAGAGGTGATTTTCATTTCAGAAGCAATAGCTGAAACCTTGGCTTCATCTGAACTCCTCCATAAAATAGATGCCGAAGCTTCAGGAGAAGCAACAGTGTAAATAGAATGCTCTAGCATTAAAACTTTATTTGCTGATGCAATTGCTATAGCTCCTCCAGAACCTCCTTCACCAATAATGACTGATATTACAGGTACTTCTAACGATAAAGTCCGATCTGTAGAGCGAGCTATTGCCTCTGATTGCCCTCTTTCCTCAGCTCCAATTCCAGGATATGCTCCGGGAGTATCAATAAAAGTAATTACCGGTAAATCAAACCTTTCAGCAATATTCATTAGCCTAATTGATTTTCTATAGCCTTCTGGATGAGCCATACCAAAGTTATGCTTTATCCTAGTTTCTGTATCGTAACCTTTTTCATGGCCAATAAGCATTACGGAAATATTATCAAGCTTACCTATCCCGCCAATAATGGCGCTATCCTCTCCAAATACCCTATCACCAGATAATTGTGTAAAGTCCTCAACCAAACCTCTCGAATAGTCAAGAAAGTGAGGCCGCTCTGGGTGCCTAGCAACTTGTGTTTTTTCCCAGGTATTAAGATTTTTATAGAGTGACTCAAGCGTTTCTTGAGCTTTTACTTCAAGTTTATTGATTTCCTCAATGTAAGATTTACTACCATCGCTCTCATGATTTAATTCATTAAGCTCTCTTATTTTACCCTCTATTACTGATAAAGGCTTTTCAAAGTTTAAATAATTTACCATTTTTAATTGCTACCTAATAAATAATATTAACTCATATACCATCTTTTGATAGAGGGTGTGATTTCTTTAATAAATCAACAAGTCTTTTATCAAGAACATGGGTATATATTTCCGTAGTTGAGATACTTGAATGACCCAACAGTTCTTGAACTACCCTTAAGTCTGCACCTCTATTCATAATGTGAGTAGCAAATGCATGGCGTAATTTATGAGGAGTTAATCTCTTTCTGTCAATATTAGTATTTAGAGAAATATCAACCAGTAATTTATTAATAGAGTCTCTTGTAATATGACCATTAATTCCATAAGAAGGAAAAAGATATACTGAATTTTCAGGAATATAATTCATCCACTTTATAATTATGTCGTGAGCTCTTGATGTGATCGGAATAATTCTTTGTTTATTCCCTTTACCTATCACATTTAAAATCCTTCTGCTCAAGCGTAAATCAGATAACTTTAAAGTAATTAACTCACTTACTCTCATGCCTGTTGCATAAAGCACCTCAACCAAGCAAGCTGCTCGTAATGATTTCTTTTTTTTGCCATCAGAACTTATATTTACTAAATTTCTTACATAGCTTAAAACTTTTTCAACCTCTTCTTCTGATAAAACATCTGGTAGGACTCTTTTTGAAGAAATCCTCTCAATTCTATCCATTGGATTTTCCTTAAGTCTTGATTCATTTACCTCAAAATTAAAATATTGATTGAGTGCAGAATAACGGCGATTTATGGTTGAGTCCTTAAAACCCTTTTTCTTAAGTTCCAGCAAATATTCTGAAATTATTTTGTGGTTTAAATTATTAATTAATAGCTCAATCTTAATATTTTCTTTTGAATTAATCTTTGAATAATCTAATTTTTTTTTAATGCCAATATTTTCAATAAACCAGTTTTTATCCCAAACAAATAAACACAAACTCTTGAAATCGTCTTTATATGATTTAATTGAATTACTGCTCAAACCTCTAATTGAATATAGATAATCAAAAAAGATATTTAACCTTTCAAAATTAACTAACCAATAACTATCCCAATTAGTAAATTTCTTATCATTCAATTCAAATATTTCCTAAATCTAGTTTAAATTAAAATCTTTATTCAAAATAATTTCCGTCATCTCACTAATCTCTGGTTCAACAAAAATATTTATGACTGTTAATACAATTAATAATACTAAAATAACAAAATATATAATTTTGGAATTATTTAACATAGTAACCTCATATTCTTAATTATATCTGATTTTTAAAAAATAAAAAAATAACAAATTATTTGGTTATATTATTATAGTATTGGAGTTATAAATTTAAAAATGAATAAAAAAATCATATCAAACCTTAACAATCGTTCAATTGTATTAGTTGGAATGATGGGATCTGGCAAAACCACTACAGGTAAATTGCTGGCAGAAGAATTGAAACTGCCCTTTTATGACTCTGATAATGAAATAGAAAAAAACTTAGGAAAAAAAATAAATGTTATTTTTAAAGAACATGGAGAACTTTTTTTTAGAAATCAAGAATTAAATTTCTTCAAAAAAAAAAT
The DNA here is from genome assembly GCA_902626605.1 of uncultured PS1 clade bacterium. Taxonomy (GTDB): domain Bacteria; phylum Pseudomonadota; class Alphaproteobacteria; order MED-G09; family MED-G09; genus MED-G09. The sequence continues at coordinate 27,628 of CACOFZ010000012.1, forward strand.
TAACCAAGAACAAATCATTATATCATCTGGAGGCGGTTCTTTTATAAATGAAGAAATACAAAAAAGAATAAAGAAAGATTGTATATCTATTTGGCTTAAGGCTAGTAAAGAAACATTAATAAATAGAATAAAAAATAAAAAAAATAGACCACTTTTAAATGTTGAAAATTTTGAAGATACATTGTCATTGCTCCTAAATGAAAGAAATGCAATATATGAAAAGGCGGATTTAACTATAACTATAGATAAACTTGATAAAATAAAAATACTACAAGCTATTATAAAATCTTTAGAAAGTTTAAAACAAACCTATGAATGAAATTAAAGAAATAAAAATAAATCTAAAAGATAGATCCTATAAAATTTTTATAAATGATGATATCGAGAAAATACTAGTAAATTCAATTGAAAAAATTTTAGCAAGACCAAAAGTTTTTATAGTTACAGATGAAAATGTAGCGGGATTTATACTTCCAAAAATAAAAAAAATACTTGAAGATGCCGGAATTAAAACGAAATCAATAATTATTCCATCTGGTGAAAAGAGTAAAAGCTTTCAAAGTTTAGAAAAATTAATTAAGGAACTTCTTAACTATAAAATTGAAAGACAGGATAGTTTAATTGCTCTAGGTGGAGGTGTTATTGGTGATCTTGTTGGATTTGCTAGTTCTATAATATATAGGGGAATAGATTTTATACAAATCCCGACAACAATTTTATCTCAGGTAGACTCATCTGTTGGAGGCAAAACAGGTATTAACTTAGAGGAAGGAAAAAATTTAGTAGGCTCATTTCATCAGCCTAGAGCTGTTATAACCGATGTTAGCTTATTACAAACTCTACCTAAACGAGAAATAATTGCAGGGTATGCTGAGATATTAAAATGCTCAATACTAGGTGATAAAGATTTCTTTAATTGGTTAAAAATTAATCAAAAAGAAATTTTAAATTTAAATAATAATTTAGTTGCAGAAGCTGTTGAAAAATCATGCATCTTGAAGGCTAAGATAGTTGAAGAAGATGAAAAAGAAAGTGGAAAAAGAGCACTTTTAAATTTAGGACATACTTTTGGGCATGCTATAGAAAATAAAATTAATAAAGACGGGCATGGAATTCTTCATGGTGAAGCAATAGGGATAGGTATGTGTTTAGCAGCAGAGTTTTCTGTTGAAATGAATCTTTGTAGCAAAAAGAATAAAGAAGAAATTATTGAAATTATTAAAAAATCAGGATTGCCAACAGATTTAAAAGATTTAAATACAGAAATTTATGCTGAAGAAATTATTGAAATTTTTTCTTTAGATAAAAAAAGAAAAGATAATTCTAATACTTTCATTCTTATAAGTGATATAGGGAATGCAATTATAAAAGATGAAATTAGTGATGATAAATTAAAAACATTTCTTATTTCAAATGGATTTAAATAAATGATTACTACAATTGCTATTTTCATAGGATCTATTCTTGGGCTAATAATAATATCAGCATTTTTTTCTGGATCTGAGACTGCATTAACGGCGATATCTAAAGCGAGGATTAGACATTTAGCCGATGAAGGAGATAAAAGAGCAAAAGAACTAGAAAAACTTATTACTAAACAAGATACTTTAATAAGCACTCTTCTAGTCGGGAGCAATCTTGTAAATATACTTGCTTCTGTATTAGCAACAAGCTTGTTTATTTCCTTATTCGGCGAAGCTGGAGTTGTTATAGCAACATTCGTAATGACAACCTTAGTTGTTATTTTTGCAGAAATTTTGCCAAAAATGATTGCTCTTGAAAATTCAGATCGTTGGTCATTAAAATCTTCCTTTTTAATAAAAGTTACTTTTATTATTCTTGGACCAGTAGCAATTCTAGCTCAAAAAATATCAAGTTTTTTTGTTAAAAAAAATATTTCTTTTGAAAAATTAGTTGATGCGCATGACGAAATTAGAGGTCAAATATCACTTCATCACCAAGAAGGTGAAGTAAAAAAGGGTGATAGAGATATGCTTGGGGGAATTTTAGATCTTCCTGATGTAAATGTTGAAGATGTGATGGTGCATAGAAAGAATATTACAGCCATAAATATAAATGAGATAGATGAAAATAAAATCACAGAAATATTATCCTCACCTTACACCCGAATACCAGTATGGGAAGAAAGCACAGATAATTTTATAGGACTCCTGCATATTAAATCCCTTATTAAAGAGGCAATAAAAAGTGATAATGATCTAAAGAATATTAACATAAGAAAGGTTTTATCAAAACCTTGGTTTGTTCCAGAGACAACTAGCCTAAAAGAACAATTAAACGCCTTTCTTGAGAAGAAACTTCATATGGCATTAGTTGTTGACGAATACGGTTCTATAATGGGCTTAATAACACTTGAAGATATTTTAGAAGAAATTGTTGGTCAAATTGATGATGAACACGACTTAGAAAATGAAGAAGTTATAAATCAAATGCCAAATTCAATTGATGTTGATGGCGGTATGAGTATAAGAGATTTAAATAGAAATTATGGTTGGGATCTTCCTGATAATGAAGCAACGACGATTGCAGGCTTAATTATACATGAATCTCAAACTATACCGCGTGTTAATAATGCTTATATTTTTTATGGATTTAAATTCAAAATTTTAGAGAGAAAAAGAAATCAAATAACCTCTATTAGAATAGAAAAAGTATAGATAATTAAACATAATTAGAATTGTTTTCTATCCTATGCCAATCGTTAGGATCAACATATTTAAATATTTTTCTTGGATCAAAATTATTATATCCAATTTGATTTAAGATATTAATTATCGTAATAACTTTAAACCGAAATAAAACAATCTGCCTCTTGGGTCATGGTGCTTAGGATCATAGCTAAAGTTAGCTGCATCATAAACAATTGGGACATCCTCATCTAAAATATTATTTCCGCCAATCGATAACCTAATGTCATTTCCTGATAAATTGAAAGAATATGAGTATTGTAGGTCAAAGGTAATCCATTGATCAACTTTTTGATCAAATCCAGCTTTCTTTGCCGAGGCGCTCAAAGGCCTTGTTGTAGAGTAATCAGAGACAAAACGACCATAGAGTGCAACTGTATGATTATTATTAGATAAACTAGTGTTTAAGACAATTTTTGTTTCAGGCAATGATCTCGCAAAATTATCATGATTAAATAAACCGACAACGTCTATTGCCGACCCATTACTTGCAGGAATCTCATATTCTAAAATATGTGTCCCTCTTAAACCCACATTTAGGAGACCAAAATTTGTATTGTTTTCATAGTTTAACTCTAAATCTATTCCATTCGTATCAACATTTGCTGCATTAAAATATTTTGTTGTAACGCCTATTAATGTCCCATCAATAGTTCTCTTAATATCTGAATTCAATGGATCATTTATAACTTTTCCTTGAGCGCTCTCAATTGTGATAACGCTTGAATAATCGATTGACCAATAGTCCACCTTGAAATCAAAACTTTCAATTGGTTTCCATAGAATTCCTATATTTATATTTTCAGATTCTTCTGGAGATAAGAGGCTATTACCATTTTGAGCAATTCTTATAAATGATGTTCCACCTTTTGGCACTCCATTTGAATAATCTTGAATACCTTGTAAGCCAACTTGACCAGAATATAATTGAGATAAGGAGGGCTCTCTAAAAGAGGAGCTTATAGACCCCCTGAAAGATAAATAATCCGTTAATTTGTATAATAGTGATAGTTTAGGATCAAAAGTACTATCGTTTTCAAGTTCTTCATATCTTGCAGCTATTTTAATATCAAAATTATCAATTGGAGAAATCGAGAGTTCTGCAAATGCCGCATAGGCATCCCTTTTTGCTTGCGCCTCAATACCACCGCCTAAAAATAATAAATCAGCTGGTTTAGAAATATTCCCTTGATCATCAAATTCTATTCTTGAGTTCTTATCTCTTGATACAGAAAACTCTTCTTGTCTGAGCTGAAGACCCGCAGCTAATCCAATAACACCCAAAGAATTAGAAGTTATTTCTCCAGATAAAACAAAATCTATTACTTCTAGTTTATTATTTGTCCAAGTTTCTTGTTTTGTGGAAATCCAATCAATTAAAGACTGGCTATTTTTTGAAGAGTCAAATAAATTCCAGCTTTGGTTTTTATTTATTCCACCCTCACCTTTTATTGCAGAGGTGAATCTTTTTGTACTTGTGTCTGGCTGAGATATGTAACCATCATCTTCGCTTGCAGTATAATGAAGATCCCAATCAAACCCATTGCTGAATTGACCGCTAATACCTATTGATAATCTTAAAGTTTCTATCTCTCTAGGAGCCAAAGGTGATGGGTAAGAAGAACCTAATGGTCTTCCTAACCACATAACAGGAACACCAAAAGGATTTCCTGCTACCCCAGGCATTATTAAATTACTTGGACTGAGATATGATAAAGCTGGGTATGAAGGTGACTGTGGATTATCATTAACATTTATTGATGCATACATTAAGTCTGCATCTAATGTGATACTGTTAAATTTTCTTTTTAAAGAAAAATATAAATTTTCATGATCTTCATCATTTACTAGATTAAATCTTGGACCATAAAGAAATCCACACCTAGAGCCACTGGATTGTGGAATAAGAATACCATTATTTTCAATACAGTTTGCATCCGGAACATTTTCAAAAGGACTATACGTTCCTGCATAAGGTCCTTGATCAACCTCTGATGGACCAAATAAAAGAAAACTATTACCTAGACCGCTTATTGCTAATTGAGATAGTTCAGGTTTCACAATCCCTTTCATGGCAGTTCGATTTAGAGCGCTTGCAGCTAAAACCCAATGTAAAGAATTACCATGGTTACCTAAAATAAAACTTATTGATTGATCTTTTTGATTACCTTTTTCTGTTCTCTTATCAGAGATATCTAATTCGAAACCTTCGAAGTCTCTTCTAAAAATATAGTTCACAACACCCGCAACAGCGTCAGAACCATAAATTGATGCAGCACCCTCTTTAAGAACCTCAACTCTTTGTATAGCTATTAATGGTATTGTCGATGTATTTACAAAAACGCTTCCATCATTGGCTGTTGCACCAGTAACTGTTTGCCTTCTTCCATCGATTAGAACTAATGTTGATGATAAGCCAAGCCCTCTTAAATTGACATTTGATGTTCCTTGAGTACTTCCAGAGGTAAAAGCATCTGTATTATTTTCTGAACCTGAATTAATAGAGAGATTTTTTATTATATCTGATGTTAAAAAAGCACCTATTCCTTCAATTTCATCACGAAAAATAATATCAACAGGAGAAGTATCTTTTTTAGAAGTTGTTTTTATATATGATCCTGTAACTACAATCTCTTCAATTAAATCTTGCTGTGCAAATGAAAATTGAGATAGAAATAAAAAAGCCATTAATAAGAAAAATTTATACAATTTACCTTTTAAAAAAAACATTTATCCCCCAAAAAATTTGTAATAAGAAGTCTTAATCATCTGTGGTCCTTAAATCAAACGAAACTGCATGAAGTCCATTTCTAAACTCATCACTAAGAGCTTCCATAGCCATTCTGTGTCTGTCTATTGGTTTAATATTAATAAATTTTTCAGAACGAATAAATATTTTAAAATGAGTTCCTCCCTTTTTTGCATCTTCATTATGGTTAGCATGCAGGTGTGACTGATCCACTACCTCTAGTTCAGTTGGCAGGAATGTATTAGAAAGTTTTTTTATAATATTTGCTTTAATTTCCATTTTAATTTTTTTACTATATCAGATTAAACAACGAAATTAAATTTAACTGACTTAAATATAGGAAAAAATTCTAAATGAAATTGAATTCAAAATATTTTAATAATTTAAGAATAAAACCTAAAGAAAATAAATTTAAAAGAAAATGTGAATATGGTGGTTGCATCAAGAACGGAGAGTTTATTGCTAAAACTAAAACATCACATGAGTATTACTACTGCCTTGATCACATAAAAGATTTTAATAAAAACTATAATTTTTTTGAAGGTATGAGTGAAGAAGAGATAATAGATTACCAAATCTCATCGATTATCGGGCATAGACCAACATGGAAGTCAGGTACAAATCCTCAAGCTAATTATTTCTCTAATTTTGCAAAAAAAGATGGCAGTGCTTTTAATGATCCTTTTAATTTTTTTGATGAAAAGGAGAAAACAAAACAAAAAAGAAACGTTAGAAAAAAATATAAAAAATCAAATGAAGCTTTTGAATTATTAGAATACACTTCTAATTCTTCTAAGAATGAAATCAGAAAAAAATTTAAAGAAGTCGTAAAAAAACTTCACCCAGATACAAATGGCGGAGATAATTCACAAGAAGACCTTTTAAAAGAAGTTATAAGTGCTTATAAGTATCTAAAATCACAAGGGCACTGTTAAATTTAAATTTAATTTGCTACACAACTTAAGAATAAAAAATTTAAAGGAATAATTTATGAGTACTGATACACAATCAACCTTAGATATAGGAAGTCCAAATACAGAAATATCTGTAAAAAAAGTTTTTGGTCTTGATACAGAACTGAAAGTTCCAGCTTATTCAAAAAAAAATGAATATGTGCCCGAGATAGATGAAGATTATTTATTTAATCATGAAACAACTGTTGCTATATTAGCGGGATTTGCTCATGACAGAAGAGTAATGGTCCAAGGTTATCACGGAACAGGTAAATCAACTCATATTGAACAGATTGCAGCTAGATTAAATTGGCCTTGCATAAGAATTAATCTTGATAGCCATGTCAGTAGAATAGATCTAATTGGTAAAGATATGATTACTCTAAAAGATGGAAAGCAAGTTACTGAATTTAGAGAGGGTTTATTACCATGGGCAATTCAGAATCCTGTTGCTCTTGTTTTTGATGAGTATGATGCAGGAAGACCTGATGTTATGTTTGTCATTCAAAGAGTTTTAGAAATATCTGGAAAACTTACTCTTTTAGACCAAAATAAAATTATTACGCCCCATAAGTTTTTTAGATTATTTGCAACAACCAATACAGTTGGACTCGGAGATACCTCTGGTTTGTATCATGGGACACAGCAAATTAATCAGGGGCAAATGGATAGATGGTCTATAGTAAGCGCTTTGAATTATCTTCCACATGAGGATGAGTTGAATATAGTTTCGGCAAAAGCAAAAAGCTTTAACAATAAAGAAGGCAAAGAGACTATTTCAAAAATGATTAGAGTCGCAGATTTAACCAGAAATAGCTTTATCAATGGTGATATATCAACAGTAATGAGTCCAAGAACCGTTTTAACATGGGCGCAAAATACTGAAATTTTAAGCGATATAGGTCTCAGCTTTAAATTAACATTTCTTAATAAATGTGATGAGCTAGAGAGACAGACAATTGCTGAATTTTATCAGAGATGTTTTGGGGAAGAATTATTAGAATCTCCAATTTCGAACCCTGAAGGCAAAAGTGACAAATAAATATTCTGATATAGATGAATTTAAACGTGCTTTGACAATGGCTATGCGCTCAATTTCTAAGCAAGATGAGCTAACAGTTAGTTTTGGGGCTGATAAAGGTAATTTAAGTGGTTTAAAGGCCAGATTACCAATGCCAAATAAAAATATGGATAATAACCAAATTAACTCGCTCAGGGGTGAAGCGGACTCTCTCGCTCTTTACTTAAGACACCATAAAGAAATAGTTGATAAAAAATATGAGCCAAAAGGCCAAAATGCCAGAGGAATATATAATATTCTCGAAAAAGTAAGATGTGATGCCATTGGTGCTAATTCAATGTCTGGAGTTTCAAAAAATTTACATCAAATGGAAATTAATAAAATAAAAAGAAAAATGCTTTCTGTTAATAATGATAATCCTGAAACAAAAATGATTGAAGCATTATCATACATAGTAATGGAGAGATTAACCGGCAACAAAATAAAAGAAGCACAGGAATATATTGAACCCTGGAAAGACTGGATTGAAGAAAGAGCAAATACTTCAATTGATCAGCTTGTTAAATCATTTAACAATCAATCTGAGTACGCAAAAATTACAAGAAAACTTATTGGTGACTTAGAGCTAGGAGATGAACTAGGTGAAGATCCAGATGATGATGATCAGGATGATGATCAAGAACAAAATACTCCAGAGGAAACAATGGAGTCAGAGGATAGTTCTTCATCTGAGGATGAGTCTCAGTCTGATGATATGGATATTGATGATGGTATTCCCGAGGAAGATGAATCTATGGATGCTGATATGTCAGAAATGGGTGAAGAATCAGATAATGACGATGATACTATGGCTCAGGCTGCTAGAGGTAGGGGTAACGATAATGAAGCTAGAAGAGAGTTACCATATAAGATATTTACAGAAAAAAATGATGAGCAAATCAAAGCTATTGATTTATGTGAAATTGATGAATTAGATAAATTAAGAGAATATTTAGATCAACAACTAAATCATCTTCAAGGTGCGGTAACAAGACTTGCAAATAAATTGCAAAGAAAATTATTAGCGCAACAAAATCGTTCATGGGAGTTTGATTTAGAAGAAGGGCTTTTAGATGTATCAAAGTTAACAAGGGTAATTATAGATCCTACCTCACCATTATCTTTCAAAATGGAAAAAGATATTGAATTTCGAGATACAATTGTTTCACTGCTAATTGATAATTCTGGCTCTATGAGAGGAAGACCAATAACTATTGCTGCAATGTGCGCAGATATTTTAGCTAGGACGCTTGAAAGATGTTCAGTTAAAACCGAAGTTCTTGGTTTCACTACAAAAGCATGGAAAGGTGGAAAATCTAGGGAAGAATGGATTGAAAGTGGTAAACAGCCTGCTCCCGGTAGATTAAATGACTTACGCCATATCATTTATAAAACAGCTGACGAGCCATGGAGACGTTCAAAACGTAATTTAGGATTAATGCTTAGAGAAGGGCTACTGAAAGAAAATATTGATGGTGAAGCTCTTGAATGGGCATATGGTAGATTAATTGCAAGAACTGAACAAAGAAAAATCTTGATGGTTATATCAGACGGAGCACCTGTCGATGATTCAACATTATCGGTAAATGCTGGTAACTATCTAGAGAGACATCTAAAACAAGTTATTCAAAAAATAGAAATAGATCCCTCAATAGAATTGACTGCAATTGGCATTGGTCATGATGTAAACAGATATTATAGAAGAGCGGTTACAATAGTTGATGCTGAGCAACTAGGCGGAGCAATAACAGAGCAATTAGCAGGACTATTCGATGAAGAATTCAAAACTTCTAATGTTAGAAAAAAAATAAAGGTAAATAATTAAGCTTTTAAAATTTTCTTCTTAATTTTTTTAGCTTTGTGGGAAAGGTCTGAATTTTTGGCTTTGATTAAATAATTATCCAAACCACCAACATGTTCAACAGATCTTAATGCGTGAGCACTAACCTTAAAACGGATTGTTTGATTAAGTTTATCGCTAGCAAGACTAACATTGCATAAGTTAGGTAGAAATCGTCTTCTTGTCCTATTCTTTGCATGACTTACGTTATTGCCTGTCATTACACCTTTACCGCTTAATTCACATTGTCTAGACATTTTTAATACCAATTGTTTGTTAACAGTATGTGAGGTTTATATCGACTAAATGATTACGTCAAGATAGTTTTATTATCAATAATTTAAAGCCTCTTTTATTCTATTAATATTATCAATTACATCAATTGAGTCATTATTTTTTAATTGAGAATAATAACTTAATGCAACCTTAAGATCTTTTTTTACATACCTGCCTTGTTCATAAATTTTAGCCATTTCTATTATAGCCTCATCTACATTTCCATTAGCAGCTTCCTTAATAAACCTTAATCCTTTTTTTTCATCCTTAGCAACACCCAAGCCCCTAAGATAAAGCTTTCCAAGGTAGAATGTTGAATTAAAATATGGTGAATTATCTCTTTTGTCTTCGTTAGCCCTTGCTCTTCTATAAAGCTTTACTGCTTCTCTATAATCTCTTCTACCAGCTGTTCCATCCTCATAACCTTTTGCTAGCTCGATTAGTGATCTATCAAAATTTTTATTAGAAGATACTTTAAACCATTCCATTGCCTCTATTGGTTTTGGATCTTCTACTCTTCCCTCTCTTAGCCAAAGGGCATAATTATATTGAGCCTGAGGAAGTCCTCCAAAAGCTGCTTTTTTGTAATATTCAAAGGCTTTTTTTTCATCAATCTCAACCCCACGACCTTTTGCATAAATGATTCCCAAATTAAATGTCGCAGCTATATTTCCTCTTTCTGATGCTTCTTTAAATAACTCTATAGCTTTTGAATAATCCTGTTTTAATTCTCTACCAATATAATACAGGCTACCTAAATAGAATTTTGCATCAGGGTTTCCTTCTTCAGATTGAGCTATTAAAATTTTTAGATCTGTTTCAATGGATAGTTCGGACTTAGACTCGCTATTGAAAAAAATAATTATAACTAGTAGGGCTAATGATCGTAATGATATCACTATAATTAATTCCTTATATTTATCGCTTTAAAAAATCGAAAAGATATCCTGCTACTTTACGAATTTGAATTTCTTCTGATCCTTCTGTTATTCTATAGCGCCTATGATGTCTATAGATATGCTCGAAAGGTTTATGACGAGAATAACCGATACCACCATGTACTTGAATTGCTTGATCAGCTGCTTGGCAAACAAGTCTATTAGATCGATAATTACACATAGAAACTTTATCAGATAGGTGAATAGCCACTTCAGGTTTTGTCATCTGATCCATTTGCCAAGCAGTTTTATATACCAAATTTCTAATCATTTCACACTCTGTATGAAGTTCAGTTAATGGAAATTGAATTGCTTGATTTGTTGATAGAGCTTTTCCAAAGGGCTTTCTCTGTTTAGCATATTCAACACTCATATTGATACAATACTGTGCAGCACCAACTCCAGAAGCAGCCTGTCTAATTCTATTCTCATGAACAAAGTGTTGAGCAAGCTCCAACCCCCTATCAAGTTTACCTAACACAGAGGTATTTGGTACCCAAACATCCTTAAGACTTATTAATGCATGGTCGGTGGGCATATTAAATGTCCACATAAATTCCTCAACCTCAAAGCCAGGTGCGTTTGAAGGAACTAAAAAACATGTTATACCAAGCGCAGAACCATTATCACCACTTGTTCTTGCAAAAATCATATCATAGTTAGCCTTATGAATTCCAGTATTCCATGTTTTTTGACCATTTATAAGCCATCCATCGACACCGTCTCTAGTTTCTGGAATAGCATTTGTTTCCATCCAAGTAGCATCTGATCCATGATCAGGTTCGGTCAAACCAAAAGAAATTCTATGAGATCCACTCAACATTCCATTAATAAATTCTTCTTTTTGTTCAGTAGTACCAAAGTCTCTAAACATTAAAACTTGGGGAAAATTTCCAACTATAGAATTCTCATTTTGCAAGTCATTGTGTAACCCTAAACCTTTAGCCGCTAAATGTTCTCTAATAATCGCCATTGCAAGATTTGAACCATTTTTTCCACCATATTCCTCAGGTAATCCAAACCTTAAATGACCTGCTTCATCTGCAAGCTTTCTCATTTTACCGAGAAGCTCTTCCCATTCCTCAGTAGGAAGGCCTCCATTATCCCAATTGGTTCTTGAATGTTCTCTTCTATGATCAAAAAAACGAATATTATCATCTTCATTTTCTAAAGGTTTTATTTTTTTTTCAATAAAATCATCAAGAGTATCGAGATATTCGGAAATTTCTTTTGGAACTGAGAAATCCATTTTTAACCCTCCATATTCATAAAATATGCAATATTTTACATTATTTAGTTATAAAATCTATTATTTATGTATTGTGTATTGAGCATATTTTCCACATATATATGGTATAGAACATAACATGAAATTAATCATGTAATTGATTCGGTCATGATATGTTCTCATAGTGGTCTAAATTGTAAATGATTAAGAATACTATATATAGTAGAATTTATTTTTTTATTTAATTCAAATATTCAAAAAAACTTTGTAAAAGAATTTATGACTGTAATTGCTGCTTTAGGACCAACAAATACTGGCAAAACTTATTATGCAATCGAGAGACTTGCTGCACACAAGTCTGGAATGATTGGATTACCATTAAGGCTTCTTACAAGAGAGGTATATGACAAAATGATCTCAAAAGTAGGCCCTTCAAGAGTAGCGATGATTACAGGAGAGGAGAGAATTATACCTGATAATCCAAAATATTGGGTTTGCACTGTAGAGTCTATGCCAATAAATATTCCTGTGGAATTCTTGGCTGTTGATGAGATACAATTAATAGATGATCCTGAAAGAGGTCATATATTTACAGATAGGATTTTAAATGCACGTGGAATGAGTGAAACACTTTTTATGGGTTCGAGCATTTCCAAAAAGGTAATTAAAAAATTAATTAATGAGGTAAAATTTTATGATAGAGAGAGATTCTCAAAATTAACTTATACCGGCTATAAAAAGATTAGTCATTTACCCAAAAGGTCTGCGGTTGTCGCTTTTTCAATTCAGTCTGTATATGCAATAGCAGAAATTATTAAAAGACAAAAAGGAGGAGTAGCTGTTGTTATGGGATCACTTAGCCCACAAGCCAGGAATGCTCAAGTAAAAATGTACCAAAACGGTGACGTCGATTATATTGTTGCAACTGATGCAATTGGGATGGGTTTAAATTTAGATCTAAATCATATTGCTTTTGCTGAAACTGAAAAATATGACGGCGAGAATTTTAGAAAATTACACCCACATGAACTAGCTCAAATAGCTGGTAGAGCTGGAAGATATCAAAGAGATGGAACTTTTGGTGTCACTGGACAAGCAAATGAAATTGATCAGGAGATTATTTCAAGAATAGAGGATCATAGGTTTATACCTCTAAATTCTGCAAAATGGAGAAATAAAAATCTAAATTTTTCCTCCGTTAATAAATTAATAGAAAGTCTTAAAGCCCTACCAAATAAAATTGAACTTGGAATTTCTAGGCAGGCCGATGATCTTAGAGCTTTAATAAGATTAAGCCAAGATAAAGAAATTTTAGAAAATGCTAATAATAAAAAAAATATTCAAACGTTGTGGGAAACATCTCAAATTCCTGATTTTAGAAATATAAGCGAAGGCGAACACTCAAAAATCATTTCTATAATCTTTAAAGAATTATGTTTAAACGAAAAATTGTCTGATGAATGGCTTGATTTTCATATTAAATCATTTGACAAATATTACGGTGATATCAATTCTTTAATGCTGAGGCTTTCTGGTATAAGAACATGGACATATATCTCTCAAAAAGAAAAATGGCTGGATAATCCAGTTTTATGGCAAAAAAAAACGCGTGAAATTGAAGATAAATTATCTGATGCACTTCATAATTCACTAACTGAAAGATTTGTTGAGAAAACTTCAAGTAAATTAAGAATTAAGTACAAAGATAAGAAGGATATACTATCTGGAATCAATGATAATGGAGATGTTACCGTTGAAGGTGAGTATTTTGGAAAAATTAATGGTTTTAAATTAATTGTTGAGAAATCTTATTCTGAACAATATATCAGGCAAATCAAACCCGCTATATCTAAATCTATAGAATTAGAAATGAAAAAAAAATCTCTTAAAATTTTATCATCAGAGTTTAATAAATTCATTTTAAATTCTGATCTTTTTATTTACTTCAATGATGAAAAAATTGCTGGATTAAAACCTGGTAATAGTCCTCTTAAACCAGAAATAAATATAATTTGTGATGAATATTTAAATTCAACTATTAGAAAAAAGCTCGAAAATAAATTTATTGAATGGATACAAGATTATATAAAATTAAATTTAAAAGAAATCCTTTTACTAAAAAATACTAATAATTTATCACCGGGAGCGAAGGGAATTGCCTTTAGATTATTGGAGGAACTCGGCCTTATAAGAAGAGATAAGATTGAGAATGAAATAAAAATTTTAGAACAGAAATCTAGACAAGAATTAAGAAAAATGGGAGTGAAAATAGGAAAGTTTTCAATATTTTTTCCTGCTACTGTTAAACCAAAAGCTACTGAATTATTAATATCATTATGGATTAATTATTCAGAAAAAAACTATAATCAAAATGATATTAGAATCATAAGAGAAAATTTACCGAGGCCCGGAATTACTTCATGCCCATTAAATCAAAATATATCACATGAAATATATAAAGTTCTAGGTTATTTAGTTTTTGGTAAAGTGGTTATAAGAGCAGATATTATTGAGAGACTAGATAAAATAATCTATAATGAAATTGCTAAGGATAAAAAAGATAAAAGCTTTTTAATTACTGACGAGATGATATCCCTATTAGGATGTTCCAGAGAGAATATGAAACTAATTATAAAAGATCTTGGTTTCATTAAAAATAATAAAAAAATATGTAAACCAAAAAAAAATGGAATTATTTCTGAGGATCCTGAAATTTGGTACAAAAAGAAATATAACTATGGAGCAAGTATTCAGAAAAAATCTAAAAAATTTAAAAAGAAATCAGAAAAAGAAAAGCCTTCAAATTTTTTTGCTGAAAATAATGATCTTAAAAAGTTAAAAGAAAGACTAAAATTTGAATAAAATTAATAAAAATTACAAAAATAAAATTATTAATGAACAAAGAATAGATAGTTGGCTTTTTAGATCACGCTTGATTAAATCTAGAGAAAAAGCTCAAAAAATAATTCTTGATGGACATATTAAGATTAATAAAATACGAACATCAAAGCCATCAGCTAGAATTAAAATTGGAGATATTATAACACTAACCAAATTTGATAATATTTTTATATTATCGGTAGAAAATTTTGCAAAAAATAGACTTAATGCTAAAGAGGCATTGAAATTATATAAAGAAATTAAAATAATGTAGGAAAAATTGTTAATGAAAAAATTTTTAAAAAAGTTTTTTGGTGAAAAAAACCCTGATAAAGAAAATCAAGACGCGCTTGATAGTTCTATTATTGAAGAAGCTGTAGTAGTTTTATTGCTTCGAGCTGCAAATATTGATGGCAAAAAAGATGAGCAAGAAATAGAAGCTATAAAAAGATTAATTATCAAACAATTTAATTATGATGAAAAAAAAGCAGATTTACTTATTGCTTCAGCAAGTGAGAAGGAAGAAAGCTCTACAGATTTATTTGAGTGGTCTAAAATAATTAATGATAATTATGACTTAGATAGTAAAAAAATTGTTTTTAGTATGATGTGTGAAATAATTTGTGCTGATGGATTAATTGATCCTTTTGAGTCAAACCTGATTAGAAGATTATCTGGATTACTTTACATTTCAGACAAAGACGCTGGAGCAATCAGAAAAAAGGTTATGAATAACAAGGGTATATAATGACTTATGTTGTCTCAGAGGAATGTATAAAATGTAAATTCATGGATTGCGTTGATGTTTGCCCAGTAGATTGTTTTTATGAGGGTGAAAACATGCTTGTAATACATCCAGAAGAATGTATTGACTGTGGAGTCTGTGAACCGGAATGCCCTGCTGAAGCCATTCACCCTGATACAAAGGATGGTATGGAAAAATGGTTAAAAATAAATACTGAATATGCTGATAAATGGCCTAATATAACAATAATGAGAGATAGTCCTGAAGATGCTGAAGATTTTAATGGTGAAGAAAATAAATTTGAAAAATACTTTAGTGAAGAACCTGGTGAGGGTGATTAGGCTATAAAATCTTGTAAAAGCTTAATTATTCTGCTAAAGGCTTTGCTCTAACTTCAATGTACTAAGGATACCTTTGATGAGTGTAAAAAAAAAGACACAAAAAAATAAATCAAAAACTTCAGACAATTCAGTAAAAAAGAAAGTTGTAAAAAAAACCTCTTTAAAGAGAGCTAAACCTAAAAAAGCCATCCTTAAGAAAGCAGCTCCGAAGAAAGCTCAAAAAAAAGCAGCTCAGAAGAAAGCTTCTCCGAAAAAAATTCTGAAAAAATCTTCTTCGAAGACAACTGCTTCGAAAAAAATTACCCCGAAGAAAGCTGCTTCGAAAAAAATTACCCCGAAGAAAGCTGCCTCGAAAAAATCTTCTCCGAAAAAAGCTGCACCAAAAAAAACTGCTCCGAAAAAAATAATTAAAAAAAAGCAATCTTCTAAAAAACCCTCATCAAAAAAAGTTACTAGTAAGAAAGAGGAATTTCTTCCAGAACAATATGTTGTTTATCCTTCACATGGTATTGGTCAAATTTTAGAAAAAGAAAAAAAAGAAATAGCAGGACAAATGCTTACAATGTACGTAATAGAATTTGAAAAGGAAAAAATGACATTAAGAGTTCCAATAGAAAAAACTAAAGAAATTGGCGTTAGAAAAGTTTCTACAAAAAATCAATTAAAAGAGATTTTTGAAATTCTAACCGGAAAAGCAAAAATTAGAAGAACTATGTGGAGTAGAAGGGCTCAGGAGTATGAAACTAAAATAAATTCAGGTGACATTAAGCTTCTTAGTGAAGTAGTTAGAGATTTATTTAGAAGTGATAGTCAACCAGAGCAATCCTATTCTGAAAGACAGTTATATGAGGCTGCTAGAGAGAGATTATCTAGAGAAGTTGCCGTTATTGAGAAAACTGATGAACAAAAAGCTATTGAAAAGATTGAAACTATATTAAATAATTCAAATGGTAGAAATGAAAATCTAAATTCCGAGGATTAAAAAAATTTTTAAGAGGGGAATCTATTGGGTCATCAAAGAGAAAAATTAATTAGTCTAGCAAGGAGATTACTAAATCATAATTTAAATGGTTCTACAGATCAAGCTGATGAAATTATGGTTAAATCAGTAAATGATTATATTGACCATAAAATTGTTAGCTCAGAAGTTAATAAAATTTTCTATGACTATCCTGTTCCTATAGCCTTAAGTGCTGAGCTCAAAGAAAATAATTCTTATAAAGCTACTACAGCAATTGACACCCCTTTACTTATAACAAGAGATGAAACTGGCTTTGTTAGAGCCTTTATCAATATATGTAAACATAGAGGAGCTCCTGTTTGTCCGGAAGGTAGCGGCAAAAAATCAAGATTTAACTGCACCTATCACGGATGGATGTATGATAATAAAGGAAGTTTAATTAATATTTTCAAATCAGATACCTTTGGTGACATTGATACAAAAAATATAAAATTGACTGAACTATTCTGTGAAGAAAAATCTGGATTTATTTGGGCGTGCTTAAATCCAAGTATTAAATATAATCTCTCTGAATGGATGAATGGGTTTGATGAGGAGCTGAGTGACATTGATTTAAAAAACTGGCATCTTTTTAAAAGTATAAAAATAAATGGACCAATGTGGAAAATATGTTGGGATGGTTATACAGATGGTTATCATCATCACATGGTTCATCCTGAGACAGTTGGAAAAAATACTATAGTAAACTTAATTGCACATGATACATATGGTCCTCATCAGAGATTTGCTTTTGGTTTAAAGAATATTGATGAACTCTCTGATATTGAAGAAAAGGATTGGGAACCTGAAAATCATTTAAGACTTATTCACTCAGTTTTTCCTAATTCATCAATTTCAGCAATCCAGAATGAACATTGTTTAGTAACTATAATTTTTCCATCTCGTGATTTACAGGAGACCATTACAACTCAATATATTTTATGTTTAAAAGAACCTAAAACTGAGGAAGAAATAAAAAAAGCTGAAGATTTTGCAGAATTAAGCAGAGCTGCAATAGTTGATGAAGACTACCCAATAAATTTCAAGATACAGGATTTTATTCACTCTAAAGCTAATAAAGAATTTTTGTTTGGAAGAAATGAACCTATACAACAACATTATCATAAATGGATTGATAAATTATCATCAAAATAAAAATCTATTACAACTAATACTTGACTAAGTTATTGTTTTTCATTCAAAATAAGAATGGGAGGGAGTAATATGAGTAATACAAAAGAAGTTTTTAACCCTGAATACAATCCAAATGGGGCAGAAGGATCATTAGATACAAATAAATTACCATGGATACCATTAACAAATGTTGATGGTTTATCTGTAAAACCAGTGAGAGCAAGCTCTGAAAGTGGAATGTTTTCTCTTATTTTTAAATTAGATGCTAATTCGAACTTTCCAACCTCAATATATTTAGGAGGAATGGATCTATTAGTCTTATCAGGACAGCTTAGTTACGAACAAGACGGAGAGGAAAGTATTCTTGCTCCAGGAACATGGGGATTTATTCCTGCCAATTCTAAGGTAAATTCTATTAAAGCTATTGACGACTGTGAAGTTTTAGCAAACTTTTATAGTGGCGTAGCATTTCTTGATGAGAAAGACTCAATAGAGTCAATTTTGACAAGTATTGATATACTTCAATTAGCAAAAATTAATAAAATTCCTTTAGTACCCAACTCAAGTGCAGAGTGTTGGGAACGAGGCCCTGAGGAAGCCTATGATGGGCCATCTGAGCCTCTTACAATCGCCTCTTCAAATGCAAAGGCATTAGTAAGCTCTGAGTCAGGATCAGTAATTTCATCTAATGTTACTCATCCTCATTTTGTTGATACAAGAGAAATTCCATGGCTTGTTATGCCTTCAATGCCTGATGTAGGATTAAAATTATTGAGAGTTAGTGAAGAAACTGGCTTTGTTTCAATGATTGTTAAACATAATGGTGTAGCACTTCCTCACACCCATATCGGTGCAAGTGATTTTCTAGTTTTAAATGGGGCGTTGGGAGTTAGGTCTGGACCACCTGAAGGATATGGGCCGGGCATCTGGTTTTATGAGCCAGCTGGCGCTAGACATGAAGCTACTCAAAGAGTTACTGATGAGGATTTAATTTATACTGCAAATATTTATGGTCCATTAATTTTTGACTCTGGCCCAGGGACACCAGTTGAGGCGGTTGTTTCTTGGTTAGATTATAAAACTATGGCTGAAGAGTCTGAGGTAAAATTAGCTCCAAATAAAAGTTTGAACGATACTAGTTTATTAGCTTGGAATCCATTATAAAGACTTTAAATTTGTTAATATACTTGATTTTTTTACTTAATTAATAGTTTGAATTAGTGGTCCCGTAGCTCAGCAGGATAGAGCACCAGATTCCTAATCTGGGGGTCACAAGTTCGAATCTTGTCGGGATCACCAAAATAAATAATTTCTTATGAATATCTTGATTACCAGAACTAGAAGAAGAAAGACAATTTCAATTGAGGTTACGGCTAATTTGAGTTGTTTCATATTAGTTGCACCTATTATATTAGATGTAACAAAAGGTCGTGTCGTTACAAATTGATTAGCTAGTTGAGATGGATCAATATTATATTTTTTCGCAATTGAAAGGTAATCCTCTATTGCTTCCTCTGCATATGGACCTTCATATCTTTGCAACCTATTAAAAAGTTCTTTTCTAGATCCCTTCGGAAGCTCTCCATTTTGATACTTTCCTGTAAGATAACCCTGGGCCAGAGGTGAGTATGCTAATAATCCAACATCCTCCCTGTGAGCAATTTCTGAACCACCTATTTCAAAGGTTCTATTTAAAAGGTTATATGCATTTTGAATAGATTGAACTCTAGGGGTAAGTGAAATATTTGAATGATGAAGAAATTTCATTGTTCCCCATGGAGTCTCATTTGAAAGCCCTATGTATCTAATTTTTCCAACTTTGACTAAATCATTTAATGAGTCCAAAATTTCATCAATTGCATTTGAAGGTTGGTCAATATGTTCATAATTAATGCTTCCACCAAATAAATTCATTGGTCTATCAGGCCAATGGAGTTGATAGAGATCTATATAATCGACTCCCAGTCTGGATAGACTTTTATCAACTGCTTCAAAAATTTGATCTTTTGATTGTTCAGTTGGCTCTTCTTTCTCTCTTAACCAGTTCAATGGTGATCTACCTGAAACTTTTGTAGCAAGAATAATTTTATCTCTTGATCTTCTCTTTTTAAACCAGGATCCAATAATTTTTTCAGTTGAACCTTGAGTTTCTTTTCTCGGAGGAACAGCATACATTTCAGCTGTATCAAAAAAATTTATTCCCATATCCAAAGCATAGTCCATTTGCTCATGACCATCTTTTTCAGTATTTTGCTCTCCCCAGGTCATTGTACCCAAACAAATTTCACTGACTTTTATGTCTGTTTTCCCTAGTTTTCTTTTTTTCATTTTAACCTCAACTTATATTTAAATATGAT
>CACOFZ010000013.1 GCA_902626605.1 uncultured PS1 clade bacterium
ACCAGTGAGCGCTAATTCATTTATTTCCCTAGTATCTATAATTAAAGCACCATTATCTTGCTCTTTTTTAGCCTCTGCAGGGGTTATATTTGGTATTTCATCTTGGGCCTCTTGAATAATTTCTTGAATTGTTTTTATCATTATATTCCTTATTTAATATATATCTTATTTAATTTTGTACCTTACAGGTAATGATTTTAAGCCAGAAACAAAGCTTGCTTTTACCCATGACGGTTCGCCATTTAATTCAATTTTTTCAATTCTCTTAAATAGCTCTTTATATAGAATTTCCATTTCCATTTTAGCTAAATGTTTGCCTAGACATAAATGTGCTCCATATCCAAATGCTAAATGCTTGTTTGGTGATCTATCAACTTTAAACTTAAAAGGTTCATCAAAAACTTCTTCATCTCTATTGCCTGATGGATATACTAGTAATATTGAGTCACCTTTTTTGATCTTTTTTTCACCTATTAAGCAATCCTCGGTTGCTGTTCTAAAGAAATTTTTTACTGGGGTCACCCATCTAATTGTTTCGTCAATTGCCATTGGCATAATCGATGGGTTATCTTTTAGTTTTTTTAATTCGTCTGGATTTTCTATTAAGGCAAGAACCCCTCCAGCTGTAGAAGATGATGTTGTATCATGACCGGCTGTTGCAATTATTGTATAATAGGACATTGCTTCTAAGTGCCCAATTTGCTCCCCTTCAAACTTAGCATTTGCAATGACAGTTGCCACGTCATCTGTAGGGTTTTTTCTTCTCTCTTCGGTAAGAGCTGTAAAATAATTAAAGAAATCAGCAATTACGTTACTGTCAATACTTTCTTCTTCTGAACGCTTCATATCTTCATCATTACCACCAAAAAGCTGTTGAGTAAGTTTTAGCATTAGACCCTCATCCTCAGGTGGAACACCAAGAATAGTCATTATTACTCTTAAAGGATATAATGCTGAAATATCCCTAACAAAATCACATTCAGATCCTGCTTCAAGCATTTTATCAACATAATTTTTAGCCAATATTTCTATTTCAGATTTAAGTTTAATCAGGTTAGGAGGTGAAAACCATGATTGTGTCATAGCTCTATAAATTCTGTGATCAGGGTTATCCATATGAACTAATGTTCTTACTAAGAGATGGCTTCCTCCAGTAAATTCTCTAATATAATTTTCAGCAGTAATATCCATTAGGGTTGTTCTTGGGTCATTTATAAAAAAATCATTTTTTATCTCAATATCGGAAATATCAGAATGTTTTGTTACAGCCCAAAAGGGTCTATAGTTATCTGGTTCTAGCCAGCAAACAGGATCATTCTCACGCATTGATTTAAGAATAATATGAAGCTCATCCTCATTTGTGTACGTTTCAGGGTATGCAATTTTTTCATATCCATAATTCATTATAATAAAACCTTATTTAACTAATTTAATCATGCATTAAAATAATAACTATGTCGAGATTTTGCTAATTTGTCTTTTTGACGTTTCTTTTATTTGCCTTATATAATTTCTGATATCGTCTCCAATTAAGTAGAGGCAAGGAACAAGTATTAAAGTTACTGATGAAGATAACGCAACACCAAATGATAAGGATATAACAGCAGGTTTTAGAAAATTTGCTTGAACAGAGGGCTCTAACATCATTGGCATTAGTCCAACAAAAGTAGTAATTGAGGTTATAACAATTGGTCTAAACCTTGTTACCCCAGATTCAACTATACACTCTAAAATATGTTTTCCGCTGCTTTTTAATCTATTTATGTTATCAACCAAAACAAGGTTATCATTGACAACAACACCACATGCCGCACCAATTCCCCAGTATGAAATCATCGATAGACCCTTACCAAAAATAATATGACCAAGTACAGCTCCACCAAAACCAAACGGAAGCGCTGAAAGAATAATTATTGGAAGAAAATACGATCTAAAAGCAATAGATAAAATTGCGAACATTGCAAAAACAGCAATTATGATTAGATATCTTATTTCTGCAAAAAATTCATCTTCACCTTCGGATTCTCCTCCAAGACTCCATGAGGCATTTGGAAATCTTTTTTTCCACCCTGGAAGATAATCTTCTTTTAATTCAGTTAATATCTGAGTTTTAAAATCACCTCTAACTTGTGTACTTACTGAAGCGCTTATTAATCCATTAATTCTCTCAATCTTTTTAACACCGGGAGATTGTTTAATTGAAGCAACTGACAAAAATGGAACCTCTCTTCCATCAGGTGTTCTTATTCTAAATTTTGATAAGCTCTCAAAGGAACGCCTTAATTTTTTTGGATAATGCACCATTACCTTAACATCTTCACCATTTCTAGGAAGCCTTTGAACCTCCTCCCCATAATAAGCTTGTCTTAATTGTCTCGAAATTTCACCCAAAGTTAAACCAAGTTTTTCTGCATTAGGCTTAGCTGAAATTTGTATTTCAGTGAATGAGCTATTGAGGCTGTTTCTTACATCATAGGTAGCTGAATAAGATCTTAAATTATTTATAAAGTCATTCAAAGCTGGAATTAAGTCTTCAGATTTAGTTGCTGTAATATTCAATAAAAGATCTGCATCAGTTGGACTTCTTCCGATATCTTTAGAAACATCCAAGCCCTCTGCGTCAGGTATATCACCGATCTTATCTCTTATTAAATTAGCAATTTCAGTAGCTGAAGCATCTCTATCTTTTGGTGGAAAAAGATTGAAATATGCCCTTACAGTTGTTCCTCTGGCATTAATATATGTATTTTCAATCGCATTATCTTTACTTTCATAATATTTTTCTGTTTCTAGTCCGGCGTTTTCAACAATTTTTGATACTTCCAAGGTTCTTTCAAAAGGTGAACCATCAGGAAGTTTTACGCTTACAAGTATTTCATCGTCTTCGATATTTGGAAGAAATGATTTACTAATCCATGATGAACCTGAAAAAGTAAAAATAATGATTAAGAAACTCAAGAAAAATGAGACTGTTAAATATCTCCTTTTTAATGATGATATTAATATGGGCATATATTTTATTTTACCGAAATTAACTAAACTTTGAGCAAGCTTTTGTTGAAATTTTGATAATTTTGTCTCATTAGTTTTTGCCCTTAAATTTGATAGATGAGATGGTAAAATACAAAAAGCCTCCAAGAGAGAAAAGGCTAAAGCAAGCAAAACAATTATTGAAATATTTCTTACAAATTGAACTTGCCAGCCAGATAAAAAAAGCCAAGGTAAAAATGCAATCATTGATGTTATTACTGCAAAGAATACTGGTTTTGAAACTAAATATGCTCCCATAATTGCAGCATCCGCACCTTCACGACCTTTTTCATTCTCAGAATGAATATTCTCACCAACAATAATTGCATCATCAACAACAATTCCTATAACCAAAAGGAAAGCAAATAACGAGATAACGTTTAATGAAACATCATTTGATGGAAGAAAAATAAAAGTACCAGCAAATGCAGTTAAAATACCTATCGCGCACCAAAAAGCTACAACAGGCCTAAGAAACATCATCAATACGATGAAAACTAAAAACAAACCTCCAAATGCACTTTTAGAAATAAGTGACATTCTGTCCTTGTAAAGATCAGATGTGTCTGCCCATAAAGAGAGATTAATTCCCTCTTTCATATTTTCTTGAGCATCTGGTAACCAGCCATAAACTGACTCAGATGTTTTTACAACATTCATATTATCGGTAGAGAGTATTTGGACAAGAATAGCTAGTTCACCATTTAACGAAGCTCTAAGATTCTCATCTTCGAAACCATCAACAACTCTTGCAATATCAGAAATTGTTAAGGTTCCACCATCAGATGTTTGTCGAATTATAATTTTATCAAAATCTTTTTTTGAGTCTGCTAAATTTCTTGTTGTTAATTGTATTGTTCCATTTTCTCCTTTAATACTACCAAGTGAAGTATTAATAGATGATTTTCTTACTGCATTTGCAACCTGATCAAAAGTTACATTATATCTTCTCATAGCATTTTCAGAAAGTTCAATTGATACCTCCTCTTTTCTGCTTCCTTGAACCTCGACAATATCAACATGATCTAATAGGGATAATTCATCTCTTATTCTCTCAGCTGCGCGGGTTAATTCTTTTTCAGATGTATTTCCATGAATAGCAAGTGTAACAAGAGGTAATCTGAAAGACTCATCTGAGACAACTGGAGGAAAAACCTCCTCAGGAATTGACTCAATTGAGTCTACTTTACGTTTAATATCTTGAATAAGTTTATCAATTCCAGTTTTTGAACTAGCTTCAACTTGGATAGTACCTAAATTTTCTTCTGCAGTAGATGAAATTTTTTTAATGTCATCTAAATCAGTTAAAGATTCTTCGACTCTGACAAGTATCTGATCTTCTATCTCTTTTGGAGACGCTCCTGGCCAGCCATATTTTATAGAGATAATCGGGGCTGTAATAACAGGAAAAACTTCTTTTTCTACTCTAAAGAAATTTAAAATACCAATAGCTATGATACTAAACATTAGAAGATTAGCCGCTTTAGAATTTCTTACCCACCATGAAATGATTTTCAACATATAAATTATCCACTAATATTTTTGTTTAATAAAATTGGTTTAAGACCCATACCTATTTTTGCATTATTCAAAGGGGAAACAACTACTCTTTCGCCTTCATTAATTTCACCTTTTATTATTACATAATCGTTTTCTGTTCCAAGAACTTCTATTTCTCTAATTTCTAAATTATCATTTTTATCAATAGCATATATATTTGAATTATTATTAATTGCAGAATTAGGAACTAAAAAACCGTCTTTAATTGTTTTACCTTCAATTATTGCATCAACAAACATTCCTATAGCAAGTGGGGGTGACTGTTGATAAGGGTTTATAACCTCAGCATAGACATAAACAAGCCTCGTAGGAGGATCAATTGAACCAGCAGTTCTTACAATTCTTCCTTGCCACTCAAATGTTTTATTTGAGACTGAGGAGAGGAACTTTACCTTTGGTCCAGTAAAAGGTTTTTCCTCTTCATATGCCAAAGGTAATCCTAAATATGATAATTCTGTATCAGTTAGTGGTAAGGCAATTAAGACCTCCTCTGTAGAAAATGCTGTTGCAAGAATACTTCCAGCCCCAACAAACTGCCCAACGCCAGTTTTTTTCTCTCGAATAATACCTTGAAATGGAAGTTTAACGATCGTTCTCTCTAAGTTAAGTTTGGCTTTTTCTAAGTCTGCTAATGCTGCTTTTTCAGCAGCTTCTGCTTCTTTAAGCTGAGGTATTCTTAGAGTAAGAGGGCTAGCTTCACCAATTCCTAATTCTTCCCAATCATTTTTAGCAAGTTCACTCTCGGCAATTTCTCTTTCCAAAAGTTTACTTGCCTGAGCCACCCTTGATTCCGCAGAAATTACAGCCAATTTATAATCTCTGTCATCTATCCAAACAAGGGGTGAACCTGCTTTAATAATACCTCCTTCGACAAATTCGTCAGCAGCCTCAACAATTTGACCAGAAACCTGAGAAATTAGATTTATTTCATTAAGTGGTTTAACTTCTCCATTAGTAAAAATTTTCAAGGTTATATTTTTTTTTGTAACAACTTCATAAAAAACTGGTGTCGGTTTTGGTAATTCAATACCTTTTTTAGGCTTAGGGCTTGAAACAGATATTAAAAAAGCAAAAAATGATCCAATTAAAATAACCAATATTGGTCCTATTCTTGAACTTAAAATATATTGAATAATTCTTTTCATTTTTAATTATTTCCATAAACTGGTGTTGCAATAGCCAGATACATTTTAATCCTATTCGTAAGCCTTAATCTTTTTGCGTTTATAAGTAAACTCTCAGATGTAAGCCGTCTTGATTGTGCGTCTAACAACTCAAAAATTGTGCTCAATCCCCTGTTGTATTGATCTAGTGTTAATTCTTCTGCAGCTTTTGACTCTTCAAAAGCCTTATTAATCGCAATTTCTCTTTTTGTCAGTGTTTCTTCTGCAGCAATCGCATCCTCTGCTTCTTGCGCGGCAAAAAGCAAAGCTTGGGCATAGGTTTCCAAAATGGATTCTAATTGCGCTTTTTTAATTTTTGAATTAGCAATTTTTCTTCCACCTTGAAAAATATTTTGTGTAATTGATCCTATAATTGAGCCTGCTAGTCTGTCTGGATCAAGAGCATCTGACCAATCATCCTCAAGAGTATTCCATTGGGCGTTGAGAGAAATATTTGGAAGAAAGGCTAGTCTAGTTGAAGTTAATTGAAGCCCAGCAGACTCAATTTTAGCCTCTAGAGATCTAATATCAGGTCTAAGGGGAAGTCTCTCAGCTGGTGTTCCAATATTTGGATTTTGAGGTATTGATGGGAGATCACCAGGTACAATGGTTGCTTCTGGATAGCGACCAATAATTACCTCAATAGTTCTTGCTGTTTCATTCAATATTTGCTGTTTGTTAATAAGATCAGCTCTTGTTGATTCAACCTCAGACCGTGCCAGTCTTAAATCTCTACTTTGAGCAACACCTCTTATATATCTATTCTCAACTTTTTTTAGTGTACTTATCCTAGTTTCAAGATTTCTCTCGGCTAGATCTTTTTGAAGTTTTGCCTCTGAAAAAAGATACCAAGATTGAGCAGTTAAACCAGCTATTGAAAGTCTTGCAAATTCTAAATCAGCTTCAAAAGACTCAAGATCTTTAAATGAAGAACGAGATTGACTTGATAACTTACCCCATATATCTAATTCCCAGTTTAGTTGCACCCCCAAGCTATCTTGGTAAGCATATAATCTCTCTGAATTATTTTGATTATCAATTATTACTGATGATTGAGTTCTTGAAATATTCGTTCCTATTGAAGGCAATAATGGTGCAATTGAAGCTCGTGCGGATGCCCTTGCTATTTCTAACCTATTTGATGCAATTCTCAAATCTTTATTATTCTCAAGAGCTTCTGAAATCAATTTTAGTAATTCTTTATCATTAAAGGTTTCGGCCCATCCATCAATTTCTTTCATTGATTGATATGATGAAGACCAATCGGAGGGAAGCGTAGGTAGTTCGTTTTCATATTTTTCTTTTGTTGTAGAACAACCAGCTAGCAATAAAATAAAAAAAATAAATAAAAATTTTTTTTTAGATGAACTGTCATATTTATTATTATTTTTTATTGTCATTAAAGAGCCTAAAGTAGAATCGATATAATAATAACATTTTAAGTTAAGTATTTAAGAATTAATAAAAATTAATATTACATTTCATAAACTTTTATATAATTTTTTATATCAATAGTATGTATTTTAAATATATATAGAATATCTGAACTTCGTTTACTTTATGAGAGGATTTAAAAATGGTTAAGAATTCAAAGGAAATTGGACCAAATCATTACAGAGAAACTTTTGGTAGATATTTTGAGGATTTTAAAATTGGTGATATTTATGATCATAGACCAGGTAAGACTGTGACTGAGTATGATAATCATTTATTTACACTTATGACTTTAAATACACACCCACTTCATTTTGACGCTGAGTACGGTAAAGCAACTGAATTTGGCAAAAATTTAGTTGTTTCAACATACACTTTGTCACTATTGATTGGTATGAGTGTTTCGGATTGTAGTCAGAAGGCAATTGCTAATTTAGGTATGGATGATGTTAAATTTCCATCACCTGTTTTTTGTGGAGATACAATATACGGATCTTCAGAAGTTTTGGAAAAAAGGGAATCAAAGTCAAGAAAAGGTCAAGGTATAGTTCAAATCAAGACTACAGGTATAAATCAAGAGAATAAAATTATATGTACTTTTTTACGGCAAATACTAATACCTGGAAGAGGCCAAGCAATTGAGGATAAAGTTGAGCAATATTAGATATAAAAGATTTTTATTAATTTTAATTTTTATTCTTTCATTGGGCTCGCAAAGTTCAAATGCGCTAGCAGAATATAAAATTGATGAAATTGTAAGTTTGTATAAATTTCTTCATTCAAACCCTGAACTTTCTTGGCAAGAGGATAAAACTGCAGGCTATCTGGCGGATATTCTTGAGTCAGAGGGATATGAGGTAACAAGAGGTGTTGGTGAAAAAGGCGTTGTTGCAATTCTAAAGAACGGTAAAGGACCAACTCTCATGATAAGAGCAGATATGGATGCTTTACCTGTCGAGGAAAAAACCAATCTTGAATACGCCTCTAAAGTAAGACAAGTAAATAGATTTGGTAAGGAAGTCCCTGTCATGCATGCTTGCGGCCATGATATTCATATGTCTGTATTAATTGGTACAGCTAAGAATTTAATTTCTAAGAAAAATAAATGGTCTGGCACATTGATGTTGATACTTCAGCCGGCTGAGGAAGTTGGTCAAGGTTCATTAGCCATGCTTGAGGATGGTCTATTTGAAAGATTTCCTAGGCCTGATTTTAATTTAGCTCTTCACGTTGGTGGAATGGGTCCTGCAGGAACCATTGGTTATCAGCTCGGTTATGCAATGGCAAATGTTGATAGCGTTGATATAATAGTAAATGGTGTTGGAGGTCATGGTGCTTATCCTCACACAACAATTGATCCAATAGTTTTGGCTTCACAAATTGTTTTATCCTTACAAACAATAGTTAGTAGAAAAATTGATCCATTAGAACCAGCAGTTGTAACAGTAGGCTCAATTCATGGTGGCCTTAAGCATAATATTATTTCTGAGGAAGTAAAACTACAGTTAACTCTAAGGTCTTATAGTGATGAAGTTAGAAATAAAACAATTAATGAAATAAAAAAAATTGTTAATGGTCTTGGTATCGCAGCTGGATTGCCTGAAAATAAAATGCCTAAGGTTTTAGTTAAGGATGAGTATACTCCTGCATTGTATAATGATCCCGAGTTTTCAAATAAAGTTCTGAATTTTATTAGAAATGAAATTGGTAAAGACAATGTTCTTGAAATACCTGCAGTTATGGGAGGAGAGGATTTTGCAAGGTATGGGAGACAAGATCCAAGAATACCTAGTTTATTATTTTGGTTAGGGGGAACATCAAAAGAAAATTGGAAAAAATATTTGAATAATGAAATTGATATGGTCTCTATTCATTCTCCATTTTTTGCACCTGACCCAGAACCCACTATCAAGACAGGGATAAGGGCAATGACTGCATCTGCTCTTGGATTATTAAAATAAAGGAAAAAAAATTATGAATTCAATATTTAATTTAGAAGGAAAGGTAGCCCTTGTAACAGGTGGGGGAAGTGGTCTAGGAGCTTCAATAGCCCTAACATTGTCAAAGTCAGGAGCAAAAGTAGCCTTAGCTGCCCGAAGAAAAGAGAAGCTAAAGGAAACTGAAAATTTAATTATTCAATCGGGAGGTGTAGCAGAAATTTATGATTTAGACGTATCTGATGAGGAAAAAGTAAAATCATGTTTAAATTCAGTTATTTCCAGTATGGGTGAAATAGATATTTTAGTTAATAATGCAGGCACTACTACTGTTGGATCTATTGATGGAACAACTTCAGATGATTGGGATTTAGTAATAAATACAAATTTGAGGGGACCTTGGTTTCTTGCTAAGGAATGGGTTACCGGTAGAAGGAAAAAAAATATAAAAGGCGGAAATGTATTAAATATTTCTTCAATTTGTGGCGAGGCTGCTCAAAAAGGTAATGGTGTATATTGTGTTTCCAAGGCAGGTCTGTCTCACCTAACTAGGCAAATGGCATTAGAATGGGCAAAATATTCAATAAGGGTAAATGCTCTAGCACCAGGTTATATGCGTTCTGATATTAACAAAGATTTTATAGACTCTGATTTAAGTAATGATATGATTAATCGAATTCCAATGAGAAGAGTTGGGGATTTTAGTGAAATGGATGGTCCATTATTACTTTTAGTAAGTGATGCAGGTTCGTATATAACTGGTGAAACTATTATAGCCGATGGAGGCCATCTGCTTAGAGAGATTTAAGATGACGAAAAACATTGAATTTTATTTTGATTTTGGTAGTCCTACTGCTTACTTAGCCTTTACACAACTTCAACTAATTGCCGAAAGGAAAAAAACTAATCTTATATATCATCCTATTTTATTAGGAGGAATTTTTAAGGCCACAGGAAATAATCCCCCAGCATCAGTCCCTGCCAAAGGAAAGTATATGATGGTGGACCTTCAAAGGTATGCGGATAAATACAAAGTACCTTACAAGAGAAATCCCTATTTTCCAGTTAACACATTATCTCTAATGAGGGGTGCAGTCTCTTATCAAGAGGATGGTGATTTTTTAAAATATGTAAATGTGATGTTTCAAAATATGTGGATAGATCCTAAAAATTTAAATGATCATGAAGTTCTTAAAAAAGTTCTTATTGATAACAATTTTGATATTGATGATTTTATGAAAAGAATATCAGATCAAAATGTTAAAAATAAATTAATTTCTAATACTGAAAATGCTGTCAAAAAAGGTGCTTTTGGAGCCCCAACGATATTTGTTGGTGACGAAATGTTTTTTGGGCAGGACAGAATGGAATTTATTGAAAATAGTATAAATAATTGATTTATATAGATATTTATTCGTAAAAATTCTCATAAATTATAAAAAATATAAAAAATATTAATTTTTTTAAAAGTTGGTATTGAAATTGCTTTTATTAGTTGCGATTTCGCGAATAACTAATTGGAGGTTTAAATGATTTTTAAAAAAACAACTAATAAAATTAAAAAACTTTTAGTTGCAGGTATATTGAGCATTTCAATGTCTGGAGTTGCCATGGCAGCTGTTGAATGGAATACCGCTGTAACAAGTGAATATATATGGCGAGGAATGTCACAAGGTAAAGGTGCAGCAGTATCAGGCGGCATAGATATTTCTGGTGAGTCAGGATTTTCAGCTGGTGTTTGGGTATCAAATGTAGACTTTGGTGACAATACTACCTATGAATTAGATGTATATGCGGGATACAGTTTTGGTCCTGTAAGTGTTGGCTACATTTACTATGCATATCCTGATAATACCGATGCAGGTTATGATTTCAGTGAAGTAAATATTTCCGCTGATATTGGTGCATTCTCATTTGGAGCAAATATACTTGCTGATGCAGACTGGGATATGGATTTCGGTGATGACGTGTATTACACAATCGATACTGGTTTTGCAGCTACAGATGCAATAGGCATAAGTCTTCACCTTGGTTTCTATGATTATGATGCAGCTGATGAAGAGACAGATTACGGTATTTCAATCGATTTTGACTCTGGTTTTTCTTTTGGAATAATCGACAGCAGTAGAGATGATAGTGATCCTTTCTTTGTTATTACCTACGCTATTAGCGGTTAATTTAAACTTATAGGGATATTTTAAAATGAAAAGTTTATTTAAAAAAGTGATAGTTTTAGCCGGGTTCTCATTCCTGGCTATGACTGGTACAGCTAACGCTGAGGTAAGTGCGGAAACAGCTTATGTTTTTAATACTTTCTCTTTCTTAGTTAGTGGTTTTCTCGTAATGCTTATGGCTTTAGGATTTACTTGTCTTGAAGCTGGTTTAGTAAGGACAAAAAATACAGCCACTATTTGTGTTAAAAATGTTGCGCTCTATAGTTTAGCTGGAATAATGTTTTATCTTGTCGGTTATGGCTTTATGTATAATGATGTGAGTGGCTATATTGGTACACCTGCTCTTTGGAACCCTGAAGCAGCCGCAGACCCAGCTGATGGCTACTCAAAAATGTCAGATTGGTTTTTTCAAATGGTTTTCTGCGCAACTGCAATGTCTATAGTTAGTGGCACAATTGCAGAAAGAATTAAATTAATTCCTTTCTTAGTCTTTGCTGTAGTTCTTACCGGTATCATTTATCCTATCCAAGGATCTTGGACATGGGGTGGCGGATGGTTGTCTGAGATGGGCTTCTCTGATTTTGCTGGCTCAACTATAGTCCATTCAGTAGGTGGATGGGCAGCTTTAACTGGAGCTATTATAATAGGTCCTCGTTTAGGTAAGTATGGTCCAAATGGTCAGGTAAATGCTATTCCTGGCTCTAACCTTCCATTAGCCACAATAGGCACATTTATATTATGGTTTGGTTGGTTTGGTTTCAACGGTGGTTCCCAGTTAGCATTAGGTTCTGCAGCAGATGCAGCAGCAATGGCAAATGTTTATGTGAACACCAACATGGCTGCTTGCGCAGGCTTGGTTGCTGCTCTTGTATTATCAATGATTTTATATAGTAAAACCGATTTAACATTTGTTTTAAATGGTGCTTTAGCAGGCTTAGTTTCTATTACTGCTGGTCCAGACGTAGCGACACCGTTGCAGGCTATAATAATTGGTGCTATCGGCGGAGTTATTTGTACATTAGCTATACCATTACTTGATAAGTTAAAAATTGATGATGTTGTAGGAGCAATTTCAGTACATCTGGTTGCTGGTATTTGGGGTACGTTAGCGGTTGCTATACCTGGCCTAAATGGTAGCGGCGATATGGCAACTCAAATTATCGGTATTGTTAGTATTGGAATTTTTACTGTTGTTTTAAGTACAATCGGATGGATTATTCTAAAGGCAGTATTTGGTTTAAGGCCTACTGAGGAAGAAGAAACTACTGGATTAGATATTTCGGAATTAGGAATGGATGCTTATCCAGAGTTTAAGAATTAGTCATTTACCTCCCCCCTTGTAAACATGACTAGTTGACCACCGTACTCTCCCCCCCGAGTACGGTGGTTTTTTTTAAAATATTTTTCCAGGATTCATTATATTATTTGGGTCAATAGATTTTTTAATTTGAGACATTACATCAACAGAATTACCTTTTTCAGTTTTTAAAAAATCTTTTTTTCCAATACCAATTCCGTGTTCACCAGTGGATGTACCTTTCATTCTCAAAGCTCTCTCGACAAGCCTGTCATTAATTTTTTTTGCTTCATTTACTTCTTTCTGATCATCTGGATTGAGAAGTAAAATTAAATGAAAATTCCCATCACCAACATGACCTACAATTGGTGCAATTATATTTGAGTTTTTAATATCCTTCTTAGTTTCAAGAATGCATTCTGTTAAAGATGAAATAGGGACACATACATCTGTTGTAAAAGCTTTCTTTCCAGGACAAAGGTTCAAGGCTGCATAATAAGCATTATGGCGAGAACTCCATAATTTATCAATTTCAGCTTGTTGATCAGACCATTCAAATTTAATTAAACCATTATCTTTTGAAATTTCTTCAAACTGTTGAATCTGCTCTTTTACACCAAGAGGTGATCCATGAATTTCAATGAATAAAGTTGGCTTCTCATCATGCTTTGTATTCTTATACTTATTTATTGCCTTGATTTGAACTTCATCAAGTAATTCAATCCTAGAAAGTGGAAGACCTATTTGTATGGCTTCAATAACGGTATTTACAGCGCCGTTTAGATTATTAAAATTACATACTCCAGTTGAAATCGCATCAGGTCTTCCATGAAGCCTTAAATTAATTTCAGTTATAAACCCTAATGTTCCCTCTGATCCCAGCATTAGGTGAGTTAAATCATATCCTGCTGAAGATTTTCTTGCTCTAGATCCAGTTTTAATAATTTCACCATCAGGCATGACAACTTTTAAACCCATAACTTGTTGTCTAATAGTACCATACTTAACAGTATTAGTTCCTGACGCTCCAGTAGAGCACATTCCTCCAATTGAAGCATTGGCTCCCGGGTCTATTGGAAAAAAAAGTCCTGTGTCTCTTAAAAATAAATTTAAATCTTCTCTAGTTACACCAGGTTGAACTTTGCAATCCATATCCTCTAAATTAACTTCTTTGATTTTGTTCATATGAAGAGAGTTAATTGTTATACCCCCTTTTAGTGCATGGACTTGGCCCTCTAGAGATGTTCCTGCGCCAAAAGGTATTACGGGAATTTTTCTTTCATTTGCAAAATTTAAAATTATTGATACTTCATCTGAACTTTGCGGAAATACTACTGCATCTGGAATAGATTTGGGCACATGCCATGATTCATCATGGCTGTGCTGAAGTCTTATAGCCTCGGATGTTGAAAATCTCTCTCCAAAAATTTTTTCTAATTTAGAGAGATCCATTATTTTATTTATAGTCCAAGTACAAACTTTGCCATAATGTTTCTTTGAACTTCATCTGAACCACCATAAATAGTTGATGCACGGTTATTCAAATAAGACGGAAAAGCTGTAAGAGCATGGTCAGGACCAATTTTTTCAACATTTGAAAAAGGCTGTCTAGCTTCATTTTGAAGAGGCATGGTATAATAACCAACCGCTTCAACTGTGAGCATGTCAACTTCCTGTTTTAAATTAGACCCTCTTGATTTTAAAATTGATGAAGCAGGACCTGGGTGACCTCTTTCTGCTATATCTGCCATAATTCGATGTTCAGTCATAAGAAGAGCTTGTGCTTTAATTTCTGTTTCAGAAAGTGACTTAAGAAATGCATCATCTTCTAATAAACTTTCACCTGTATCTGATCTTTCTACTGATGCTATTTGTCTTATTTTTTCAATATTAGATTGAATTCCAGCAGCGTAATTACCACCTCTTTCAAATTCTAATAAATATTTAGCAACCGTCCATCCGTCATTTTCTTCGCCAACAACATTCTCAACTGGAACTTTTACATTATCAAAAAATGTTTGGTTGACCTCGTGATCTCCAGCCATTGTTATTATTGGTTTAATCTCAATTCCAGGAGTATCCATATCTATCAGAATAAAAGTTATACCTTGTTGAGGTTTTCCTGAGTTATCTGTTCTAACTAAACAAAAAATTCTATTTGCGTGCTGAGCGTGAGTAGTCCAAATTTTTGTGCCATTTATTATATAGTGATCACCTTCTCTAACAGCTTTACACTGGAGTGATGCTAAATCTGATCCTGAACCAGGTTCAGAGTAACCTTGGCACCAAAAATCTTCGCCGGATAGGATTCTCGGTAAATAAAAATCCTTTTGTTCTTGAGTTCCATATTTCATTAGAACGGGTCCGACCATTGCTAATCCCATAGCTGTAGGAGATGGAGCTCCAGCCTTTGAACACTCGCTTGCAAAAATATACCTTTGCATGTCATCCCAGCCTGTACCACCATATTCTTTTGGCCACTTGGAACCAATCCATCCTTTTTTATGTAAAATTTTGTGCCATTTTGATGAGTATTCAACCTCACTAAAAACACTAGCTGTAAGTTTTCCCGCTTCCCTTAATTCAGTAGTAAGTTCTTTATCCAAAAAGTCGATAACTTCTTTTCTGAATTCTTCATACTCAGGTTTAAAACTTAAATCCATTTTTTACTCCAATTTATTTTTTGTTGAATTACTTAATAACTAAAAAATACCATTTAGCAAAGTATAAACATACTTGATTAGTTTAAAAATAGTAATTAAGAATAAATCTTGTTTTTTTTGAGGGGAGACGTAATGCCTTACTACGAAGACATAGTTCATCTTTGTGATATTCCAAGATATCACGCTAAGCATAATCCAAATGAAATTGCTTTCATTTATGAGGATAAACAAACAACTTATAAAGATTTTGATTTAAAAACCGAAAGAGTTGCAAATGGTCTTGTTGATTTAGGTGTTCAAGATCAAGAGCGTGTTGCTTTTATGGACAAAAATTCAGACATCTTTTACGAAGTAGTTCTTGGTTGCTCGAAAGCAAATGCAGTGATTGTTGGAATTAATTGGCGTTTAGCTCCACCAGAAGTTGCATATATTTTAAATGATAGTGGTGCAAAAGTTTTATTTGTTGGTGAAGAGTTTTTTGACCTCGCAGAAAAAATTCTTGAATTATCTACAAATGTAGAACAGGTAATATGTATTTCAGGCTCAAAAAATGGTTGGTTATCCTATGAGGATTGGAAAAACTCTCAATCTACTGATCAATGTTTAAGGCAATCATCATTAGAGGATGTTGCTATTCAAATGTATACATCAGGAACAACTGGTCATCCAAAAGGTGTTCAACTTACCCATGGAAACTTCCATTCATCTCGAAATCAAGAACCACAGGAAGGGATGGAGTTTGGTGAATGGTCTGAGGACGATGCTAGCTTAGTTGCAATGCCAAGTTTTCATATAGGAGGCGCTGGCTGGGGTCTTCAAGGTTTATATGCATGTGCAAAAAATGTAGTTTTAAAAGAATTTCTTCCAGAGGACGTTTTGGATGCTATTGGAAAACACAAAATTTCAAAAATTTTTATGGTTCCAGCAGCTATGAAGATGGTGCTTGATCATCCAAAATCTAGAGAGACTGATTACTCAAATATCAAATATATTCTTTATGGTGCTTCCCCAATTCCCCTGGATCTTCTTAAGGAGGCCATTGAGGTTTTTGAATGTGGATTTGTTCAACTTTATGGTATGACAGAAACATGTGGATCTGTAACTTACCTTCCTCCTGAGGATCATTCAATTGAAGGAAATGAAAGAATGAAATCAGCTGGAAAAGCCTATCCGCATTGTGAAATAGCAATTTTAGATGAGAATAGTAATGAAGTACCAACAGGAAGTGTAGGGGAAATTGCAGTAAGGTCTACGTCGAATATGTTGGGTTATTGGAATCTTCCCGAAGAAACTGAAAAAACTCTTAAAGATGGATGGTTAAGAACAGGTGATGCTGGATATATGGATGCTGATGGATACGTTTATGTTCATGATAGAGTAAAAGATATGATAGTGTCCGGAGGAGAAAATGTTTACCCTGCTGAAGTTGAAAGTGCTATTTTTGGGCATGAAAGTATCAGCGATGTTGCTGTAATAGGAATTCCTGATGAAAAATGGGGTGAAGCTGTTAAAGCTATTGTTGTTCTTAAGGAAGGAAAAAAGGCTAGTGAAAAAGAAATTATCAATTTTACAAGAGAGAGAATAGCTGGTTTTAAATCCCCAAAATCAGTAGATTTTATTTCGGAATTACCTAGAAATCCTTCAGGAAAAATATTAAAAAAAGAATTAAGAGCACCTTATTGGGAAGGAAAAGAAAGACAAATTAATTAAGTTTGGAGTTTATTTATGAGTAATCAAAAACCAATAGCTGAAAATTTATTTACTTGGCCCTCTGATCAGCCAAAATTATTGGGAAGTAAAGATACTGAAACAGGTAGATATTTTTTTCCTGCAAAAAAATCAAATACGCACGAACAAGTAGAGCTATCAAGAAAAGGAAAGTTATGGACATGGACTGTTCAGAGATTTATGCCTAAAACACCATATATTGGTACAGAAAATCCTGAGGACTTTAAACCATATGCTGTAGGCTACATTGAGCTACCAGGGGAAATTATGGTAGAGTCTAGATTAGAAGGAGTTGATCCTGAGGATTTGGAAATTGGTATGGAGATGGAATTATCTATTGACCCATTCGTGAAAAACGAGGAAGGTGAGGAATTAATGATGTTTTCTTTTAGGCCGTGTAAAAATTAATTAGGAGAATTATTTATGTCAGATGTAGCTATAATAGGTATTGGTATTCATCCCTTTGGAAGAACAGAGGGTATGACTGGTTTACAACAAGGGGTTCATGCTGCTCGTGAAGCATTATCTGATGCAGATATGGAATGGAGTGATATTCAGTTTGCATTTGGAGGATCTGCAGCAGCTGGAAGTGCTGATGCAATGGTAAATGATTTAGGTTTAACTGGCATACCTTTTATGAACGTTTCTAATGGGTGCGCAACTGGAGGATCTTCACTTCTTTCGGCATACACTACAATAAAATCTGGCCAATTTGATATTGGAATGGCTGTAGGATTTGATAAGCATCCAAGAGGAGCATTTAACGCTGACCCTGAAGCATCTGGTTTACCAAAGTGGTATGGCGAAACTGGTTTAATGTTAACAACACAGTTTTTTGGGATGAAAATTCAACGTTATATGAATGATTATGGTATTACTTCAGATACACTAGCTTTGGTTGCTGAAAAAGCATTTAATAATGCTTCTTTAAATCCAAATGCATGGAGAAGAGAACCTGTATCAAAAGATACAATTTTAAATGCTATGATGGTTTCTGATCCTCTTACAAAATATATGTTTTGTTCACCCGCTGAGGGAGCAGTTGCTCTAATTTTATGTAAAGCTGAACTAGCTCATAAATATACAAGCAAACCATTATTCTTAAAAGGTGCTGCTTTTAGGTCTCGTCCATTAGGCTCTTTTGAGGTTTTCAGTCCATCCCTTGAAATTGAAAGAGGTCCTAGCCCAACAGTTGGAGCTTCAGATGCAACCTTTGAAATGGCTGGCATGACAAGAGAGGATATTGATTTGGCGCAATTGCAGGATACAGAGTCTGGAGCTGAGATTATGCACATGTCTGAAAATGGTTTTTGCAAGGATGGCGAACAAGAGAAATTACTTCAAGATGGTGACACTAAGCTAAATGGAAAGTTTCCTGTAAATACAGACGGAGGATGTATTGCTAATGGTGAACCAATTGGAGCTTCAGGTTTAAGGCAGGTTTATGAAAATTGCGTTCAATTAAGAGGTGCAGCAGGTAAAAGACAAGTTCAAGGTAATCCCAAAACCGCATATACACATGTATATGGTGCTCCAGGTATATCTGCTTGTACTATTATAACAACCTAAGAGAATTAAAATGCTAAATAAAAAATTTACTCTTGCAGGGAGACCAATTGGTCGCCCTATTTCCGATGATGATTTTGATTACAAAGAAGAAGAATTGAGAAATATTAATGACCGTGAATTACTTTTAGAAAATATGGTTATTGAATTTCAACCTGCTCAAAAAGGTTGGATGGAAAATATATCTAATTATGTTGCACCTCTTGAAATAGGTGATGTGATGCGTTGTAGCGGAATTGCAAGAGTATTAGATAGTAAATCCAAAAAATTTAAAAAAGGTGATATTGTCTCTGGTCAAACTTGTTGGCAAACTCATCCTATAATGAATGAGGATGACATAGAATTAATTGAAGACACAGATATGCCAACAGCCTATTTAGGTGCACTTGGTGGAACAGGATTAACTGCATATTTTGGAGTTACTAAAATAAGTAAACCAAATCCAGGTGACACTGTAATTGTAACCGGTGCTGCAGGCGGGGTTGGTTCTTTAGCTGGCCAAATATTTAAAATTGCTGGATGCAATGTTTATGGAATTGCAGGCGGAAAAGAAAAGTGTGAAATGCTTATCAACGATTTTGGCTTTGATGGCGCTATAGATTATAAATCTGAAAACCTTAATGAAAGCCTAGGTAAGTTTTGTCCTAATGGAGCTGACATTGTATATGATAATGTTGGTGGGAGAATTTTAAATGATTGTCTTCTACATTTAGCATTAAATGCAAGAATCGCTATTTGCGGAATAATTTCTCGGCATAAAACCGATAATATGAACTTTGGACCTGAAAATTATTCAAATTTAATCTTTAAAAGAGCAACCATGCAGGGTTTTTTGATGTTAGATTATGTATCAGAGACAGTTGTGGCCAGAAAAAAAATGAAAAAATGGATTGAAGATGGCAAATTAATTTGTAAAGAAGATTTACGAGAGGGTTTTGAAAATGCACCTGATACTCTTAAAGGTCTTTTTGAT
Source organism: uncultured PS1 clade bacterium (assembly GCA_902626605.1). Classification (GTDB taxonomy): domain Bacteria; phylum Pseudomonadota; class Alphaproteobacteria; order MED-G09; family MED-G09; genus MED-G09. The sequence goes on from CACOFZ010000013.1 coordinate 19,526, forward strand.
GGCAAAAATAAAGGAAAACAATTATTGAAAATTGCTGACTAAATTTTATAAATTTGGTCATTATTTTGTCGCATAGTAAAGATTCACGATATAGTTTATTTATTTAATAGATATTAAATCAAAATATTAAAACTTGGAGACTAACATGAATACACCTTTTAATTTTCGTTTAACTAAATTTCCTAATGAAGCGGAAATATTAAGACATGAAGTTAGAGAATTTCTATCTGATGCATTAAAGGATATACCTAAAGAAACTCGAGCCGAAACTTGGTATGGGGCAGATGAAAATTTTAGTAGGAAAGTGGGTCAAAAAGGATGGATTGGATTGAATTGGCCCAAAGAATATGGTGGTGCAGGAAGATCTTCTATGGAACGCTATGTAATTTTAGAGGAAATGTTAACTGCAGGTGCACCCGTAGGTGCTCACTGGATATCTGATAGGCAATCTGGGCCACTTATTATTAGGTACGGTTCTGAAAAACATCAAAAAGAACTTCTTCCAGGTATTTTAAAAGGAGAGTCTTATTTTTGTATTGGAATGTCAGAACCTGACTCTGGTTCTGACCTAGCAGCTTTGAGAACAAAGGCTGAAAAGAAAGGTAATATATATCTTGTTAATGGCACAAAGTTATGGACATCTGGTGCGCATAGATGCCAATACATGATTGCTCTTTTCAAAACATCTCAGGAAGAAGATAGGCATGGTGGGTTTAGTCAATTTATTGTGGATCTATCCTTACCTGGAATTACAATAAGACCGATTATTGACTTAGCAGGAAGACATCATTTTAATGAAGTTGTTTTTGAGGATGTTGAGGTACCAGAAGATATGCTGATTGGTACTGAAGGAAATGGTTGGAATCAAGTAACTGCTGAGTTGGCTCTTGAGAGATCCGGTCCTGAAAGATATTTATCCAGCTATATTTTACTTCAAGAGCTTGTAAATGAATTTTCAAATAAAAATGATGATGAAGGTGTTGTTGAGATTGGTAGACAGATGTCACATCTTACAACATTAAGACAAATGTCTGTATCTGTTGCTGGCATGCTAGACCAAGGAGAAAATCCTGCTTTAGAGGCCTCAGTTGTTAAGGACTTAGGTGCAGTTTTCGAACAAGAGCTTCCTAATATAGCCCATAGATTAATGGGGCTTGAGCCTGATTCAAATGGTACAGATTTCCAGAGATATTTAGCAATCCTTACACAAATATCCCCCTCATTTTCTCTCAGAGGTGGAACAAGAGAGATATTAAGAGGAATAATTGCAAGAGGTTTAGGACTAAGGTAATGGTTAGTGAAACCTCACAGTTATTATCTGATAGCGTCGAAAAAATTTTTTCAGATCATGTAACAAAAGACTGTATTGTTTCTGCTGAAAAGGGTGAATGGCCAGAAAACTTATGGAGTGAAGTTGTAGATAATGGTCTTAATCTTGTTCTTGTTCCTGAAAATCTTGGTGGTGTTGGTGGCACCTGGTTTGATGCAGGGATTTTGTTTAAGGCTATAGGAAGATATCAAGCTCCAATCCCTCTCGCTGAGAATATAGTTGCAGGTTATCTTTTAGGTTTAGGAGGGATTACATATCCAGAAAATTCTATAATTACCATTCTAGATGGTGAATTGGATTTAAATGATAATAAACTTTCAGGTGTTTCAAATAGAACACCTTTTGGAAACCATTCGACACATGGTGTGGCAATCATAAGTAATAATAATAAATCAAAATTGGTATTAGTGCCTATCTTAGATAGTTCTATTAGCGATGATAAAAATATTGCATTAGAAAGTAGAAATAATATTGAATTTAGAGATGTTGAAGCTCTTAATATTGTAAATGTAGATTTTAATTCAGATCTTATTTTAAAAATTGGAGCTTTGATGCGTTCATGTCAAATTGCTGGTGGACTAGAATCTTTATTAAATCAATCTGTTAGATATGCAAATGAAAGAATTCAATTTGGAAGACCTATAGCTAAATTTCAGGCAATTCAACAAGAACTTGCTGTACTAGCTACACATGTTGCCGCTTCAGGAGTTGCAGCCGATTATGCTAGCTCTTCAATGGATAATGGTGGTGATGAATTAGCAATTGCATCAGCCAAAAGTAGAGTGGATGATGCCATTTCCGTTTGTGCAAGTATCGCTCACCAAGTTCATGGTGCTATTGGCTTTACTTATGAGCATGGGTTGCATTTCTCGACAAGAAGACTTTGGTCTTGGAGGGCTGAGTATGGGTCAGGAACTTACTGGGCTAAAATACTTGGGGAAAAAGCAGTTTCAAATGGTGCTAATAATTTTTGGCCATCAATAACATCCGGAAAAATATAAAATTGCAAAGCTCTGAAATAGAATGGAGATATTATGAAGATGTCATTATTGGTGAAAAAAGAAAATCTGAAAATTATTTAGTTACTGAAAAAGAAATTATAGATTTCGCCTCAAATTATGATCCACAATGGTTTCATATAGATGTGAAAGAAGCAAAAAATTCAAAATTTAAAAGTATAATTGCAAGTGGTATTCATGTTGCTGCATTATGGCGTCAGCTTGATCATAAAATAAATGGTGATATTAATTTTGTTTGTGGAATTGGGTGGGATAAAGTTAGATGGAAAAATCCTTTATACCCAAACAATGAAATTTACGTAACTTCAGAATGTATCTCAAAACATGAAACTACATCAAGTGAAAGAGGAGTTGTAATCTTTGATCATGCTGTAAAGTTTGCAGATGGAAAGGATATTTTGGTTTTTACTGGAACATGTTTAATTTATAAAAGAAATTAAAAATTGTAATAATTTAAAAAATAAATTAGTGTGACTTATTAATTTTAGAGATATTGTTTATGGATTTTGAAGAAGATACTAGAAAAGTTTTAAAAGGCTTTGAAGAAGAGAGAGAAAGAACAGGTCCTCCAGATGGTTTCCCTGGTTTTCCTCTTATTCCTGGCGAACGTTATACTGATCCTGAATTTCAAAAACTTGAAATTAAATATCTGTGGCATAAATCCTGGGTTTATGCATGTCATTTAGATGAGGTTCCGGATAAGGGATCATACCTAATATGGGATAAACTAAAGGCACCTATCCTAATTGTTAATTCCGGTGAAGATAAAATTAAAGCTTTCTACAACACATGTAGACATAGAGGTGCGCCAGTGGCTACAAAGAAAAAAGGTAAAGCAAGGTTACTAGTTTGTACTTATCATGGATGGAGTTATGATCTTGACGGAAATCTTATTAATCTTAGATCTCCAAGAGATTTTGTTGACCTTGATAAAAGTTGTCAAAATTTAATTGAAGTATCATGTGATAGATTGGGTAAGTGGATTTTTGTAAATCTGGATCCTGATGCGGAAAATTTAAGAGATTATCTTGGAATTGTGGCAGATCACATGGAACAGTTTCAACCTGGTAATCTTAGACATGTACATTCAAAAACTTATCCAGTTGAAAGCAATGTAAAAGTTCTTTTAGATGCTTTTCTTGAGGTTTATCACGTTCCTTCTATCCATCAAAAAACTGTAAATAGATTTATTGATATCGAGGGTACAACTATTAATTTATGGCCTAATGGACACTCAAGAATGGTTACCCCTCATAGAAGAGATGATTGGAAAGATCCTGGAGCAAAAGGACTAAAGGAAATTGATACCGTAACCGAAATACCAAAAAATCATAATGCTTCTTATAGTTTTTATCCAAATCTAGTGACTCCACCCTCTTCAACAGGTATTCCCTTTTTAACATTTTGGCCTATATCTGACGATACATGTGAAATTGATGTTCATTGGTTTTCTCCTGATTGGGGTGATGGAGAACTTCCAGAGATTTGGCAGACTAGAATACAAAATTTTGAGGATATTTTATTCGAGGATACTCAATTTGCTCCTGAAATTCAGGCTAGTGTATCTAGTCCAGGATTTAAGGGTGTTCTTCTTAATTATCAGGAAAGAAGAATTTATAGATGGCATGAAGAATTAGATAAGAAAATTGGTCATAATAGAATGAAAGATTTAAGTATTCCTAAAGTCCTTGATCCTTTCATAGAAAAATAATTGAAACTTAAATAATAAGGAAATTTTATGCAAAATGAGCAAAAATTTGGTTTGTCATTTGAAGAATTGGCAACAAGGGAGACGGTTTACAGAGAAAATTTATTAAAGGATCATTCAGTTTTAATTACTGGTGCTGGTAGTGGTATGGGTAAAGCAATGGCTTTTCTTTTTGCTAGATTGGGAGCAAATGTAACGATTTGTGGTAGAAAAGAGGAAAAGCTTGTAAGGGTTTATGACGAAATCTTAGAACGATGTGGCAAAGAAATTTTTTGGCAAGTATCAAATGTCAGAGACCCTGAAATGGTTGAAAATTTACTTGATGGAATTCTTCAGCGTAATAAAAAAATTAATACGGTTATTAATAATGCTGGAGGGCAATTTCCTCAAAATGCAATTGATTTTTCAAGAAAAGGTTGGCTAGCTGTTTTAGATTTGAATTTAAATGCCCCTTGGTGGGTAATGCAAGAAGCGGCAAAAAGATGGAAAAAATCAAAGACAGCAGGAAATATAATTAATCTTGTTGCAAATGTTGAGAGAGGAATGCCACAGGCTGCTCATACCTGCGCTGCTCGCGCAGGTACAATTTACCTTTCAAAAACCCTAGCGACTGAGTGGGCTCCCCATCAGATAAGAGTTAATTGTATTGCTCCAGGAACTATTGAAACTGAGGGTTTTGAAGTATATCCACCAGATGCACTTGAAAGATTTCATAAAGCAAATCCAATGCAAAAACTTGGAGATGTTTGGGATATTGCTGAAGCATCTATTTATTTAGCTCATGAAACCGGTAGTTTTATTACTGGTGAAGTTTTAACTATTGATGGGGGCATGTCTCAATGGGGAGTCGTATGGCCTGCAGGAATGCCAGATTATTTTAAAATGAATGGTGGTGATTAATATAAATAAAAAGAATATTTGTATTGATTAAAACTTTTTTTCAGTCAAAATTTAATTATATAAAAACTTAATTAATTATTATTCAATTATCTGACTAATATAAATTGTAAAAGGAGAGGGAAGTGCAGTTAAGTAAAGATAAGTTATTAGATGCCTATACAAGAATGAAAAAGATTCGTGTTTTTGAGGAAACTATGCGCGATGAATTTGCTAAAGGTACTGTTCCTGCGTTTATTCATCTTTATATTGGTCAAGAAGCTATTGCATCAGGAATATGTATTGAACTCAATGATAATGATACAATTGCAAGCACGCACAGAGGTCACGGTCATTGCTTGGCAAAAAATTCTGATCTTGAAAGAATGACTATGGAAATTTTTTGTAGAGCCGATGGATTATGTGAAGGTAAAGGCGGCTCAATGCATATTGCAGATTTATCCGTTGGAATGCTTGGTGCAAATGCGATTGTAGGAGCCAATGCCCCCATTGCTGTTGGTGCGGCTCTAAGGCAAAGAGTGATGGGTGAAAATTTAGTTTCAGCTGCATTTATTGGTGATGGTGCTTCTAATCAAGGAGCAGTTTTTGAGGCCATGAATTTAGCAAGTGTTTTAAAATTACCAGTTTTATTTGTCTTTGAGAATAATGGTTATGCTGAATTTACTGGTGTTGATTATCATTGTGGTGGTGGAGATATTGCTGGAAGAGCTGAGGGTTTTGGTATGCCCTCATACAAACTAGACGGATCAGATTTTTTTGCTGTTCAAGAGGCTGCGGCTGAAGCAGTTGAAAGAGCAAGAAGAGGTGATGGCCCAAGTGCAATAGAGTGTTATGCTAAAAGATGGTATGGTCACTTTGAAGGTGATCCCCAACATTATAGAACAAAAGAAGAGCTTGAAGCTATAAGAAAAGATAGCGATCCTCTAAAAATTTTCAGACAAAAGGTAGAAGAGGCAGGCTTGGTTGAGAGTGGTGACTTAGATGCCATTGATAAAGATTTGCTATCTCAGGTTACTAATGCAGTAGAAAAGGCAAAAAATAGTCCATTACCAAACGTAGAAGAATTGACTACAAATGTTTATGAAAAAGGGAGTTATTAAATGACCATTAAAACCTATAGAGAAGCAATAATTGAGGCTATGATCCTTGAAATGAAACGTGATGAAAAGGTTTTTGTAATTGGCGAGGATATCTCTGGAGGAAGGGGCTGTGATGACTTTGATGGCGAAGCAGCCGGCGGACCCATGGGATTAACTCAAGGTCTTTGGGATGAGTTTGGCGCTCAAAGAGTTATAGATACTCCAATTAGTGAAACAGCAATTATGGGTGCTGCAGCTGGAGCTGCATTATCTGGCCTCAGACCTATAGCAGAATTAATGTTTTCGGATTTTTTTGGTGTTTGTTTTGATCAAATTTATAATCAGGCTGCAAAATTTAGATTTATGTATGGTGATCAAGGAGCTACTCCTCTAGTTATTAGAACCATGATAGGTGCTGGAATTGGCTGTGGTCCTCAGCACTCTCAATCACCATATTCAATCTTTGCCAATATTCCTGGATTAAAAGTTGTAACTCCATCAAACCCTTATGATGCAAAAGGTCTGTTAATTTCTTCAATTAGAGACAATGATCCAGTTATTTTTTGTGAACATAAAGCTCTTTTAGGTATGGACGGAGAAGTACCTGATGAGTCTTATGAAGTTCCATTAGGCAAAGGAAAGATTTTAAAAGAAGGTAATGATATTTCAATTGTTGCCATTGGACAAATGGTAGGAGTTGTCCAAAATTGTATAAAAAATTTAGAAAAAAAGGGTATATCTGCTGAGATTATTGACCCAAGATCGTTATCACCTTTTGATGATGAAATGGTTTATGATAGTGTAGAAAAAACTGGAAGGCTTTTAGTTTTAGATGAGTCGAATCCCGTTTGTTCTTTTGGTTCATGGATAACAAGCATGGTTTCGGAAGAGGTTTTTTCATCTCTAAAAGCACCAACCAAAGTTCTTACACCTCCACATTGTCCAGTTCCAGCTGCGCCAAATTTAGAGGCAGCATATTTACCAGATGTGGAAACAATAATTAGTGCTTCGGAGAATTTAAAAAACTATACTTAATTCTCTATTTCAAAGCTGAGCAAAATATTTCCGGGCATATTACCTCCATATTGATAGCCAGAGTTTACATATAGATTATTTCCACTAATTACTGGCCCTAAACCTTCAATAGTTCCTCCATATGCCCTAATATTAGAGAATTCAGAAAAGTCCCTATTTGTGTTAAATTCCCAGATTAAATTTCCCTTCTCACTATCAAGTATATAAAGCCATCCATCCATACCAGCACCTATTATAATATCATTAGTTGACGAGAGTGCTGCTGAAATGCCTCTGTCACATGAACTTAGTCCATTGCATCTATCTTTCGGTTCAAATTTCCAATTAATATCACCATTAACTGCATTTAAAGAATAAATACCAGGTGTAGCAGGCCCCGGAAATTTATTAATATAATTTTTATCTGCAATTGGTGCATAAATATTGTCATTGTCTATTGTCATACCCCAGTGAACACCCCCAGCAAAACCACCTCTGCCAATTTTTTTTGACCATAGAAGTTTGCCCTTTTGATCTGGATCTAGTGCATATACATGACCTGATTTTCTGCCTCCAAAAAGAATGTTTCTACCTTTACTTGTTTTCATTAAAATTGTTGAAGCACCAAAATCCCAATCAGGACCATCCTCTTTTGGGCAGCCCGATTTAGGAGAAATAAAGCATCCCATATTCCATGCATCACCAGTTTGCGCTTGAAATGACCAAACAATTCCTCCTTTAGATTTATCAATAGCGAGTATTGCATCGCTTGTATCAGCTGCTGGAGAGGTATATGACTCGCCAGTACCAACATAAACAAGATTTCTCTCATCATCTATCGTTGGCGAATTCCATACTGGAACACCTGATGGTGCTAAGATTTTCTTACCAGATTCATTATAGTCTCCTAGATGCTTTGCAGGAACCGGTATTGAATATGTTGTCCATAATTCCTCGCCAGTAATTGCATCCAAGGCCATAACTCCACCTCTAAAAGTACAACATTCATAATCTGGATTTGCACCATCAGCCCATTCCCTTGAGGACAAAGGTACATATATTACTTCATCATATACTCTGACAGACCCTGTTAATATTACCCTTGGGTGATATCTTAGTGATTTTATCCAAATATTGTCACCCGACAAAGCATCAAACTTATAGACATTTCCCTCATAATCTCCTGCGTAAATAAAATATTTATTATTTATTTTCTCAATTACTGGCGCGGATCTAATTTCTCCTTGAGTTTTTGTCATCCACCTTACGCATCCTGTTTCTCTATCAAGAGCATAGAGGTTTGAATTTTGACCACCAATATAAATAACATTACCAGAAACAGAAGGTTGTGATCTCGATCTTGTAGCTCCAGGAAATGCAAAAACCCACTTTAATTTCATAGTTTTAGCATTATCGCTATTTATTTTTGATTTAGCTCTACGTGTATTTTGTTTATCATAGCCCCACTGTGAGTATGAGTCTTTTTCATCAAAATTGATTTTTGAAGCTAATATTTCTGCGCTGCAAAAATTTGGCTCTGGAATATTTGTTGATACACTTCCTCCTGAAATAAATTCTGCAAGTTTGATTTTTTCATCTTTATTTAGATGAGATGCTTGCGAAGACATTACACCATTTAAAGTCTCCAAAATATAATCAGCTGACATTGCTGAGAATGTTGTTGCATGGGGGGCTCTTGGAACACCCCCGCTATGACAACTTATACATGAATCATTGAATATTTCTGCTGATTTTTTATCTGTTGCACCTGCAAATAAATCAGCATTTTGTGTTTCTTTTTCAGGAGAGGCACTAGCCAATAAAAAAGTATTAAAAATAAATATTGATAAAAATAATATATAAAATTTTTTCATTTTTCTCTATTTCGAAATTCCGGTGAGTAAGTTATTAACTAGTTCCGAGGAGACTTTACCAATATTTATATTTTTATTTGTTAAAACTTTTCTAATACCAATATGTTCAAGACCACCTAAGAATTGATCTCTAAATATATCAAAATTTGTTGAATTTAAAATTTCTTTATTATTTACACCTCTATCAAAAACTTTTTTAATAAGGTTAGAATATCTCTTATTCAATTCATGAATTGGCGATCCTATATAATTATTCCATCTAAGCTCTTTAAACCAAATAATGTGTAATTTTGGTGCACTTTTCATTCCTTCAAGATATCTAATAGCTATAAATAATAAACTAGAGTGTAAATCTGAAATATCTCTAATATCTGTCTCCATTTTTTCAATAAATGGTTCAGCCCAGTCAATATAAACCTGATTTAAAAGATCATTTTTGTCATTAAAATATTTATATAAAGTTGCTTCAGAAACTCCTGCTGCTTTCGATATTTTCATCATTGATAAACCTTTGATGCCTTTTTCTTCAAGAATTTTTTTTGATGCTCTTATAATTTCGGGCGGCCTAGCATCCTTTCTTCTTTTCCAAGAGCTATTTTGGAGATGTTTAATTTTAACAACACTATTCTTTGAAACTTGATTTTTCATAATCTACTTATTTACTTTCTAATAGTTAATTTAAATTAATTTCAATATAATTTTATATTACACTTTATTTAAAAGGTAAAATTAAGGCAGATATTTTAATTAAAATTAGTAAACGTTTCGAAGCTTCAGCCACCAATCCTGAACTTCTGCAGCATGACTAACACCATATTCCTTAGCTAAATCTGAAGCATCTTCAGGAACCGACTCCATCTTGGTTATACCAACTGGTGCAGCATCATCAATAGGATCTAACCACTCAAGATCTATACTATCTATAACACCGTCATATTGTGCGCCAGCCTCTTCATGGTGTTCGCTTATTTGGTGTTTTAATAAAAAATCTAAATAAGTTGGATACACTAGAAGAGTATAATATGAATTTTTCTCTCTTCCACGATAATATTCATATCTTATTATACAATCTTCTTTTGCATGTGATTGCTTGTAAAGCTCTTTTGATAATTCTTCGAATTTTTGCTCTTGTCCATCAACAATTTTAATGTGTGCAAGTAATGATGACATTTTTATCTCCTAAATAAATTAATTACCATTATAAAGTTTTCTATATTTCTCACTATCTGTTCTTAAATTCATACCTAAAAATAGTCCTTCAAGAGCACCACTAACATTTTCAGCTTTAGTAGAAAAATTACTATCCAATATGTAAAGTCTCTTACTTATTTTCCATCCATCAGGTGTATTTGTAAATTCATCGTGATATCTTCCAAAATAGATATTAATATTATTAATTGAGTTATCTTCAATTTCACCTCCAGCGGTTAGGCCGTAACTTTCAACTTCTGCTTTATTTCCTTTTAGTTCAATAGCCACATTAGTTATAGAGTGCCAGCTATGCCCACTTTTTTCAATTTCCATGACAACAGGAATAAAGCCTTTAGCATCTCCAGCATAAAATCCATAATCAATATAACCACTCTCTAAAAAACAAGTTTTTAATAAATCCTCATCAACCCAGTCCATAGCTCTACAATAACGAGTTAAGCAATCATTTATTTCTTGAATTGCTTCAAGCTTAGTAACTTTTTCTTCTAAATTTTCCATAAATACTCCTCAATGAAATAAAATATTAAATTAAATAAATAGCTTCTCTAAATATCATAATTGTCAAAGGGACCCAGCTCAAAATAAATAGAGAAAACCTTATCCAAACAAGATTTAAAGTTGCTTGTAAAATTGAATGAATTATTCGGATAATTACGTAAAACCAAGCACAATAAAGATGAATAATATCTGTATGCTCAAGTCCCCAAATAACAAAACTAATTGCATAAAAAATGGTCGGTTGTTCAAATAAATGATTATAGTTATCAGCAACCCTTTCTACCTTACTTGGGAAAATACCTCCAATTGATGAAGGGTGAGAAAATTTTTGTACATCAACACCATCTTCTTCTAATTTTTTTGCTGCCGGTAATCGAGTAGCATACATCCAAATCATCATAAAAAAAGATAGTAAACACATAACAATTGTTGGTTGGAATATTAAATTATTCATAAAGCCCTCCATATATAATATTTGCAACAAACAGGTCTTTTTGCAATAATTAATTTAATTATAGTATTATTTTAAAGGGGGGATAGTAATGCCAATTAATGGGATGCATCATGCTGCAATATCAACGCCAAATATTGAACGTATAATGAATTTCTATAAGGAAAACTTTAATTGTAAAGATATTAAAAGTAGAAGCCAATGGGAAAAAGGTTCAAACAATATTGATAAAGTTTTAGATTTAAAAAATAGTTCTGCAAAACAAGGCTTTCTCAGCTGTGGAAATGTTATGATAGAGTTTTTTGAATACTCATCTCCTGAACCTCAACCAATGCATAAAAATAGACCAGTTAACAACCACGGTCATACTCATTTTTGTTTTGATGTTACAAATATTGACGAGGTTTATAGCGATTTAGTATCAAAAGGTATAAATTTTCATTGTCCTCCTCAAGATTTTGGCCAAGTTAAGGCAACATACGGAAGGGATTGTGATGGGAATGTATTTGAGATTCAAGAGATAATTGATCCAAAGTACCCAGCAAGAGTTTTTAATGACTAGAAATGATAAAGAATACTTATTTCATCTTCTTCAAGAAATTTATTTTGATAATATAGATACTGCAAAAGCTGACGAAGCTGCAGAAGCAATGCACAACAATGTTAGATGGGTTCACAATCAAGTATGGGAACACGATGCACATAAAACCAACATTAGAGATACTTTTAATGGACGAAAAGAGGTTAGGGATTTTTTGCGTAAAAGGATAGTTGAGATGCAGATTGAGGGCATTATTCATAAAGTTGAAAATGTTGTATCTGACGGAAAATTAGGTGCCTTTAAAGCGAATGTTATTGGAAAAGATAAGTCTAAAAAACCTTTTTTTGGTTTAGTAGAATTAAAGGAAAATAAAATAATTTACTACAGAGTTTTGCCTCAAGAATAAAATTTAACCAAAAACCTTTTCACCTAAGTTATAATCTTTTAGTTTAAATTTTTGTACCTTGGTTGATGACATCGGCCAATCATCAACAAAAACTACATACCTAGGAATTTTGAAATTAGATATTTGCCCTTTGCAAAAATCTATTAATTCCTCTTTAGATATTTCCTCCCCTGGTTTTTTTTCAATAAATACTGCAGGTACTTCTCCTAGATGATCATCCTCAATGCCAATAACCTGACTAATTAAAATTTTTTCATGACTATCAAAATATGCTTCAATTTCTAAGGCAGCAACATTTTCTCCACCAACTTTAAGCATATCTTTTATTCTTCCATGGTAACGAATATAACCATCATTTGTTAATGATCCAATATCCCCAGTTGAAAACCACCCATCATCTGATAAGGCTTTTTTTGTTGCTTCTTTATCATTAAGATATCCTGAAAATACATGCGGTCCCTTAATCTCGATAAGACCTCTTTCTTCATTGTTTAAAATTTCATTTGTTTCAGGATCTAGTATCCTTATTTCTACTTCTGGCCATGGCTTACCACAAGTTGTAAGTCTATGTTCAAGGGAGTCATCAGGTGAACCAAAAGAAGTTACTCCTCCTACCTCTGTTAAACCATAAGCTGAAACCTGTGAAGCTTGAGGAACCTTATCTTGAAATGTTTTTAAAGTTTCAATTGGTGCAACATTGTTAATAATCCTCAATTTACTGAGATTATCTGGTGTAAAGTCCTTATGATTTGATAATGCAACCATTACAGCAGGAAATGCTGGGAAGGCTATTGATACATCTTTTTCTATTAAAACCTTAATAGCGTCATCTGGATTAAAGTGAATCGTAGAAATAAAAGTTGATTTTGATATTGAACACCCAATAAAAGGTAAAATTGAAGACATATGAAACATTGGTAGAGGGTCCCAAAAGACGTCTTTATCATTCATTTTCCATCTATCGACCATAGAATTTGCTACATGTAAAACATTGTTATGACTCAACGGACATCCTTTTGGATTCGAGGTTGTTCCAGACGTATACATTACGAAAGCAGGGTCATTTTCTGATCCAGTTGCTTCTTCATTTAATGAGTCGTCTACAGAAATTGACTCAAATTCCTTAAAGTTTTTAAATCTATTATCTTTAGAATCACCTATTATATAAACATCAATTAGTTCCTTTGGACGACCTTCTGGTGAGTTATAAACAGAACTTATAATTTCAGAAAAATTTGTTACCTCATCTGATTGAGAGCTAGTAAATAAAATTTTGCATTTACTATCATGAAGAACATAGTTTAATTCTTTCGCTTTATATCTTGCATTAATATTTACTGGAACAAAACCTGCATACATTGATGCATACATTAATAATAAATATTCAACTGAATTGAATAAAAGTATACCAACTCTATCGCCTTTATTTAAATTTAATGTCTTTAATTTCTTTGCATATGAAGCAACAAGAATTGAAAATTGATTAAAGCTTAAACTAGTATTATCGACTGTTAGACATTCCTTATTACTTATTTCACTGGGAAATTTAACAACAAAATCGGCAATATTATTAATTTTTTTTTCACTCATTTAAGTTATCGCTTTTTTGATTTATAATTTTATCTAATAATTTATTATAATTTATAGATTAAACTTTGTTTGTTTGCTATTAAAAAGCAAGCTTATTATTGGTTCAAGGGATAGGGAAAACTATGATTAATATTGGGTTGATTACCGCTAAACAAGCAAAGCTTAGGCCAAATTCATGGGCCGTTTTTGATCAAACATCAAATAAAAGAATAACTTTTCTGGAACTTGACGAGCTTGTAAAAAAAATTGCTAATGGTCTTTTAAGCCTTGGTTTAAAGAAGGGAGATAGAGTTTCTATACTCTCTCAAAATACAATTGAATTTTTAGCGCTTTTTTTTGCATGTGGAAGAGTAGGGTTAGTTGCACATGCTTTAAATTGGAGATTAGGCTCAGATGAGCTGACGCAAATTATAGAAAATGGTCAACCTAAAGTTATTATTACACAGGGGCAATTTTCAGAAATTGCTAGAGATCTTCAAGGAAAAATAAATTTTATCGATCACTGGCTTGAGTATGGTTCTGATAGTAATTCTTCCTTTGATATTTTAATTGATGAAGCCTCATCCAATGAACCAATAGTGCCCAAAATTATTGGTGACAACGATCCTTTTTTTATTTTATATACTGGAGGAACTACAGGAATATCAAAAGGCGCTCTTCATACTCATAAATCAGCATATTTTGGCATGTTAAATCAAACTGTAGCTGAAAGAATTGTTCCTTCAGATGTATACATGCTTACTGGCCAAATGTTTCATATACCTGTTTTATTGGCAATGAATTACACCTCTCATGGTTGTCCAATAGTTTTGATGAATTTTGATGCAGAACTTGCTCTAAACCTGATTCAAGAGGAAAAGGTATCAGGATTTCTTGGAATTACTACAATGTTAAATTGGATGTTAGCGGTAGAAGGTTTTGATAATTATGATTTATCTAGTTTACGATGCGTTCAATACGGTGGTGGTCCAATGCCTACTCGAGTAATAGAAGAAGTCCTTCAAAAATTACCTGGAGGAATTATCCAGGGTTACGGTCAAACTGAGGGTACAACTATGACATTTTTATCTCAAGAAGATCATGTTAATGCTATTAATGGTATTAACCCAGAAAGGTTAAAATCATGCGGAAGAGCAGGTTATGTAACCTCGGTTTTGGTTGTTGACCCTGATGGTAAACCTGTTCCTAATGATAATAAAACTCCTGGTGAAATAATTGTTAAATCTGATGCAAATATGTCTGGGTACTACCGGCAAAAAGATTTAACCGATAAGTGCATTAAAGATGGTTGGATGTGGACCGGTGATATTGCTACATGGGATGATGAAGAGTATATCTTTATAAAAGATAGGGCTAAAGACATGATTATTTCTGGTGGTGAAAATATATACTCTGTTCAAGTAGAGGAGGCTGTTTCCAAGCATGAAGCTGTTCTTGAAAGTGCAGTTTTTGGAATACCCGATGATGAATGGGGTGAGTCTGTTATGGCATATGTAGTTTTAAAACCAGGAATGAATGCCACTGAAAAAGATATCATTGATACAGCAAAAGAAAATCTTGCTTCATATCAAAAACCTAAGACTGTAAAATTTATCGATGCTCTTCCAAAAGCTCCAACTGGAAAAATTCTTAAAAGAGAATTAAGAGATCCGTATTGGAAAGATCAGGATAATAAAATATAAAAGCTGACTAAATTATATACCTTCAGTAGTTTTAACTACCTCTGATAATGTTTGTAAAAAACGAGCTCCAACAGCGCCATCAATTGCTCTATGGTCGCATGACATAGTTACAGAAATTATTTTATTAAATACTGGCTTTCCGTCATTTTCATCAACTCTTGTTTGCAAGCCACCAACGGCAAGAATTGCACATTGAGGAGGATTAATTACAGCTGTAAAATCTTTAATTCCGAGCATTCCCAAATTAGATATTGAAAATGTACCTCCTTGGTAATCCGCTGGCATTAATTTATTATTATGAGCAAGATCAGATAATCTTTTCATCTCAGAAGAAATTTCTTGCACTGATATATTTCCAGCATTTTTTATAATTGGTGTGATTAAACCTGCATCTGTTGCAACTGCTACAGATATATCTGCATTTTCGAATTGAAGAATTGCGTTATCAGTCCAATTAATATTTATTTCTGGATGTTTTTTAAGAGCTGTCGCAACACATTTAATAATTAAATCATTTACCGAAATTTTTTCAGATGCATCTTTGTTAAGCGTAACTCTTTTATCCATTAAAGAATTAACTTCCAAATCTACATTTAAATAGAAATGTGGAGCGGTATTTTTAGAGCTTACTAATCTTTCAGCAATTACTTTTCTCATTGATGTATGTTCAATGGATTTTGAAGGATTATCAGAAGGACCTGCATCGGTTACTCCTTCATCTTTATATGCAGCAAGTTTTGCTGGATCAGCTGCCTGTTCAACATCTTGTACTGATATTCTACCTCTTCTTCCTGAAGGAGTAATTGAAGAAACGTCAACATCAAGTTCAAGAGCTACTTCCCATGCTTTTGGAGAAATATTAACATCTTCTGGCGGAGATGAAGGTAACTCATTATTAGAAGACGAGGCTGTATTATTACTTGTTTCTGCAGCGGGAGCAGGAGATTCTGACTCGGAAGAACTTGCGCTTTCTGGTTTAAAGGATGTGTCAGGAGCTACATAGGAGTTTATGAATTCATCGATTTCTTCTTCACTTGTATCGTCTGTGGCAAATATTCCTAAAAGAGCGCCAACAGCATAAGTTCCATCAGCTTCAACAACTTTTTTACGAAGGGTGCTATCAATTTCTGCCTCAACTTCATTTGAAATTTTATCAGTTTCAATAACAACTAAAGGATCACCCTTTGAAAATGATGTTCCTTCCTCAATTAACCATTCAGTTAATTTACCCTCATCCATCTCTATGCCCCATTTGGGCATAATAAGAGGTTCAATCTTTTTACTCATTTTTAAATTCCTAACTAAAGTTAACTGTTTGCTCAATCACTGATTTAATTTTTACAGGTGAAGGAAGAAAAGCCGTTTCAAGTTCTTTAGCAAAAGGTACTGGTGAATGAGGGCCAGTAACAGTTTTAATTGGAGCTTTTAGTGATGAAAATACTTCACTTGCAGCTAAAGCAGCTACATCTGCAGCAAAAGAACACCTAGGTGGAGTTTCATCAACAACAATTAATCTTCCAGTTTTCTCAACACTATCCAGTATGGCATCTTCATCGAGTGGACTAGTTGTTCTTGGATCAATAATATCACAACTTATTCCATCTGCAGACATAGCTTTAGCTGCATCCTCGCAGAATGAAACCATCCTTCCTGTAGCAACAAGAGTGCAGTCCTCTCCTTCAGATACTATTCTAGCTTTTCCAAAGGGTACTAAATAATCACCTTCAGGTACATCACCCTGGAGACCATATAAAGTTTTATGTTCAAAAAATATTACTGGATCATCATCTCTAATAGCAGTAGTCAACAAACCTTTAGCGTCTGCTGCAGTTGAGGGCATTGCAACTTTTAAACCTGGAATAGCAGTTACCATAGGATGTGGTGATTGGCTATGTTGAGATGCTGCTTGCATACCCGCACCATAAGTCGTCCTAAGTACCATTGGACACGTTGCTTTACCGCCAAACATATATCTAAATTTTGCAGCTTGATTCATTAGCTGGTCCATACAAAGACCAATAAAATCTGAAAACATAATTTCTGCAACTGGTCTTTTACCTGCCAAAGCAGCTCCTGCAGCCGTACCAGCTATACCAGCCTCTGAGATTGGCATGTCAATAACTCTCTCGGCTCCGAACTTACCAAATAAGCCTCCGGTTACTCCAAAAACTCCTCCGATTGCCTCTGGTCCACCTGCACTACCAGTTCCGCCTACAACATCTTCACCCATAACAATTACATTTTCGTCATTAGCCATTTCTTGATGAAGTGTTTCTGTTAAAGCTTCTCTATAACTCATTTTAGCCATTATTTATTCTCCTTAATATGAGACGTAAACGTCTGTAGTAACTTCTTCTGGTGATGGTACTGGTGCAGCAGCAGCTTCTTCAGCTGATGTTTCAATTAAACTAATAACCTCACTATCGATTTTATTTAAATCCTCTTCACTTAATAGACCAGCTTCAGTAACTTTCGATCGGAATATTTTAACACAATCATTATTTTCTCTGTCATTTTTAACTTCATCTGGTCCACGATAATTTTGCGGATCACCCTCAAAGTGGCCATAAAATCTGGTCGTTTCAAATTCGACTGCGCATGGACCTTTACCCTCTCTGCACATCTCAATTAATTCTTTCATAACTTCATGAACTTCAAAAAAATCAAAACCATCTGCTTTAACAGTATGTATTCCAAACCCTTCAACTCGACTAGCAATACTCTCTGAAGCAATAACATATGAAGCACCAGTATGTTCTGAGTATCTGTTGTTTTCATAAACATAAATGCTTGGAAGATTCAATATTGCTGCGATATTCATAGACTCAAAAACAGGTCCTTGATTACAAGATCCATCTCCACCAAAAGATAGAGCAACTCCTCCTTTACCATCAAGTTTTGCAGCCAATGCGGCTCCTGTTGCAAGAGGAGGACCTCCACCAACGATGCCGTTTGCTCCAAGCATTCCAACATCCATATCCGCTACATGCATGGAACCACCTTTACCTTTACATAAACCATCAGCACGGCCATAAAGCTCTTTCATCATTCCTTTGACATCACAACCTTTTGCAATGCAATGACCATGTCCTCTATGGGTAGATGTTATATAGTCAGTATCTCTTAAATTTTCGCAGACACCAACCGCTATTGCCTCTTGGCCACCATACAAGTGAGTAAAGCCTCCAATAGTACCCTTAGCTATTTCTCTATGGAGATGATCTTCAAATTCTCTAATTGTTTTCATTTGACGGTAAGCTTGTTCGAGTTCTTCTCTTGCTAATTGCATTTATAGTCCCCTTCTTTAAAATCTTAAATTTGAGATATGAATTAAAATGTTTTTTTCTCTTACTTTCAATCAAAAAATTAAAATTTTAAAAAATAAATTTAGTTTTTAATTTTTTAATTGTTTTGTTTCCTTTACTACCCAATTAATAGACCTTTTTAATAACAATCTAACATTTTTATTTTCGTATGATTTAACGCCATCCCCAAATTGCAGATATGTTATCGCACTTTTTTTATATGATTTTGTCCACCCAACTATATTACTTCCATCAGGATGATCCCATCCCTCGTTGGAATTTAATTTTCCATTTAAAGCATTTGTTGCAGAATAAAAATTATCTCTTACAAAAGTATAATTACTCTTAAGGATTGGATTTATATCATCTTCAAAAACATGTGAGAGGTATAATTCATCTTCAATTTCAAAATCATTTATTCCTTTTGTAATTGGGTGCTCACTTACTGAGGAAACTCTATAGTTAACAAAATGTCGATAACCAGAATCAGGAGATTTTTTTCCTTTAATGTTTCCAGTTTTATATAAAAATTTTCCACCTATAATATTACTATATTCATCCCACATAGGCCAACCAGCTATAGAGTGATGAAGAAAAACACAACCCTTACCCTCACTTAAACGCTCTAAAAAATCATCTTTATATTCTTGGGGTGGTCTAATAAAAAATTTTGAGTCATCTTCTATCTCATCAAAATTAAGCCCCGGCATATCATAAAATAAAATGGCATCAAATTTTTTTAAATTTTCCTTTTTAAAGAAACTTTGAGCTGCTGGATGTTCAATGTGGCTCCAGTCAAAACCTAGAGAATCTATCATATTAAAAAAATTATCTCTTTCGAAAGGGTGTCCTCTAGTAACCACTAAAAGATTATTTGTATCATTTTTGAAGAAGGTTTGGTTGCCAGGCTTTCTTCCATCTTCAAGCTCTTTATGAATATCTAACGGTTCGGACATATCATTACTTTACATTGATCTTTTGCTGTTTTTAGGGACTCAAAAGTTTCAGGTAACGTATCAAATCCAATTTGATTTGTAATCATTTTTGAAGGATCAATCCTTCCTTGTTCCATCATATCAATCGTAAATTGGAAATCATCTTTAAGGTAAGCAATTGCAAATTTAAGTGTAAGCTCTTTCATCGTGCCCATGAAAGGCATAAAAGTATCAGGTTTATCGCAAACACCAATTAAAATTATTTCTGAAAAGGGAGCGGCTATCTCCATGCAATTTTGAATGACATTAGGAGAACCTACACACTCATATATAATATCAGGTGAACCCCCTGTTTCTTTATTATAGATTGCAACTAATTCTTCAGTAGGGGTTTTACCATCTATAATAAGAGTTGCTCCCATTTCTTCTGCCATTTTCTTTCTTTCTTCTGAGATTTCTGTAACAACTATATGTCTTGCACCAAAAAATCTTAACCATTGAATTGTTGCTAATCCAATTGGACCGGCTCCTATCACAAGAGTTCTATGACATTGTTTAAATTTTGATATCCTTACTCCATGCAAACCAACAGCAAGAGGTTCTACCAATGAAGCAAAATTCCAATTTACCCCTTTAGGTACTTTTAAACTCTCAGGTAATCCAATTCTAACAAATTCTGCATAGCCGCCTTGTACTTCGGGGCTCATGCCAATTGATTGCATGCTAGTTTCACAAAAAAAGGGGTTACCGTTAACACAGGGCTTACACCTTCCGCATGAAATAAAAGGTAGTGATACAGCTGGGTCTCCAATTTTCCAAGATGATTTTAAATTTTTACCAATTTCGACGACTTCACCACTAAACTCATGGCCAAAGATTGTACCTTTAGGAGGTTCCATAGATCCACCATCACTAGCATGTAGATCTGTTCCACATATACCGCATTGTTTTACTTTCATGATCATTTCGTTGTCACCACATATTGGATCACTTACATTCTCAATTGATAGAGGTTTTCCCGGTGTATGGAATACTGCAGCTTTCATAATCTACTCCTAATTAAATTTTAGAGTCTCACCTCACCAAGATTCATTACTTGGGTTTTTTTATCCCAAGTTTTTGAAGCTTCTTGCATGATATTAAAAAAACCAAGTCCCGCCTCAGATAGTTGAGCTATTTCAAGGATAGGGCCTTCTTTATCTTTAGAATCTAAATATGCAAATTTTCCATCATCTTGAGTCTTCCCACCTTGAAGGTTTATATACCCTTGAGATTCAAGAATACGGATATCATTTTCTATATCATTTGTTAATGTACATAGGTGATGAAGAGAACCTTTTTCATTATTTACATATTCGTTATATATTGATGGAGTATCACAATGCTGATTAACTAATTCTATTTGCATGTTCCCTGTATACGCAATAGCAACTGAGAAATCTAACTCAGTAGATTTATCCATATAATAAACTTCTTTTACATTTAAGTGTTCTAATTTAAAAAAAGGTCCAATGTTCATTTTTTTTGTCCAAAAATTTATTGGCTCATCGAAGTCTTTAACTACAAATGCCATTTGCATCATAGGCCCAAATTTTTTTTCCATTAAAATTCCCTCCAAATATTTTGATAATTATTCAATCCTTTAGATGTTCAATCGTCAAGATACAAATTAATGATGATAGCAGAAACATTAGCTTTACTTTTTAATTTGAATTTTTTAAATTCTTTTTTTTAAAATATTATACAAATAAGTATTTTTTAAGTTATATTATAATTTTAAGTTATAAGATAAAATGTATTATTAATTTTTGGAGGAATTTATGGCTTTAACAAGATATGCTCAACCTGGTACGCTTGGTGATAAAGCGCCTGAGCCGAATTTAAATTATGAGCGGATTCCTAAAGAGAGATATATATCAAAAGAATTTATGAAGCTCGAATGGGACCACATGTGGACTAAAATTTGGCTTAGAGGAGGACTATCTCAAGACCTTCCAGAACCTAATAGTTATATAACTACCGAGATTGGTAACTGGTCAATAGTTATGATTAGGGCTGAAGATGGAAAAGTTAGAGCTTTTTATAATGTCTGTAAACATAGAGGCAATACTTTAGCGCAATCAAAAAGAGGCGTTCTTAATGAAGGAACTTTTAAATGTGGATACCATCGCTGGCAATACAATGCTATGGGAAAATTAGTTGAGGCACCAGATCCAGAAACATTTCCGCAGGGACTTTGCGACCCTTCTCTTCATTTAGATGAGTTACCTTGTGAAGAGTGGAATGGTTGGGTAATGTATTCTCTAAATCCTGATGTTAAACCCCTTAAAGAATGGCTTGGTCCTATGGACGAACATTTAGGTGCTTATAATTTTGATAAAATGAAAATTATCATGGATATGACTGTTGAATGGAATTGTAATTGGAAAGCATCAGTTGATGCTTTCAACGAGACATATCATGTTTGGGCTACTCATCCTCAACTAATGGATTGGTTAGATGATGTTAACGTTCAAATAGATTTATATGATATTCACAATAGATACCTCGTTCCTTTTGGTGTTCCAAGTCCAAGACCACATATTGATCAAAAAGAAATTGGTCCTAATTTAAAAATTTATATGGAACAAAATGGTTTAGACCCAGAGACCTATAAGGGAAATGCTCAAGAAGTTAGGCGAGACATACAACTTGCCCAAAGACAAAGAGCAGAAGAAGAGGGTTTTGATTTTTCAAAACTTAATGATGATCAGCTATCTGATGACTATCATTACACTGTATTTCCAAACGTAACATTAAATACTCATGCAACAAATTATATGATGTTTACACAAAGACCTCATCCTGAAGATCCAAATAAAATGTTCTATGACCTCCAAATGTTTACTTTGCCAAATGATACTAATAATAAGCGTACCAAAGATGCAGCTAAACGCGAAGGTAATGAACCAATGGATACTTACATCCGACCAGAACACATATATATCAAAGATGGAGACGAACACACACTTGGTGAAGTTCTTGATCAAGATGCTCACAATCTTCCTTATGTTCAAAAAGGAATGAATAATCCTTCATACAAAGGACTATGGTGTGGAAAACAAGAACGTAGAATAATTCACTTTCATCAAGTATTAGACCGTTTGATTATGGAAGGTGGCGGCCAGGTTCCAAATTACGAATAGTATTATTTAGTAAAAGATCATTAATTATGACAGATGAAGAAAATCTTTACGAACCTGTATGCGATTCTAATCAAATTGAGGTTGGTAAAGAAGCTGTCTTCACTGTAAATAGCCGAAAAGTTTTAGTCGTTCGCTCTCTAGAGGGAGATCTTTTTGCTGTTGAGGATAATTGTCCTCATGCAAATACAAATATATCTGGAGGAAGATTTAGAAATGGTTTTTATGCTTGCCCACATCACGGTGCTCGATTTGAGTTATCAACAGGAAAATCAATGACAAACCTGTCCACAAAGCCATTAATATGCTTTGATATAAAAGAAGAAAATGGGAAGATTGAAATTTTAGTACCAAAAAAAGAAAAGGTAGTTTTTAGACCGGGAGGAGCACCTCCTGGTTTTGGACCACCAATGTAAATAATCTACAGGAGGAAAAAATGGATTTAGGATTAAAAGGAAAAAAAGCTATCATTACTGGTGGAAGTAAAGGCATAGGTTTAGCTTCAGCACATGTATTAGCAGATGAAGGTGTAGATGTAGCTATATGTTCACGGAATATTGATGATGTTAATTTAGCTCTTGATGCTCTCAAAGGTAAGGGTGTAAATGCTATAGGTGGTGCTGTTGATGTTGCTGATGGGGATGCATTAAAAACATGGATAGGTTCTGCAATTGGTGATCTAGGTGGTTTAGATATTCTTGTTCCGCAAGTAAGTGCTGGAGGTGGAAACCCCAGTGAGGATGGCTGGGCAGCAAATTTCCAAACTGATATTATGGGTACTGTTCGATCAGTAGAGGCCTCATTAGAAGCTCTAAGAGCATCAAACGGATCAATTGTAATTATTTCTACAACTACTGCTATTGAGCAAGGACCTGGAAGTGGACCTTATGGAGCAGTAAAAGCGGGATTATTAAATTACTCTAATCATATTGCTCAAACAGAAGGAGCAAATGGTGTTAGATCAAATGTTATTTGTCCAGGGCCTATTTATATAGAGGGAGGTCCTTGGAATTACATTAAAGACAATATGGAAGATTTTTATAATGCAACATTAAAAAATATTCCTTTAGGTAAATATGGCTCTGGAGAAGATATAGCCAAAACAGTAGCTTTCTTAGCTAGCCCTGCAAGTGGTCATACAACAGGAACAAATGTAGTTATAGACGGTGGATTTACCAAAGGAGTTCAATTCTAGTTCTTAGCCTAAATTGAAATCAAAATTTTTGGAGGGTGTGATTAATGTCAGATGATATAAAAAAGAAAATTGATGTTGTTTTTATTGCTGGTGGTAAATTTCATGATATAGATTTTGCAAGGTTAGAAATTTTAAAACTTTTAGCTGAAGATGATAGGATGAAAACACGTGTTTTTGAAGATTATTCTAATCTTCATGCAATAGAAAACGCAGATTTCTTAATCACATATACTTGTGATGTACGCCCAACCCTTGAACAACAAAAGGCACTTAAAAAATACGTTGCCTCAGGTAAAAGATGGTTGGCACTTCATGGAACAAATTCAATTTTACAATTTATGTCAGATGGAAAAGTAGATAGCCCAAGAATAGCTCCTATTATGATGGAAACACTTGGTTCCCAATTTATAGCTCATCCTCCAATTGAACCTTATAACGTCAAAGTTTCTCAACCAGATCATCCCTTGGTTGAGGGCGTTGAAGAATTCGAAACTACTGATGAGCTTTATTTAATGGAATTGCATGGTGATTTAGATGTTTTGCTTGAAGCAGATTATGACGGAAAGGCTGAGGGTTTTGTTGAAGAAGATTGGCCTCAAGAAACATGGCCTGTTTTTTATACAAAAAAAGTTGAAAAAGGTGAGGTTTTGTATCTGACCTTAGGTCATTGCAGAGGTCATTATGATATGCATGATCTTCCTGAGCCTCTAGAGTATTATCCTTCTGTGGAGAGATGCGCATGGGACCTTCCTGTTTTCTACACTCTTCTGAGAAGGGGGATAAATTGGGCTAAGGAAGAGGTTTTTATAAATAAATAATCAATGTCACAAAAGATAGCTCTTATAACTGGTGTCGGCCCAGGTACTGGATCATCTTTAGCAAGATGTTTTCATAACGAGGGTTACAAAGTTGCTATGATCGCTAGAAATAAAGATCGTCTTAAAAATTTAGAAGATGAACTAGAAAATTCTAAAGGCTTCATTTGTGATGTTCGTAATCTCGAAGCTATAGATAGTACTGTTAATAAAGTAATTAATCAATTTGGTTTTCCAGAGATATTTATTCATAATGCTGTAAGGGGAATAAGAGGTAACTTTTTAGACTTTACCTCTGAAGACCTTCAATCAAATTTTGACACAAATGTGACTGCTCTTTTGAGGTTTTCGCAATTATTATGTCCAAATATGATTAAGAAAAAAAAAGGATCCGTTATTGTTACAGGGAATACATCTGCTCACAGAGGAAAGGCTAATTTTGGTGGAACAGCATCTACTAAAGCTGCCCAAAAAATCCTTACTGAGTCTATGGCAAGATATCTCAATCCAAAGGGAGTTCATGTTGCTTATATAACAATAGATGCTGTAATTGATGTTCCTTGGACGAGGGAAATGTGGCCAAAAAAAAAGAATGATTTTTTTATTAACCCGGATGATATTGCTAAAGAAGTGTTACATTTAGTTAATCAAAATAAGTCAGCATGGACATTTGATCATTGGTTAAGACCTTATGGTGAGCATTGGTAATGTTGTAAAAAAATAACACTGATAAATAAAATTTTAATTATTTGTTGCCTCTAATCTATACATGTGTGACAAAGTATATGACTTAAGAAGTAAAAAATTATTATTCACAACTGGGGAGTTTTAGTAAAAGAAATATAGTCTATAATTAAGGGTGATTTAAGCACCCTTTTTTTATCTAAAACTTTTTACCTAAAACAAATTTGATATTTTTAGTTGTAAATAAGTATCATTTATGGAATACAAATTTAATTATTATTATTATTATTTAAAAAAATTAATATCTGGGGAGATATGAATATGAAAAAACTTCTTACTTATTTTGTTTTTTTCTCTTTTTTTTCATTAGCTTTTAGTTCTGAGAAAACTTTTGCGCAACGTGAAATAACTTCAACAATTGATGAGATTGTTGTAACTGCTCAAAAAAGAGAAGAAAATCTTCAAGATGTTCCTGCTTCTGTTAGTGCAATGGATGCAGCTACATTAGAAAAAACTTTTGCTAGAGACCTTTTAGATGTTGCTGGCGTTTCACCAAATCTGATCATAGATCCAATTCTTGGTAACGGAACTGCTGCTATATCTATACGTGGTGTTCAAATGAATGATGTTGAAAAAAGCTTTGATCCGGCCGTTGCTGTATACCAAGACGGTATTTATTTAGCGACAGCTACCGGTGCTCTTTTGAATACATGGGATGCCGAAAGAATTGAGGTACTTCGTGGACCTCAAGGTACAATGTTTGGTAGAAACACCATAGGTGGCCTTGTTCACGTTATCCGATCAAAACCTACAGGTGAGTTAGGTGGAAAAATAAATATTACTGGAGCTGAAGACTCTCAAAACGATGTTAAAGCTCTCATTAATTTACCAGCAATTTTGGATGGAACTCTAGCTACAAAAATAACTGCTATGAAGTTAGATGGTGGTGATTATTTTTATAATGCTACGCGAAATGAAGATGAGGGTGGAACTGAACTTGAAGCATGGAGTTTCTCCGCTTTATGGAATCCAACCGATAATCTTCAAATTCAGCTCACTTATGACGATATCGATGATCAAACAGATGTAAGACCTGTTTCGTGTTTTACTCAACCTGGAGAACTTTTTGCAGTAATTGGGCAACCAATTGCAACAGAGTGTAATGGCGGTTCAGATCTTGGTTTTCATAGAACTGTTTTTCAAAATACTGATCAATCAGCAAGTGTTGAAGTTGAAGCTCTTACCTTAAATGTCGAATATGATATTAATGAGAATAACAAAATTGTTCTTGTATATGGAACTCGTGAAATGGAAGAAACTTCATTGCAAGAGTTTGATGCTAGTGCTTTAGAATTATTCAGAGTTTCTAGACCTCAATTTGAAGAGCAAGAAAGCTTGGAAGTTAGGTGGGAAAATAAATTTGCTAACGGTCAGTTAACTCTAGGTGGTTACTTATGGGACAGTGAATATGATGCATGGCAAACAACTTATTTCTTTGGTGGTTTTAATGACTCACCTAGAACACTTCATTCAACTGAAAATGTAGCATTCTTTGGTCAGGTAGACTACGATGTTACAGATAGATTAACTCTTACAGTTGGTGGTAGATGGATTGATGAGGAAAAGGAATTTTGTCAAATGTTTACCCTTAAAGCTGGTGAAGAAACACCAATATTTAATTGGTTTGGATCTGATACGCCTGACCCAAGAATCATTCAGAAATCATGGGGACAATGCCCTAGTTATGTTCCAGCAGCAACTGCTCAAAATGATTACACAGATCCTGTAACTGGAGTTAATGCAACATTTACAGGAACAGAAAGCTGGGATGATTTTACACCAAAAGTGGGTATTACCTATGATCTAGATAATGGTATTGCATACGCAACCTATTCAGAAGGTTTTAGATCTGGTGGTTTTAATGGAAGAGCAACGGGTGCAAACAATGCAGGTCCATATGACCCTGAAACAGTCGAAAGTTTTGAATTTGGTATTAAAACAATCTGGGCAAATAATACTTTCCAATTTAACGCATCAGCTTTTACTGTTGATTATACAGATAAACAAGAAGATGTTGTCCTCCCAGGAACTGATGGGGCAGTAACTCTTACAATAGTTCAAAATGCTGCTGCTGTTAGTATTGATGGTTTAGAGATTGAATCTTTATGGATACCTACTGAAGGTCTAACTTTGACAGCAAATTTAGGTATCTTAGATGCTAATTATGATAGCTACATGGTTCTTGATGGCTCAGGTAATATGGTTGATAAAAGTGGATTTGATTTAAGAAGAGCACCTGAAATGACACTTGCTCTTGGCGCATTACATGAATTTGCTCTATCTAATGGCGACTTTATTGTTTCAAGCCTAAATTACAGATGGAAAGATGATTATTGTGTTCAAGGTAATAATTTTAGCGCTATTGAAGCACATTACGGTGCAAATCCTGCTTGTAATGAATCTTACGGTATTATCGATGCATCAATAAGTTATGAATCAGATAATTGGAGATTATCTTTCTTTGGTAAAAATTTGGGTGATGAAGACTACATTCTTCATTTCTTAGATGTTGCCTCAAGTGTGAATGCAACAAGCGCAACTGATGCGACCCCAGTCTATGTGCCTGGATTATGGAGTTTTGGTACAGTAAATAGACCTCGCTACTTCGGTGTTGAATTACAATTTGATTTTTAAGAT
>CACOFZ010000014.1 GCA_902626605.1 uncultured PS1 clade bacterium
CTCAAATAGTTCAAAGTATAGAAAGAATTTTATTTGTAGAGGTTAGAGGTTCTCAGAGAATAGAACCAGATACAATTCGTTCATATATGACTATTAAGCCTGGTGATTTATATAACGAAGAGGTTGTTGATCGGTCTCTAAAAATTTTATTTAATACTGGTCTGTTTGCAGATGTTGCCATTAGATATGAAAATTCAGGGCTTATAGTTTTTGTTGTTGAAAATCCAATTATCAATAGGGTTGATTTTGAGGGGAATAAAGCTCTTAAAACTGACAAATTTGAAGAGGAGGTTGAACTTAGACCAAGGTCTGTATATACACGATCAAAAGTTCAAGCTGATGTACAGAGACTTGTTGAGTTATATAGAAGGTCTGGAAGATTTTCTGCAAAGATAGAACCTAAAGTTATTAGACAACCTCAAAATAGAGTTGATCTAATATTTGAAATAAGTGAAGGACCAACAACTGGAGTTTCATCAATAAACTTTTTAGGTAATAAGAAATTTAAAGATAGAAAATTGAAGGGGAAATTAGTTACCCAAGAGTCAAAATGGTGGAAATTTTTTTCATCTGAAGACTCTTATGATCCAGATAAGCTTGCTTATGACAGAGAACAATTAAGAAAATTTTACTTAGACGAGGGTTATGCTGATTTTCAAGTTCTATCGGCTGTAGCTGAATTAACTAAGGATGGATCAAATTTTATTATTACATATGTTTTAGATGAAGGAATTGAGTATAAATTTGGTGAGGCAACAATCAGAAGTAGTTTACCAAATATGGATACTGATACATTATTGCCTTTAATTGATCATAGAAAAGATAATAAATATAAAGCTACAGATATAGATTCCTCTATTGATAATATTACATTTGCTGTCGGAGAAGATGGTTATGCATCTGCTGATGTTAGGCCAAGAGTAAAAAGAAATAAAGAAGAAGCTATTATAGATATAGTTTACATTATTGAAGAAGGCCCAAGAGTTTATATTGAAACTGTAAACATTAATCAAAATACACGTACACGTGATGAAGTTATTAGACGAGAACTTAGAGTTCTTGAAGGAGATGCATACAATAAAGTTTTAATTGACAGATCAGAGACAAAAATAAAATCACTCGGTTATTTTAAAGAAGTTGAAGTAAGCGTAAGACCAGGATCAACTGAAGATCGAATGATTGTAGATTTTGATGTTGAAGAACAACCGACAGGTGAGTTATCTATTGGGGCAGGTTTTTCGTCAGCCGAGAGCTTATTGCTTGAAATTGGAGTATCTGAAAGAAATTTGTTAGGAAGAGGTCAATCTATTAAATTTAATATTGCTAATTCTGAAAGAAGAAAACAATTTGAAATAGGTTTTACACAACCTTATTTTCTTGGAAGAAGGATGTCTGCAGGCTTTGATTTATTTCATATTGATAACGATTATAGAAGATATTCCTCTTATAGATCAATGCAGTCTGGAGCATCTATAAGAGCTGTTTGGCCAATGTCTGAATTTTCAAATTTATCTGTTTTCTATCGTTATTTTCAAGAGGAAGTATCAAGTTATTTATTTGAAAGTGGTTATAATCTGGCTGATGATTACAACGCCGATAAATCAGAGATTGGTTATAGCTATGTTATTGATACTCGTGATGATTATATAGACACTACTTCAGGCTGGACTTTTTCGTTCGGACAAGACCTTGCCGGTTTATTAGGCGATTCTGAATACATTAGATCCACAATAGGTGGAAAGTATTATTATGAAATTGCTCAAAATTGGGTATTAAATGTTGGCGCTAATTCTGGTTATGTTTACAATTATTCAAATAAAAAATTAAGAATTAACGATCGTTTTTTTAAAGGTGGAACAACATTTAGAGGTTTTGACAGGGCAGGTGTTGGTCCAAAGGAATTAATCACTGATAGACCGCGTGGTGCAGAATTTTTTGCAATTGGTACAATTGAGCTAACAGTACCTATAGGCCTTCCAGATGAGTTTGGACTTAAAACAGCTATTTTTAGTGATTTTGGTATTCTTGGTAAGAATGATGATACTGATAGAGTTTTGAATAATCAGCAGGCACAACAAATTCTTTCAGATATAAATGATCCATTTTATGATCCTATTGCCGTAATTAATTCAGATTATAGCAGCCTTAATGATGCTTGTGCCATTGATAGTGTAGGACTTAATGAGAAATATGGAACTTTATGTACTCGTTTTGTTGATGATGCAACTTTTAGAGCTACCGTTGGTATTACATTAAATTGGAATTCACCTTTTGGTCCTATAAGGTTTGATATAGGACGAGACGTTGTGAGTGAAGATTATGATGACGCTAAATTCTTTAGATTTAGTGGGGGTACTAGATTTTAATGTATAAAAATACTATTAAAGTCTTGATGTATTTTACGTTCAATTAGTGTATAGGTTTTTTATATAATCTATTTAAAAGAATTTTTTTGAATACATCATATATTTGGAGGAAAATATGAAAAAGTCATTTATTACAGCTGCCATAGCGTTTCTTATTGGATTGTCAGCGCCTGTTGATGCAGCAGAAGATGTATTAATTGTAGATAGACAACGTGTTATTTCGCAATCTAAGTCAGGAACATCTTTGTTTAAACAAGCTGAAGATCTAAATAAAGAATTACGTGAGTTTGTTCAAAAATTAGAGAAAGAATTACAGGCTAAAGGAAAGAATTTACAAGAAGAGCAAACCTTATTAGCTCCAGAGGTTTACCAAGAGAGACGAGATGCTCTTGAGGCTGAAATACAAAGCGGACAATTAGAAGCTCAAACAAGAAGCCAAAAAATTCAAGAAGCAATTCAAAGATCATCCGCATCAATAGAGTCTGTTATGAATCCAATTTTAACTGAAATTGTTAATGAAAAAGGTTCTAAAATTCTTTTGGATAGACAAGTAATAATAATTGGTGATCCAAAATTAGATATTTCTGCTGAAGTTGTAAAAAGATTAAATAAAAGGCTTCCTGATATAAAGGTAACTATTTCTGACGAATAGGGATTGTTTGTATGAGTGACCCTAGATTTTTTAAAAATTCAGGACCTTTTACCCTAGAAGATATTAATAAATTTTTAGGAACAGAATTATCAAATAATAAAGTCAGTAAAGACTTTCTAATTACTGATATAGCTACTTTGAGTAATGCAAAAGAGGGTAGTATCACTTTTTTTCAAGATTTGAAATATAAGGATGATCTTTTAGTTACCAAAGCAAGTGTTTGTATTTTAAAAAAAGAACACAATGATTATGCTTCTAAAAACTTATCTTTAATTTATTCAGAAAATCCCTATATGGATTTCACGAAAATATCGCAAAAATTTTATCCTTTTGAATTATTACCTAAATCAACTACAGGAGTTAACTCAAAAGATATTTTTGATGAGAGTATTAAACTAGGTAAAGATGTTATTATTGAAAAAGGTGCCGTTATTGGTAAAAACGTTACGATAGGAGATAGAACAACTATTTCCTCTAATAGTGTAATTGGCATTGGTGTTAAAATAGGATCTGATTGTTATATCGGCTCTAATGTAAATATAACTCATTCAATTATTGGCGATAATAATATAATTCATCAGGGAACCTCAATAGGTCAAGATGGTTTTGGTTTTTCAATGTCTTCAGAAAGGCATCAAAAAATTCCTCAGGTTGGAAGAGTTATAATTAAAAACAATATAGAGATTGGATCAAATTGTTGTATTGATAGGGGAAGCCTTCAAGATACTATTATTAAAAATGGTACAAAAATTGATAATTTAGTTCAAATTGCTCATAATTGTGTAATCGGCGAAAATTGTATTATTGCTGGAATGGTTGGTCTTGCAGGTTCTACCACACTGGAAGATTTTGTTGTAATGGGAGCAAAATCAGGAGCTGTTGGTCATTTAACAATCGGCAAAGGATCTCAGATTGCTGCTAAGTCTGGTGTAAGTAAAACATTACCTCCAGGTAAAATTTGGGCTGGATTTCCTATTAGAGAGGTAGAAAAATGGAAAAAAGAAATTTCTACGTTAAGAAAGGCATCGAGGGATAAAAAAAATGAAAAAAAATAAAAAATCAATCAATTCAAAAGAAATTCATGATCTTATTCCTCACAGGTACCCTTTTTTATTAGTTGATCGAATAGAGGATATTAATGATACATCTTATTGTGTTGGAATTAAAAATGTGACCATCAATGAACCATTTTTTCCTGGTCATTTCCCCGGTCATCCAATAATGCCTGGGGTATTAATTATTGAGGCTATGGCTCAAACTGCCAGTGCTTTGGTGGTTCATGGGTATGATGGTGATACCAGTAATTTATCAGTTTATTTAATGAAAGTTGATAATGCAAAGTTCAGAAAACCTGTTCTTCCTGGCGATCAGTTAATAATGAAAATAATAAAGGAAAAAAATAAAGGAGATATTTGGCAATTTAACGGAAAATCCTATGTGGATGAAAATTTAGTCTCAGAAGCAATAATAACAGCTATGGTTGTACGTTTGGGTGAGGTTTAAAATGAGTTTAATTCACTCTACTGCAATAATAGATAAATCATCAAATATTCACACCGATGCAGAAATTGGACCTTTTTGTGTAATAGGACCCGATGTTGTGATCGAAGAAAATGTAAAGCTTTTATCAAATGTAGTTATTCAAGGAAAAACAACGATATGCTCTGGTACAAAAGTATGGCCTTTTACTGTTTTAGGAGGTGACCCTCAAGATTTAAAATTTAAGGGTGAAAAAGGATCTTTAAAAATTGGAAGTAATAACAATATTCGTGAGCATGTAACAATGCATATTGGTACTGAAGCAGGTGGTTTAGAAACAAAAGTAGGTGACAATAACCTATTTATGGCTGGAGCACATGTCGCCCATGACTGTGACATTGGAAATAATTGTGTTCTAGCAAATAATGTAATGATTGCTGGTCATGTTCAAATTGGTGATTGGGCAATTTTAGGGGGTTTATCAGCTGTTCATCAATGGACTCGAATTGGTTCTCATTCCTTTTTAGGTGGTTTTTCTGCATTAACAAAAGATTTAATACCTTATGGTTTAGCTGTAGGAAATAGAGCAAATTTAGAAGGCTTAAATTTAACCGGTTTAAGAAGAAGAAATTTTAATAACGAAGAGATTAAACAAGCAAAAAGAGCTTATTCAGTTTTATTTGAAAACGATGAAAATGAATTTAATAATAGAATTGAAAAACTAAAAACTGAAAATATTAAATCTTCTGTTGTTGAAGAGCTAATTAGTTTTATTACTCAAAAAGGAAGCAGGAGTTACTGTTTACCTAAAGAATTATAATGTCTATCGAACGGATAGGAATATACGCAGGAAAGGGTGTGCTTCCTATAAAGGTTGCTGAGAATATAGTTAAATCCAATAAAAAAGTTTTTATAATAGCTATTAAAGGCTTAACAGACAGAAATATAGAAAAATTCCCTCATCAGTGGATGCGATTTGGTCAAATTGGCCTAGCAATGAGGTTACTAAAAAAAAATAATTGTAAAAAATTAGTTATTATTGGTGGAGCAAAGATTCCAAATTTCTTTTTTCTTTTTCCTGATTTTTTTGGTTTAAAACTTTTTTACTCTTTATTCATGATTAGGAAAAAGGGTGATGCAGAAATTATTAAAACAATTATTAATTACATTGAGAATAAAGTTAAAATAAAAATAGTTGGAGCAGATAATTTCTTAGACGATATTCTTATGATAAAAGGAAACTTAACAAATACTGGTATTAAGAGTTCTAATATTAACGATATTGATTTAGCTATCAAAACTTGTTCAGAAATTGGTAATAGTGACTCTGGCCAAGCATGTATAGTTTCCAATGGCAAAGCGATAATAACTGAAGATGTAAATGGTACTGATTTTATGCTTTATAAGGCACTAAAAGAAAAAAATCATGAAATTTCAGGTGGTTTTTTAATTAAAATGGTGAAGCCAATTCAAGACAATAGAGTAGATTTACCTACAGTTGGCTTAAATACGTTAAAATTAATAAATCAGTTAGGTTTGGATGGAATAGTTCTTGAAGATAAAAAAGCCTTTCTTGTTGATAAGGACAAAATGATAGAATACGCAAATCAAAAAAATTTATTTATATATGGAATTTAGAGCTATAAAAATTGAATAATGATAAATTAATATACATAGTAGCTGGAGAACCCTCTGGTGATTTTATAGGGTCGGAAATTATATCTGAGCTAATAAAAAAAAATTCAAATTTAAAATTTGATGGTGTAGGAGGTAATTTCATGGAAAATCATGAATTTAGTTCTATTTTTCCAATGAGTGATCTCACAGTAATGGGAATTCTCCCAGTTCTGATGAAAATAAATAAATTACTGAAAAGGATTAATCAGGTAACAAAGGATATATTAATTAAAAAACCAGATTTGGTAATATTAATCGATAGTCCTGATTTTAATCACAGGGTAGCAAAAAGATTAAAGAAAAATTCCTTTAAATCACCAGTAATTTGTTATGTTGCTCCAACAGTATGGGCTTGGAGACAAAATAGGGTGAAGTCTATGTCGAAAAACTTTGATCACCTACTTTCATTGCTTCCTTTTGAAAAAGATTTTTTTATAAAATATGGATTAGAAACAACTTATGTAGGGCACCCTGTTATTCCCAAGTTAAATCAAACCTCTAATAAGAAAAGTTTTAGAGAAACTTACAATTTACAGAAAAAACCAATTCTTATATTTCTTCCTGGAAGTAGACAATCTGAAATTAGGCGACATATTAAGCCATTCAAAGATGCGTATAAAGATATTAAAAAGAAAATCCCTGATGTAGTATTAACGATACCTTCTGAAGAGAAAAATTATAATTTTATAAAAGATGAATTTCAAGATTCAATAATTATCACTAATGAAAGAGAAAAATTTTGTTTATTTCAAGAGGCTAATGTTGCTTGTGCCTCATCCGGAACCGTAACTTTAGAACTTGGATTATCTTTAATTCCAATGGTTGTTATCTATAAATTAGATTTCTTGACATGGTCTATAGTAAGCCGACTTGCAAAAGTTCGATTCATTTCTTTAATTAATCTTGTATTAAATAAAAACTCAGTTCAGGAATTGATACAAAGTAATTGTAACAAAAAGAATATATCCAAGTCTGTTTTAGATTTATTTTTTGATAAAGATGTTATTAAAAATCAGCTTAGTGATTTGGAGGAATTTAGAAAAATTATAATTGAAGATAAAAAAAATCCCTCTGAAAAAGCGGCAAATAAAATTCTAGAATATTTAAAAGATTAAATTATCTACTGTTAATATCTTGATAATCCCTTCCAGGATTCCCAATATATAGTTGTCTTGGTCTTCCAATTCTTTGGCTTTTGTCTTCAATCATTTCATCCCACTGAGAAACCCATCCAACAGTTCTTCCAACAGCAAACAATACTGTAAACATTTCCATAGGGAAACCCATAGCTTTCATGACTATTCCCGAATAAAAATCTACATTAGGATATAATTTCTTTTCAATAAAATACTCGTCTTCTAGAGCAATTTTTTCTAATTCCATTGCAATTGCTAGCTTTGGATCATTTTTTAGGCCAAGATGATCGAGAATCTCATGACATGTTTTTTGCATTACTTTAGCTCTTGGATCATAGTTTTTATAAACTCTATGACCAAAACCCATTAATCTAAAGGGATCATTTTTGTCTTTAGCTTTATTAATAAACTTAGGAATATTTTCTACATTTTCGATTTCGTCAAGCATTCTTAGGCATGCTTCATTAGCTCCACCATGAGCTGCTCCCCATAAACATGCAATTCCGGAAGCTATACATGCAAAGGGATTTGCACCAGATGACCCGGCAAGTCTTACTGTTGAGGTTGATGCATTTTGCTCATGGTCAGCATGTAGGATAAGTATTTTATCCATAGCCCTAGACATAATTTCATTAACTCCCTTATCTTCAGTTGGAACCCCAAAACACATATTAAGAAAGTTGGATGCATAGCTAAGATCATTTTTAGGATAGATAGCTGGTTGACCCAATGAATGCTTGTAAGCCATAGCAGCCAATGTTGGCATTTTTGCTATTAATCGAAAACAAGCAATTTTTCTCTGTTCAGGATCATTAACATCTGTTGAATCATGATAAAAAGCAGATAAAGCACCTACAACTCCGCACATTATAGCCATTGGATGAGCATCTGGTCTAAAACCACCAAAAAACCTATTCAGTTGTTCATGAACCATAGTATGATTTGTTATTATACTATCAAATTCCTCAAATTCTTTCTTATTTGGAAGTTCTCCGTTAAGCAATAAATAGCATGTTTCTAGATAATTACCTTTTTCTGCTAATTGTTCTATTGGGTAACCTCTGTATAGTAATATTCCTTCTTCTCCGTCAATATAAGTAATAGATGATTTACAGCTTGCTGTTGAAGTAAAACCAGGGTCATAGGTAAATTTGCCAGTATCAGAGTATAGTTTGGAAATATCAATAACATCAGGTCCAATAGTTCCTTCGGTAATATTGTAATCTATTTCATTATTATTTAATTTTAATTTAGCATTTTCAGAGCTTTTATCTGACATAACTTATTCCTTATCATTAATTATAGAACATCATCTATACGATTTAATACTTCATCTTTTCCTAAACAATCAAGAACATTATATATACTTGGCGAACTAAGTGTTCCAGTCAAAACCGCTCTTAGAGGCAAGCCTAAATCTTTAAACTTTACACCTTTAGAAGAAGAAAAATCTTTTAACAACTGTTCTATATTATTAATGTCCCAAGTATCAAGGGTTTCTATATTTTTTTTAATTTCAGATAATATTTTTTTTGCATCAATTGTTAAAATTTCAGTGGCTTTTTCATTTAACTCTATTGGTCTTTTTTGAAAAATAAATGCTAAAGAATCAATTAGCTCATCTATTGTTTTTGTTTTAGTTTTTACTTCCGATAAAATCTTAAGAATTGATTTTTCATGTATATCACAGTCTATCTTTTTTAATTTTATAAGATCAAATAATTCATGATTATTTTTATTTTTAATATAAAAGTTATTAATGTTTTTTAATTTTTCAATATCTAATCTTGATGAGGATTTTCTGATG
Source organism: uncultured PS1 clade bacterium (assembly GCA_902626605.1). GTDB lineage: Bacteria > Pseudomonadota > Alphaproteobacteria > MED-G09 > MED-G09 > MED-G09. The sequence continues at coordinate 9,118 of CACOFZ010000014.1, forward strand.
TTCTTGAGATTAAATAGTTTAATCATTTCTTCTTCAGTAAATATCTCTTTATCACCATGGCTCCAGCCTAATCTTAATAAATAATTTTTAATTGCTTCAGGTAGAAAGCCTTTTTTTTCATAATAATCTATACCCAACGCACCATGGCGTTTTGATAGTTTTGAACCATCATTCCCATGGATAAGAGGAATATGTGAAAACTTAGGTATTTTCCAATCCATCGCCTTGAATATCTGAATTTGTTTTGCAGTATTATTTAAATGATCATCGCCTCGAATAATATCGGTAACCATCATATCATGGTCATCTACTACAGCGGACAGCATATATGTTGGTGATCCATCAGATCTAAGGATAATAAAATCTTCAATATTATTATTTTGAAACAACACATCACCTTGAACTTTGTCATTAACAATAGTTTCACCATTTTTTTTTGATTTAAATCTTATCGTGTAGGGTTTTCCATGTTCGTTATCAGTAGGTTCTTTATCGCGCCACAGTCCATTATATCCAACATTAGAGTTGTTTTTTTTAGCTATTTTTTTCATTTCTAATAGCTCTTCTTCTGAGGCCCAGCACTTATAAGCATTACCTTCATCTAATAGTTTTTTCGCGACTTCCTTATGTCTTCTAATGTTATTTTTTTGGTAAATTGGAATATCATCAAAATCTAGGCCAAGCCATTTAAGACCCTCTAAAATGATATCAATCGAATCTAGGCTAGATCTTTTTCGATCGGTATCCTCAATTCTAAGAAGAAATTTGCCATTATTTTTTTTTGCATAAAGCCAATTAAATAATGCAGTTCTGACGCCCCCAATATGCAAATATCCTGTAGGGGATGGTGCGAACCGAGTTACTACTTGATTTTTATTATTCACTTTAATTTAATTCCAGACTTTTTATCGGACTTAATTGTTTAGTAAAAGTTATTATTATTCAAGTAAATTAATATATGAACTAATATGATCTAAGTATCCCAACTAAAGTACCTTGAACCTGCACTCTATCCGGACCATATATTTTTGTCTCATATGCGCTATTTGCTGGTTCAAGTGCTATAGTCTCTCCTTTTTTTCTTAATCTTTTTAATGTTGCTTCTTCTCCGTCAATTAATGCAACTATAATTTCACCTGAATAAGCATCATCCGTTTTTTTAATTATTGCAGTATCACCATCCAAAATACCAGCGCCAATCATTGAGTCTCCCTCAATTTCTAGGGCATAATGTTCTCCAGATCCAACCATGTGATTTGGAACAGATATTTTATTTTTTTCATATTCAATTGCTGCTATGGGCGTTCCCGCGGCAATTTTTCCCATCATTTTAAGTTCTCTAAGATTCTCAAAGACATCATCTTTAAAATCTTCCTTTTTACCATCTATTAACTCTGGATTGAAATTTGCTTTTTTATTATGTGAGGAGGCTGACGGAAGTTTCATAACCTCTATAGCTCTTGCCCTATGAGGTAATCTCCTAATAAAACCCCTTTCCTCAAGTGCGTTTATTAAGCGATGGATTCCTGATTTTGATCTTAAGTCAAGGGCTTCTCTCATTTCTTCGTAAGAGGGAGCGACACCTGTTTCTCTCAAGTTTTGGTTAATATAGATTAATAATTCATTTTGTTTTTTTGTTAACATATTTTAAATCCCCATCTTTAATTAAAATAAAGAACTAAAGTAGAACGATGTTTTACTTTTGTTCTCAATTTTCGTCAAGTATTATTAGGAATTAATTAAGAATTATAGCTTTAACTAATGAATTTTTTTTAATTTTTCTGGCATTTGGCTCTCTAATAATGAGCAAATCGGCATTAGCATAGGAAGATAAAGACGAACTATCTTGGTTAGAAATTGGCATTGCGACAATCTGATTTTTAGAATTTTTTGATATATAGCCTCTTACATAACTTTCTCGCCAATTATTCTTTGGAAGGTCTTTGCCTAAACGAAAATTAAAAATATTTTCATTATAATTATGATTTTGAAGTTTATAGATTGATGGTTTTAAAAATAACCGTGCGCATACCATCGATGAAACAGGGTTTCCTGGCAAACCAATTATTGGTTTATTTTCTAAGTAGCCAAACATAAGTGGTTTTCCAGGCTTCATTTTTATTTTCCAAAAATTAAGCTTAAAATTCATTTCTTTTAATGATTTGTATACTAAATCATAATCGCCGATTGATGCTCCACCAATAGTAACTATCATGTCACAAGATAGGCTTTTTTTTAATTTTGATTTAAGAGAATTCACTGTATCTTTTGCTATACCTAAATCAACAGCATATCCACCCCAAGCATTTATTGATGAAATTATTGATGGTTTTGTTGATGCAGGTTGTTTTACTTGGTGATTTTTATTCCCAGGTTCAAATAATTCATTTCCATTGGCAATAATTCCTATTCTTGGTTTTCTATAAACATCAATTAATTTGTAATTCATTGCTCCTGCAAGTGCTATATTGCCAAAGTCCATAATTGAGGATTTTAGTAAACATCGATCATTTTGAGAAAAATCTTCTCCTTTTTCTCTTATGTAGCTCTCATTATTAACTTCTTTTACGTAAACTTTATCTTTACTTCTATCGCAATTTTCTTGGATAATAACTTTATCACAACCTTCTGGCAAAAATGAGCCTGTAAAAACTCTAACAGCTTGGTCTTTCCTTAATTTGAATTTATTTTTATCACCTGCTTTGGTTTCTCCAATAATATCAAGATATTTTGGAATTACTTTTAAGTAATTTTTTTTAGTAGCATAGCCATCCATAGCAGATGTATCAAAAGCGGGTTGAGTTCTTTTTGCTTTAATTGATTTTGATAAAATTCTATTTAGAGAATCTCTTATATTTATTTTTTCGGTTTTATTAATTGGTTTTATTGATTTTAGAATTCTTTCTCTTGCATCCTTTACTGAAATAGGATTATTTTCTTTTCCAGTCACCAGACTTACCCCCACTTTTTTCTAAAAGTTGAATATTAGTAATAGAAGCATCTTTATCTAATCCCTTTAACATATCGTAAATAGTTAAACACGATACAGAAACAGCCGTTAAAGCTTCCATTTCAACACCAGTTTTACCGTAACATTTGACAGTGCCTAAAACATAAATATCATTTTTAACTAATTTAATTTCTATTATTACTGATGATATTGATAAATTATGACAAAGAGGTATTAATTCAGAGGTTTTTTTTGCAGCCATAATTCCTGCTATTCTAGCAGTTCCAAAAAGATCGCCTTTAGGTAAATTATCTTTTTTAATTTTTTTAATTGTAGTACTTTTAACTCTAACAATACCCTCAGCTATTGCGCATCTTTTTGATTTTTCTTTTTCGTCTACATTTATCATCCGCGCTTCACCTTTTTTATTTAAATGTGAGAATTTAGACATTATTTTCCTCTATTAACCAATAGATTTAGGTCTTCGCTTATTTTGTTTGATTTCATGAGGGTCTCGCCTATTAAAAAGTTATTAATATTCTCTTTTCCAAGAAAACTTATATCCTCTGGAGATTTTATTCCAGACTCACTTATTATTAGGACGTCATCAGGGATAATTCTTTTAATTTCGATACTATTTTTAATATCTGTTTTGAAGTTTTCAAGATTTCTATTATTAATCCCTATCAAATTAGGATTGAACTTTAGCGCTCTAATAACCTCTTCTTTTGAATGAACTTCAAATAAGATACTCATTTTCAAATCTCTTGCTGTATTTACAAGTTTATCAATTTCTATGTCATTTAAAATCTTCATTATAATTAAGATACAATCTGAACCCCATGATCTAGACTCAAATACCTGATAAGTATCGATCATGAAGTCTTTTCTTAGAATTGGTAATTTAACAAATTTTTTAATATCTTTAAGATATTCAGGAGAACCTTGAAAAGATGGAGTATCAGTTAAGATCGATAAACAGGCGGCACCACCTTTAACAAATTCTTCAGCTATTTCTATATGATTAAAATCTTTTCTTATTACTCCTTTTGAAGGACTTGCCTTTTTAATTTCAGCAATTATTCCTGCTTTACCAATATTATTTTTTTCTTGAAGTTTTTCTTTAAAATCAATTGCGGGATCTATCTCTATAATTTTTTTTTCAATATTTTTTATTGGTAATTGTTTTTTACAATTTTCTACTTCTAATTTTTTATAATCTACAATTTTTTCTAAGATATTTTTCATGAGTTTGAAACCCTTATAAGATTATTTAGAGCATTTTTTGCATTTCCATTGTCTATAGAATTTTTTGACATAGAAATTCCATCTTTAAGGTTTTTTACTTTACCATCAACATATAAAGCAGCAGCTGAATTCAATAAAACTATGTCTCTATATGGACCTTTTTCTCCTTCAAGAAGACTAATAATTTTTCTTGCATTTTGATCTGGATCACCACCAATAAGATCATTAAATTTTGATAATTTGAGGCCTAATTTTTCAGGATTAATTTCGTAAGTTTTTATATTGCCGTCATTTAATTCAGCAACATATGAAACTCCAGTTATAGTCAGCTCATCAAAACCATCTGATCCGTTTACGATTAAAGCTCTTTGTGAACCAAGAGTTCTTAATGTTTCAGCCATTGGTTCCAGCCATTTTTTATTGAAAACACCAATTAATTGTTTTTTTACATTTGCAGGATTTGATAGTGGGCCAAGAATATTAAAAATTGTCCTTACTTTTAGTCTTTGCCTTACAGGTCCAACATATTTCATTGCAGGGTGATGATTTGGAGCAAACATAAAGCCAATATTAGATTTTTCAATGCACTCAGTTATTTTTTTTGGTTCTATGTCTAATTTAACACCCAGTTCTTCTAAAACTTGTGATGAACCAGATTTTGACGATAAAGCTCTATTTCCATGTTTTGCTATAACTGCACCAGCTCCAGCAGCCACTAATGAAGCAGCTGTAGATATATTATATTTACCAGATCCACTACCTCCAGTTCCGCACGTATCAATAGCATTATCTGGCGCAGAGACTTTTGAGGATTTCTCTCTCATTACTCTAGTAGCAGCAGTTATTTCCTCAATTTTTTCTCCTCTCTCTCTTAAGCCAAGAAGGAATTTTTCTATTTGTTTCTCACTTGCTTTACCCTCTAAAATATAATTGAAGGAAAAATAACTCTCTTCATCAGATAATCCGCTCTCGGATGAAACCTTTGATAAGATATAATTAAAGTCTGTCATTTAGAGTCCTATAAAGTTTTCAAGTATTTTGTGACCAAAATCTGTGGCAATACTTTCTGGATGAAATTGAATACCTTCCACTCTTGATGTTTTATGTCTTATTCCCATAATTATTCCATTATTAGTCTTTGCAGATATTTCTATATTACCAGGTAAACTATCATTAGATACAGCTAGGGAATGATATCTGGTTGCTTTAAAATTATCGGGTAATCCGCTAAAAATAGTTTTTTGATCATTAAAAATGTTGTCTGTTTTTCCATGAATTATTTCATGACACCTAATAATCTCACCCCCCAAGGCCTGAGCAATTGATTGATGACCTAAACAAACACCTAAAAGTGGAATATCATTCTCTATTGCTGCATTGACAAGATTCATTGATATTCCAGCTGAATTAGGATCGCATGGTCCTGGGGATATAACTATTTGTTTTGGTTTTAATTTAATTACTTCAGAAACAGAAATTTTGTCATTTCTGTAAACTTCAATTTTGCAACCTAAGTCACCGAGAAAATGATACAAATTCCATGTAAAGCTGTCGTAATTATCTATTAAAATAATCATTTATTTTAAATTTCTTTTAATGGCATCTTTTGCAGCAGAAAAAAGTGCCTGTGATTTATTAACTGTCTCATTATATTCATATTCCTCGTTTGAGTCATAAACAACTCCTCCTCCAGCCTGAACATACATTATATCATCTTTAATGATAGCTGTTCTGAGAGCTATTGCTGTATCCATATCTCCATTTGAAGAGAAATATCCTACAGCTCCAGCATAAATTCCTCTTTTTTCTTTCTCTAATTCATCAATAATTTCCATTGCTCTTATTTTTGGAGCTCCTGAAACAGTACCTGCTGGAAAACCAGCTGATAAAGAAGTTATTTCATTATCATTATCTCTTAACTCTCCTTCAACTGTGGAAACAATATGAAGTAGATGAGAGGTTTCTTGAATACTGAAAGGATTTTTAACATTAACAGTTCCTATTTTAGAAACCTTTCCGATATCATTTCGCCCGAGATCTAACAACATTAAATGTTCAGCTCTTTCTTTAGGGTCTGATAAAAGTTCTTCTGCTATTTCTCTATTAGATCCTTGTATTTTTAGTCTAGTACCCGCTATTGGTTTAATAGTAATTTTTCTTTTTTCTTTTTTAACTAGGGTTTCTGGGCTTGATCCAACGATATAGAAATCTTTTAAATTAAGGTAATACATGTAAGGCGAAGGATTTATTTTCCTTAATGATTTATATAATTCAAATGGATGTATTTTAAATGGAGCATAAAATCTTTGACTCGGCACAACCTGAAAAATATCTCCAGCTTTTATATAATCACGGGCCTTTTTAACCATTTCAAAATATTCTTCTTTTGAAGTATTGGACTTTGGTGTTTCAAGGGTTGTTTGTTTTGTTTTATTTGTTTTAATAAATTCTTTTTTTTCTAATTTATTATAAAGTTTAAATAAGTTTTTTTTAGCTATTTCAATGCTATCTTCAGCAGAGATATCCTTTTTTGGTCTTGAAAAAGTAATAAGAGAAATTTCTTTTATTTTATTATCAAAAACAATTACCTGAGATGGTCTTAGCAGAATAGAGTCTGGTAATCCTAAGGTGTCTTTATTTTGGTTTGGAAGATCTTCAATATTTCTAACAAAATCATAACCAATATAACCAAAAATTCCTGAAGATATTGGTGGAAATTTATCAGAGAATTCAAAAATATTTTCATTTATAAAATTACTAATTATTTGATTAACATTTCCTTCACTTCTAATAATTTCTTTATCATTTTCTTTAATGATAATAAATTGATCTTTAAGTTTAAGAATTTTATCAGGTTTTAGTCCTATAATAGAAAATCTTCCCTTTTCTTCTCCGTCCTCAAGAGATTCAAAAATAAATGAGTTATCTAACTTTTCTGCAACTTTTAAATAAGCAGAAATAATAGTTTCATTTTGATTGATTAGTTTGCTACTAATTATTTGAGTTTTATTTTGATCGTATTTTTTTTTGAAATCATCAAAGTTTTGTTCGATATTAATTTTTTCCATTTCCTAGAATGACCCTTCAGCCTCTTTATTTTCAAAGAGTAGATTAAGTCTGTCCAAAAATATCTCTGATGATAATTCTTTTTGATGTTCCTCAGCAAGAGATATAATAAGATCATTTTCAAGTCTTGATTTATTAATCTCATTAATTGCTTCCATCCTTTCTTCAGTTTTTTCTAGAAGATCAATATTACTTACTTTTCCTATTACAATGCTATTTCCTATTGCTGCATTAACAATGAAAGGTGAACCTTTATCAGTTTTAAAGATTTCACTTAAAGCTTCACTTGAAAATATTTCATTTGAGGATGTTCTACTCAAAATACCACTTTTTGCTATTGCTAAATCATTTTCGTCAGAAATAAAATCTAAGTTATTATTAAATTCCTTTAGTCTATCAAAAATTTCTTTGGATTTAGTTTTTATATTTTCTATGGATTTATTTTCTAAGATAGAAAATTTAATATCTTCTATTGCCTCATCAAGAGGAATTTGTTTAGAATAATTAATATTATTTATTCTAAAAAAATTTAAATTACCTTCGTTATCTTCATAGGGTTCTAAGTCTTCATCAATATCATTAAGAAAAATTAAGTTTATAAGCTCTTCAAGGGATGGATTTTTTATCATAGATCCATCAATTCTTTGGCCAACATCATTTATATTGTTAAAGCTCTCAATTAAAAGAGATTTTTCTTCAGCGATTTCTTCAAGGGTTTTTCCACTGGCTCTAAGATCTTCTATTTCACCATATAAGTTATAAATTTTATCTTTTGCTTTATCTTTTTGAATATCAGTTATTATTTGATCTTTTATATCTTCAATCTTTATTTCTTTCTCAGATATTATTTCATTAACATAAATTAAAGAGGGACCAAATGGGCTATCAGTTGGACCAGATAATTTATTTATGGGAGCTTTAAATGCTGCTTTAGAAACATTTTCAGAAATGCCTTCATCAAAAGTGATTAAGCCTTGATCAACATCACTTTTATCCAAATTTCTATCAATTAAAATTTTCTCTATATCACCATTGGAGTTAAAATTTTCTAATGCCTTAATTGCCTCTTCATCAGAAAAGTAAGGTATAAGGTAATAAGAACGTTTTTCTGGTTCATAATAATTATATTTATTATCCTCATAATAAGTGTTTATTTCTTCATCAGATACTTTTTCCAGTTTTGATAAGTTTGAAACATTTAGAGAAATTATAGAAAAATCTCTTGTTTCTCTGGTTTTATAAAGATTGATATTTTCACTATAAAATTTCTCAATTTCATTTTTTTCTACCTCATCCTCTAGAGAAATTTCATCTGGACTAATTATAATATATTCAACATTTCTTCTTTCAAATTGATATTTAAATAATAAATCATTAAGTGCCTTTGGAGGATTAATATCTTTAAAAATTGACCTAGATAATTGAGAAAGAACATGAGAGTCTCTTTCTAATACTAAAAAGCTATCCTCCGTTAAACCATTTTGCCTAATTATTTGCTCAAAGATATTTCTATCGAATTGATTAAATGCATTTTTGAAAGCATTTGTAGATAAAATTCTCTTTTTTATTGCATCATCTGAGGCTATAAGCCCAATTTGATCAGATGCTGCATTGGCAGAGAGCTCAACTAATGACCGATCAAGAATTTGATAATGTAGACCAGAGTTAACTGCTTCTTCGGTTGAAATAACTCTTTCTAATTGATTTGATATTCTACCAACTTCTCTATTAAAGTTAAAAAGGTAGCTTTGAGAGTTTAATTCTCTATTTCCTATTTGTGCTAAAATATTAGCATTATATCCTCTAAAAATATCCCCAACTCCCCAAATTGAGAAAGCAAAAACCAATAAAATTATTAAGGCTATACCTAAAGGACCTGTTGCATTTTTTCTTAAAAGATCTAACATTTTTTTTTAACCTCAAAATATTTTACTTAAATTTTCTGCATAGTGTATCTTTGATCAATAAAAGGCAAGATTTTGCTATAAACTTTATAAAATTATTTATATAAATATCTAGTTTTTAAATAATATCAAAGAGGATTTTAAATGAAAAATAATAAGAAGTTGCTTATTGCAGGAAATTGGAAAATGAACGGGTTAAGAAAAAGTTCTCAAATGATTAACAATCTAATAAGATATATAAAAAATAAAAAATTTAAAAATACTGATATTCTTATTTGCCCTCCATTTACAATTGCCCATAATTTTTCATTACTTTCAAAAAAATCAAATTTAATAATAGGGGCGCAAAATTGCTCTGATAAAGACTCAGGAGCGTTCACAGGTGATATTTCTCCAGAAATGCTAAAAGATATTGATTTAGAAATGGTTATTTTAGGACACTCTGAAAGAAGAGAGTATCATAATGAAACAAGTGAAATTGTTAAGGCAAAGGCTATTAATGCAATAAAAAATAAATTAAATGTTATTATTTGTGTTGGAGAAAGTCTTTCACAGAAAAAAAATGGTAAAACGCTTAGAATAATTGGTGATCAATTAAAAAAATCTCTTCCAGATAAAATTACATCAAACAATTTAGTTGTAGCATATGAGCCTATATGGGCTATTGGAAGTGGTCTTATTCCAAATAATGAAGATATTTTTAAGGTTCACGAATTTATTTCAAAAAAACTCGTTAAAAAATATGGTGTTAAAGGAAAGAAAATAAAAATTTTGTATGGTGGGTCTGTTAATAAAAAAAATGCAGAGGATATTTTATCAATAGATTATGTTAATGGTGCCTTAGTTGGTGGTGCAAGTTTAAAATACAAAGATTTCAAATCTATTTTGGATTTTTGTAACTAAGAAGTTTGAATTATTATGTTTCTTCGTATACAAGCTTAATTTGATGAGAGAAATATTATGAATACTTTTATTTTAGTTATACATTTAATTGTAGCAGTTACATTAATTGCTCTTGTTCTACTTCAAAGATCAGAAGGTGGAGGTCTTGTAAGCGGTACCGGTGACTTTATGTCGAGTCGTTCAGCTGGAAATATATTAACAAGATTAACATCGATTTTTGGTGTTATTTTCTTTTCTACGAGTTTATTTTTAGCTGTTTTATCCAGCGTAAGTGACTCAGACTCTATTGTTAATGATTTAAATGAGACTGAATTAATTGATCAAATTGAAGATATTGATGTCAATGATTTACCAGATCTAAATTAAAATTTTTCCACTCTTCCATTAATCAATTATATTAGCTATATTGTTATTCCATGACACGGTATATATTTATTACTGGTGGTGTGGCTTCATCCTTAGGAAAAGGTATTGCATCAGCTGCTCTTGGAGCATTACTTCAAGCAAGGGGATACTCTGTAAAGTTAAGAAAATTAGATCCGTATCTTAATGTTGATCCGGGAACGATGAGCCCATTTCAACATGGAGAAGTTTTTGTAACTGAAGATGGAACTGAAACAGATTTAGATCTTGGACACTATGAGAGGTTTACAGACGTTAACTCATCAGTAGAAGATAATATTACCACAGGCCAAATTTACAACAAAGTAATTGAAAGGGAGAGAAAGGGCGATTATTTGGGCGGAACTGTTCAAATTATTCCCCATGTTACGGACCAAATTAAAGAATTTGTTTTAAATAATAATAAAGGCGTTGATTTTTGTTTATGCGAAATTGGTGGAACGGTAGGCGATATTGAAGGACTTCCTTTTTTTGAAGCAATTAGACAATTAGGAAATGAGCTTCCTGATAATCAGACATGTTTTGTTCATCTAACACTAGTTCCTTATATTGCAGCTGCGGAAGAAATAAAAACAAAACCCACTCAACATTCTGTTAAAGAATTAAGATCTATTGGTATTCAACCTGACGTTTTATTATGTCGAAGTGAAAAAAGATTAGATCAATCTGATATAAAGAAAATTGCTGTATTTTGTAATGTTTCAGAAAAATCAGTCATTCAAGCTACTGATGTAAAAACTATATATGAAATTCCAAAGGTTTATATGCAAAATGGATTTGATACACAGGTTCTTGCTTCATTGAATATAAAAAGACCGAAAAAAATTAATTTAAGAAAATGGAATAAAGTAGTTAATAGTCTAAACAATCCAAAAGGCCAGGTAAATATTGGTGTAATTGGAAAGTATGTAGATTTAAAAGATGCTTATAAGTCACTATCTGAGGCGCTTGTTCATGGAGGTATAGCTAATGATACAAATGTCAAAATACATTGGATTGACTCAGAAAAAATTAAAACAAAAAAAAATATTAGATTGTTAAAATCTTTGTCAGGAATTCTGATTCCTGGAGGATTTGGTAAAAGAGGCTCCGAAGGCAAGATATTTGCTATTAATTATGCAAGGATTAATAAGATTCCTTTCTTTGGAATTTGTTTTGGTATGCAACTGGCTGTAATTGAGGCTGCTAGAAATTTAGCAAAAATTGATAATGCAAATTCATCTGAATTAAGTAATACGAAAAATCCAGTTGTTGGTCTCATGACTGAATGGGAAAAAAATGATAAAAAATTTCAAAGAGATAGTAATAGTGATTATGGAGGCACTATGAGATTAGGATCTTATCCCGCTGTATTAAATAAAAACTCTCTTTCTTATAAAATTTATAAAACAAAAAATATTAATGAGAGGCACAGACATCGTTATGAAGTAAATATAAATTATAAAGAAAAGCTAGAAAAAATCGGTATGAATTTTGCTGGTATTTCTCCAGATGGTCTTTTACCAGAGATAATTGAAATTAAAAATCACCCTTGGTTTATTGGAGTCCAATTTCACCCAGAATTAAAATCAAGACCTTTCAATCCTCATCCATTGTTTTCATCTTTCATAAATGCATCTATAAAAGAAAGTAAAAAGAAATAATAAAATGAAAATAAATATTAAAAATATTGAAATATCAAATAATTCCCCAATTATCATAATTGCTGGTCTGAATGTTTTTGAAGATTTGGATATGGCGGAAAAAGTTGCATCAGAATTAAAAAAAATTACTAGTAAATTAGATATACCTTTTATATTTAAAGCATCTTTTGATAAGGCTAATAGATCATCAGTTAAATCATACAGAGGCCCTGGTTTAAAGGAAGGAATTAAAATCTTTAATGAAATTAAGGGATCATTAGGTGTGCCATTAATTACTGATGTTCATGAGATTGAGCAAGTAGAAAAAATTTCTGAAGTTGCTGATATTATTCAAATACCAGCTTTTCTATGTAGGCAAACTGATTTAATTAGAGCTGCTTGTGAGACAAAATTACCTTTAAATATTAAAAAAGGGCAATTTTTATCACCAGGTCAAATGCTAAATATTATTGATAAATGCTATTCATTTAATAATGAAAATATAATGCTGTGTGAGAGAGGATCTTCTTTTGGTTACAATAATCTTATTGTTGATTTTTTGGGTGTTTCAGAGTTAAAAAATTATAAAAAACCTGTAATTTTAGATGTAACTCACTCCCTTCAGATACCTGGTGGTCAAGGGAATGCTGCTGATGGAAGGTCTAGTCAGGCACTTGATCTAGCTCTAGCAGGAACAGCTATAGGACTTGCTGGCCTTTTCATTGAGGTTCATCCTGATCCATTAAAAGCCCTATGTGATGGCCCATCAGCAACAAGGTTAGATGAAATTGAAAATATTTTAAATAAAGTAAAGACTATAGATAATTCAGTAAAATCATTTTAATTTTTAAAAAATACAAGCTAAAGCTGCTATTGCCATTAATGCCCATGACCCCATAGCACCGACAGCTCTTGCTGGATTTTCTTTTGGACCAAATCCATCTTGATATAAAATTCCATAAATATGACCTAATCTACAAATAAAAAATAATAAACCCAACATAGTTACAAAGCCTTCATAACCGTCATTTTCTAAAAACATCATCATAATTAACATTAGAGGAACATGTTCAGCAAAATTACCAACAACTCGTGACTTTTTCAAAAGATCCCCGCTGCCTTCACCTACTGAAGTTTCTCTAGTTCTAGCTAATGCAGTTTGAAATGCTAAATAAATAAATAAAATCGCAAATAAACCTGCCCAAAACATAGTTATTTCAATATCCATGATTCCCTCCATTATTATTAAAAATTATAATTATGATTCGGTTTAAAAAACGATAAAAATTAAATTGAATTTAACCTCTTCCTCTATAGGGGGTAACTTCATGAGGAGGAATCCATGCTTTTTTTGGTGGTTCCTTGTTTTGCCAAAAAATATCTATTGGAATTCCACCCCTAGGATACCAATAACCACCGATCCTAATCCATATTGGTTTAAGAAGCTTATTTAAAGTTTCAGAAATTTCTAATGTTGTGTTTTCATGGAAAGATTTTTTATCACGATAACTATTAAAGAAAAGTTTTAGTGATTTTGATTCTACAATCCATTTGTTTGGAATATAGTCTATTACAATATGTGCAAAATCTGGTTGCTCTGTTATAGGGCACAAGCAAGTGAATTCAGGTTGGGTTAATCTTACGACAAAATTTTTTCCAGCATTTGGATTTTTAACTTTATCTAAAATTTTTATATCTGGGTTTTTTGGTTGCTTGGATTGTTTTCCTAAATGTTTCATATTTTTCTCTTTTATAAATATTTAATATTTTATGCTTTTGAAGATATAAATGCCAATTTAAATTTTGATTATAAAAAATTTTTTATTAGAAATAATCTTGTTGCTTTGTTATTTTTAATATTTATCGAATATTCATTTTATTTAATTAATAGTAAGACCATCATTAATGAGGTAGAGGTTTATAATGACGAATATAAAAAAAATCATTGGAAGACAAATATTTGACAGCAGAGGTAATCCTACAATTGAAGTAGACGTTATTTTAGAAAATGGTGTCTTAGGAAGAGCGGCTGTACCATCTGGAGCATCAACAGGAGCTTATGAGGCGCACGAACTAAGAGATGATTCCACTGATTATTTTGGAAGAGGAGTAACCAAAGCTGTTTCTAATATAAATAATGAAATTAATAAAAATTTAAGCGGCATAAGTTCGGAGGATCAGAATGGTATTGATGACATATTAATCAATCTTGATGGTACCGACAACAAATCACGATTAGGTGCAAATGCTATTTTAGGTGTTTCTCTGGCAACTGCAAAAGCATCGGCAAATAGCAATAAAGTTGAATTATTTGAATATCTCAATAAAAGTAATTCATATACATTACCAGTACCTATGATGAATATTATTAATGGTGGTGCTCATGCAAATAATTCATTAGATTTCCAAGAATTTATGATTATGCCTATTTCTGCTCTATCATTTCAAAATGCAATGCAAATGGGTTCAGAAATTTTTCATTCATTAAAAATAATTCTATCAGAAATGGGAGAGCCAACCAGTGTTGGGGATGAGGGAGGTTTTGCACCAAATATTGCTTCTCCAGAAGAAACTCTATCACTTTTGTGCAAAGCGGTAGAAAATGCAGGTTATAGAGTCGAGGATGATATAGTTTTTGCTTTAGATGTTGCTGCAACAGAGTTTCATAAAGATGATTTTTATAATTTAACTAATATCAATAATCCAATTAATTCTGAGGAAATGATAGATTATTTAGAGACTTTAATTAATAAATTCCCAATTTTTTCTATTGAAGATCCTCTTGATGAAGATGATTGGGACGGATGGACAAAACTTAATTCTAATATAGGTGATAAAATTCAAATAGTTGGTGATGATTTGTTTGTTACTAATTCAAAAAGACTCGAGAGAGGTATTAAACAAAAATCAGCTAATTCGATTTTAATAAAAGTTAATCAAATAGGAACTTTGTCAGAAACTTTTAACTCAATTGATATTGCTAGAAAAAATAATTATTCATATATAATTTCTCATAGATCTGGTGAAACCGAAGATAATTTTATTGCTGATCTCTCAGTTGCTACAGAGTCTTGTCAAATTAAAACAGGTTCATTAACAAGATCTGATAGGGTTTCAAAATATAATCAATTAATAAGAATTGAAGAATTTCTCGGTAAAAATTCGAAATATGCAGGTAAATCAATACTTAAATAAATTTTATTAATAATTAATTCTTGACCAATTACTGTGATTTATGATTCTTTTGATAATGATTCGTTTAAAAGATAACAATATAAAAAATTATCCTTACAAACCTTTTTATAAGAGAGTTGGTCTTTATATTGTAATTTCTTTTATTATGGTAACCATAAATTTCTCTGCATTATTCCATTTAATTAATAGTGAAAACGGAATTTTGAAATTAAGAGAAATCAATCATCAAATAAAAAGAAACAGCTATGATTTAAGCTTAATCAAAAAAACTAATACTGCACTAGAGGATAAGATTTTGAGGTTTTCAAATAAATCAGAGGAAAACCTTGATCTCATAGATGAAGTTATTAGAGAGAATCTTGGATATTCTTCAACTGCTGAAAAAATTATAATTTTTAAAAATTCATCAAATAATTAATTCTTGATATTTCTTTTGGGTAACAAATAGTTTATTATTAGCTTTTTAGAAAGAAGTATAGATTTGACAAAAGTAAGACATCCAGAAAAAGTAAATAATAAAGAAACATCTATTTTGCCAAAACCCAAATGGATAAGGTCAAGATTGCCTAGTTCTAAAACTTTTGAGGCTACAAAAGATATCATAAAAAAAGGTAATGTTGTCACAGTATGTGAGGAAGCTAATTGTCCTAATTTAGGAGAGTGTTGGTCAAAAAAACATGCAACTTTTATGATTATGGGCGATACTTGTACTAGAGCTTGTGCATTTTGTAATGTTAAAACTGGTAAACCTGATGATTTAGATCCATTTGAACCATACAGAATATCTCAAGCAGTGAAAAAACTTGGCCTTGATCATGTAGTTATTACATCTGTAGATAGAGATGATCTTGATGACGGTGGTGCTTTACATTTTTCTAAAACAATTGAGTTATTGAGAAGAGAATCTCCAAAAACAACAATAGAAATTTTAACACCAGATTTTTTAAGGAAAGATAAATCATTAGGAGTTGTTCTAGAATCTAAACCTGATGTTTTTAATCACAATTTAGAAACTGTACCAAGGCTGTATTTGTCAATTCGACCTGGCGCAAGATATTTTAATTCTCTTAAAATCTTGTCCGATGCTAAAGAAATTATGCCTGAAGTTTTTACTAAATCCGGCTTAATGCTTGGTTTGGGAGAGACAAAAGATGAGATTATGCAAGTTATGGATGATTTAAGAGCTGCTAATGTTGATTTTTTGACTTTAGGTCAATACCTTCAGCCAACTAGAAAACATGCTCCAATCAAAGATTTTATATCTCCTGATGATTTTAAAAAATATAAAGAAATTGCTGAGTCTAAAGGTTTTTTAATGGTCTCATCAAGTCCTTTAACAAGGTCATCTCATCATGCAGGTGATGATTTTTTAAAATTAAAAAAAATAAGAATGAGTCAACAGTGATCAAAATTGCTAGATGTTGAACATAAAAAATTTTTGAAATATCCTTCAGAATTTCTTTTTGATGTTATGAGTGATGTTAATAGTTACTCAAAATTTATACCTGGCTGTAATTCTTCGAAAATAATAAGCAGCAGTGATGATAAATTTATAGCAAAACTAAAGTTACAATACTTGCTAATGTCAGGAGAATTTATTAGTGAGGTTTATTGCGATAAAAAAAATTTAATTATTATTTCCAAAGGTATTGAAGGTCCATTTCATTCATTAATGAACAAGTGGAAATTTAAAGAAGAAGGAGATGGAAGTATTGTTAAATTAAACATTTCAATTGATTTAGAAAATAAAATTTTTGAGAGAATACTTAAAAAAAATATTGATAAAATATTATCTCAAATTATTTTGAGCTTTGAAGAAAGAATAGATCTTATTTATTAATTCAAATATTTTCATATAAATTTTTTAGTGCATTTATTGTTGTTAGTTTTCTAATCTCATCTCTGCTTTTTTCACCAAATAAAAACTTAAAATTAATTGTATCTCTATTTTTTTTTGCTATTGCCATATGAACAAGCCCAACTGGTTTTTCTTTTGTTCCACCTCCTGGACCAGCTACCCCAGTAACAGATACAGATAAGTTTGAATTGGATTTTACAAGGCATCCCTCAGCCATTAATTTTGCAATTTCTTTTGAAACCGCTCCATGTTGGTTTATCAGGTTTATATCTATACCCAATAACTCAGCCTTTGAATTATTTGAATATGTAATAAAGCCTCTATCATAAACTGTTGAAGATCCTGCTATAGAAGTAATTGCAGCTCCAATCATTCCGCCCGTGCAGCTTTCTGCAGTAGAAATTAGAACTTTACTTTTTGGTCCAATATTTATTATTTGTTTTGCTAAATTATTTATTTCATCCTGATACATTAAATAAATCCATAATATGTAAGTGATAAAATTATTATAGCTGTAATGATACCAGCATACAAATCATCGCCAATAACCCCAAAATAACCTTTTATTTTTTCAATTTTATTTATTGGAAATAATTTACTTATGTCAAAAAATCTAAAAAGAACAAAAGCTATTAAAAAAGATTTAAAATTGAACGGAATAAATGCAATAGCTATCCACTGGCCCAAAACTTCATCAACAACTACTTCCTGTGGATCTAGACTCTTCGAGGATTTTAAATATTCATCAACTGCAAAAATACTTATAATTGTGAGAGTAAAGAAACATGACATAAAAACGTTATAATTTGTTAATTTTATTATAACTGCGCCAACTAAAAGACCCGCAAATGATCCAATAGTGCCTGGAAAATATTTTATCTTACCAATATAACCAAAGGTTACCAGAAAAGTTATTAGACTATTCTTCATTAATTACCTCAATAGAAATAATAGCCTGTGATGCAATTCCATTTTTAAAATTTATAAAACCTTGATCCTCAGTTGTAGTTGCTTTTATGTTTATTTTATCAATTTCTAAACCTATTAAATTTGATAAATTTTTTTTCAATTTTAGTTTTATTGGATTTATTTTAGGATAATCACATATAAGATTTATATCTAAATTTATAATTTTTCCATTACATTTTCTAAGAAAATTCAAAGCTTTATTTAAAAACAATACTGAATTTGAATTTTTATATTTACTCTTAGATGGAGGAAAATGAAAACCAATATCATTCTTACTGATAGCGCCGAGAATTGCATCAGTTATTGAGTGAAGAAGCACATCCCCATCTGAATGAGCTAGTAATTTGTATTTTGATTTAAGTTTTACTCCTCCAAGAGTTATTTCATTCCCATCTGTAAATGCATGAATATCAAAACCAATCCCTACAAGAGTTTTTTTCTTACTTAAAATTATATCTCTAAAAATTAATAAATCTTCATAAGTTGTAATTTTGAAATTTTCTTTGGAACCTTTTATTAATTTAAAGGAGATTTCCTCATTAGTTATTAATGAAAAATCATCAGTATATTCTTTTTTATTTTTTTTATGTAATTCAAATATTTTATTAAGATCAAACCCTTGAGGAGTTTGAAGAGAAATTAATTTATTTCTATCAATATTACTAATTTTATTTCTAGATCCAATTGACTTCGTAGTGTCTTCAATATTTATATATGGGCAAGTAGCATTGTATTTTTTCAAATTTTTAATACTTTGAAGAATAATTTTTCTAGAAATAAATGGTCTTGCTGCATCATGAATTAAAATTTTTTGATTTTTTTTATTTCCAAATTCATTTTTAAGATTTTTTATGCCTTTTAAGGATGACTCTTTTCTTGTTTTACCCCCAATAACATATCTTCTTATATTTTTAATTCCTTTTATATCTCTTTTATATTCTTTAATATTTTCTTTTGAAACAACCACTGTAATTGAAGAAATTTCATTAATTTTTGAAATATTTTTTAATAAATATCTTAAAGGGGATATATTATTAAAATCCATATACTGCTTAGGAAGAGTTTTATTCGCTTTTTTTGCTCTTTCACCTTTACCACCAGCTAATATTAAAAAATGGATCATTAATTAGACTCACAAGTTATGCTTTAAAATATATTTGCCTAATTAATAGGCATATAATATAGTTGCACAAAAAATAGGCAAATATCCATGAATATACAAAATGATATATATCATCAAATTGTAAACTCAATGACTTTTCCTCTGGTTATTATAAACTTGCAGAAAAAAATTACCATTATAAATATTTCTGGTGAAGATTTTCTGAAAACAAGCTCCAAAATGTTAATCGGTAAGGATATATGTGACTTTATGCCTTTTTCATCACCTATAATTAATCTAATTGAAAAGTGTATTAATGAAAATTCTGGATTTAATGAATATGGCTTAGATTTAAGTAACCCAAGAATTGGTATAAAAAAAGATATTAATATTCAAATAACACCAATCTCCAACGATAGAATAATGCTAATTTTTATTGATAATAATTTTGAAAAGGATTTTTTTTCATCAAGTAAGGAATCTTCTGGAAAAACTATGTCATTTCTTGGATCTATGCTTGCTCACGAGGTAAAAAATCCACTTGCAGGTATAAGAGGTGCTGCACAACTTATTGAGAAAAAAGGCTTCGAAGACAAAAAGCTAACAAATCTTATTTGTACTGAGGTTGATAGAATTAAAGGACTTGTAGAGAACATTGAAGTTTTTGATAATCTACCATTTAATGATTTAAATTCTTTAAATATACATTCGGTAATTCGTCATACATGTAATGTTCTAAAAAACTCACAAAAAATTGAATTAGAAATTAAAGAATATTTTGATCCCTCTATCCCAGAAGTCATAGGCAATAAAGATCAATTGATTCAAGTTTTTTTAAATTTAATGACTAATTCTTGTGAAGCAATTCGAAGTAATTTTCATTTGAAAAACGAAGACTATAAAGGTTCGATTGAAATTTATACTTCATATAAGCATAGCTCAATAGTTAAGGCCGATTTTTCAGGAGAAAGAAAGAATTTGCCTATTGAGATTAGAATTAAAGATAATGGATGTGGTATACCCGAGCAATTTCAAAAAAATATTTTTGAACCATTTATTTCATCTAAAAAATCTTCAAAGGGCGGCCTTGGTTTAGCGATGGTAGCTAAAATTATTAATGACCACAACGGTATAATAAATTTTGAAACAAGTTCAGAGGGAACAATTTTTATAATTAACTTAGCTTCAGCGGGGTAAGGATGACAAAAAAAGTAGTTTTATTGTTAGAGGATGATGAATCAATTCAGTTAGTAACATCTGATTTTTTATCAAGCGAAGGTTATGTGGTTAAAACCTTAAAAACAATCAAGAGTTTATGGAAAATGATTGAAGATGGTGAGGGTGATGTTCTTGTTACTGATGTGATGTTACCTGATGGAGAGTCTTTTGAAATAATTCCACAGATTAAAGAATTGAGACCTAATCTTCCAATAATAGTTGTTAGTGCAAGAAATAATCTTCAAACAGCAATATCTTCTGTTGAAAAGGGAGCATTTGAATATTTACCAAAGCCATTTGACTTAAATAATTTAAGTAATCTTATTTTAAAAGCCATTCAAACAAAGCCTATGGAAAAAGGTAAATCATTAATTAGAAAAAAAAGTAATGATTTAATAATTGGAAGTTCAAAAATTATGCAAGAAATGTATAGGGTTATTAGTCGATTATCACAAAATGATTTAACGGTAACTATTTATGGCGAAAGTGGTACTGGAAAAGAACTTGTTGCTAAAGCTCTTCATATGTTTGGAAAAAGAGCAGATAATCCTTTTATACCTATCAATATGGCAGCTATCCCAAAAGATTTAATAGAAAGTGAACTTTTTGGTCATGAGAAAGGCTCTTTTACTGGAGCACATCAAAAAAGCGATGGAAAATTTAAACAAGCTGAAAAAGGTACACTTTTTTTAGATGAAATTGGTGATATGCCATTAGATGCTCAAACTAGATTATTAAGAGTTCTTCAAGAGGGTGAATATACATCCGTGGGAGGCAAAGAGAAAATAAAGGTTGATGTGAGAATTATTTCTGCAACTAACAAAGATTTAAAAAAATTAATAGATCTAGGAGTCTTTAGGGAGGACTTGTATTATCGGTTAAATGTTGTTCCAATAGAAACACCTCCTTTGAGAAATAGAGTTGAAGATATACCTGAATTAATAGAACATTTTTTGATAAAAACAGAAAAATCAGGATTACCTAGTAAAAAAATAGATAGCAATGCTATTGAGGCAATGAAATCTTATAAATGGCCTGGAAATGTCAGGGAGCTTGAAAATTTTATTTTGAGGGTTTCAGCGCTTTACTCAGAGGACATATTGAATAGAGAAATTATTAGTGATGAACTTAAGCGATTAGAGGATGGTAATAAAAATATTGAAGAATTAAGTTTATCAAATCTAATTAATCAGTATTTTGATAGAAATAGAGATAAATTATTAAACAGTAATAGTAAAAATATTTATCCTGCTATCATTGAAAAAGTTGAGAAATCAGTAATTGAAAATATTTTAGATTTTACAAATGGTAATCAATTAAAAGCATCTGAAATTCTTGGTCTCAATAGGAATACTTTAAGAAAAAAAATCGGTGACTTAAGCATTGATTTAAAGTTAAATGATAGAGAATAAATTATTTTTTGAGGTTATACCATGAAGAAAGGACCATTATCAGGTGTTAAAGTTATTGAGTTTGCTGGGATAGGACCAGGACCTTTTTGTGGAATGCTGCTTTCAGATATGGGAGCGGATGTTGTTAGAATTGATAGAGATGATAAAGCTTCTTCAAAGCATGTAATTGAAGCAAGAGGTAAAAGATCGGTTAAATTAAATTTAAAAGATATAAATGACATAAAGATTTGTTTAGAGCTGGTAAAAAAAGCCGACATCATTCAAGAAGGATTTCGCCCAGGAGTTATGGAAAGACTAGGTTTAGGGCCAGAGGATTGTTTAAAAATTAACCCAAGTTTAGTTTATGGAAGAATGACTGGGTGGGGTCAAATTGGTTCTCTTTCTCAGGCTGCAGGACATGATATTAATTACATTGCATTAACTGGTGCGCTAAATTCAATTGGAAGAAAGGGAGAAAAACCTGTTCCTCCTCTTAATTTAGTTGGAGATTTTGGTGGAGGAGCATTGTATCTTGCTATGGGTATAATAGCTGCTTTATTTGAGTCTCAAAAATCTGGAAAGGGCCAAGTAGTTGATTGTGCTATGACAGATGGATCTGCTTCATTAATGACAATGTTTTATGGATTTTTAAGCTCTGGTATTTGGAAAGAAGAGAGGGGTGAAAATTTACTGGATTCTGGAGCTCATTTTTATAATGTTTATGAAACAAAGGATAATAAATTTATATCTATAGGTTCTATTGAGCCACAATTTTATTCATTACTGCTAGAAAAGCTTGAAATAAATGATGGTGAATTATTGGATCAAATGAACAAAGACCTATGGGATGATTTGCAAATAAAGCTCGTTGAAACTTTTAAACAAAAAACAAGAGATGAATGGTGCTCTATTATGGAGGGAACAGATATTTGTTTTGCTCCAGTTTTGACAATGAAAGAGGCGCCAAACCACCCTCATAATAAAGAAAGAGAGACTTTTATAAACTATGAAGGAGTTATTCAACCTAATGTAGCGCCAAGATTTTCTAGAACTCCATCTCAAATTCAAGGTCCACCACCTTTAAGTATCTCAAATATTGAGGAAGTTTTATCAGATTGGGATTGATGATTTGATTTTAAATTAATCACCTTTTTTAGGAAAAAATACTGTTCTTAACCATGTAAATAAATTGTTTTCTTTTAAATCCTCTTTTATAAGAAACTTCATTAAATTATTGTAATCATTATTTAAAAATATTTCTTCTCTTTTTCTTATCTTTTTATTTTTATCTATTTCACCAATTTTTTTTGCTGGATTTCCTCCAAAAATTTCATTTTCTGGAACGTCCGATGTTACAACTGATCCTAAACCAATGATGGAGTTTTTTCCAATCCTTACACCCTTTGATATTTTAGATCCTTCACCAATCCATGAATTTTCCTCAATATGTATTTTTTTGCTTGATCCAGGAGTATTTATTCTGTCATAAACTCCATGCCAGTCAGAATCAGAAATATAAACGTTACTTGCAATCATAACATTTGACTCAATTATTATTTCTTCAGCCGAAATTATCCTTACACCTGGAGATATTAGAACATTATCACCAATTTTTATAATTCCATTGCAATTATTTTTATTCCATGCACATATTTGAGTTATTACATTTCTTGATGTTCTGATATGTACATTTTCTCCAATTGAGATGTTTTTTCCGTATACATCAATATTCCATGGTTTATTTATATCTAAATTTCTTCCAACTTTTTTGAATTGAGGGATTAAGAAATATTTTGTCCACAGAGTATAAAAATTTTCAATAAATAAGCGAACAAAGAAGGGACGATTATCTTTTTGCAAAATGATTAATGCATTCTTTCTTGTGATATAAGGTAGGAGCCATCCTTATACTCGCTAAAAAGCTCATCTACTTGAGGATGTCTTACAGGGTCCTTATTAATATCATACAATAAATTTTGCTCTGAAACGTAAGCAACGTACTCAGTAACATCATTTTCAGCAAGCAGATGATAAAAAGGTTGATCTTTTTTAGGTCTAATTTCTTCAGGAATTGATAACCACCATTCATCAGTATTATTAAAAGTAGGATCTACGTCAAAAATGACACCTCTAAAAGATAGAAATTTATGTTTTACAATCTCACCAATTTTAAATTTTGCATCACGTTCCATTGAAATACTCCATATCATCAAGATAATAATTAATTATCAATCTTCAAGATGTTTTTTAAAATTTTTTAATCATTTGAAATCATTTTTCCAATGGCGGAGGGGGAGGGATTCGAACCCCCGAGACGGTTGCCCGCCTGCCGGTTTTCAAGACCGGTGCCTTCAACCACTCGGCCACCCCTCCGCAGGGTTTTCTAAAGAGTATGTATTTATATTTTTTCTAAAAAGTCTAATAAAATTTTATTTACTTTATCCGGCGCTTCCTGTTGTGTCCAATGTCCTACATTCTTAATAATTTCTTTTTTTCTTAAATCGTTATAATTTGCACCAATAGATTCGAAAAAATTTACATTAGGAATAAAAAAATTGACTGGATCTAAATCCCCTGTAACAAAACATGCAGGTTTTTGAATTTTATCTAAAGATAGATCTTTAAGTTCTTTCCAGTCCAAATCCATACATCTGTATCTATTTAACGGACCTGTCATTCCACTATTTTCAAACTCTTTTACAAAATAGTTAAGATCATCTTGGGAAAGCCAATTTGGCAGATTACTTGGAAGATCTTCATATTCAAGAAAAGATGAATTTTTATCTTTTTTTATTGTCTTTCCTTTTGATGCTAATTCAATCCTTTTTTTCATACCTTTATAATCAGAGTTACAATAAATTTGTTTCAAAGATTTATTTAAATCAAACTCAAGTTCTTTTTCAGCTAGGCCATATTTTTGAAAATAAAGAATATAAAAAAAATCATTTTTAAATATTTGTTTGAATATTTCTGTGGGAGGAATATCCAAAAAAGGACTAAAAGGAACAGATAACCCTGAAACTGAAGCTATTCTCTCTGGAAATAGTAAGGAGGTATACCAGCTAATAGGAGCGCCCCAATCATGACCAATTATATGGGCATCATCCTCGTTTAAAAAATCTAATATATTAATAATATCTTTTGTAATTTCTTTTAATGTGTATTTTTCAATTTCTTTTGGATTACTTGATCTTCCATATCCACGAATATCAGGAATTATAACCTTGTAGCCAGCATTTTTAAACGGTTCTATTTGGTTTCTCCAGCTATACCAGCTTTCTGGCCATCCATGAACGAAAATAACTGGCTTACCATTACCTTCAATTAAAGTATTGATCTTAATATTATTTGTTTCTATCAGCTCAAAATTTCTATTCATAAAACCTCCCAATATATAGCATTCTAAATATTCTGATAGTTTTGTGAATAGCGAATCTTGTTATCATAAAAATTATGCATAAACTAAAGTATATTCCTTTAATTTTTTTATTAATTATCTCCTCATGCGCACCTCCGAACAAAAATTTTCCTCTTAAAAAATCTCCCTTTTCTGGTGGAGAGTATAAAGTAGGAAAACCCTATCAAATTAAAGGTAAAACATTTTATCCAAAGGAGAGTTTTGATTATTTAGAAACCGGAGTTGCTTCATGGTATGGCCCGAATTTTCATGGAAAAAAGACTGCTAACGGTGAGATTTTTAATATGAACTTATTAACAGCTGCACATAAAACTCTACAATTGCCATCTCTAGTAAAAGTTACCAATATCGAAAATAATAGGTCTCTTGTTTTAAGAGTTAATGATAGAGGACCTTTCGTAAAAGATAGAATTATTGATGTTTCAAAAAAGGCAGCATCCATTCTAGGTTTCCAAAAAAAAGGTACAGCAAATGTAATTGTTGAATACTATGGAAAAGCAAAAATTTATGATAAGGATGGAAAAACTATTAATCAAAAAAATAAAGTTAGCAAAGAAAATAATAAAAGATATTTTTATATTAGAATAGGCCTATTTTCAGAAATTACTAATGTAGAAAAAATTAAATCAGATTTAAAAAATTTTGGTAAGATAAAAATAAACAAAAATCAATCGGGGTTCAGAGTGTTGTTAGGACCATTTGCAAATAAAAGTTATACAGAACGTGTATTAAGTAATCTTAAAGAAAGAGGCTTTAAAGATGCGATTATTGAAAAAATTAACTAATTTGTTAAATAAAATTACTTTTAAAAATATAAAAATATTAATTATTATTTTAATTTTTTCACCTAATTTTGTTCACTCTTTTAAATCTGATGCTGAATATGCTTTTCTAATTGAATATGAGACCGATCAAGTTTTGTATGAGAAGAATTCAAGAAAAAAAATTTATCCCGCATCGATGTCAAAATTAATGACATTGTATATTTTATTTGATTATTTAGAAAAGAATATTATTTCATTAGATGAAAAGATTTTTATCTCTGAAAATGCATGGAGAAAAGGCGGAGCAGTTTCAGACTCATCAACAATGTTTGCAGAAGTTTCGTCTTATATCTCTGTAGAAAATATTATTAGGGGTATTGTAATTCAATCAGGAAATGATGCATGTATTGCTATTGCTGAGGCTATTTCCGGATCTGAGGAAATATTTTCTGATGAAATGAATTCTTATGCAAAAATACTTGGTATGAATGATACAAATTTTACAAATTCCACCGGCCTTCACAACGATAATCATTATTCCACACCCCATGATATGATTATTCTTGCTAAATCACTAATAAAGGATTTTCCAAATTTTTATCATTACTTTTCTGAAAGAAACTTTACCTGGAATGGTATTTTTCAACCTAATAGAAATAATTTATTAGGTAATAACTTGGGCATTGATGGATTAAAAACAGGTAAAACAGATCAGTCGGGATACAGTATGATTGTGTCATCAGAAAAAAATAATATAAGGCTAATTGGTATAGTTAGTGGTCTAACTTCTAGGGATAGTAGAACAACAGAAATGAAAAAGTTAATTAACTTTGGTCAAAAGAGCTTTAAGAAATATAATTTATTTACAAACAACGATATTGTTAAAGAAATAAAAGTTTGGGAGGGTAAAAAAAAGTATCTTAAAATGCTAATTTCTGAAGATATAAGTTTATTACTTAACATAAGAACAAGAAAAAATTTAAATGCTAAGCTTATTTTTAGTGAACCAATAATTGCTCCAATTAAGGAAAATCAAATTATTGGAGAGTTAATTTTATTTAATGATGAGGAAGAGATTATGAATTCCAATCTTATTTCAGGGGAAAATATTGAAAGAAATAATTTTTTTGGAAGGACATTACAAAAAATAGAGTATTTAATTAATTAGTTATGACAAGTCAATTTATTACATTTGAAGGTGGTGAAGGCTCAGGAAAGTCATCACAAATAAATATTTTAAAATCAAAATTAATTGATAAAGGGATTGATGTAGTTTGTACTCGAGAACCAGGTGGAACTCCTTCTGCAGAAATTTTAAGAGAATTAGTTACAACTGGCGAAGTAAATAAATGGGAGCCAATGACCGAAGCTTTATTAATGTTTGCTTCAAGGCATGAACATACTAAAAACTTAATAATTCCATCTCTTGAAAACGGTAAGTGGGTTCTTTGTGATAGATTTTATCATTCTACCTATGCTTATCAAGGCTTAGGACATGGACTGGGTCTTGAGGCAATGGAAAGTCTGAAAAAGACTTCAATTGGAGAAATTGAACCAGACTTAGTTTTCTTTTTAGATATTGATCCAGTGGAGGGAATAAAGAGAACTATGGGCAGAAATACTAATGAGAATAGATTTGAAAAAATGGATATTAGCTTTCATACAAAACTAAGGGAAGCTTTTTTAGATTTTTCCAAAATTTACTCTGAGAATTCTGTTGTTATTAATGCTAACCAAGAAATAAATAAAATATCAGATGTTATTTTTGAAGAAATTGAAAAGAGATTTAAAATCTAAATGAGTAATGAAATAGAAGATATTCAATCATCCCGTTTTAATTATTCAGTTAAGGGTCATAGAGAAAATATAAGTTTCCTTACAAATTCATTTTTAAAAAATTCCCTTCATCACGCATATATTTTTTCAGGTGATAAAGGTATTGGAAAAGCCACATTTGCTTATGCATTCTCCAGAAAATTACTAGCCAATGATAAAACGAAGGATTTTAATGTTTTTAATAATTACAAAGTGAATAAACTCATTGAAGCAAACTCACATCCTGATCTATTGGTAATTGAGCCAGATGAAAATAATAAAAACCCTTTCATCTCTATTGAGCAAACAAGAAAATGCTCTCAATTTTTTTCGCAAACAGCTTCAATTAGTAAATGGCGAATTTGTATATTAGACTCAATAGATTTTATGGATATTTCGTCAACAAATACAATTTTAAAAATTTTAGAGGAGCCACCTTCTAATTGTTTATTTTTAATAATCTCACATAATATTGGAATGGTTTTGGATACAATAAAATCTAGATGTCTTGAGCTAAGGTTTCAAAATTTAAGTGATGAAATTATGACTAATAGGATAAAACTTTTAAAGCCAAGTATTTTAAAAAATGAATTAGATAGTTTGCTTGTTAATGCAAATGGGAGCTTTGGTAAGTTAGAAAATTTACTTCATTCGGACTCATTAAAAATATCTAATGTTATTAGCGATATTTTTGAAAAAGGAGAGCTTGGAGAGAGTATTTATGATTTTTCTGATTTTATTTTAAAGGATGGACTGGATATAAACAAATTTGAAATTTTTATTGAAATTTTAAATTTCAAATTAAATTTATATATAAAAGAAAAAGCTATTTATAATCCTGATTTTATAATCAACAATAATGAAATTTTTAGTATCAGGGATAGTATTTTAGATTTAATTAGCCAAGAGAGAATTTATAAATTAAATAAAAAACAGACAATTCTTAGTATTATTTCAAATTTAGATAAAATAACAAAATTACAAAAGCACTAAAATGGAAAATTTTTTTATTAGTACAGCGATTTCATATACAAACGGGCCACCACATATGGGCCATGCATATGAGGTAATTGCTGCAGATGTTATTGCCAGATTTAATAGACTTAGAGGTAAAAAAGTTTTTTTTCTAACTGGTACTGATGAGCATGGTTTAAAAGTTCAAAAAAAAGCTGAAAATTTAAATATTACTCCAGATAAACTTGCCTATGATATGTCTCAAACTTTCGTAAAAATGTCGAAAGAACTTAATTGCTCAAATGATGATTTTATTAGAACATCTGAAGAAAGGCATAAAAAAGCTGTAAGAAATATTTGGCAAAGAATGGAGAAAAACGGAGATATTTATTTAGGAAAATATTCTGGTTGGTATTCTATTGTTGATGAGGCTTTTTATCAGGAAAGTGAACTTAAAAAAAATGAAAAAGATGAGTATATATCCCCAAATAATAATACTGTTGAGTGGGTGGATGAAAATAGTTATTTTTTTAAACTATCGAAATATGAAGATAAATTATTAAAATTGTATGAAAAAAATGAATTTTTCATTCAACCTAAAAGCAGAATTAACGAAATAAAGAATTTTGTTAAAAATGGTCTAAACGATATATCAATTTCTAGAAAAGGTTTAAAGTGGGGTATAAAAGTTCCAAATGACACAGACCACTGTATTTATGTTTGGGTAGATGCTCTAACAAATTATATATCAGCTTTAAATTGGCCAAATGAAAATGATGATAGGTTTAAAAGTTTTTGGCCTGCTGATTTGCACCTAATTGGAAAAGATATTACACGATTTCATGCTGTTTATTGGCCCGCTTTTTTATTGTCAGCGGGAATAGAAATTCCAAAAAAGATTTTTGCACATGGCTTTATTTTAAATAAAGGTGAAAAAATGTCTAAAAGCCTGGGTAATATTGAAGATCCAATGGAGTTAATCAATACATTTGGGGTCGATCAATTAAGATATTTTTTAATGCGAGAAGCTATTTTTGGAAATGATGGTAACTATAGTGATGAGCTTTTAATTAATAGAGTAAATTCCGATTTATCAAATGATTTAGGAAATTTATCACAACGATGTCTTAGCATGGTTAATAAGCATTGTAATAAAAAGGTTCCTGAAAAAAATTCTTTGAATGATATTGATTATGAGCTCTTAAGCTTACCTGAGGTTAAAATTAGCAAAATTTTTGAGATGATGGATAAATTTCAAATAAATTCTTATATTGAAGAAGTATTTAATATTGTATCTAAAACAAATAAATATTTTTCTGATCAAAAACCTTGGGAACTTAAAAATAATGACTTAATGAGAATGCAATCTGTTTTATGGGTAACAGTTGAAATGATTAGAAGAATTTCAATAATGCTTCAGCCTGTTATGCCAGAATCTTGTAAAAGATTGTTAGATTTATTATGTGTTGAAGATAACGAGAGAGCCATGAGCTTTATAAGTGATGAATTTTCATTAACTCCAGGAAAGTCTATCAAAGAGCCAGTAATTATATTTCCAAAAATAGAATATAAAAAATAGAACTATTTAGTGACATCAATAATTATAAGTTGTATTAAAGCAACTATATTATAAGAAAGGGGAGTTCATGGATAAATTTTTAGTTATTGATTTAGATATGGATATTAGAACAGCTAGATCTCATTTTGAAAAGAAATATATTCTTGCTCAAATTAAAAAATTTAATGGCAATATATCAAAAACTGCAAATTTTATTGGAATGGATAGAACTGCTCTTCATAGAAAAATGAAAGATCTAAATATTATGCCGAATGAACGTTATAAAAATATTATTGGATATTAACCACTGAGAAAATTATGCAAATATTAATCTGTGGAGCTGGAAAGAGCGGAGCATCTATTGCTGAAAAGTTATCTTTATTAGGTAATGAAGTTACAATAATTGACTCTTCGCCAAATTTAGTAAGGAAGTTAACCAATAAACTTGATATTAGAGGTGTTGTGGGTCACGGAGCCCATCCTGATATACTAGAAAAAGCAGGGGCAAAAGATGCGGATATGATGATAGCTATAACATCATCTGATGAAGTAAACATGCTCGCTTGTCAGATAGGGCATTCAATTTTCGAAGTTCCAAAAAGAATTGCAAGAATTAGAGATAAATCCTATCTCAATCCATCTCATCAAGATTTATTTACCAGTGATAAATTACCTGTAAGTGTTATAATTTCGCCTGAGAATGAGGTAGCTAAAAATGTATTAAGAAGACTTGAAATACCTGGAGCAATTGAGAATATTCCCTTTGTAAATGGATCACTAAAATTTCTTGGAATTAAAATTGATGAAAATTGCCCAATTATTGAAACAGAAATTTCAGATTTAACTAATTTATTCCCTGATCTAAAAACTGTGATAGTTGGATTGCAAAGGGGTAATCAAATGATTATTCCAAAATTAAATGAAAAATTAATAGTGGGAGATATTGCATATTTAGTCTGCCCCTCAGAACTATCAAGAAGAGCTGTTTCTATTTTTGGTCATCCTGAAAAAGAAGCAAGAAAAGTTGTTTTGGTTGGAGGAGGATCTGTTGGAAGTGAGGTTGCGTCATTAATTGACACAATGACCGATAAGATCAAATTAACTGTAATTGAAAATGATGAAAACAATGCTTCAATTTTATCTGATAAATATAAAGATATAACGGTTTTAAATGGATCAGGTATTGATAGAGAAATCTTGCATGAGGCAGACATAGAGAATACTGAAACATTAGTGTCATTAACCGATAGCGATGAAGTAAATTTTCTTTCAGCGGCTTTTTCCTCAAGTGAGGGATGTAAAAAATCCCTTGCACTTTTAAATACATCTGACTTTCAATCATTAATTATGTCTTTGAAAATAGGAGAATTTATTGATCCAAAAGCAATCACAATTTCTTCAATTTTAAGACATGTTAGAAAGGGTCATATCAAGAGGCTTTATTCATTAATAAATGGTGATGCGGAGGTGATTGAAGGTGAGGTATCATCTTCATCAGAATTGATAGGACCAACTATTGAAGAATTAAATTTAGATTCTGGTTTAAGAATAGGAGGGATAATAAGAAAAGAAAAGTTTGTCATGCCAACTGGAGAAACGCTAATTAAAGAGGGTGATAATATAGTAATTTTTTCTAAGCCTCACTGCATTCATATGGTTGAGCAGTTTTTCAGAATAAGCCCAGATTATTATTAGTAATATTAAGGGTTGCAAAAAATAAGTAAATCATATTTATTTATTTTATAATTTTAAAATTTTATACGATTTTGAATAAATGAGGGGTATTTTCAAAATTTTAACATAAAAAGTGAGAGATATAATGTTAAAAGAAGCTATTGAAACCCCGGATAAAGATTCTACATGCGATATAGAATCTAATTTTATTAAACATGCTATCGAGAAGTCAAAAGCACTAACGGTTTTCCTCGTTAATGGAATAAAATTAGAAGGCAGTATAATTGCTATGGGAAAAAATAGTTTATTATTGAAAAGAGATGAAAATATTCAATTAGTTTATAAGCATTCAATTTCAACAATTCTTCCATTGGACTCATCAAATTTTATTGATTAATTTTTTTCTTCATTTTTAATCTTAATCCAATTTTTCTCAATTTCATTTAGTGTATATTTTTTTTTATTTTTGTTATCAAAAACATGTGGATTTCTTCTGATCATTTTTTTATTTATTGATTTTATAACATCATTGATGTCGAATTTCTTTTCATCGCTTTTAATTTGAGAATGAAATATAACTTGGAACAACAAGTCGCCTAACTCTTCACATATATTCGAGTTATCGTCTCTATTAATTGCATCTATAACTTCATTTACCTCTTCAATAGAATATTTAGCTATACTTTCTGATGTTTGAGAATTGCACCACAAACAGCCATTTTTTTTATCTCTTAATTTTTCTACAATTTTAATTAAATTTAAAAAATTTTTATTAATTTCATTATATTTTTTCATTTAAATTCCATCATTTTTTCTTTTACCTATCCAAGTATTGTTTTATTTTAAAAAGCTATTTTCTTTTTAAATATCTTGATGCATGAAATGATGATGGATTTTCTATCCAACCCTCAATATCCTCTTGAACAAGATGCCTGCTTATTCCAAACAATATTGGAGCCAATGGCATATCACTCATAAGTATTACTTCAGCTTGTTTTAAAATTTTTGCTCTCTTTAAAACATCAGTTTCATTTTTAGCTTTTGACATAAGGTTGTCAAAAATACTATTTGAGTATCTTCCATAATTTAATCCACCAGATGATGACTCGAATAAAAATAAAAAATTTGATGCATCGTTAAAGTCAGCTATCCAGCCGGCATCTCCAACCTGAAAATCTCCTGTTCTAAGATAATTATATAAAACTTTAGGTTCAGAAGCTTCAAGATTAACAGAAATATTAGCCTTACTAAGCATTGATTGAATTGCAACCATATGTTTTTTTTGATCTCCACCGCTTCTATATTTAAGAGTAAATCTTAGAGGATTACTTTTTGAATAACCTTTTTTAGAGAGAATATCTTTTGCTATATTATATCTTTCCTCTTGAGATAAATTTTGCTCTTCAATTAAGTTTGAGAATTCGTAATTAGCTATTCCTTCAGGAACTAGTGACCATGCAATTGTTTCATTAAAGTTTCTTATTTTATTAACTATAACATCTCTATCGATTGAAAGTGATACTGCCCTCCTTATATCCCTATCATTAAAAGGAGATAATTTAGAATTAAACACTAAGTATGAGATTACATGAATATTATCGTGCTTAATTTTTTTTGGCATATTTTTCTTTAACCATTGAGATTTATTTTCTGGATAGCCATTATTAATATCTAGTTCACCAGCTCTAAATTTTCTTAAAGCAGCCTCATTATCATCAATTGGGTAAAAAATAACCTCATCAAACCAGACATTTTTATTATCATAAAATAAATTGTTTCTTTTTAAGTGTATATTATCGTGTGGCCTCCAATTAAATAAGGTATATGGTCCATTAGTTTGTAAGTTTTGGGGCTTTATCCAGTCTTTTCCGAATTTATTAAAAATATGCCTTGGTATTGGATATGTTGTATAATGAGTAAGAAGTTCTATAAGGTAGGGGGCAGGGTAATTTAAAGTTATTTCTAATTCATAATCATTTAGCGCTTTGACTCCTAAAGAATTAACATCTAATTTTCCTGTATTAATTTCTTTTCCATTCTTAATTAAGTACAATAATGAAGCATATTGAGACGCTGTCTCAGGATTCATTACTCTTTTAAAACCTTCAACGTAGTCATGTGCAGTCACTTTTTTACCATCAGACCAAAAATGATCTTTTCTAAGATAAAAATTGTAAATAAGACCGTCAGTGGATTTTTTGTAATCTAAAGCTGATCCCTTTATCGGAACTCCATACTCATTTTTAGTATAAAGACCAATAAATAGATCATTAATAATATTACCCTCCCAGGATCCTGACGCTAAATGAGGATCTAAAGTATCAGGTTCGGTTCCGTTACCCCTATATAGGATTTTATTATTTTCAGCATGTAAAACAGAAGACAAGTTAATTATCAATGTCATAACAAAGGCAAAAGATATTAATCTTTTTAAATTTTTAATCATTAATTTATCCTCATTTGTTTTATAATTATTTTTACTTTCCAACTTTTAATTTATATAAAAAAGTCTTTTCTAGATACGTGGCTAACAATAAGGCAGATAAAGCCAAACAAACTGATATAATGCCAAGTCTCATAATTTCATTATTGTTATCTGAGGTTTCTATTAACAACCAAAGAGCTAAAGGTAAAGTTTGGGTTTCTCCAGGTATATTTCCTACAAAAGCTATTGTTGCTCCAAATTCACCAATTGACCGGGCAAAAGACAAAACAAAACCAGCTAATATTCCTGGATAAGCAAGAGGGAGCGTTATAGTAAAAAATATTTTAATATCTGATGAACCAAGCGTTTTTGCAGCAACTTCCAATTTAGTATCTTGAGCTTCAATTAAAACCCTAATTGGTCTTACAAGAAGAGGAAATGACATTATTGAACAAGCAAGTGCAGCTCCAATCCAAGAAAAAGAGAAATTAATACCAAAATTTTCAAAGAAAAAATTTCCCAAAAAAGACTCATTACCAAATGAAATTAAAAGAATATAACCAATACCAATAGGAGGTATAACTAATGGTAAATGGATTAATGCATCGACTATAGTTTTACCTAAAAAGTTTTTCTTAGCTAAAATCCAAGCAATTAAAATTCCAGGAATTAAAATAATTAAAGTTGATACTAATCCAATTTTTATGCTTAAAAGCAATGCGTTTAATTCAAAATCAGTCAATCATTTTCCTCTAAATAAATTGTTTCAAACCCATAATTTTTTAATATTTCTTGGCCTTTTTGACTTTCTAGCCATTGTAAAAAATTCAAATCATTATTTTTGTTGTTTCTGTTAATTTTTGCTGCCCAATAAGTTGGCTTATCATAATTGAATTTTTTATTATCGATATAAGAAATTATTTTTACTTTTGAGGAGAGTAGTGCATCAGAAAGATATGATATACCAATATTTGCCTCTCCTTGAGAAATAAATTTTAAATTTGATTGAGCAGATGAGGTGAAAACCAATTTTTCTTGAACCAATGACCAGGCGCCTAGAGATTTTAGAGCTTGTTTAGAATAGATACCTAATGGAACTGATGATGGGTGAGGGATAGAAATTTTTGATGATGATATTTGTTCAATTAAATCATTTTTAAATTCAAATGAATTAATATCTAAATAAATATTTTTGTTTATTCCAGTAATGAAGACTAAAGAGTTTTTAGCTATTTTTTTGACTGAACTTTTTTCAATTAAATTCCTATCAATCATCCATTCTAACCATGAGTAATTAGCGGTTATAATTATATCTGATTTTTGCCCTCTTTCTATTTGCCTTGCAAGTAAAGGCGTGGAACCAGTAATAATTGTAATTCTTTTGTTATTAGTTTTTTCCCACTCCTTAATTAATTCTTTACTAACATTATAAAGACTTGATGCTACTGATATAGTTAATTTATCCTCTCCATATGTTCTATTAATGGAAATGATTATTAGAAATAAAGCGATTAATATATTTCTCATCATTTAATTTACTGAATAAAAAATGTTCTTGGTTTCTTCCGCAAATACCTTAAAACCATATTTTTCATAAAAGGGAAGCGCTCTGTCATGATCAAGTGAATTTGTTTGCAAAATAATTTTATTTATTCCTAGATTACAAATTCTTGTTATAGCATTATTCATTAATTCCAAGCCAAAACCTTTTGCAATATATTCGTCAATT
>CACOFZ010000015.1 GCA_902626605.1 uncultured PS1 clade bacterium
ATGATTGGGATAGTTGTGAAGACATGATTTTACCAAATAAGTGTAAATTGGTTGGTGTCGAGTTAATAGATAATGCTATTGATTTGCCTTCCTTTCATCACCCAAAGCAAGCGGCCTATGTACTTGGACCAGAAATGGGTTCTTTATCAGATGAAATGCTAAAAAAATGTGATTATGTTATAAAAATCCCTACAAAATTCTGTATAAATGTTCAAATTGCTGGATCAATCGTTATGTATGATCGAATTAGATCTTTGGGAAAGTTCGCTCAAAGACCCCAAACCGAAGTTGAACAAAATAATGAATGAAAATATCGATAAAAAAGAAGTGAGTTTGGTTGGCCTTACTAGAAAAGAAATCAAAGATATACTTATAAAATTTGATATACCAGATCAACAAATTAATATGAGAGTTAATCAAATATGGGGTTGGATATATAATAAAGGCATTAATTCAATTGATGATATGACAACTCTATCATTAAGCTTAAGAGAAGAATTAAAAAAACACCATAATCTTGATAGACCAGTAATTTCGGATGAGCAAACTTCAGAAGATGGAACAAAAAAGTGGTTATTAAAATTTAACGATGGTTCTGAGATTGAAACAGTCTTTATTCCCGACAACGAAAGAGGAACATTGTGTATTTCAAGCCAAGTTGGTTGCACTCTAAATTGTACTTTCTGTCATACAGGAACACAAAGATTAGTAAGGAATTTATCTTCGCAAGAAATTATATCTCAAGTTGTTGTGGCCAAAGACTCACTTAAAGAGTGGCACGAAGAACCAAGAAAAATTACTAATATTGTCATGATGGGAATGGGTGAACCATTATATAACTTTGAAGGTGTAAGAGATGGTATACTTACTATGTCTGATGATGCTGGCCTATCTATATCAAAAAGAAAGATAACTTTATCAACATCAGGCATAGTTCCTAAGATAAAAATGGCAGGTGATGAAATCGGTTCTATGCTTGCAATTTCTCTTCACGCAACAAATAATGATCTTAGAAATGAAATTGTTCCTATAAATAAAAAATATCCAATTGAAGAATTACTGGAAGCCTGCAGAAATTATCCAGGTCTATCAAATTCAAAAAGAATAACTTTTGAATATGTGATGTTAAAGGATGTTAATGACTCTGAGGCCGAAGCAAGAGATTTAGTGAAATTAATTTCTGGTATACCAGCAAAAATTAATTTGATACCATTTAATTCTTGGCCAGGGTCTTCATATGAATGTTCAGACTGGGATCAAATTGAAAAATTTGGTAATATAGTTAATAGAGGCGGTTATGCAAGTCCTATTAGAATTCCCAGAGGAGAGGATATTTCTGCAGCCTGTGGACAGTTAAAAAGTGATACAAAAAAAGTAAGAGCTTCTGAAAAGTATAAAAAAGAACTTGCAAAAATTGAGAGTAAGCGTATAGGACGGCTATAGTTTTATCCGGAGAATGGAAGATGAGTAAGGACAAAAAAATAAATAAAGTTGTTTTGGCCTATTCGGGAGGTCTTGATACTTCGGTCATTTTAAAATGGCTTGAAGAAAAATATGAATGTGAGGTTGTAACTTTTACTGCTGATCTTGGGCAAGGAGCTGAGCTAGATGATGCAAAAGAAAAAGCTGAGTCTCATGGTGTTAAAGAAATATTTATAGAAGATTTAAGGGAAGATTTTGTAAAAAATTATGTTTTTCCTATGTTTAGGGCAAATACTTTATATGAAGGAAAATATCTTCTAGGAACTGCAATCGCTAGACCTTTAATTGCCAAAAGACAAATTGAAATTGCCCATAAAGTAGGTGCTGATGCTGTATGCCACGGCGCAACTGGTAAGGGGAATGATCAAGTAAGATTTGAGTTAGCGTATTATGGATTAGATTCAAATATTAATGTCATTGCGCCTTGGAGAGAATGGGATTTAAATTCAAGAACAAAACTAATAGATTTTGCCGAGAAACATCAAATAACTATTACAAAAGATAAAAGAGGGGAAGCTCCTTTTTCTGTTGATGCAAACCTCCTTCATACATCATCAGAAGGAAAATTACTTGAAGACCCATCTGTGGAATGTCCGGAGGATGTATATCAAAGAACTGTCTCTCCTGAAAAGGCGCCTGATAAACCAACATATATAGAAATAGGCTTCCTTGAGGGTGATCCAGTTTCAATTAATGGAAATAAACTCTCACCAGCAGAAATTCTTACTGAACTAAATAAGATTGGTGGAGAAAATGGAGTTGGTAGATTAGATTTTGTTGAAAACAGAAGTGTAGGAATGAAATCAAGGGGAATATATGAAACACCTGGTGGAACAATTCTTCTTGAAGCACATAGAGGTATAGAACAAATAACACTTGATAGAGAAGCTTGTCATCTTAAAGATGAACTAATGCCAAAATACGCTGAATTAATTTATAATGGTTATTGGTTCTCCTCAGAGAGAAAAATGCTTCAAACATTAATTGATGAAAGTCAAAAAAATGTATCAGGTGAAGTAAGGATTAAAATATATAAGGGGAGTGCTGTTGTTGTTGGAAGATCTTCAAAGCAATCACTCTATTCTCTTGATCATGTAACTTTTGAAGAAGATAGTGTTTATGATCAAACTGATGCTGAAGGGTTTATCAAAATTAATGCATTAAGATTAAGACTCTCTAAGAAAGACTAGAGCTCAAACTCAGAGAAATCTATATTATTTTGAGCACAAGTTGCTGCAAATGTATTTAGTAAAAGACATGCAATTGTCATGGGACCCACTCCACCGGGAACGGGTGTAATGGCGGAAGCTTTATTTTTAACTCTCTCGAAATCTACATCACCAACTAGCTTGGTTTTACCCTCTCCATTTTCTGGTGCTGGCAATCTATTTATACCTACATCAATAACAACGGCGCCATCTTTAACCCAATCTTCTTTGACCAACTCAGATATACCCACTGCCGCAACTAAGACATCTGCTGACAGACATACTTCTTTTAAATTTTTTGTTTTAGAGTGACAAATCGTTACTGTGCAATTTTCCCTAAGTAGTAATTGTGCAATTGGTTTTCCTACTAAATTTGACCTACCAACAATTACGGCATGCAGACCAGATAAAGAAGGTAATGAATCCTTAATTAATAGAGATGCACCCTGTGGAGTGCAAGGAACCAAACCTTTCAAGCCACTAGCTAGATAACCAGAATTTACAGGATGTAGGCCGTCAACATCTTTGGAAGGAAGTATTTTCTCTATTATCTTTTGTTGCTCCATGTGTTTTGGAACAGGAAACTGAACTAAAATACCATTAACAGATCTATCGGAGTTTAATTCCTCAACCTTTGCTAGTAGATCATTTTCTGAGGTGTTTTCTGGCAAACGATATTCAAAAGAATTCATTCCAGCTTCTTTTGTTTGTATGCCTTTATTTCTTACATATATTTCGCTGGCTGGATCATTACCAACTAAAACAACTGCTAGACCAGGTGTTATTTTATACTTTTCTCTTAAATTATTTATAGCTATTTTTAATTTCCCTCTAAGACGAGAAGCATAACCCTTTCCATCTATTACAGAAGCTGCCATATCTTGTTACACCATAAGCCAATACTCTCTCAGCAGAGATCTTAGGAAATAAATTAATAAAAGAGCTATTATAGGTGATATGTCCAATCCTCCAAAATTAGGTAAAAAGGATCTAATTCTTCTGAAAACTGGATCAGTTAACCTCCATGCAGTTTCTTGAAACATTCTAACTATTTGATTTGAATTATTGATGATATTTAATGATGATAACCAGCTGAGGATAACTGCAATAATAATTACCCACGAATAAAGATCTAAAATAGCATCAATTAGAAGAAATGTTGAATTCATTATAAATGTTTACTATTTGTCGAACATGTTTTCAATATACAAATTCAAACTCTATATTAAGAAATTGTAAATTACCAAATTAGGATAATATCATCATCAGATTTATAGAGTTTATCACCTTTTTCTGTAGAAAAGGCTTTATGAAATTCTTTCATATTGATTATAACACCATCTACTCTAAACCTTGATGGCGAATGAACACTGGTAGCAACTCTCATTTCATAAATCTCATCTCTAAATTTAACTCTATCTGATTGAGCTGTTCCAATAAAAAATCTTTGTTCACCTGTATAGTTATCAATAATTGGAGAAGGTTCTCCTTTTAAAGAAATTTTATAGGCTCTAAAAGCAGCTTTTGCGCCTCCCAGATCAGCAATATTTTCTCCAAGAGTAAGTTCACCATTTAATTTTCTTCCAGGAAGTACTTCATATTGAGAGTATTGATTTGCTAACTGGGCGGTTCTTTTATCAAAATTATCTCTATCTTCCCTCGTCCACCAATTTCTTAAATTACCATCCCCGTCAAATTGGGATCCCTTATCATCAAATGCATGACTAATTTCATGCCCAATTGTAACTCCTATAGCGCCATAATTTACCGCGTCATCAGCCATGGGATTAAAATTTGGAGGTTGCAAATAAGCTGCAGGGAAAACAATTTCATTTTTTGTTGGACTAAAATAAGCATTAACAGTCTGCGGAGACATTGACCATTCACGTCTATCTACTGGGCCCTTTAGCTTTTCTAAAGCTTTTTTATAACCAAAAGTAGCCGAATTATTCAAATTACCATAAAGATCATTTGGGCTAATTTCTAAACCTTCATAATCATCCCAGACCTCAGGGTAACCAATTTTTACTCTCATTTTTGAAAGTTTCTCAAGAGCCCTCTTCTTTGTCTCATCGGACATCCATTCTAATTCTTGTATTCCAATTCTGTAAGATTCTAATAAATTATCGACAAGAACCTCCATCTTATTTTTATATTCAGGGGGAAAAAATTCATTTATGTAAATTTTCCCAAGAGCATCGCCCATAATTCCATTTACAAGTCCTACCGCTCTCTTCCATAAGTCAGGTAATTTTTCTCTACCAGTTAAAATCTTCGAAAACTCAAATGACTCTTGAATAAAATCATCTGATAATGATCCCGACGATCCTTTCACCAGTCGAACTATTAAATAATCCTTCCACTTATTTATAGGGATTTCATACATAAGGCTTGTTAACGCAGCGATGTATGTTGGTGACTCAACAATAAACTTATTTTGATTTTCTAATCCAAGATCTTCCATCCACTCATTCCAATAGCTTCCGCCTAAATCATATAACTGATCTTTTTTATAAGGATTATAAATCCTCTCTGGATCTCGCATTTCTAATCTTGATAATTGCACCTTTGCTAATTTATTCTCTATTTCAAATGCGCTTAATGCTTTTTGTTTAGAATTTTTTATATTAGCTAACTTTAATAAGTTTTCTATATGAACAATATATGCACTACGTATCTCTTTATAATTTTCTTCCAAATAATAATCTCTATCTGGAAGACCCAGACCACCT
Organism: uncultured PS1 clade bacterium; assembly: GCA_902626605.1. Classification (GTDB taxonomy): domain Bacteria; phylum Pseudomonadota; class Alphaproteobacteria; order MED-G09; family MED-G09; genus MED-G09. The sequence goes on from CACOFZ010000015.1 coordinate 5,423, forward strand.
TGATCAATATAAGTTGTATAATTTAGAGGATCTTTTAAGTCATCGTAGATAAATATTCTCAGCGGTATAGATGATCCAGATTTTATAGATCTTGAAAAATATTGCCATAAATCATTAACGCTTGATATTTCAGAAATTATTTTTAACTCGGGCAGTATTGGCTCATAACCCAATTTATTGACTTTATCCCTATCAATAAAGCTCTTATAAAGATTCGCAATTTTTAACTCTTCATCAGATACAAATGGATTGTTTTTTTCAATCCTTTGGATGATTTTTTTAATTAGCATATCCTGATTGGCATAAGACTCCTCTCTTAAAGTCATATAAGAGCCCCACCCAACCTGATCATCAGGAATAGGTGTATTATTCAACCACTCACTATTAACATGATCGTAAAGACTATCTTGAGGTCTAACTAAATAATTAAACTCATTGGGATTTATTCCAGACACTAAATCTTCAGCAGAAGAGATAATTGGAGCAAATATTATATTTAAAGATAAAATTATATATAGAATTAATTTCATAGACATTCCTTTACATTGCGCTTATTCCGCCATCAATTTTTAGTTCTGCTCCAGTTACAAATTTAGACTCATCGCTTGCTAAATAAAGAACTGCATAGGCAACATCATCAGTATCACCAACAACACCAAGAGGTATTTGCATAGAAAGTTTTTGCAAAAGTTCATCACGTTCGAGGGGGGGCTTATTTCCCCGTCGACCAGACAACCATCCATCTAAAATTGGAGTATTGATAAATGTAGGATGAATAGAATTACATCTAATTTGATAGCCTTGTCTTGCGCAATGAAGGGCGACTGATTTCGACATCATCCAAACACCCGCTTTAGCTGTGTTGTATGAAACCATATTATGGCCTGCAATTAAACCAGAAATAGAGGAAGTGTTTACTATTGATCCTGGTGCATAATTCTTCATAATTGGAATAGCATATTTACATCCTAGGAAAACACTATCAGTATCGACCTTCATTATATTTTGGAATGTCTCATAATCAGTTTCTTCTACAGTTGAGCCTCCACCAATCCCAGCATTATTAATTAAAATATTTAATCCTCCCATTAAGTCCTCTGCTTGTTTTAGAGCATTCTGCCACTGAACTTCAGACGAAACATCCAAAGAAAGCGCAAAAGCAGATTCAGGATAATCTTTGTTAATTTTTTCAGCTACCTCTTTAACTCCATCTTCATTAATATCAGCAACAACAATTTTGGCACCTTCCTTAGCTAACATAATTGCTATTGCCTCGCCAATGCCTTGAGCGGCACCAGTAACGAAAGCCATTTTTCCTTCAACTCGTCCAGTCATAATTTCACCTACATATGTTAAAAATTATAAAAATTTATCTTATCCATCTAATTTAAAATGACTAGAATTATCTTGTATATTCATTAAAAACTTGTTTTGAAAGAATAGCAGGAAGAATTTTAGGATTTTTGGCATCCTCCTTCCAATATAAATATAAAGGGACTCCTCCTCGCTTATATTTTTCAAGTTCTCGCGTTATTTCTGGATCATAATTTGTCCAGTCAGCAACAAGATAAACAATATTACCATTTGATACCGACTCTTTAAAAGACTTTGAATTAAACACAACGGCCTCATTTACTTTACACGTTAAACACCAATCAGCAGTGAAATTTACTAATACATTATTACCTTCCGATCTATATTGATTAACCTTTGCTGCCTCCCAGCTTTCTCCAATTATTAATTCCTTTGGCATTGATAGTCTCTCGGCATCATATGAGAAAATAATATAAGCAACACCTAAAAGAGCAGCTGAAAATGATAGAAATTTATTAATAATTCTTAATTGATTTATTTTGTAAATTGAGAGGGAAACAATAATTAAAAATAGTGCTATGAGCAAATCTCTAAGACCAACAAAACCTGCTTGTCTATGTACTACCCAGGCCAGCCATATAGCTGTTAAAAGCATTGGTATTGACATTATTTGTCCAACTTTAACCATCCATTCACCTGGCTTTGGTAATAAATTTAAACTTGAAGGTATTAATGATAAAAACATTGTTGGAAAAGCCACTCCGAGACCCAATGATAAAAATATAAATGAAGATACATAAAATGGTTGTGAAAGTCCCCAGCCTATAGCAGCTCCCATAAAGGGTCCTGTACAAGGTGTTGCCACAATAACTGTGAGACAACCAAGTAACAAAGAATTTAAATATCCTTTACTCTTTGATCCTAAATTTCCAAGCCTAGTAAAAGAGGTACCTAGCTCAACCCTGAAGAGTAGAATAAAAGCTATGCTAAAAAATAATAAAGACAGAAGAGTTGATACAACACTTGATTGCAGTTGCCATCCCCAGCCAACAGCCTGACCAAGATTCCTGAAAATAAAAGTAAAAGAAAAAAGAATCAGCATGCTTAACTCAACTCCCAATCCAAATACTAAACCATGACGCCAAGCATTTTTTTCAGAAGCCTCTTTTACAAAAGACATTACTTTAAGTGCAATAACAGGGAAAACACATGGCATAATATTTAAAATAATTCCGCCGAAAAAAGCGAGAGTTACAGCTACAATAAAAGATAAATTTGAGGTTTCTGGTATTTCAATCTTATCAATATAATCAATTGGTTTATCAATTTGATATGTCTTCTTTTTATTAGGAAGCTTTACTTCCAAAACTCCAATTGCATTTTGAATATTGCTAGAGTATTTAACGGGGCGTTCAACAATCAATTTTAAAGAATTTTCTAAAATGTAAAAATCTTGTTTTGATGAATATTTTATTAAACCGTTATTTTCAGGGAAAAAATAGGCCTCAGTTATATCACTATTTCCACTTTCCCACTCTATAGAGAAGTAATTATCAGATGCCTCAACCAATAATTTACTATCAAATTTAACGGGTAATTTCTTATACCATGATGATAAAATTTCTCGAGAGAATTTAATATCCTCATCAGAATAGTTACTTAAAGTAAAATCAATAACTGCTTTCTCAGGTATACAAATTTTTTCACATATCAAAAAATCTATTTCAAAAATAGATGGTTCATTTTCAATATAATCTTTATCAACTGAAAATATTGCTGGTATGACCACCTCATTATAATAACCGTAAGTCATGAGGGGTTCCTCTGGTGTTTTCTGAGGGGATGGCCATAAAAATTTTTTGAATTCTACTGACTCAATATTTTTCCATTCAATCTCCGCAGGAAGTCCAGAGTCTCCAGGATTTTTCCAATATATATGCCAACCAGGTTCTATCTCAAATTTGATACCTACAACAAAATCTTCGTTTACTACTATCTCATTGGTCTCAACCAGCAATTGAATTTTAGCATGACTTGTATCAACTGAAGCAAGCTTTGCATTTGCAAAAAGCGGTAAAATAAAAATTGTAAAAAATATTATTAATTTTTTTCCCATAGTTATTACTTTCAAATTATTTTCTAAACCTGATAAAAAAAGTTCCAATTTTTTGGACTCAAAAAATCAACACTCATGCATAAACATATAAAAAGATCATTAAAATACTTTTAGTCTATGATAGATTATTTATAAAGAATAAAAAATTTAGAAATTATGAAAAAAGAAAGCGTTAAAATTCTTGGTATTGAAAGTAGTTGCGATGAAACCGCTGTTTCTATTGTTGAAGTAAATAAAAGTGATAAAGGTAAAATTTTATCCAATATTGTTTTTAGTCAAGTAGATGAGCACTCTCCTTTTGGAGGGGTTGTTCCAGAAATAGCATCAAGATCTCATGTTGAGAGCTTAAACCCATTAATAGATCAAGCACTTGAAGAGGCTTGTTTAGATATTGAAGATATTGAAGGGGTTGCAGCAGCATCAGGGCCAGGACTAATAGGGGGATTAATCGTAGGATTAACGACAGCAAAGGGAATAGCTCTTGGCTTAAATATCCCTCTTATAGGTGTTAATCACCTTGAGGGGCATGCCCTCACCCCTATTCTTACAAATGATATTTCTCCACCCTATATTTTGTTACTTGTATCAGGTGGGCATACTCAACTGATTATGGTTAAAAATATAGGTCAGTATTCGCAAATTGGAACAACAATTGATGATGCCGCTGGCGAAGCTTTTGATAAGGCAGCTAAGTTTTTAGATATTGGATATCCTGGTGGTCCAGCATTAGAAAATTTAGCAAAGAAAGGTAATAATAAAAAATTCAATTTTCCAAGACCTTTAAAGAACTCTATCGAATGTAATTTTTCATTTTCTGGACTCAAAACTTCCTTAATTAGAGAGGCTAAGAAAATTGAGCCTATTAATGATGAAACACTTGCAGATTTAGCTGCTTCTTATCAAGAAGCAATAATAGATTGTATAAAAATCAAATCAGAAAAAGCAATTAAAAAAATGTTGAATGAGAATAAAAATTCTGAAATTCAATATTTTGTTGCATCTGGCGGCGTTGCATCAAATAAAGCTATTAGAAATAGTTTAACTATTCTTACAAATAAGTACAAAATGAAATTTATTGCCCCTCCAATAAAATTTTGTACAGATAATGCGGCAATGATAGCATGGGTTGGAGGCTTAAGATTACTGAGAGGCCAAAATGATAAATTGAATATTCCGGCAAGGGCAAGATGGCCAATTGAAGAGATGCAAATATGAGAGATAGTTTATGAATAAAAATAATCAATATTATAAGGAGGTCTCAGTTATTGGTGCCGGCGCATGGGGAACCGCCTTGGCTGAAGTAATAAGTCGTCAGGGAAATAAAGTTAATTTATGGGCCAGAGAAAATAATGTTGTAAAGAGTATAAATACTTCAAAGACTAACGATCTTTATTTGCCCAATATTAAGTTATCTGAGCATATAAATGCACATAATAATCTTAGTGATGTGTTAAACTGTGATCTAATGTTAATGGTTACCCCTTCGCAATTTATGCGTTCTATTCTTACTGATATAAAAGATAATCTTGATGAGTCAGTCCCAATTGTTTTATGCTCTAAAGGTATAGAGACAAAAACATTGAACTTAATGAGTGAAATAGCAGAAGCTATTATGCCTAATAATACTTTAGCCATTTTATCTGGACCAAGCTTTGCAATTGACGTAGTAAACAATAAGCCAACTGCTGTTACTTTAGCTTGTAAAGACCTAGATACTGGGAAAAAAATTGCCGACAGCATAAATCTTCCAACCTTTAGACCATACCTAAGCGAAGATGTTATAGGTGCCCAAATAGGTGGTGCTACTAAAAATGTTATAGCTATAGCTGCAGGAGTTGTAGAAGGACAAAATCTAGGTGACAGTGCTCGAGCTGCAACAATAGCAAGAGGATATACTGAAATAAATCGTTTAGCAGTTGCATTGGGAGGTAAAGAGGAGACATTATCTGGATTATCTGGAATGGGTGATTTACTGCTAACATGCAACTCTAAAACTTCACGCAATTTTTCATTAGGAATAAAATTAGGACAAGGACTAAACGTGAAGGAAGCTACAAATAATTTATCTTCTGTTGCAGAGGGAATGTATTCAGCAAGAGCTATAGATAAATTATCAAATAAACTTGATATTGATATGCCAATAACAAATGCAGTTAATGATTTAATAGAGAAAAATAGGTCTGTCGATGAAATAATTGATGATCTTCTTTCACGACCTTTAAAGAAGGAGAAATAATGCTTTATTGTTTAATTTGCCAAGACAAAGAAAATTCTATTGAGACAAGAATGCAAAATAGACAAGATCATTTAAAATATGTCGCTGAAACTAATGTAGTGAAATATGCTGGTCCATTTTTATCCGATGATGACACAATGATAGGAAGTTTAATTGTTATAGATGTTAAAAATAAAGATGAAGCAAATAAATGGTCAGAAAAAGATCCTTATAAAAAAGCTGGTCTTTTCAGAAAAGTTGAGATTTTTAAATTCAAACATCTAATCTAAAAATCACTAGTAATACCATTCTTCTCCCAATCATTAAATCTAGTAGGCTCAGGGCCATCACGTCCGTCTAATTCTTTAGGGAGCTTTGCCTTGGCTAATTTATTTTTTCTTTCTGCTGCTTCTTCCAATGCTTTTTTAGCATTAATTTTTTGCTTTTCTTTAATTTTATCTATGTTTTTGGACATAAAGATATATATAGCCTAACAATAGTAAAAAATAAAAGCTTGATTATGAATAATTTACAAAAAAATAATATTAATATTGATGGGGCTTATACTAGAAAAAAAGCTATAGAAATTCTGTTAGAGATTCTTGAAAAGAATAAGCCTTTAGATAATGCGTTCGAAGTATCTACAAAAAAAACTTCGCATTTCTCTAAACTTATAAATGAAGACAAATCTTTCTGTAGACTTCTAGTTTCCACAACACTTAGAAATTTAACATCCATTGATTATCTGTTAACTAAATTTTTGTCAAAGCCACTAGACAAGACACCATTAAAAATCTTGATGATTTTAAGAATTAACTTAGCGCAAAGCTTCTTTTTAAAAACTCCAGATCATGCTGTTGTTAATACAGCAGTGGAATTATGTGGAAAAAAGTGGAAGGGTCTGGTTAACGGCGTAAGTAGAGAGATTTTAAGAAATAAAAAGAAGGCAAAAAAGTATCTTAGTGAAAGCAATAAAATTCCAAATTGGCTATTGAATAGATGGAAAAGAGACTGGGCTAAAAATTATAATGATATTATTACCGAGCATCTTAACTTAAACCCACCAATAGATCTTTATGTAAAAAATGATGCAAATTATTGGGCAAAAAAGTTAAATGGAAAAAGATTAGGTAATAATTGCGTACGACTTTATACGCCAGGATTAATATCGAGTTTAGAGGGTTATGAAGTTGGTGAATGGTGGATTCAAGATTATTCATCTCAAATACCTGTGAGTTTATTAGGAATACAAAGTAACGATGATGTCCTTGATTTATGCGCAGCTCCAGGTGGAAAAACGGCACAGTTAATTTCTCTTGGAGCAAAAGTTACATCTATAGATAATAATGAAAAAAGACTTTTCAGACTTAAACAAAATCTTAAAAGACTAAACTACCAAGCCATTATAGAGAATAAAGATATTAGGAATTTTTCGTTACAAAAAACTTGGCCAAAGATTATTTTAGATGCACCTTGTTCATCTACAGGGACTCTAAGAAAGAATCCTGAAATAATGCATCAAAAAAAAGAGAGTGATATAATTTCTCTATCTAAGCTCCAATCTGAATTACTTGATGCAGCTTGGAATTTATTACAAGAAGGTGGTACCCTATTATATTGCACTTGCTCCCTAGAAAAAGAGGAGGGCGAGCAACAAATTCAAAGTTTCATAAAAAGAAAAAAAAATTCACTATTAGATAAAATAAATACTAATGAAATTGATAAAAAACTTAAGACATCAAACAAAGATAAATGGCTTAGAATTTTTCCAAACAGCTTAGATTATGAAGGCGGCAATGATGGATTTTTTATTGCAAGAGTTAAGAAAATTACTTGAGAACTTGCTTCAAAATAAAAGCTCTGTTAATGAATTTAAATGACCAATGAAATAAAAATTTCTCCTTCTATTTTATCAGCTGATTTTTCTTGCCTAGGAAAAGAAATCGAAGCAATAACAAATGCAGGTGCAGATTATATCCATGTAGATGTAATGGACGGTCACTATGTGCCTAATTTAACAATTGGTCCTGAAGTCATCAAAGATATTAGAAAATCTTCCTCAAAGACTTTTGATGTTCATTTGATGATTAAACCAGTTGATCCTCTCCTTGAGGATTTTGTAAAGGCTGGGTCAGATATAATTACCTTCCACCCTGAGGCAGAAAATAATCCAAAAGAAACTATTAAAAAAATAAAAAACCTAGGATGCAAAAGTGGTATTTCTCTAAATCCATCAACAAATGAAAATGTTCTTGAAGATTTTATTATGGATCTAGACTTGATTTTAGTTATGACAGTGGTTCCGGGTTTCGGAGGACAAAGCTTTATGGAAGATCAACTTACTAAAATAAAAAAAATAAGAGAAATGATTAATGAAACAGGTAAAAATATTGATCTAGAAGTCGATGGCGGAATTAATTTTCAAACTGCCCCAAAAGTTATTGAAGCAGGTGCTAATGTTTTGGTTGCGGGCACAGCAACATTCAATGGTGGACCAGATATGTATGAAAAAAATATTAGAACTTTAAGGGGTTTATAAATGGCAGCTATAAAGAGAGCTCTAATATCAGTTTCTAATAAAAAAGGAATAGTTAAATTTGCAAGCGCCCTTAATAGTGCTGGAATTAAAATCATATCTACTGGCGGAACATTTTCTGAACTTAAAAAGGCTAATATTGAAGTTAAGGATGTATCGTCAGTCACGAACTTTCCAGAGATATTAGACGGAAGAGTTAAAACCTTGCATCCAAAAATACATGGTGGACTTTTAAATATACGAAGCAATGAAAACCATCAAAGGACAATTAATGAGCAAAAAATTGAAAATATTGATTTGTTAGTTGTAAACTTATATCCATTTGAAGATACGATTAAAAATAAATCTGATTATAAAACCTGTATTGAAAATATAGATATAGGAGGCCCTGCTATGATAAGAGCTGCTGCTAAAAATCATGATAATGTTGGCGTTATTGTTGACCCAAATGATTATAATGAGATTATTAATGAGATGAATGACAATGATTTATCATTGACAAAAGAAACTCTCAAAAAACTAGCACTTAAAGCATTTGCGAGAACAGCAGCCTATGACTCAATGATTTCAAATTGGCTATCAAATGAACTGGATATACCATTGGGCAAATATAAGTCTATTGGAGGAATTGAGCATCAAAACCTTAGATATGGAGAAAACCCACATCAAGAAGCAAAATTCTATTACGACGGATCAAATGCTTGTGGATTAATAACAGCCAATCAAATTCAAGGAAAAGAGCTTAGTTATAATAATATAAATGATACTAATGCAGCATTTGAATTAGTTTCAGAGTTTGACCCCAACTTAAAATCTGCAGTTGCTATAATCAAACATGCAAATCCATGTGGTGTTGCTACAGGAGATAGCTTAAATTCAGCATACAAAAAGGCCTTGAGATGCGACTCTGTATCAGCATTTGGAGGTATTATTGCATTGAATAAAGAATTAGATGTTGAAACAGCTAAGGAAATTTCAAAAATATTTACTGAAGTAATTATCGCACCATCAATAAGCGATGAAGCAAAAAATATCCTATCAAGTAAGAAAAATCTTAGAGTTTTAATCACAGGTGGATTGGCCGATCCAGAAAAATCTGGTGTAATGATAAAGTCTGTTGCAGGTGGATTTCTGGCGCAAACAAAAGACAATATTATAATTGATAAAGAGAATTTAAAAGTTGTCACTAAACGAAAGCCCTCTGACCAGGAACTTGATGACTTATTGTTTGCCTTTAAAGTAGCTAAGCATGTTAAATCAAATGCAATTGTCTATGCAAAAGATGGCTCAACTGTAGGTATTGGGGCTGGTCAAATGAATAGGCTTGATTCTTCAAGAATTGCTGCTCGAAAATCTGATGATGCAGCAAAGATGATAAATTTAGAAGAACCCTTAGCTATTGGATCGGTTGTTGCGTCAGATGCATTTTTTCCGTTTGCTGATGGTCTTATGGCAGCAGCCAATGCTGGCGTTACCGCGATAATTCAACCTGGTGGATCAATTAGAGATGATGAAGTAATTGAGGCGGCAAATAATGCAAATCTAACAATGTTATTTACTGGGATAAGACACTTCAATCATTAAATTTCTCTAGAAATCTATTTTATAAATTGTCAGTTATTATAATTTTGAAATCAGGTTTAAAAAAGTGGAAGAATAAATATAACAGATAAAACACCTATAACAGATAAAACAACAGTATAAGGAAGAGCCATTAAAACCATCCTAACATAAGAAAGACCCAATAAGGGCGCAACAGATGATGTCAACAGAAATAAGAATGCTGCTTGCCCATTTGGTGTTGCTACACTAGGAAGATTTGTTCCACTATTAATAGCAATAGCCAATAAATCAAACTGCTCTCTACCAATAGCTCCACTATCTAAAGCGGCCTTTACCTCACTTATATAGATTGTTGCTACAAAAACATTATCGCTTATCATTGATAATATTCCGTTAACCATAAAAAACATTGGTATTTGCGTCTCTTGCTTAAGAGTCAAAACATAGTTTATTACAAAAGAGAATAAATGTTGGTCATGAATTACGGCAACAATTGCAAAGAAAACGACAAGAAGTGCTGTAAAAGGTAAAGCCTCTTCAAACGCTTTACCTAACTGATGTTCCTCTATTACACCATTAAATGCTGTTAAAAGAACAATTATCATTAAACCAATTAAGCCTACGGCGGCTAAGCCAAAGGCAAGAGAAAAAACCAATATGACCGCAACTAAAGCTTGAGTTAAAATTTTCATGTTTTGCGCTTGAGTTCTTTTTGAAGACTCATTTTTATCAAAATCAATGAGTATCTGTTTTATATGATCTGGTAATTGAACCCCATATGAAAATAATGAAAATCTTTCTAATAAATAGCAAGTTAATAGACCGCAAATAAATACTGGAAAAGAAATAGGAAGCATCTTTATAAAAAATTCAATAAATGACCAGTCTGCAACACTGGCTATTAAAAGATTCTGAGGTTCTCCAACTGTTGTAGAAACTCCTCCTAAAGCCGTTCCAACGGCACCATGCATTAAAAGATTTCTAAGAAAACCTTTAAATATTGTAAAATCCTCTGAGTTCTCAGAAAAACCATCTTCTTTTTCAGCAACGTTTTTATAAACATTATAAAAGCCTACAGCTACAGCAATCAAAACGGCCATAACTGTTAATGCGTCTAAAAAGGCTGATAAAAAAGCGGCAGAAAAGACAAATAAAAATGATAAGGTTCTTTTATTTTTTATACTTATTAATAACTTAGTAAAAATAAACAAAAGAAAATCTTTCATAAAATAAATACCTGCCACCATAAAAACCAAAAGTAAGATAACTTTTAGATTAGCATCCACTTCATAATAAATTTGTTTCGTATCTGTTAGCCCCATAATAACAGACTCAATTGCTATTAATCCCCCAGGTTGGAGTGGATAACACTTAAGCGCCATAGCAAGAGTAAAAATAAACTGAATTAAAATAATCCATCCAAGTATAAATCCAGCAGGAAGACCCATTGATTTCAAAACCACCAGAATAATTGGGTTGGCGATTAGAAAAGAAATAATTGTATTCTTATACCAATTTGGTGCCACTCCTAGAAAATTACTGTAAATAGAATTAATCATATACATCTCCCAACCTGAAACTAATTAAAGAAACTAAACATTGAATTAACATAATTTAATGAAAAAAAACAAGCTAAACAGAAAGGCTTAAATTAAAAATTTACTTTAATTCCAAACAAGCCAGATCTATCAGGAGTTCCATAACCAAAAACCTGTTGATAATCTTCATCAAATAAATTCTCTATCCTAAAATATACTTCACTAAAGTTGTTTAACTTATAAAATAAATTAATATCAGCCCTTAACCAAGAAGTAAGATTCCCATAGGTGCTAATCTCTGAACCATTATACTTAATTGTCATAGATCCTGATAGTTTTGAAGATGATACATATGTTAAACCCAGTTCACCAGAGTCCTTTGGAATATTAATTAACCTTAGTCCACTTCCATCTATAGAATCTATATAAGAATAATTTATAAATAGATTAACTGCTTCTGAAATTTTAGAACTTGTAGAAATTTCAAATCCATCAGATTCCACAAAATCAATATTTTCATAACCTCCTAAACTGAATGAAAAATTAATTTGATTATTCACATCTTGTTTAAAGTAAATGAGATTGAATGAAAATTTATCTTCTAAGGTATAATCAAAACCTAAATCAAATGAGGTTGATTCTTCAGGCCTAATATTAGTATTTGCACTTTTAGCGCCGCAACAAAAGAAAGTAGTTTGAAAAATAGTTGGAACTTTGAAACCTTCGCCCCAACTCGATTTTATTGAGATATTCTCAGATATTTTATAAGCTGCGGCAATCTTTCTTGTTGTTTTAGAGCTAAAGCCTTTATTGTCATCATTTCTAATTCCAGCAGAAACAACTAAATCCTTAATTGGCTGAAACTGGTAGAGGAAAAAAAGACTATCAATTGATAATTTATCTAAATTTACACTGCTTTCTTCTTTTTCAAAACCAAAAGCTATTTTATTAAATTTACCAAATCCTGTATTTCCCTGATAACGATATAACCTCCTATCCCCATCAGCTCCGAATGTTAGATTATTATCAGTAAAATAGTCTCGGCTTATATCTGATTGATTAAGAGAAAATGTATTTTCTAATTTTTCACCAAATGAATTAAATTTTATTGTAAGATTACCTGTAGATTCTTCAGTAATGCTTCTTTCATCGCCATCTTGAACACCTGTAACAAAACCAAAACTATCGTACTCAACATCTGATTTAATATAAGATAATAATCCTTTTATCTTGATATTATTAATTTCCATATTTCCTTTAAAAGAATAAGAATTTGTTTCAAATCCGTCTTTCTCAATATTTCCATCTTTTTTATCTGCTTTACTAATGCCATCCAATGAAGTGTCATCAACTAAAAATAAAAATTTACCAAAGTTACTAACTAAACCTAATTCAGAATTAATTTTTTTTAATCCAAAACTACCAATTTCAGAGAGTAAATTTACAGAATTATCTTGTGCTGACTTTGTAAAAATATTTACAACGCCTCCAATTGCATCGGAGCCCCATAAAGTAGACTGTGAACCTCTTAAAACTTCTATCCTCTCTATATTGGATGTATCTAAATATTCGAAATTGTAACCGCCGCCTGGTGAAGACGCATCGTTTACTGGGACACCATCTACAAGAACTAAAGTTTGTGAACTAGATGCACCTCTAATTCTGACAGAACCAACGCCTCCAAAACTTCCGTTCTTTTTTGTAGTGACACCAGGAGAGATAGATATTGCATCAATAGCACTTCTAATACCTCTAAGTTTTATGTCCTCACTATTAAGGATAAATATACTTGAACCAAAATTACTAGCAGGTGTATCTATTCTGGCACCTTTGACAATAATTTCATCAACTTCATTGGCAAAGAGATCGTTAATTAGTGAAATATTTATAGAGAATAAAATAATTATAAATAAACAAAATACATTTAAAAAATTTTTCATTTAAACCTCACAAAAACTACTTAAGCAAAAAATATCTCTCATTAAGAAAGCTATTAGATTGCAACTATTTTGTCGCTTCAAAGAAAAAAATCTTGCCCAAAAGACTATTCCCGGTCTCGGACGAACGACTTAATGGCAGGTTTCCTGGCTTATAGATCATTGCTTGAAATCGCCTTACCAGAATAAACCAGTGGCATAATGATTTCTTACTTCCTAAATACAGTTACGGGTATAGCACAGGATTTTAACCTGTTTCCCTCTTAGCATTGAGCACCATTAACAAAACTTTTATCATTATTTACTCTAAAAACAATAAATAATTTTTTTTAATTCTTGATAAACTTGTGTTAAGTGTGTAACTTATACATTATATGTAATTAATTTTTTAGTTTTGTGGAGTAATTTTATGAAAAATCAATATAGAGGTAGCCAAAATATAATTTCAGAAAAAAAATCAATTTTAAGTAAGGGATTTTATAGAGGTGTTAGTCATGATGGCTTTAAATATGAAAAATTAAATTCTGACCAAAATCATAAAAAAATATATAGAGGACAGGTACAATAAATGAATAAACAATTAATATCCTCTGAAGAAAAAAAGAGAAGAGAACATTTATTACAAGTTAAGTATCAGACTATTATTTTGGACCACTTGGCCAGATCAAGACTTAATGAGGACGAATATAAAGCCCTAACAGATGAATTGGAAAGAAATAGAGAGCTATTTAAAGACATAGATCTTTTTGTTGATTTCTCTAGCTGGAAATAAAAATATATAAATAAATATCTCTAAATAAAAAGTTATAAAGATTATAATAATAAATGTTTAGTTTAAAATGGAGCGGGCGAAGAGATTCGAACTCTCGACCCTCACGTTGGCAACGTGATGCTCTACCACTGAGCTACACCCGCAATGATTTATGTGTGACATTATTTGAAAGTTTTATAGATGTAAATAACAATGGTTAAGATTTATACATATTTTATAAAGCTATTTTATTATTCTCTATAATTATTTTATTATTCTCTATAATTATGTATTATAAAAAAAGGTAATATGAAAAAACAAGACCAAAGAATACAACTGGTGGCCTCTACTGAGTTTCGAAATGATGTTGATAAATGGCGTAGGGAACAGACAGATCTCCCTTCTCATTCTGAAGCAATTAGGAGACTTGTTAAAATAGCTTTACGCTCTGGGGATAGTGAAACAATGAAAATGATTACAGCAATAATTAGACCTCACAAATATGAAGATGTAAGAAACGCATTAATTGATATTGGTATAGAAGGTCTTTCTGCAACTGAAATAAGAGGATTTGGAAGGCAAAGAGGTCAAACAGAGATATATAGGGGAGCTGAATATAAAACCACTGAAGTTCCAAAAATAAAAATTGAAATTGTTGTTCCAGCCACAAAATTAGATCAAGTTGTGAATATTATAAGTAAAAGTTCTGAAACAGGAAAAGTTGGTGATGGAAAAATATTTGTTAGTAATATTGACCAAGCTATAAGAATTAGAACTGGTGAAACACAAGACGACGCTCTCTAAAAATGGAAATAGAAAGTTTTAATAATAATTCAGAAAATCATTTTTCAAATAAAAATTCTGCAATAATAGAAGTTATAACAGAAAATTTTATGTCTGATGTAATTGAAAAATCGAAAGAAACACCTGTGATTGTTGATTTCTGGGCCCCTTGGTGTGAGCCGTGTAAACAGCTAACACCAGTAATAGAAAAAATTATAAAAGAAAAGAATGGAAATGTTATTTTAGCCAAAATGAATATAGATGAGTCCCCAGAGATAGCTCAACAATTAAAAATTCAATCTATACCTGCAGTAATGGCTTTTAATGATGGCCAACCTGTTGATGGATTTATTGGCGTTCAATCAGAAAAAAACATTACTGAATTTATAAATAAAATTAGCTCTTTAAAAAACTCTTCTACTATAGAAGATAATATCTCTGCTGGTAAGAAATATATTGATGATGGTGACTTAGAAACAGCTGCCTTAGTATTTTCTGAGATTCTTAAAATTGAACCAGAAAATGTCTCAGCAAAATCCTTATTGGCAAGATGTATTCTTAGAAGCAATCAATTAGATGAGGCAGAAAACATTATTAATAATCTTCCCGCTAATGCTGAAAATAATCAAGATTTTATCTCAGTACGATCTGAGGTTGAAATTTTTAAAAATGCAAAAAATAATCCAATGTCAGATGAGCAAGAAGAGGAACTTAGAGTAAATATTGATAAAAACCCAAAAAATCATCAATCAAGATTAGATCTTGCTAAATTACTATTGGCAAAAGGTGAAAATGAAAATGCAATTAATGAATTATTAAAAATTATTGAGTTTGAACCAAAATGGAATGAAGGTGAAGCAAGGAAACAACTTATTGAAATTTTTAATATTCTTGGTAATGAGAATATTCTAGTCATAGAAGGTAGGAAAAAGTTGTCATCAATGCTATTTAGTTAAAATGAAATCATTTAAAGAATTTAAAAATATTAATGAACTTCCGCCAAAAGTTTCGGTCTTTCCTCTATCTGGAGCTCTTTTACTTCCAAGAACACAATTACCTCTTAATATTTTTGAAAACAGATATTTAGAAATGGTTGATGATGCAATGTCAAATGATAGACTAATAGCAATGATACAATCTAACAAAGATGAGGATAACGAACTCTATAAAACTGGTTGCTTAGGTAAAATTACTTCATACAGTGAAGTTGCTAACAGCAGAATGTTAATTACGTTATCTGGTGTATGTAGATTTAATTTAAGTGAAGAGCTTGAAGTTGTTACACCTTATAGACAGTTCCAAGTAAATTATGAGAGATTTTCCTCTGACCTCGTCAAAGGGTGTGGGGAAGAGGAAGTTGAAAGAGATAAACTTATTGAGTCTCTTAAAAAGTACTTAGAACATAATAATCTTACTATTGATTGGGATGCTATTAGCAACTCATCAACAGAATTACTTGTAAATTCTTTATGTATTCTTAGTCCTTATAAACCAAGAGAAAAGCAAGCGTTACTTGAAGCAGAAACATTATCAAAAAGAAGTAAAATGTTAATTGCTATGACGGAAATGTCAATGACATCTGGCCCAAGTACAGAACAAATACAGTGAGGTATTATGAGCAAAGATATTGATCCAAAGTTATTAGAAATTCTTGTTTGCCCCATAACTAAAGAAACACTGTCGTGGGATAAAGAAAAAAATGAATTAATTAGCAAAAAAGCTGGGCTAGCATACCCAGTAAAAGATGGAATTCCGATAATGCTGCCAGATGAAGCAAGAAAGATTGATTAAATAATATTTGATCCTGGCTTTAATCCATTTAATAAATTTGGTCTAGTTAAGGCTCCGCCAGATGCTTCATTTAATAAAAAGAGTTTTAGTGGTTTATAATTATCAGCCAACTTCATAATATTCCTTCTAAGTCCTTTTGCTATTGAGGTATTCGCTTGATAAATTGAATTCAAAAATCCAATACTATTAATTAAGGCCTCTGTTTCAATTTTTCTTTTTTTATCAAATAATGATATTGATGGGCATTGAAATAAGTCCAAACCTAGTTTCTGAGACTCTGCAATAGCATCGGCAATATATGCTATATCTCTTAAACTTTGATTCCACGCTTGACCAGCCATAGGGTGCATTGCTCTTAAAGCATTACCGACAAAAATTGCTCTATTTGAAATTGATTTTATACCAGTTAATTTTTTTAAAATAAAAGAGCTTGGACCTTTAGAAATATTTATTTCTCCCAAATAGTCAGAGCAGAGATTATTGAGGCTTTCCTCAAGACCTTTTTTTGATGATAAAAGTGAAGGAATATTGTCTGTTTTTTCAGTCCATACAAGAGAGCTATAATTATTTCCTCTTCTATCTTTCATTGGTAACAGTGCTAGTGGTCCATTTTTTTGAAAAAATTGAAAAGCGTAACTTTTATGATTTTTTGAATGTCTTAGTGTTGCCGATATAGCTGTTTGACCATACTCAAAAAAATTATATTTAACATTATACATTTTTTGAAATTCAGAATTTAAAATCTCTGTAAAAATTATAGCTCTACACATAAAAGATTTTTTATTTTTAAAAATTATTTTTGAGTGGTCCTTCTCTTTCTGAATTTTAATTACTTTATCTTTTGTAAATTCATCATCTTCTAAATCAAGAGCCCTATCTAGAGATTTTTCTATTACGGAATGCTCTGCAATAAAAGCAATGTCCTCATCAACAAGTTCTCTATCAAAGGTAAGTCGTGATTTTATTTTTTCATCACCCAATCCGCCCTCAATAACTATCATTTTTTTTACAGCTTCAGTTTTTATATTCACGCCAAGGACATGGAGCATTTTTTTTGAAGCAGCAGAAAGAGCAAGACTCCTAGTATCATCATAAATTTTATTACCAAAATTTTTATCGGCAATAATTTTAAAAGATAAGCCTGCATTACGAGCAACAAGTGACATTGTTTTTGCTGTGAGACCATTGCCAAAAATAACTATATCATAAAAATTTTTATCCATAATAAAGTTTATTAATATAAATAATAGAAAAATGAAATTGATTTTAAATTTTAATCAGAAAGTTCTTGCAGATTATCGCATTAACAAGTGATTATGTAGCTGATTCGCAATTTTTGATAATTTTGCTACATGGATAAAAAATGAAAGTTATAAAAAGGTTAACTAATTATTTATCAAATCTTTTAGCTATCTTTAAAAATGCATTATATAGAGTTTTTTTTGGTATCCTAAATATATTAATTGGTTTCTTCGTTATAGGTGTTGGTTTAATATTTTTAATTGCAATCGGTTCATATAATAGTCTTGACCAGAGCCTAAGTACAGTATCAGATAGACCAACACAAAATTACCTTGGCGAAATTGGGGCTCATATAGCCGATATTTTTGTGCAATTTTTTGGAACAGTATCAATATTAATACCTGTGATAATAATTTTATTCGGTTTTTATAAAATTATTAAAAAAGTCGATAAATTTTGGTTTAAAATTTTCTCCATAGTTTTAGGAGTCTTTCTTCTTTCTGCCTCTTTTAATAAAGGTTTTGGAAATGGTGGACTAATTGGATCTTTAATAACAAATGAAATAGAAGCAATAATATACAAACTTAGTATTTCTTTTAATAATGAGCTCTCTCAAGTTAAGTCATTTGTTGCTTCTGTATATATAGCCGTAGGTTCCTTAGGAGGTCTTTTAATTACTCTTGGAATTTTGCCAGCAAAAGGGAAGCTAACTAAAAAAGAAATTTATAATGAAAATATTACAAACGATAATGAAATTATCACTGAAATTATGCCAACCAAGCAAAAGAAAATGCTCTTTTCGGCTAGGCCTAAAATAAAACAAAAGAAAAAATCTAAAATAATTAATAACGATAAAAACAATATAGCCGATGGTAAAACTGGTTATAAGCTTCCCTCATTAGATTTATTAAATGAAATAGCTGATGAAAGAAATAAAAAAAGAATTTCTGAAAGGCAAATTGAACAAAATAAAAATCTGCTAGAGAAGACTCTGGCTGATTTTGGAATAAATGGAAAAATAATAAGTGTTAATCCAGGTCCATTTATTACTCTCTATGAGCTTGAACCGGCTCCAGGAGTAAAATCATCACGTGTTATTTCTCTTGCAGACGATATATCGAGATCAATGAGCTCTACATCTGCAAGAATAGCGGTCATCCCAGGAAAAAACTCTATTGGTATTGAATTACCAAATGATGATAAAGAGACTGTTTATTTAAGAGAAATACTTGAAAGCAATGCTTTTGAGAATAAAGAAGAAGGCATTGCTCTAAGTTTAGGTAAAAATATTGGTGGTGACTCTACTATTGCTGATTTATCGAGAATGCCTCACCTTATGATCGCTGGAACAACAGGATCTGGTAAATCAGTTGGTATAAATGGAATGATTTTATCAATTCTTTACAAATTTAAACCAGAAGATTGTCGTTTAATTATGGTAGACCCAAAAATGATTGAGTTATCCGTCTATGACGGGATACCTCATCTTTTAACACCAGTAATCACAAATCCTAAAAAAGCCGTAGTTGGATTAAAGTGGGTCGTAAGAGAAATGGATGACAGATACAATAAGATGTCTAAGTTGTCAGTTCGAACAATGGATGCTTTCAACAAGAAAGCTGAAGAATATAAAAGAAAAGGCAAAAAATTTAAGAGAAAAATTCATACAGGTTACGATAATGAAACAGGACAACCCCTATATTCTGAGGAAGCAATAGAACCTGAGAAAATGCCTTTCATAGTTGTAGTAATCGATGAAATGGCAGATCTTATGTTAGTAGCAAGAAGTGACATTGAACATTTGGTTCAAAGTCTTGCTCAAAAAGCGAGAGCAGCAGGTATCCACTTAATAATGGCAACTCAAAGACCTTCAGTGGATGTCGTAACCGGTACAATAAAGGCTAACTTTCCTACAAGAATAGCTTTTCAGGTTGCATCAAAAATTGACAGCAGAACTATACTTAATGAAATGGGGGCAGAACAACTGCTTGGCAGAGGTGATATGCTATATATGTCTGATGGCGGAAAAGTTGTAAGAGTTCATGGACCTTTTGTATCAGATAGTGAAGTTGAAGATGTGGTTCGATACATTAAAAGCCAAGAAACACCGGAATATATAGAGTCTTTAACGAAAGAAGAAAGTGAAATAAGTTCCGATATTCAGGAAAGCGATTCAAATGATGAATTATTCAATCAAGCTGTTGAAGTTATAATGAGAGATAAAAGAGTTTCAACTAGCTATATTCAAAGAAAATTACAAATAGGCTATAATAGGGCTGCACGAATTATTGAAGATATGGAAGATCAGGGGATTATTTCAGAGCCTAACAATCAGGGTAAAAGAGAAATTTTAGGGCAATGAATATAATAAAAACCTGTTTAATAATGTTAGTAATATTGATTTCAGTAAACGTGAATTCTCAATCAAAAGATTCAGTTTCTGTTCCAAATAATGATTGGCTAATTTCATTAGAGGAATATTTTTTCAACCTGGGCAATGTAGAAGGTGAATTTACTCAAATAGACCAAATTGGTAATATCAGAAAAGGTACATTTTATTCAAATGGAAAAGGCTCGATGAGATTTGAATATTCTAGCCCACCTGAAATGCTGATTGTAATAAATAAAGGTGTTTTTGCTATAAAAGAGAGATCAGATAGTAAAGTAAACTATTATTCTTTAGAAGACAGTCCACTTACAAATCTTCTTTCAAAAAATTTATCACTAGATAATTTTCACATTAACAGCCTTGCAATAGAGGGCAGAGTTGCAACTATTGAGCTAAGAACAAAAAAAAACTCACTTAGAAATTCAATATTTATAACTGCAGACTTTCCGCAACCTATTCTTAGACAATGGAAGATTATTGATACTCAAAAAAAAGAGACAACAGTCTTTTTTTCAAAAATAAGACCAATTAACTCAATATTGGACAGCTTTTTTGAAATAGAATAAAACTTTTTAATAAAAATATAGAAACTCTTACTTATTATTGGTAAGAATGTAAATCATTAAAAGGATGGATAAAAATGGCTAAAAAAATGAAAAAGGCAAAGACTACAAGAAGAAAATTTATTTCAGGATTTGGTTTACTATCAGCAGGAATAATTTTACGCCCATTATCTCTATTTTCACAGGAAGAAAATCAAATTTTAAATATTGGTTCACCAGCCAATTTTTTGTCCGACAAATTAATTTCAAATTTCCAAAAAAATATTACCTCATCAATTAATTATATAACCTATGACACTAATTCTAATATTAATTTTAATGACAATAATTATGATGTACTCATTGGAAGAGACGCTTATTTAGAAGGCTTGATTGATGATGGTAAAATTGCAGAACTTGATAAAAATCTTATACCTAACAATTCTTTTATTGATCCAAAATTCAATAACTCAGCTTTTGATAAAGATAGAAGACATACAATACCACTATCATATGGGGCAATAGGTATTGCTTACAGAAAAAGTAAGTTTTCTGAACCACCTTCCACATGGAGGTGGCTGTTAGACTCTGATAAATACGCTGGAAAAATTTCCCTATTAGGTGATGGAAGAACTCTAATCCAAATTGCACTTAAGTATATGGGGGTAAGCCTAAATACAAATGATCCAATGTGGATCAATCAGGCGGAAAAACTTTTAAAGCGCCAAAAAGTAAATGTTAGAGATTTCGGTAAAAAAAATGGGAAAGAACTTTTAATTAATGGAGAAGTTGACTTAGCAATTATTAGCAATGAAGAATTTAGAAAAATTGGTAATAATGATATTGGATTTACATTCCCAAGAGAGGGCAGTTTAATTTGGCAAGACTGTGTTTGTGTCACTAAAGCATCACAAAAAGCAGAAGAAAGCCATTCAGTTATAAATTCTATGTTAGATCCGAAAAACTCAAAATCAATTGTTGAAAATCTACAAACAGCAACGCCCAACATTATGGCTTTAGACATTTCAAAGAAAAGCTATAAGGAAGACTCAACAATCTTTCCGAATGCACAAATTATGGAAAGATATGAAGATACATCAACCATATTAGACTTCGATTATGAGATGATGATTGAAGAAATGTGGGATAATATTTTAGATTCATAGTCTTAAATTCATATGAATATTCGTTTATTAAGCTGGAATATTAATTCTGTAAGATTGAGAATTAGTGCCTTAAAAAAGGTAATTAAAAAATTTAAACCAAATATAATCTGCCTGCAAGAAACTAAGTGCCCTAATGAACTTTTTCCCTTCAAAGATATAGAAAAATTAGGGCTTTCAAATATTCATGTGAATGGCATAAAGGGCTATCATGGTGTTTGTTTAGCTACAGACTTACCTGTTAAAAAAGTTGAGCAAAAAGATTTTTGCGGCAAACATGATGGAAGACATATTTCTCTTCAGTTAAAAGTTAAGAATAATTTATTTAATATACATAATTTTTATGTGCCAGCAGGTGGCGATGAGCCAGATCCAAAGATAAATGAAAAATTTAAACACAAATTAGACTTTTTGGATGAAGCGACCGCATATATAAAAACAAAGAAAGATAATACTTATACTGCGCTTGTAGGCGATCTTAATATTGCACCACATGAAAATGATGTCTGGTCACACAAACAGCTATTAAAAATAGTCAGCCATACACCTATAGAAGTAGAAAAATTAAATAAATTCCAAGATTCATTAAATTTTATTGATGCATTGAGAGAATTTCATCCACTTTCTGAAAAGCTCTACAGCTGGTGGAGTTATAGGTCAAAAAACTGGGAAATATCTGACAGAGGAAGAAGACTTGATCATATTTGGATTACTAAAAAATTAAATAAAATAATTACAAAAGCTTCGATTGAAAAAGATGTAAGAAGGTGGGATAGGCCCTCCGATCACTCACCTTTGATAGCAGATTTTAAATTTTAACTAACTTATAAAATATCCATTTTCAGCGCTTTCTATAGAAAGCATATTTTTGAATGGTGTAATTTTTTTTCGGATTGTGTAGATATGTGTGGTCAATGTTTTTGTTTCAATATCTTTATTATAACCCCAAACTTTATTTAATAAATAATCTTGGCTTACGGTTTTACCCTTTGCCACAATTAAGTGCCAAATTATTCTTGCCTCTTTATCAGTAAGCTTTACTGATTTATTAAGCGCTTTTATTACTTTACCTGTCATATCTAAATTTATTTTTCTAAATTTTAAATTACAGTAATCAATTGTATCTCTTTGAAGATTAATATTTTCTATAATTTTCAATAATTCGTTAAAATAAAAAGGGGTTTTTAAGGAAATAAATAAATTTTTATCTAAAATTTGAGTTTCTTCTGATGGACCAATACTAATTGCCGGAAAAAGATAGGAGGCCTTGGATAATAATTTTTTAATTTTTATCACTTGCTCTTGTTTTACCGAGTAAAAAATAGCTACATCATTTTTTTTAAATTGATCAATATTAATTATGTCAGAAAAGGTTACATTCACAATTAGATTGTAATCCAACAATGAGGAAAATTGTTCATCGAAAACTAAGTTAAAAAGAATATCATCAGAAAACAAAAAAACGTTACTTTTCAATTTTTATTCCTTGGTCCCATTATTGCCTCTCCAACTCTTATGTGAGTTGCCCCTAATGCTATAGCTGTTTCAAAATCATTACTCATGCCCATGCTTAAATATTTTAGCATATTTTTTTTTGATAACTTGTTTAATAAAGCAAAATATAGCGAAGGCTCTTCATCTGGAGGAGGAAGGGTCATTAATCCGTTTATACTAATTTTTGAATATTTTTTTGCCTCGATAAAGAATTTATCCATATCTTCAATATAAATTCCACTTTTTGAACTTTCTTTTGAGATATTAACCTGAAGAAATAATTCTTTAATTGTTGATTTTCTTGTTATATTTTCATTTATGATTTTTAAGGTCTTTATTTTCTCAACCGAATGAATAGCTGTGAAAAGATTGATCGCGATTTTTATTTTATTTGATTGAATTGGTCCAACCATATGAAGTTCAATATTTTTATTCTTGGATAAGGTTTTCGACCATTTTTTTTCAGCCTCTTGTACTTTATTTTCTCCAAAAAAAAGATGCCCAGCATCTATGAGTGGTTTTATTTTTTCAAAATCAAATTTTTTTGTAACAACAATTAATTTTATTAAAGATGGGTCCCTATTAAATTTAACAGCGATCTTTTCAATTCTATTTTTTATAGCTTTAAGATTTTTTTTGATATCTGTCATTACTTCTTCATCTTTATTGTTTACTTTATCGAATATCATAAATAATAAAATATAAAAGTTTGAATTAATTCATTTTGAGATAAAGTAAGATTACTGTTATTGATAGAATTGTTTTAAAACGATCGTAAATGGGAGTTATTTTTATGTATAGAAAAAGTAATATTGTTTTAATATTGTGTGTTTTACTTTTACTAAATAACTGCTCGAGATTAAATCCTTTCTCAAAAAAAATGGATACCGAGACTTCAGAAATTGTTAACTCACAAATATCCATGGCGGTAAATGCTTTTCTTTGGAGGGCAAGCTTAGACACTGTATCCTTTATACCTGTAAATTCGGCTGATCCTATAGGTGGTTTTATATCTACTGATTGGTACGTTGAGCCAGAAAACCCAAATGAAAGAATAAAACTAAATATTTATGTCAAAGACAGAAGATTGAGAGCTGATGCCATAAGTGTTACGGTTTTTAGAGAAATAAGAGTGTCTGAAGAATGGGTTAAAGCTGATGTAAATCCTGATACCGCAAGATTAGTTGAAGCTTCTATTTTAACGAAAGCACGCGAGCTGAGAATTGGCTCTCTTGGTGCTAACTGACATCTCAATGTCTGAATACTATCCAGATAAAATTGAACCATATTGGCAGAAAATTTGGTCAGAAAAAAAGTCTTTTAAACCAGAGCCTATTTCTGAGAAAAAACGAAAAAAATATATTCTAGAAATGTTTCCTTATCCCTCGGGAAATATTCATATGGGACATGTAAGAAATTATACAATTGGCGATGTTGTTGCGCGTTATAGAAAGGCCCAAGGTGACAATGTATTACACCCAATGGGCTGGGATGCTTTTGGTATGCCCGCAGAAAACGCGGCGATGGAAAAGAAAGTACACCCAAAAGAATGGACTTATAAAAATATAGAGAATATGAAGGCTCAACTTAAATCGTTAGGGCTTTCAATTGATTGGGAGAGAGAAATTGCTACATGTGACCCAGATTATTTTAAACATCAGCAAAAAATATTTTTAGATTTTTATGGTGCTGGCATTGCTTATCGAAAGGAAAGTGAAGTTAATTGGGACCCAGTTGATAAAACTGTTTTGGCTAATGAGCAGGTCATTGATGGAAAAGGGTGGAGATCAGGAGCGCCAGTAGAAAGAAAAGTTTTAACACAATGGTTCTTGAAAATATCTAGTGATTCTCAACGATTGCTTGATGAGGTTGTAAAGCTCGAAAAATGGCCAGATAAAGTTAAAACAATGCAAGAAAATTGGATAGGCAAATCTACTGGGGTTTCTTTTGAATTTGATTGCTTTGATGCTGAGGAAAAAAAATATGACCCTATTAAAGTCTTTACTACCAGGCCAGATACATTATTTGGTGCTACATTTTGTGGCATATCAATTGACCATCCAATATCTAAGGTTCTTAAAAAAAATAAGAAAATTAAGGAATTTATTGAAGAATGTAGAAAAATTGGCACAACTGAAGAAGCCATAGAAAAAGCAGAAAAAAAGGGCATTAAGACAGGTTTTAAAATTAAGCACCCCTTCATAAAAGATAAATTTCTTGATGTGTATATAGCAAATTTCATTTTAAGCGGGTATGGGACAGGAGCAATTTTTGGTTGCCCAGCTCATGATCAAAGAGATTTTGAATTTGCAAAAAAATATGGAATTGAGATCATACCTGTTGTGAGCTCTGAAGAAAAAGACAAGAGTGACTCTCTTGATGAAGCTTATACAGGAGAAGGAAAATTAATTAATTCTAGTTTTTTAAATGGAATGAATATTGATGAGGCAAAGGATAAGGTAATAGAAAAGCTTATCAAAAATAATAAAGGAAATAGAGAAACAAATTTTAGGCTTCGTGACTGGGGTATATCTAGACAAAGATACTGGGGCTGTCCAATACCAATAATTCACTGTGATAAGTGTGGAATAGTTCCTGTGCCAGAGGAAGACCTGCCTGTTAAACTACCAGAAAATGTGGACTTTATAAAGCCAGGGAACCCTCTAGAAAGTCATGAAAAATGGAAATCAATTAGTTGTCCGAAGTGTAAAAATGGAGCAGTAAGAGAAACTGACACATTCGATACATTTATTGATTCATCTTGGTATTTTGCGAGATTTTGTGAACTTGATAAAAAACAACCACTTAATATCTCGGCTACTGATTATTGGCTCCCGGTTGATCAGTATATAGGAGGTATAGAACATGCAATACTTCACTTATTATATTCAAGATTCTTTACAAACGCACTTAGAGAAACAGGGCATTTAAACATTAGCGAACCTTTTTATGGCATGTTTACACAAGGAATGGTTTGCCACGAAACTTACCAAAATATTAATGGTGATTGGATTGAACCAGAATTGGTTACTGTGAAAGATAATGAAGTTTTCCATAAAGATACAGGAGAGCTTCTAAAAAAAGGGCCCTCTGAAAAAATGTCTAAGTCTAAAAAAAATGTTGTAGATCCATCCGTAATAATTGAAAAATTTGGCGCAGATACTGCAAGATGGTTTGTTCTTTCGGATTCTCCCCCTGAAAGAGATATTTTTTGGTCTGAATCTGGAGTTGAAGCGGCTGGTAAGTTTATTAAAAAGATATGGAAAACTATTGTTGAACTAAATAAACTTATTGAAAAAAATATTTCAAATAAAAATATTGAAAAAACCATTGGCTTAAGAAAAATAAATCATAAAACCTTAAATAATATTACTAAAGATCTAGATAGCCTCAGTTTTAACAAGGTCATAGCTAGACTTTATGAGTTTGTAGGTGAAATTTCTAAAATAAGTGAAAGTGATAATATTGATACTAACGCAATAAATGAGTCTTTATCATTTCTTTTAATTATGCTTGGACCGATTACACCTCACCTAGCCGAAGAAGGCTGGTCACTTTTCGGTAAAGATAGGGGAATGGTCTGTGAACAACCATGGCCTAATATAGAAGAGAACTTAATAGCTGAAAGCTTTATAAGAATGCCAATTCAGGTTAATGGCAAAAAGAAGTCAGAAATTCAAGTAGATAAAAATATTGATGAGAGCAAACTGAAAGAAATAGCTTTAAATGATGATAGCATTAAGTCATTTATTGGCGACAAAGAAATTAAAAAGCTTATAATCGTTCCTAATAGGATAATAAATATTGTTGTTTAAAAAAAAATTTCTAATTGTTTTTTTCATTAGTGCATTTTCTTTATCATGTACTTTTGAACCTCTTTACTCTGAAAAATTTCTTTTAGAGTATGAGATAATTGAACCATCAAAATCTAATAAAGAGCTCCATGAGATATTCAGAAATCTTAATAATTTAACCTCTATAAATAAAAGTGGTGACAATCAGTACACAGTTGAACTAGAATCACAAAACAGATTTGATGATATTGATGTGAGAGAAGATGAGAAAGTAATGAGGGCTGGAGTTTCAACGACGGTAATATTTAAGATCAGAGAAAAAAATTCAAATAAAATTCTATTTACAGGTCAAAGTATAGGGTCGAATGCTTTCAATAGAATTTCTGAGCCTTATTCAAATGAAACCGCTAAAAATGATGCAGTTTCAAAACTATCTATGACAATCGCATATGATATAAGAAATCAACTTGCTCTTTACTCTAAAAAATTTAAAAAATGAGAGGAAAACAACAAGATATTTTTTCAATAATTAAAAAAGAGAGCACATCGTTAAAATGTATTCTTTTATACGGGCCAAACTCATACCTGGTTAACGATACATACAATAAATTGTGTAAAAGTCTTTTTAATGAAAATGATGTTTTTGCTCCACCAGAGTTTAATATCAAAGAAATATCGAAAGACGCTGATATTTTTTATAATGAGGCAAAGTCCTTATCTTTCGGCGGCGGAAGAAAATACTTAAAAATTGATATGGATAATTCTGAAGCCTCAGGTCCTATTTTAGATTTACTCAAAGATAACTTAAACGAGACAACGCTTCTTATTAAAGCTGGAAATTTATCTCCACGATCAAGCATTAGAAAATCTTTGGAAAAATTAGAGGATGCACTAATAATTCCATTTTATGAAGATGATTTCGTAAGCCTAAAAAATTTTATAAAAGAAAAATCAAATATAAGAAATTTTAAATTCGATGATACCGCTATCAATGCAATTATCTCAATGTCTGGTTTTGAGAGA
Source organism: uncultured PS1 clade bacterium (assembly GCA_902626605.1). Lineage (GTDB taxonomy): Bacteria > Pseudomonadota > Alphaproteobacteria > MED-G09 > MED-G09 > MED-G09. Next base: position 33,614 of record CACOFZ010000015.1, read on the forward strand.
AGTCAGGTCAGTGATGCTGTAGAGAGAATAATGCTTTATTATGAATTTTCTGAGAATAAAATTATTAATTATGAAAAAATTAAAGAAATATTATTTGATACCAATCAAAACCAAATAAGTGAATTATGCAAACAAGTATGCTTGGGTGAAACAAAACTTTCCCAACAAATTTCTGATAGACTTTTTCTTCAAGGTGTTACGCCACCTCAATTTATATCAGCTTTAATTTTACATTTTCAAAAGTTACATTTAGTTGGACTAAGTATAACTTCAGGCCAGTCTATTAGTGATGCAATAAAGAAAATAAAGCCTCCTATTTTTTTTAAAGAAGTTAACGCTTTTAAATCTCAAATCCAAAATTGGAATATTGCTAAAATTGACAGAGCTCTTGAGATTTTAGTTGAAAGTGACCTTTTAACAAAAACGAAGCCGGGGCTTGGAAAAAGCATAATTGGAAATATTGTTATAAGACTAGCGAGTGTTGCAAAAAAATAAACTAATTAAGCTTATTACAAATAAAATTCAATTGATCATATGATAAATATTTAATTTTAATCTCACCTTTTTCCCCTTTGCCCTCTGCTATCTCAACAGATAAACCTAAACTATCACTTAATTTTTTTTCAAGCATTAATGTATCAGGTGACTTTTGATTTACTAGGGTTTGTTTTGATTTCTTGTCTTTCTTTAAGTAAGAAACATAACTCTCCAGCTGCCTAACGCTCATCCCTTTTTTTATTGCAAATTTTGCAACAGGTAATGGATCTGCCAGAACAATTAAAGCTCTAGCATGTCCTGATGACAAATCACCGCTTTGAACAAGTTGTTGAACTTTATGAGGAAGAGATAAAAGTCTTAATGCATTTGCAACATAGGCGCGTGATTTGCTTAATATTTTCGAGAGATTTTCTTGCGTGTAGTTGTATTCTTTTTGCAGCCTCTCAAAACCCAGAGCCTCCTCTATTGCACTAAGATTTTCTCTTTGCATATTCTCTATCAAACCAATTTCTAGAACCTCGCTTTCATTAAAATTTTTAATTATAACTGGAACCTCATTTAAACCTGCTTTTTGAGCAGCTCTCCACCTTCTTTCACCAGCAATAATTTGAAATTCTTTTTCATCCAAGGGCCTTACTAAAATAGGAAGTAAAATTCCTTTTTGTTTAATTGATTGTGAAAGTTCATCTAAAGATGTTTCACTAAAATTTTTTCTTGGCTGATTTCTGTTCGGGACTAAAAATTCAATTGGAACATTTGTTTGATCAGTGACAACTTCAGTATTAACTTTTATATCTTGACCATTGGACTTGTCATCCAAATCACCTATCAAAGCTGCCAAGCCCTTTCCTAAACCCTTTTTCATTTTTTTACCTTTTTAAAAATTATTTTACTTCCCAATTTACTCTATTTAAAAACTCTCTTGCTAAACTTATATAAGCTTCGCTTCCTGCGCATTTATGATCATAAATTAATGCAGGTATTCCGTGTGAAGGTGCTTCTGATAGTCTGATATTTCTTGGTATTTTTGTTGTAAAAACACTTTCGCCTAAATACGCTCTAACATCTTCTTCAACCTGAAGTGATAAATTATTTCTCTTATCAAACATTGTTAAAATAACACCAGATAATTTAAGCCTGTCATTAATAGTTGAGCTTATACCATCAATAGTTTTTAGAAGTTGGCTTAAACCTTCAAGAGCATAAAATTCTGCTTGAAGCGGAACAATTGCTCCATCTGATGCCGCAAGGGCGTTTAAAGTAATTATGTTTAGCGCAGGAGGACAGTCTAATAATATAAAATCATAGTTCTTTTGCCCGGAAGTTGTACTTCTTAGGGTTTCTCGTAGCTTAATTGCTCTATCTTCATCTGCTGATAATTCTATTTCAACTCCAAGCAAATTTTCGTTGGCAGTTATCACATCTAAATTTGGAATTTCTGTTTTTATTACGCAATCTTGTAATTTTTTTCTAGATGACAAAACATCGTAAGTGCCAAAACCTCTTTTGGCAGGCGAAACTCCTAGACCCGTTGAAAGATTGCCCTGAGGATCCATATCAATTAATAAAACCCTAGCATCGCAAGCAGCCATGGCTGTTCCTAGGTTAACTGTAGTAGTTGTTTTTCCAACACCGCCTTTTTGATTGATTATCGAAAATATTTTTTTACTCATTATGACGCTTTGCATCCTTTATGATAAATATTTTAGAATTTTTGTTGGTGATGCTTGTTTCAAGAGAATAACTAAAATCCCATTTTAACTGTGCGCTCTCTAGTTCGCTCTGCCATGATTCACCCTTAGGAAAAATACAAATAGTACCGAGCTTTAAGTCTCTGTAAAATAAATCTATAAGTTTATCTAGAGGTTTTAGGGCTCTAGCAGTAATTACTTTAGGAAAAGATTTTCTATCTACTTTAACATCCTCATATTTCTCTTGGATGACTTTTAAATTTAAACCCAGTTCATCGGATACAGATTTTATAAAATCTGATTTCCTCTTGCTTGGTTCTACAATAGTTACATTTAAAGACATTTTAATAATTTTAAGAACAACCCCGGGCAATCCTGCACCAGACCCAACATCACAAAGAGTTTTTGTTCTATAGGGTAAAAAATTTATTAATTGCGCACTATCGAGAATATGCCTTTCCCAAATATCCTTTTCTGTACTTTTAGAAATGAGGTTAAATTTTTTATTAGCTTTAATTATTAAATCAACATAATCACTTAAAAAATTCTTATTAGGAAAAGACAATAATTCAGAAGATTTTTGTTTTTCAGCTAGCAAGTCATACACCTTTATTATTTTTAATGTGTGATATTATTAAACCGATGGCAGCAGGAGTAATCCCATCAATTCTCTGTGCATGACCAAGGGTTTCAGGCCTTGCCTTCATTAATTTTTCTTTATTTTCATTAGAGAGGCCACTTATCTTTTTATAATTTATGTTTGGATTAATCCTTTTTTTCTCGTCCTTTCTAAACCTCTCAATGTCAAGTTGTTGCCTTACTAAATACCTATCATATAGCGCTTCAGCGCTGATTGTTTTTTCAACCTGTGGAGATGGCCTTTTAATATCATCCCAAAATTTATTTAAATCGTCATATTTTACTTCAGAATAGCTTAATAGTTCAAAGGCAGATCTTTTTTTTCCATCAAGATTAATATTTAACCCTTTCTTTTTTGCTTCATTGGGAGAAATTTTCAGTGATTTTAATTTTTTTCTTAAGTTGGATAAATCGCTTTTCTTTTTAAACCAGATATCTTTTCTTTCTTTTTTTACAATTCCTGCTTCTATTCCAATATCTGTTAACCTTTCATCGGCGTTATCCGCTCTTAAACTTAATCTATATTCCGATCTAGATGTAAACATTCTGTAGGGTTCAGAAACCCCTTTTACTACAAGATCATCAATCAAAACACCAATGTAGCCGTCAGCCCTATCGAGGACCAACTTTTCCTTATTCAAACTTTTTAAAGCTGCATTAGAGCCTGCTATAAGCCCTTGAGCTGCCGCTTCTTCATAGCCAGTCGTTCCATTAATTTGCCCTGCAAGCCAAAGTCCTTTTGTTTTTTTTAATCTCAGGCAATGATCGAGCTCTCTTGGATCAATATAATCATACTCAATAGCATAGCCATATTTTTCAATTTCTACTTTTTCGAGACCAGGTATTGTTCTTATAAATTCGTCTTGTACTTGTTCAGGCAAAGATGTTGAAATTCCGTTCGGATAAACTAATTCGCTTGAAAGCCCCTCTGGCTCTAAAAATATTTGATGGCTATTTTTATCAGAAAACCTTTCAATTTTGTCTTCAATAGAAGGACAATATCTTGGACCTACGCCTGAGATATTACCATTTTTAATTGCGGACTTTAAAATATTCTTTTCAATAATTTTATGAGTTTTTTCTGTTGTTCTGGTAATGTAACATGGTAATTGTTTATTATTTATTTTATCATACAAGTAAGAAAAGGTCTCAGGAACTTTATCGCCATTTTGTATATCTAAAAAAGTATAATCAATAGAAGAGGCATAAAGCCTTGCCGGAGTACCAGTTTTTAATCTTCCAAGGGCTAAACCAAATTTTTTCAAGGTTCTTGAAATACCTTTTGACGGCGGTTCACCAACTCTTCCACCAGGTGTTGTTTTTTTACCACAGTGAATAACCCCATTTAAAAACGTTCCTGTTGTTAATACAGTTTGGTTTGCTGAAATTTCAGCTCCATCCTCACAAATTACTCCACAAATAGTATTTGTTTCATCTAAAATAAAGTCTTCCACCGATCCTTCAATTATTTCAAGACCACTAGTTTTATTTAATTCCTCCTTCATGTTTAAGGCATAAAGCTCTCTATCTATTTGAGCCCTTGGGCCCTGAACAGCAGGCCCTTTTCTCTTATTTAAAACTTGAAAATGTATGCCTGAAAGATCTGATATACGGCCAATTATTCCATCAAGAGCGTCTATTTCCCTTACAAGATGTCCTTTACCAATGCCGCCCATTGCTGGGTTACATGATAACGCTCCTATTGTATCAATTTTATTTGTAATTAATGCGGTCTTTGCACCAACCCTTGCTGAAGCAGCAGCAGCCTCACAACCGGCATGACCTCCTCCAATAATAATAACATCATATTTTTTCATTATTACTTAATAAAACTTTAACATGTTCTTATCAAGACGTATTAAATTTATTATTTTGAAATTATTTAAAAATTGTTTCACGTGAAACAATTTACTTGCCAATACAAAATTTTCCAAAAATTATACCCAAAACCTCTTCATTGTCAGTTTCTTTAGTAATGCTATCTATACTTTTAAGGGCTTCTCTTATGTGAATAGATATTATTTCTAGGTCTTTACCAGAAATCTTTTCAAGAGAGTTTCTAGCATTTATTAAGTGATTTTTTTGTCTTTTTTTATTTAAAAAAGCTCCAGTATTAGTTGATATAATATTTTTAACTTTTTCATCAAGTTTTTTTTCAAAAAGCTTTAATTTTTTCTCTTTTTTTAATGATATTGATATATTTGGTCGTAAATTATGCTTTTTTTTGAGATCGCTTTTATTAATTACGACCATATCATTTTTTGAAACATTCAAATCAATACCGCGATAGGGTGTTTTATCGTTGTTTGCACCAAGAAAAATCTTAATATGTGCTGATTTTAGTACTGTTTCTGTTAACTTTAGTCCCTCTTTTTCTATTTCATCATTAGATCTTCTTATGCCCGCTGTATCAATTAACGTAACTGGTATTCCAGAAAAAAATTTTTCTGACCGTAAAATATCTCTAGTTGTACCAGGTTTTCTAGAAACAATTGCAACTTTTTTTTTAGATAAGTAATTGATTAAACTTGATTTTCCGGAATTTGGTTTACCAATTATTACAATCTTTATTCCTTCCTTTATTATATTGCTATTCTTCTCTGTTTTTAAAAATTCTGAAATTTCTTTTTTTATTTTCTTTGAAATCTTTCGTATATCGCTTAAAAGATTTTTTGGTATATCTTCATCTGAAAAGTCTATAGAGGCCTCTATAAGCGCGAGACACAATTTTATTTCATCAGACCAAGAAAAATATTTATCACTTACGATATCTCCATAATGCATGAGTGCCTGTGATCGTTGTTTTTCTGTTTCAGAGTCAATTAGATCGGCTAAACCCTCAGCCTGAACAAGATTTATTTTTCCTGAAAGATAGGCTCTTTTAGTAAATTCTCCTGGTTCAGCATGTCTAAAGCCATCTATAATGGAAAGTTCATCTAAAATTTTTGAAATTATTGACAGACTTCCATGTGTCTGAAATTCAACAACAGGCTCGCCAGTAAAACTTTTTGTTCCTTCATAAAAAATAACTACAGCTTCGTCAAATACCTGATTATTGTTGTCATATAGTTTGCAAACTGTTGCTTCTCTTGGTTTGATCGTTTTTTTAGTAATTACCTTTATTGCAGTTTGTGCTAGCTGCCCAGAAACCCGTACAACAGCAACTCCCGATTTTCCTGGAACTGTTGATAAAGCATATATTGTCATTTCTTAAGTATTCATTGAATCATAGAATTCGTCATTTGATTTTGTTTGACTTAATTTATCCAGCAAAAATTCAATCGCATCAATTGTACCCATTGGATCTAAGATTCTTCTAAGCACATATATCTTGTGAAGTTTTTCTTTATCTAAAAGAAGCTCTTCTTTGCGGGTCCCTGATTTCATTATATCTATAGCTGGGAAAACTCTTTTATCTGCCATCTTTCTATCCAAAACTACCTCTGAGTTACCAGTTCCTTTAAATTCCTCAAAAATAACCTCATCCATTCTACTGCCAGTGTCAATTAGTGCTGTTGATATTATTGTTAAAGAACCACCCTCTTCTATATTCCTGGCTGCCCCAAAAAATCTTTTTGGTCTCTGTAAAGCATTTGCATCAACTCCACCAGTTAATACCTTTCCTGACGAAGGAACAACTGTATTAAAAGCCCTACCAAGCCTAGTTATAGAATCTAATAAAATAACTACATCCCGACCGTGCTCAACAAGTCTTTTTGCCTTTTCCATGACCATTTCTGAAACTGCTACGTGCCGGGTTGCAGGTTCATCGAAAGTTGAAGACACAACTTCTCCATCAACAGTCCTTTGCATATCTGTAACTTCTTCTGGTCGCTCGTCTATAAGCAAGACAATTAAATAACATTCAGGTTGATTTTTAGTAATTGAGTTCGCAATGTTTTGCAGCAAAACAGTTTTACCCGTTCTTGGTGGTGAAACGATCATTGCTCTCTGGCCTTTTCCAAGGGGAGCAACTATATCAATAATCCTATCGGAAAGATCTTTCTTTTCATTATCTAGAATTTCCATTGTGAGCGCTTCATCTGGATATAAAGGCGTTAAATTATCAAAGTGAACTTTTGTCCTCATATTTTTAGGATCTTCAAAATTTATTGAATTTACTTTTACGAGCGCAAAATACCTCTCACCTTCCTTTGGTCCTCTAATATAACCCTCAACAGTATCACCAGTCCTTAAAGAAAATTTTCTAATTTGAGATGGGCTTATGTATATATCGTCTGGGCCAGGTAGATAATTAGCGTCCGATGATCTTAAAAAACCAAACCCATCCTGCAAAACTTCAATAACACCTTGCCCTAAGATTTCAATTTCTTGTTCAGCTAAATTTTGCAGAATTGCAAAATATAACTCTTGCTTCCTTAAAGAACTGGCGTTTTCTACGCCATTTTCTTTTGCAAATTCTATTAAATCTGATGCTGATTTTTCTTTGAGATCTTGTAATTTTAATTCTTTCATTAATCTTCCTATGGTATGGTACTAGGATTTTTAAGG
>CACOFZ010000016.1 GCA_902626605.1 uncultured PS1 clade bacterium
TGTAGTTAAAGACAATAATGGTAGAAAATTTATATAATGATAGGATTTTAAAACTTGCAGCCTCTTTATCAAAAGTTGGAAGGATAGAATGTGCTGAATTTTCATCTCAGGCAATAAGCAGGCTTTGTGGTTCAAAGGTAACGGTTGATCTTGAGATTTCTAAAAATACTGTTAGTTCCTTTTCTCACATTGTAAAAGCATGTGCACTTGGTCAGGCCTCTTCTTCAGTTATGGCTGAAAATATTATTGGTACAGATATTTATGAGTTGCTAGATCTTAAGGCCAAAATGAGGGGTATGCTTAAGGATGATGGTCCTCCACCTTCTGGTAAATGGTCAGATTTAGAGGTTTTACAGCCCGTAAAGGATTATAAAGGAAGGCATTCATCAGTTTTACTAACTTTTGATGCCGTAGAGGATTGTATTAATCAATACTTATTAAAATCTAAAAAATCTAATGGTGAAATATCTTGAGTCTTTTGGTAAAGCTTTGCTTATTTTTTATAAATATATATAAAAAAATAATTTCTCCTTTTTTGATAAAGTCTTGTCGATATGAACCAACTTGTTCATCATACTCGCAAGAGGCCTTTAAAAGATTTGGATTTATGATTGGTTTGAAATTAACTATTAAAAGGATTATACGTTGTCATCCATGGGGTGGTCACGGTTATGATCCCGTTCCAAACTTTGAAGAAATTAAAAAAATAAAAAGGAATTTTTAAAAGTTATGCCAATTATAACATTACCAGATGGGTCAGAAAAAGAATTTGAAAATTCAATAACTATTGATGAACTCTCTAATTCAATTGGAGCGGGCTTAGCAAAAGCAACAGTTGCAGGAAAAATAAATGGAAAACTTGTTGATGCTTCGGAAAAAATTACAGAGGACTCGGATGTTGTTATTGTAACAAATTCCGACCCTGAGGGATTAGAAATTATAAGACATTCATGCGCTCATTTATTTGGGCATGCAATAAAGCAAATGTATCCTGATGCAAAAATGGCAATTGGGCCTACAATTGATAATGGCTTTTATTACGATATTGATCTGGATACATCACTTAATGATAAAGATCTTGAGCTAATAGAGGCAAGGATGAAAGAGTTAGCGAATACAGATTATGATGTTGTTAGAAATGTCGTTGATAGAGATCAGGCTTTAAAGGCATTTAAAGAGAGAAATGAAGATTATAAAATTGAAATCATAAATGAAATACCTGATAATGAAATTATTGCCTTGTATCATCACAATGAATACACAGACATGTGTCGCGGTCCACATGTAACATCAACTAGACACCTTCGCTCGTTTAAATTAATGAAAATTGCTGGTGCTTATTGGAGAGGTGACTCTGAAAATAAAATGCTTCAAAGAATTTATGGTACTGCTTGGTCAAATGATAAAGATTTGAAAAAACATCTTACTTTATTAGAGGAAGCAGAAAAAAGAGATCACAGAAAGCTTGGGAAAGAATTGAATTTGTTTCACTTTCAGGATGAAGCTGTAGGAATGGTTTTTTGGCATCCTAAAGGCTGGAGTATATACAGAGAGCTTGAAGAATATATAAGAAGAAAAATCACAAAAGGTGGATATCAGGAAATAAAAACACCTCAGCTAATTGATAAAAAGTTATGGGAGCAGTCTGGTCATTGGGATAAATACTCTGAGCATATGTATACTTCAGAGTCAGATGAAAGGGAGTTGGCTCTAAAGCCAATGAACTGTCCAGGTCATATTCAAGTCTTTAATCAAGGTATTAAAAGTTATAGAGATCTACCATTAAGAATGTCTGAATTTGGATCATGTCATAGATATGAGCCATCAGGTGCTCTTCATGGTCTAATGAGAGTAAGAAATTTTGTTCAAGATGACGCTCATATCTTTTGTACTGAAGATCAGATCGAGTCTGAGACAATATTATTTTGTAATCTTTTGAGAGAAGTGTATGAAGAACTTGGCTTTGATAAAGTTTCTATTATGTTTGCTGATAGACCTGAAAAAAGAGTTGGAGACGACTCTATATGGGATAAAGCTGAGGATGCATTAATGAGGGCAACTAAGGCTACGGGGCTTCCTTTTGATGAAAATAAGGGAGATGGAGCTTTTTACGGACCAAAATTAGATTTTTATCTTCATGACGCTATTGGAAGGGTTTGGCAATGCGGTACTCTTCAAGTTGATTTTAATTTACCTAATCGACTAGGAGCTTCTTACATTGGTGAAGATAACAATAAACATACCCCAATTATGCTCCATAGAGCAATTCTTGGAAGTTTAGAGAGGTTTCTAGGTATTTTAATCGAAAACTATGAAGGAAGATTTCCTTTATGGCTTTCGCCTGTTCAAGCTGCGATAGCAACAATAACATCTGAAGCAAATGAAACAGCAGAAAATATTTTAGAAAAACTCCAAGATAATGGAATCAGATCTGTGATTGATTTAAGAAATGAGAAAATTAATTATAAAGTCAGAGAGCACTCTGTTAATAAAGTTCCTTTTATACTTGTTTTAGGAGATAGAGAAGTCCAAGAAAATACAATTACCATTCGTAGGTTAGGATCCAAAGATCAAAAAACAATTAATATTGATGAATGTATTCAGTTAATAAGAAATGAGGCTCTTACACCTGATATGAAATAATATTTATTGAGGATTTCCAACAATTCCATCATCAATTAGATTATTAATTTCGTCATCACTAATTCCAAGACCTTTAAGAACTTCAAAATTATCTTGACCAAGTTTTGGAGCTGGTCCTTTAGGCCCATCATCAGAATTATGAAATTTTACTGGTGAAGAAACTGTCGAATAATTTTCATTACAATCCTGATCTTCAACCTCAGAAAAAGCACCGCTAGCGATAGCTTGCTTGTCTTTCGATACCTCATTAAGATTTTGAACTGGGGACCAAATTAAATCTTGTGCATCAAGTTTTTCTCCCCATTCAGCCATTGTGTGCTGACTAAATGCTCTATCCATCTCATCAATAAACTCTTTAGCGTTTTCTCTTCTTGCTTGATTTGTATTGAACTTTTCATTCTCTAACCAATCTTCTTTTCCAAGAGCTTTTACAACTTTAGGTAGATCATAATCTCCTCCAGCTCGTGGACTTAGGCAAATCCATCTATTATCTTTTGTTTTAAAAAAATTAAAGATTGGATTAATTTGTTCATCTCTCTTTTTTGTTGAAGGAACTCTTCCAAACTTTAATTGTAAAGCCATATCAGAACTAACAGAATATATTCCTGTTCTCAAAAGAGATGTTTCAACAACCTTTCCTCTCCCTGTTTGGCTTCTTTCATATATTGCAGCTAAAATACCGCTTACAGTTGAAATGGCTGTTATGTGATCGCCTGAAGCAGTTCTAATAGGTAGAGGTTCTTCTCCTTTTCTTTGTGTTAAATGTGCCATTCCTGATCTGGACCAATAAGCCGCTACATCAAAACCAGGTCTATTTTTTTCTTCCCCATCAAGTCCATAACCTGTTAAGGAGCAATAAATAAGTTTTGGGTTAATTTTGTGAAGTTCCTCATGGTTAAGTCTCGCGCTGTCAAGCGATTTTGGTCTTACATTTGTTAGGAAAATATCAGCATTTTTTATCAGTTCTCTAACTATTTTAGCGCCTTTTTCATCACTAGTATTCAGAGATATTCCTTTTTTACCTCTATTATCTAATGTAAATATAGGATTACCTTCAATAGGAACATTTGACTTCATTCCTTCAAAAAATCTCCTCATTGGACATCCATTTAAAGGCTCTACTTTAATTACCTCAGCGCCCCAATCTCTTAACATTGCTCCAGCAGCAGGTGCTGCTACATAAGTTGCCATTTCAATAACTTTTAGTCCTTCAAGCATTTTAACCTCATTAGAAATTATTTTGATAATAAACTGTGATTATTAACATTATGATATAACATTATTACATGAACGATAATGAAAATAAATTAATTCCTGCATCAACTGTTTTAATAATTCGTAATGGAAAAACTGGTATAGAAGTTTTTATGGTAGTAAGAAACCATGAAATTGATTTTGCTTCTGGCGCACTTGTTTTTCCGGGTGGTAAAGTAGATAAAAATGATTATAACGAAAAATTGAAAAATTTATCTTATATTGATGAAGAGAGTGACACAGAAAATCTTTCATTTAAAATTGCAGCAATAAGAGAAAGTTTTGAAGAAGCAAATGTATTATTTGCCAATGATAAGGTTAGTAATTCTCAAGTGAGTGTTAATAGACTTAAAAGCTTAAATTCTTGGAGAGAAAAATTTAATAATAATACTACTTCAATGTTAGAATTTGCATCAATTGAAAGTTTAAAATTTTCCACAAAAAACTTAATACCTTTTGCGCATTGGATTACTCCTAAAAAAATGCCTAAAAGATTTGATACAAGGTTTTACATTGCTGAGGCGCCTAAAGACCATGAGGGTGAACACGATGGTAGTGAGTCAGTTGACTCCATTTGGATAAATCCACATCAAGCACTAGAGGATTGTTATTCAAAAAAGAGGACAATTATTTTTCCAACTAGATTAAATTTAGAAAAACTGAGCAAATCAAGTTCTGTTGAAGAGGCTTTGGATAGGGCGAGGAATTCAAAAATAGTAACAGTGACGCCATCAATTAGTAAGATTGGAGATGATGCTTTTCTTACAATTCCTGAGAATGCTGGATATGGCAAAATAAAAGAACCTCTAAAGAATCTTTAAAATTAATATATAAATTGTTCATTGATTATTCTTTCTTCGAGATTTGTTTTTGGATCAAATAACATTTTTAATTGAATATCCTTATCTTCTGAAATTTCGACATATTCAATATCTCTAAATTCTGAGTTATCAGCAACAACGCTTACAGGTCTTTTCTTTTTTTCTAGGATACTAATTTTTACTTTTGCATTTCTTGGTAAAAGGGCACCTTTCCATCTCCTTGGTCTAAATGCAGAAATAGGGGTTAAGGCTAATAAGTTAGAATTTAATGGAAGTATAGGACCGTGAGCTGATAAATTATAAGCTGTACTTCCTGCAGGAGTACATAAAAGCAAACCATCGCATATTAGTTCATCAAGCCTCTCTTTTCCATCAACAAAAATCTTAACTTTTGCTGCTTGATAAGTTTCTCGCAGAAGAGAAACTTCGTTTATAGCTTTTGCTGTAAAAATTTTATTTTTAGTTTTAGTTTTCATTTTAAGAGGATGAAGTTTAGCCGAAATAGATTTTTCAATTCTTTTTAAAAGATTTTTTTCATCATATTTATTCATCAAGAAACCAACAGAACCTCTATTCATTCCATAAATAGGCAAATCTCTATTAATGTTATCATGAAGGGTTTGTAGCATTAATCCATCTCCGCCTAATGCAACTATTGCATTAGCTTTACCAATAGGATGATTTTTATATAACCTTGCTAAATTTTTTTTTGCTTTCTTTGCCTCAGCATTGTTACTTGATACTATATGTATTTTTATCTCACTCATAAAAAAATTGTCCCATAATATTTGTTATTTGTCATTTGTTTTACTATTAATAGTTATAATTATCTATGGGGGTTTTTTTGTTTCTTTCAATTGATCAGGGTACGACCTCAAGCAGATCATTATTATTCGACGAAAAATTGAATATAATTGACGTTTTTCAAAAGAAATTTAAACAAATTTATTTAAACGAATCTTGGGTAGAACATAACCCAGATGAAATTTTAGAAACTGTTGTTTCTTGTTGTGAAAAAGTTTTAAAAGGTAAACATTCTAAAAAAATATTATCTGTTGGGATAACTAATCAGAGAGAAACTATTGTTGTTTGGGATAAAAATACAGGAAAACCTTTCTACAATGCAATAGTTTGGCAGGATAAAAGAACATCAAAATTATGCGAAAAATTAAAAAAAGATGGACTTGAGGAAACTATAAATAAAAAAACTGGACTACTTCTAGACCCATATTTTTCGGCTACAAAAATTGCCTGGATACTAGATAATGTTGATGGCTTAAGAAAAAAAGCCGAAAATGGTAAGGTGTGTGTCGGAACAATTGATACTTGGTTAATTTGGAAATTAACGAAAGGTAAAGTTTTCGCTACTGATGTAACAAATGCCTCTAGAACAAGTTTATTTAATATTAGAGAAATGCAATGGGATATTGACCTTTTAAAAATATTTAATATCCCATCTAATTGCTTACCGAATGTAAAAGCATGTGATGATTATTATGGTGATACTGAAATTTTAAGTAGATCTATCAAAATTACAGGAGTAATAGGTGATCAACAATCCTCTGCCATAGGACAGTTTTGTTTTAACGAAGGTGAGTTAAAATCAACCTACGGAACAGGATGTTTTGTCTTAGCAAATACTGGAAAAAATATAGTTTTTTCAAATAAAAATTTACTTACAACTATCTCATATAAAATTAATAATAAAGTTAGTTATGCCCTTGAGGGTTCAATATTTATGGCTGGAGGATTAATGAATTGGTTGCGGTCAAGTTTAAATTTATTTAAAAATATTTCAGAAACATCAAATATAGCCTCATCTGTAAATCCCTCATCAACTGTTATAATTGTACCTGCATTTTCTGGATTAGGTGCACCTTATTGGTCTTCTGATTCAAAAGCTGCAATTTATGGGCTTACTCAAGATACAAGTAAAAACGAATTAATACATGCCTCTTTGCAAGCTATTTCTCTTCAAACATATGATTTACTTGAGGCTTTTAGAGGTGACTTTAAAGCTAATAATATCTCTTTATCTAATTTTTTGAGCATAGATGGTGGTATGATAGAAAATGATTGGTTTGTTAATAATTTAGCTGATATTACAAATTTTGACATTCATAGAGCGTATACAAAAGAATCTACAGCATTGGGAGCTTCATTGGTTTCAGCTCTAGGTATTGGTTATTATAAAGGATTGGATGATATTGTAACTTTAAATAATAAAAATAATAAATTAGAATCGACTATTGATAAAAATTTAAGAGAAAAAATTATTAAAAACTGGCATAAAGCAGTTCAAAAAACTATAGAAATGGCTGATTAAATTTAATAATAAAAACAATAATTGATTATTTTACGTATTAATATTAAATAATTTAATAAAGGTATTCAAGTATGGTTAATGAAATTAGGGAGTCAGTTTCACCAGAAGAATGGCAAACAAGAGTTGATCTTGCTGCTTTATATCGGCTTGTAGCTCTTTACGGCTGGGATGATCTTGTATTTACTCACATATCTGCACGAGTCCCAGGAGAAGATAATCATTTTTTATTAAACCCTTATGGTCTTCTTTTTGAGGAAATAAGAGCATCTGATTTAGTGAAAATAGACCTCGATGGAAACATAGTCTCTAAAACAGAACATTTTGTTAATGCAGCTGGATTTACAATACATTCAGCTGTTCATGGAAATGGACATCATAATCATGCGGTAATTCACACTCATTCAAATGACGGAGTAGCTGTATCCGCTCAAGAGCATGGTCTACTACCAATTTCACAAACTGCAATGGTTATAAGAAATGAATGTGCTTATCATGATTATGAGGGAATAGCGCTAAATCATGATGAAAGAATAAGATTAATAGATGATTTAGGGGATAAACATTGCATGATACTTAGAAATCATGGATTGCTTGCAACTGGTGCTACATGCGCTGATGCATGGCTCAGATTATTTTTTTTGGAAAGAGCATGTACAATGCAAATAAAAGCCCTTTCTGGTGGCTCAAAATTGAACATGGTTCCTGACGACGTTGTAGAGCTTGTTACAGATCAAGGGCAAATGGCATCCGAACAGGGAATAGGAAATTTAGCATGGCCGGCACTAATTAGAAAACTTGATAAAATTGATTCAAGTTATAAAGAATAAGTAGGGGATTTTATGAAATTTGCTGTTGGACAACCGGTAACCAGAATTGAGGATGTAAGGCTTATTACAGGTCAAGGTAATTTTACTGACGATCAAAAATTACCGAACATGGCTCATGGCGTTTTTACTAGATCACCATATGCTCATGCAAAAATTATTTCGATTAATATTGATAAAGCTAAAAAAATGCCTGGTGTAATTGATATATTTACTGGAGATAGGCTTCAGGAAGAGGGAATCTCTCATATGTCTGTTATCGATTTTTTACAAAATAAAGATGGATCACCGATGAATGCAAGCAAGAGACCAATATTGGCTGTTGGTAAGGTTAGACATGTTGGTGACCCAGTCGCCTTTATTGTTGCAGAGACCACTAATCAAGCACTTGATGCGTCAGAGTTTATAGAGATCGATTATGAAGAACTGCCATGTGTAACAGATACAGCAAAGGCATTAGAAAAGGATTCACCAATACTTTTTGAAGAATTTGGTTCAAATTTAGCTGTAGATTGGGAGCTTGGTTCTGAGAAAGAATGGAGTGATGTAAAAGATAAGGCTGATCATGTTTCAGAGGTAACTCTCATCAATAATAGAATTGTTGTAAACCCTATTGAACCAAGATCTGCTACATCAGATTTTAATAAAGATGATAATCACTTTACTGTTTATGTAGAAAGCCAAGGACCTCATGCAATGAGAGAGAGACTTGCGGCTTCTCTTGGGGTTGAGAAAAAACAAGTTAAAGTTATAACAAACGATGTTGGTGGTGGATTTGGTTTGAAAATGATGTGTTTTCCTGAATATATTGCCACAATGTTTGCAAGTAGATCTCTAAATCGGCCGGTTAAATGGACCTCTACAAGATCAGAAGCTTTTTTAAGCGATTCTCATGGAAGAGATCATGTAACTAAAGCTTCAATTGCTATTGACAAAGAAGGTCACTTTTTAGGTGTAAAGGTAGATACAGTAGCTGCTGTTGGGGCTTATTTATCTCAATATGGGATATTTATACCTACGCTAGCTGGTGCTGGAATGCATGTTGGTGTCTATAAAATTCCTACTTTGTATAATAAAGTTAATGTTGTTTATACAAATACCGTTCCTGTAGATGCCTATAGAGGAGCAGGTCGTCCCGAGGCAAGCTATGTTATTGAAAGATTAGTTGATAAAGCAGCAGATGATCTTGGTTTTGATCCTTTAGAATTGCGAATTAAAAATTTTGTTCAACCAGAAGAAATTGGAAAAAATGAAGGTTCTATTCTTCCCTTTGATAGCTGCGATTTCCAAAAAACTACTGAAATGTCTATTGTAAATTCATCTTATAGTGATTTTATTAATAGAAAAAAATCTGCTAGCGATACTAATTATCTCAAAGGTATTGGCGTTTCATATTATGTTGAAAGAACTCAAGGAGAAGGCTCTGAAAATTCTAGAGTAGTAGTCTCTGGTGATGGATCAGTAAAAGTTTATGCAGGAACTATGGCTACTGGACAAGGCCATGAAACAGCTTGGACTCAAATTTTAGTTGAAAAATTAGGTGTAAATCCTGAAGATGTCTCTGTTCATTTTGGTGATAGTGATGATTTACCTGGTGGAGGTGGAACAGGTGGTTCAAAATCATTATATATGGCTGCAGGAGCAATTAATGATGCCTCTGAAGCCATGTTAAAGAAAGGTATTGAGATAGCAGCAAATGAGCTTGAAGCCTCTATTGATGATATTGAATATACTACAAATGCTGGTCCTTTATTTGAGGTAAGGGGAACAAACAGAAATATTGACTTATTCTCAATAGCTAAATTAGCTGAAAGTCAGTCAAACACTCAGATTCTTGATGGTGAGAGTGCTTACGAACATAAAGATCCAACATTTCCAAATGGTTGTCATGTTTGTGAAGTATCTATTGATAAAGAAACAGGAAGAATAAATATTGATAATTATTCTGCAACAGATGACTTCGGAAAAATAATTAATCCACTTCTAGTAGCTGGTCAGGTACACGGAGGTATTGTTCAAGGCTTAGGTCAAGCTATGGGCGAGCATGCAATTTTTGAAGAAGAGTCAGGGCAGTTAATTAATGGTTCGTATATGGATTATCATATGCCAAGAGCCGATGAATTCCCTCACCTTGATTTGGATTTTAATGAAGAAGCAGAGTGTACAACCAATATGTTGGGGGCAAAAGGCTGTGGAGAAGCAGGAACAGTTGCTTCAACAACTGCTTATGTAAATGCTGTTTATGATGCTTTGTCAGAATATAATTTTAAAGAGCTTGATATGCCCATTACCCCAATGAAAGTTTGGAAAATTATTAATAATGGTTAATATAAATGGACGAAATTTTTTTTTTCTGTATTGTTAAGTGATTGATTTTGTTAAAGAGTTAAAATGGATAAAAAAATAGAAATACCTGAAGCTTATTCTGTTCCATTGGATCAAATTCATCCTGCAGATCCTTTGTTGTTTAAAAATAATGTTATGTGGTCTTATTTTGAACGTTTGAGAAATGAAGATCCTGTCCATTACTGTAAAAGACCTTTTGACATGGGTATGGGTGAATTTCTTGATGAGGAAATTGGTCCTTATTGGTCTGTAACAAAATATAATGATATTATGCATGTTGATACAAATCATGATATTTTTTCTTCAGAACCTGCAATAACACTTTTTGATCCACCAGAAGAATTTACCACGCCAATGTTTATTGCTATGGACCCTCCAAAACATGATATTCAAAGAAAAGCTGTAAACCCAGTAGTTGCGCCTGGTAATTTAAAAAATATGGAAGGTCTTATTCGAGAAAGAACACAAAATGTATTGGACAGTTTACCAAGGAGTGAACCTTTTGACTGGGTTCAGACTGTTTCTATTGAGTTAACAACGCAAATGCTTGCAACTTTATTCGATTTTCCATTTGAAGATAGATATAAATTAACTAGGTGGTCAGACGTTGCCACGGCAAGACCTGGAGATGGAGTTATTGAATCCGACGAACAAAGATATGCAGAATTATTTGAATGTTTAGAGTACTTTACTAAATTATGGAATGAGAGAGTTAACTCTGAACCTAAAACAGACCTTGTTTCTATGCTTGCACATAATCCTCTCACTAGAAATATGGAACCAATGGAGTATCTAGGTAATCTAATTCTTTTGATTGTCGGCGGAAATGATACTACAAGAAATTCGATGACAGGTGGTGTTTTGGCTCTAAATGAAAATCCTGATCAATATGATAAGCTTAGAAAAAACCATGATTTAATTTCTTCAATGATTCCAGAAATTATTCGTTGGCAAACACCACTAGCCTATATGAGAAGAACTGCTCTTAAAGATACAGAGATTAGAGGTAAAAAAATAAAAAAGGGCGATAAGGTTGTTATGTGGTATGTATCTGGTAATAGAGATGATGAAGTAATTGATAATCCTAATGCATTTATAATTGACAGGGAAAGACCAAGAACTCATCTTTCTTTTGGATTTGGAATTCACAGATGCGTTGGTAATCGATTAGCTGATATGCAGTTGGAAATATTATGGGAAGAAATTATGAAAAGATTTAATAATATTGAGGTATTAGCTGAGCCTGATAGAGTGAATTCTTCATTTGTTAAGGGTTATTTATCTCTTCCCGTAAGAATAAACGACTAAATTAATAAATTTTACCTATAAGTCATTTCAATGAACTCTGAAAATCCTCAAAATCGACCTTTAAGAGATATATTTGGAAAATTTGCTACAGGTGTTTGTGCAATTTCTTACTATGGTAAAAATAATAAACCAAAAGGAATTACCATAAATTCTTTTACTTCAGTTTCTTTAGATCCGCCTCTTGCATTATGGTGTATCGATAATGATTCAGATATATATGAAGAAATTATTAATAAAGATAAGTATATTTTTAATTTTTTATCTGATGATCAACTAAATATAGCTAGACTTTTATCAATAAAAAATAATCATAGCTTAAAAGATATAGACTTTATTAATCACGATTTTGGTCCTATTTTTAATAAATCTATAGGTTGGATAGCTTGTTCAAAAAGAGAAATAATTTCTGCAGGAGATCATTCTATCATAATTGGAAATGTAAATAATTTTGAAATTTTAAATATAAATAAGAAGCCACTTATTTTTTGGTCAGGTGAATTTAGCAATCAATTAAATTAAATTTTGTAAATTTAGCTAAATGCTAATTCTGGAAAATCTTTTTTAACAGATTCTCTTAGCCTATCATAATAAACTCCGGCTCCTCCAAAATAAATTAGAACTCTTGCATTTTTATTCTCAATATTAGCTCCCATCATCCAGGAATGAACCTGATCACCGACATCCATCAATGTTTGCTTATGTACCTCAGAAACATGGGCTGACCATTCATTTTCTGCTTCTTCAAGTGGCTGACATAATTCGTGACCTTCTTCTTCCATTTTTTTTATACAATCATGAATCCAAAGTGCATTTTGTTCAATCGATGTTGGTAGGTTAGCAAAAGGAGCTTGAGGACCAGTTATGGTAAATAAATTTGGGAAATCTGAAATGCATACTCCCATAATTGATTTAGACTCTTTTTTCCATTTATCCCTTATTGTTGTACCACTACTTCCCTTAATATCAAATGCTTCAAGGGCTCCTGTATATGCTTGAAAACCTGTAGCTAAAATTATAATATCAAAAGAGAAATCATTTTTAATTGTTCTAACACCTTTTTCATATATTTCTGATATTGGTTCATTTTTTTTGATATCCACAAGATGAACATTTTCTCTATTAAAAGCTTCATAAAATCCATGATCAAGTGGAGGTCTTTTAGCAAATAAAGGATAGCCTTTTGGTGTCAATAGATCAGCAATAGCAGGATCTTTGACTTTTTCTTTCATTTTTTTTATGACAAAATCAGCTGCCATTTTGTTAGCTTCTGGACTCGCTAATAGGTCGTCAAACGTTTCAAAAACCCAACGAAAACTTCCTTTCCAGTTTTCTTCAAATATTTTTTCGCGCTCATCAGGCGGCGTATCAACGGCATTACGCCCAACAGGACTATCAAAAGCCATGCCAAAAACATGATTTCTGCATTTATTAATGATTTCATCATAATTGTCTTTAATTTCTTTTTCCCATTCTGGAGTCATTGGCTTCTGCATTGCAGGTAGAACGAAATTTGGAGTTCGTTGAAAAACTGTTACACTTTTAGCGGTTTTTGCCATTACAGGAAGCATTTGGACAGTAGATGCTCCACATCCAATTATGCCTATTTTCTTTCCCTTATAATCAAGCCCTTCCTGAGGCCATCTTGAAGAGTGGAAACAAGGACCTTCGAATTTATTTAAACCTTTTATATTTGGAATGACTGGATGAGAAATCATTCCCATTGCACTTATAAAGTATTTGCAATTAAATTTTTCATCATTACTGGTTGTAACGCACCAAATTTTTTCATCATTATTAAATTCAGCGCTTATAATTTCAGTATCAAGTTGGATATCAGGCCACATGTCACATTTATCTGCTACAAAGTGAAGATAACGATTGGTCTCTTCCCAACCAGGATATCTTTCTGACCAAGTCCATTCTTGCATAATTTCTTTTGAAAAAGATAGACAATAGTAATAACTCTCACTATCAGTGGCTGCACCAGGATACTTATTCCAGTTCCATGTGCCACCAATTCCAGAGGCTTTATCAAAAACCTTTAGTGAAATACCTAATTTCCTCAGATGATGAATAAGCGCTAATCCTGCAAAACCTGCGCCAACGATAATAGCATCATAGTCAACTTTTTTACCCAATTTATATTTCCTAAAATAATTATAATATTATGATTTTTTTTAAATAATAAATAACATATCATGAGTACTGAAACTTGCAATATTGAAAAAATGGAGATTTTATAATTATGATTGTTTCATCTGCAAAACATCAAAGAATTGTCGATGTTCCCAAAACCTATTTATGGAAAAGGATATCAGACTTTAAAAATATTGGCGCTCTTCTTCCACCTCCTATTATAGATGAGGTAAAATGTGAAAGTAATGAAATAGGCTCATTACGTTACCTGACTCTTGGAGAAAAACAAAAAAGGGCGATAAGGTTGTTATGTGGTATGTATCTGGTAATAGAGATGATGAAGTAATTGATAATCCTAATGCATTTATAATTGACAGGGAAAGACCAAGAACTCATCTTTCTTTTGGATTTGGAATTCACAGATGCGTTGGTAATCGATTAGCTGATATGCAGTTGGAAATATTATGGGAAGAAATTATGAAAAGATTTAATAATATTGAGGTATTAGCTGAGCCTGATAGAGTGAATTCTTCATTTGTTAAGGGTTATTTATCTCTTCCCGTAAGAATAAACGACTAAATTAATAAATTTTACCTATAAGTCATTTCAATGAACTCTGAAAATCCTCAAAATCGACCTTTAAGAGATATATTTGGAAAATTTGCTACAGGTGTTTGTGCAATTTCTTACTATGGTAAAAATAATAAACCAAAAGGAATTACCATAAATTCTTTTACTTCAGTTTCTTTAGATCCGCCTCTTGCATTATGGTGTATCGATAATGATTCAGATATATATGAAGAAATTATTAATAAAGATAAGTATATTTTTAATTTTTTATCTGATGATCAACTAAATATAGCTAGACTTTTATCAATAAAAAATAATCATAGCTTAAAAGATATAGACTTTATTAATCACGATTTTGGTCCTATTTTTAATAAATCTATAGGTTGGATAGCTTGTTCAAAAAGAGAAATAATTTCTGCAGGAGATCATTCTATCATAATTGGAAATGTAAATAATTTTGAAATTTTAAATATAAATAAGAAGCCACTTATTTTTTGGTCAGGTGAATTTAGCAATCAATTAAATTAAATTTTGTAAATTTAGCTAAATGCTAATTCTGGAAAATCTTTTTTAACAGATTCTCTTAGCCTATCATAATAAACTCCGGCTCCTCCAAAATAAATTAGAACTCTTGCATTTTTATTCTCTATATTAGCTCCCATCATCCAGGAATGAACCTGATCACCGACATCCATCAATGTTTGCTTATGTACCTCAGAAACATGTGCTGACCATTAATTTTCTGCTTCTTCAAGTGGCTGACATAATTCGTGACCTTCTTCTTCCATTTTTTTTATAAGAATATTCATACCAAGATAGAAAGTCACTTGCGGATGGTAGTCCATTTTTTTTCCAAGCTCCCCCTATCCCATACAGCACACCTGAGGGTATCAACCAATTAATAATTTGAAAGCTTATATCAACTAAAGGTTCACCGAAAGAGGATAGCTCCCAATCAAGTACAGCCTTACATTTTTGATAAGGGATGATAAAAAAAATTTGAAAGTATTAAGAACACAACCTCCAGGTAATTTAGCTAGAGGCGCCCATAGAGTTGATCGTGAATTTTCTGTTCTTAAGGCTTTATTTATTAAAGGTTTTGAGTGCCCACAACCTTTTGTTCTTTGCAATAACTCAGAATTAATTGGAAGAATGTTTTATGTAATGGATTTCGAAGAAGGTGATATTAATTTTAATCCTCTTTTGCCAAATGAGAACTTTCAAGATAAACAAAAAATATACAAATCCTTAGCTGAAGTTTTAGGAAAACTTCATGGTTATGATATTAATGAACTAGGTCTTTCTTTTAAAAAAAATCAAGGATTCATGAAAAGAAATTTATCTCTTTGGTATGATCAAATATTTCATGATGAGTCTAAAAAAGATAAAGAAATTGAAAAGGTTTATAAAGATATCTTAAATAAATTACCTTCAGAGGCCTCTTTATCACTTCTTCATGGAGATTTTAAATTAGATAATACAGTTATTAGTGATG
>CACOFZ010000017.1 GCA_902626605.1 uncultured PS1 clade bacterium
TCTAAAATAATGTTATCATTTTTTAAAAATTATGATGGTTTAAATTGGAGTGTCCAAGGTATTAATAATATTCCTAAAGGTCCATTTGTAGTAGCGTCAAAACATCAATCTATTTGGGATACAATTTTTTTCACTGCTTTTTTCTCTGATGCAGCAATGGTTTTAAAGAGAATTATTATATTAATACCATTTTATGGGCTACATGCCATTAAGGCAAAAATGATTTGGCTTGACAGGAAAGGTCACAGTAAGGCTTTAAAAAAATTAATTAGGCAGGGAGAAGACTGCAAACAAGAGAAAAGACCGATCGTAATCTTTCCAGAAGGTACAAGAAGTCGAGTAGGACAGAAGAATAAATATAAGCCTGGAGTTACAGCCTTATATAAATTTTTAAATATACCATGTGTTCCTGTTGCTCTTAATTCTGGTGTATATTGGGAGACGAAAGGTCTTAAAAGAAATAAAGGAAAAATTATAGTAAAATTTATTGAGCCTATCGAACCCGGCTTAAGTAGAGACAAATTTGAAAAAAAATTAGAGACTATTATAGAAAGCGAAACAAAAATCCTAGTCGAGGGTGCTATTAATTAGTTAATTATTTATTTTTTCCTACCAAAATCAATTTTATTATCGTCTTGACCTGCATCAATAATTCTTTTTCTTACATTTCTTGTTTTTTCGAAGCTAGAAAAAAGCATATTTGTATCTTTTTTTAAAATAGATTCTTTTAATTTTACTAAATCATTTGAAAATAAATCCAACATCTCCAAAACTGCTTCACTATTATATGTAAAAATATCGCTCCACATTTTTGGATCAGATGCTGCAATTCTTGTAAAATCTCTAAATCCACCAGCTGAGTATTTTACAACTTCAGAATCAGTTACGTTAGCTAAATCATTTGCTGTTCCAACAATATTATAAGCTATAAGGTGAGGAATATGACTTGTTATTGCCAGTACTTTATCATGGTGTAAGGCATCCATAATTTCAACTTTTGAACCTAGTAATTCCCAAAAAAACTTAATACTTTCAACGCCCTCTTCTGAATTGTCTTTTGTTGGAGTTAAAATACACCATCTATTTTCAAATAACTCAGGAAAACCAGATTCAGGACCAGATTCCTCTGTACCAGCTATAGGATGACCTGGAATAAATTCAACTTCCTTTGGGATTAAATCCTTTAACTCCTCTAGAACAGTAAACTTTGCTGATCCAGTATCAGTAACAATACTACCTTTTTTTAAAAAAGGAGCAATTTCTGTAATTATTGGTTTAAATGTTGATAAAGGTGTTGCTAATATTATCAGGTCAGCACCATCAACGGCTTTAGCTAAGTCTTTTTCAGTATCATCAACAAGACCTCTTTCAACCGCCTTTGACCGAGTTTTATCGGTTTTTGCATAGCCAATAATTTTTGACTCAAAGTTATTTTTCTTCATACTGAGGCCAATTGAACCCCCTATCAATCCAAGTCCAATAATACAAACTGTTTCAAAGTTATTTTTCATATTATTGTGAAAGCTCCCTTAAGGATTTAATAAAGAGATTATTTGCTTCATCATTCCCAATACTGACCCTCAGAAAATCTGGTAAATTATACTCATGCATTTGTCTAAGAATTAAACCTTTAGAACATAAAAAATTAAAAACATGATTTGCATCAAAACTTAAAGTCTTTGGAACCTGAAACAAAACAAAGTTACAGTTACTTGGAATTGTTAAATATCCAAGATTATCAAGTTCTTTAGAAATTTTTGGTAGCCATAAACTATTATGCTCTATTGATTTCAAAATATGATTTTGATCATTAACAGCAGCTACTGCAACTTTTTGAGCTGTGGAATTTACTGAAAAAGGTATCCTTAATCGACCTAAAACATTAATCACCTCATCAGGACAATAAGCCCACCCTACTCTTAAGCCAGCGAGACCATAAGCTTTTGAAAAAGTCCTTGTAACAACAAGATTATCATTATCTTCAACCAAAGAGATAAATGATGAGTAATCGTTATCATTTACATATTCTATGTAAGCTTCATCAATGACTAATAGTATTTTAGACGGAAGATTTTTATGAAGATTTATTAAATCTTCATATGAAACCATAGTCCCAGTTGGATTATTTGGATTAGCAATAAAAACCATTTTTGTAGAATTATTTACTAAATCTAAAATTGACTTTATTTGTGTTTGAAAATTTACCTCTTTAGCTCTAACTACTCTTGCGCCTGATGCTTGAATAGCTAGAGGATAAACTGCAAAAGAATTCTCAGAAACAATTGCTTCATCATTTCCAGATAAATAAGCCCTAGCAAGCAAATGAAGTATTTCATCTGAGCCACATCCACAAATTATATTATTTTGGTTAACAGAATAGAATTTAGATAACTTTTTTATTAACAATGAATTTGATGGATCAGGGTATACTGTTATATCTTTAACAGCTTCATTATATGCATTTATTACATTTTCGCTTGGGCCAAATGGATTTTCATTAGAGGATAATTTAAATATTTTATCAACGCCATTAATATTACTAGCCCCACCTTTGTAAGGTTTTAAATCATTTAAAAAATTATTTGGTATCGGTTTATTCATATTTAAACAACATTATTCTGATTAATAGTTATATTATTAAAATCTCAAAAAAAGAAATTTTAGTTTTTTATATAACTTATTAAATCCTTATAACATAACTTTAAAATTCATTACTAAGCATATTTTATTTGCAATTAATAAAAATAAGTCTTATGTATCAAGTAACATTTTGAGAGGGAGAAATCCCTGCCAACCTGCAATAACCTGCGAAGGTGGTAACTTTAATGTGGCTTATTTAGCAAAAAAAGGTCCCTCTCTTATTTGTTAACATAGTTAAGTTTAGCTTTCTAAAGAAGCTGGGTATTTGATTTTCAGATTGTGCACCCTAGATTTCCTAAAAGCACTAAAGAGAGGAAAAAATGAAAAAACAATTCTTTAAAAAAACTCTATCACTAATATCATCTTTGGTATTAGTTTTATTCATATCTATAAGCCCACTAAAGGTAAATTCTCAGGAAATAACAGCGTTTAAAAGTGCTGGTAAATGGTTAGTTGGTCTTAAAGTTTTAAATTTAGATCCTGATGAAAAGTCAGTAACCTCAATTGGAGGTGAAGCAAAAGTTGATGATGATACGGTACCAGAATTGGATATTAGATATTTTTTAACTGATAATATTGCTATTGAAGCAATTTTTGGAACTACTGAACATAATGTAAAAGCTATCGGAACAGCTCTTGGAGATGTTAATTTAGGTACAGTTAAAGTTTTACCACCTACATTTACTCTTCAATATCATTTTAATAGTGAAAGTAGATTCTTACCATATATAGGTGCTGGAATAAATTATACTTTTTTCTATGATGACAATCCTGGTGACGCTGTGGGTATTAGCTATAAAGATGAGGTTGGTTTTGCACTAAATATTGGTTTTGATTATGTCATTAATGAAAATAACTATTTCAATATAGACATTAAAAAATATAAACTTTCAACTGATACAGTAATTGATGCTGGGCCTGCTGGTATTGCAACTGCATCAGTAGATCTTGACCCACTAGCTGTAAGTATCGGCTATGGATGGAGGTTTTAAAGAATTAATTAAATATTAATTCTAATATTTCCAATAGAGGGTTATCTTATTGTTATGAATACTGATCAAAATAAACTGCCATGTTCATACTTTACAGATACTAAGCCTCTTCTACTTGAAAATGGAACAAGTATTGACGAGCTTACTGTGGCTTATGAGAGTTACGGTAAGCTCAACAAAAATAAATCAAACGCAATAATAATTTGCCATGCTCTTTCTGGAGATCAATTCTTAGCAAGCAAAAATCCTTTAACAAATAAAAATGGTTGGTGGAATAGGATGGTTGGTAGCGGAAAACCTATTGATACTGATAAATATTTTGTAATTTGTGCAAATGTTCTTGGAGGTTGCCTAGGGTCTACTGGTCCTACTTCGATTAATCCATCTACCGGTGAGGAGTATGGGCTAAATTTTCCTGTTATAACTATTTCTGATATGGTTAATGCACAAATGAGGTTAATTCAGCATCTGGAAATTGACAAACTTTTATCAGTTATTGGAGGATCAATGGGTGGAATGCAAGTTCTTGAATGGGCAGCTTCTTATCCATCTAATATTCTCTCTGCAATACCAATTGCCACATCTTCCAAACATACAGCACAAAATATTGCATTTCATGAACTTGGTAGACAGGCAATAATGGCTGATCCAGATTGGAACGGTGGTAACTATATAAAAGTTGGTTCACATCCTACCAAAGGGTTATCAATTGCAAGAATGACAGCTCATGTTACTTATTTATCTGAAGCTTCCCTTACGAAAAAATTTGGAAGGAGACTTCAAGATAAAGAGGAGATAAGTTTTGGATTTGATGCTGATTTTCAAATCGAAAGCTATTTAAGACACCAAGGCCTAACTTTTGTGGATAGATTTGATGCTAACTCTTATCTTTATATTACAAGAGCTATGGATTATTTTGATTTAGAAAAAACTCATAAAAAAAGTTTAACAGAAATTTTCGAGAAAACTAATATTAAGTTTTTGATAGCATCATTTACTGGAGATTGGCTTTATCCACCATCTGAAAACTTAATGATTGTAAGAGCATTAAGCGCGGGGGGTGCTGATGTTAGTTTTGTTAATATTGAATCTGATAAAGGTCATGATGCGTTTCTTTTGGAAGAACCAGAATTTGATGATGCAATGAGAGGTTTCATTAATTCAGTCTCTATAGAGGCAAAAATATAATGAATAAGAATAGAACTGATTTGGAATTAATAACATCTCTTGTAGACAATAATACAAGAATACTTGATGTAGGTTGTGGTAATGGAGAGTTATTACAATCCTTAAAAGACAAAAAAAATGTTAAAGGTCAAGGTCTTGAGCTTAAACAAGAAAGAGTAAATCAATGCGTTTCAAAGGGTTTGTCGGTTATTCAAGGAAATGCTGATAGTGATCTAAGCCTATATCCAAATCAGTCATTTGATTGCGTAATTTTAAGTCAAACAATCCAAGCAACTAATAATCCAAGGAATATTTTAATCGAATTAGTTAGAATTGGCAAAAAAGCAATTGTCTCAATACCAAATTTTGGTTTTTGGAAAGTAAGAGTAAGCTTTACGACTTATGGTAAAATGCCTATTACGAAAAAACTTTCTAACAATTGGTATGATACTCCAAATATTCACTTATGCAGTATACTTGATTTTGTTGATTTATGTCGGGAGATAAATATTAAAATTGAAAAAACAATTGTTCTTTCATCTAATAATATTAAATCATATAATGGCTCT
This sequence comes from uncultured PS1 clade bacterium, assembly GCA_902626605.1. Taxonomy (GTDB): domain Bacteria; phylum Pseudomonadota; class Alphaproteobacteria; order MED-G09; family MED-G09; genus MED-G09. Next base: position 5,369 of record CACOFZ010000017.1, read on the forward strand.
CCAAATAATTGGTCAAATTTTTTTGGAGAGGAGGCAATTTTTTTAATAAAAAACTAAGCTTTTATATCAACTTTAATTTTTTGATTAATTAACTTTTTATCCTTTGTAATTGGAGCTAAATAGTTTTTTTTGCCCTTTATAACTATCACTCCAGAGAAATACTTTGTTAAAGGATTATTTAAAAATTCAAATAATTTTAACTTATTGATTAGAAACTTTTTTTTAGATGGTGGAATAAATAAACAATATTCTATATCAATAAGAGTAAAAAAATTATTTGATAATAATAAATCTAATTCATAAGAACTGAATGTTCTTAGAGACTTTAATGTTTTTTTATAGAAGAAACGCCAAAAACCTAATTTATTTGGTACTATAATTATAATCTCTCCATCTTTTTTTAAAACCCTCCAAGCTTCCCTTAAAAATTTTTTATGGTCATATAAATATTCAAAACAATTTACAACTAGCAATCGATCTATAGAGAGGTCATCTATAGGGAGAGTGTTTTCGTTGATTGAAACTGTTAAATTTTTATCCTCCACAAAAAAATTAAGTAATCCAAATTTTTTAGGGATAAGAAAAAAAAGTCTTTGGAAATTAGATTTAAATATTCCTAAAAAAGGAAATCCATAGCCTATCACAGCATTGTTTGAATTATTAAAATCTGGCCAAAGCAATAAAATTTTCTTTGAAATGATTTGAACTACAGATCTGCCTAAAAAACTAGAATAAAAATTTTTAAAATTTTCAATATTTATTTTCATATTATATACTCTAATTTAATTTAAAATTCCTATGGAGATATAGTTGATTGTAGAACAAATATGGACAGGTAATCAATTTCGTAATTTTAATTATTTAATTGTATGCCCTGAAACAGGAGAAGCTATGGCAATTGACCCCCTCGATCACGAAAAATGCCTTACAATTTGTAAGAAAAAAGGCTGGGAAATTACAAAAATATTAAATACTCACGAACACTGGGATCATATTGGTGGTAATCAAAGCATAGTAGAATCTACTAATGCAAAACTTCTGGCACATAAAAATGCAAAAGATACAATCGATGGAATAGACATTGGTTTATCGGCTGGTGATAATGTTAAGATAGGTCGTTCAATCACTTTAGATGTTTTAGATACACCTGGCCACACCATGAGTCACGTATGTTTATTTGCAAACAACGAAAACCCCTCGTTATTTTGTGGCGACACATTATTTAATGCTGGTGTAGGACATTGTAAGGGAGGTGGCGATCCCGATGAATTATATAATACCTTCATAAATCAACTATTTAAGTTACCAAATGATACAAAAATCTACCCTGGGCATGATTATTGGGAAAATAATTTAAAATTTACTTTAGATCGAGAACCAGAAAATATTAAAGCTAAAGAGATGATTGAAGGAACAATTGTAAAAAATCCTGAAGATGCATTAATATCAACAATTGAAATTGAGAAAGAAGTGAATTCCTTTTTTAGATTAAAAAATAAAGAAATTATAGATAAATTAAGGGATGATTTTCCTGATTTATCAAAAAATCCAAGCACAAAAGAAGTTTTTTTTAAAATTAAGAGAACTCAGGAATGAATGGTAAAGATTAAATATATTCTAGTCTTTGGCACCAATTGAATAAATATTATTACTAGAATATAAGAATAGTCTCAATTAAAGATCTTAAAGATATAAATTTTATAGTGAGCAATTTTCCTTAGTAATTTTTTTGTATAAATTTAGTTTTCACACAATTAATACTATAAATGAGGAAATTAGAACTTTTTTTGGAGATAAACAAAATAAAAGTTTATTTTGGTTCTTTAGTCTCTATAACTTTACGACCATTATACATACCTGTTTTTAGGTCAATATGGTGAGGCCTATGAAGTTCTCCAGAGTCTTTATTTTCTACATAAGTAGGATTTTCTGATTGATGACCGCCTCTCCTCTTTCCTCTTCGAGAGGGGCTCACCTTTCTTTTTGGAACTGCCATTTTGTACTCCACTTGATATATTAGTAAGTTTCAAAGAGTTATAACCCTATAGATGCTATGGGGCAAGTAATTAGATTAATACTTAACTATACATTCATCGCAGAGAAAATATAAATTATCAGGATCATTTAGGTTTTCTGACCATTTAACAGTTTTTAAGAAATCATTCTTTAAATTATAAAATAAATTTTTATTGTTACTATATTTTTCCTGAACACCCATTAGTCCAAAAAATTTTTTAAGAAAAGTGAAGTCATTCTTTTTCTGATCAAATCTTTTAATCCTATAATCCTCAATATTTGCTATATCTTTTGCCTTGTTAATAGCATCATCAAAAGATCCTATCTCATCAATAAGACCCTTATCCAAGGCATCGCTTCCTGACCAAACCCTGCCTCTTGCTATATTATTAACCTTATCAGGTGATAAATTTCTTCCATTTGATACAATATATATAAAATCGTCATAAAGCTTGTCTACCGAACCCTGAATAAGATCAATTAATCTGTCGGAGGGATTTGTTAAAAGAACGCCACTATTAAAATCGGAAAAAGGTGACTTTTCAATTCCATCTTCATTTAGTCCTATCTTTTTTATTGTTTCCTGTGCATTAAATAAAAGAGCCGCGACACCAATAGAACCTGTCACAGTAGTTTCGTGAGCAAATATAAAATCTGACTCTGCTGCTATCCAATACCCGCCTGAGGCTGCAACACCACCCATTGAAACAATGATTGGTATATCAAGACTCTTAATTTCTTTGAGCTCTTCCCTAATAAGCTCTGATGCAAAAGCGCTACCTCCAGGAGTATTTACTCTCAAAATAAGAGCTTTAAGATTTTTTTCCTCTCTGGCAGCTTTAATAAGTAAAGAAATATTCTCTCCACCTGCAGTACCTCTTGGCTGATTACCGTCCATAATGGTACCAGCAACTGAAATTACTCCTATTATATTTTCACTATTAGTTGGCTGAGTTTTTAAATATTCATTTATATTAATGTATCTCCAATCTTTTTTTAGATCAGGAAATTTATCACTCAGATATTTTTGAATTTCAGATCTCGTTTTTAAACTATCTATAAGACCGTAATTTAAGGCTAAATTAGCAAAATCAAAATTATTATCCTTTGCTAAAATATCTATATTCTCTAAATAAAAATTAATTTTACCGGTCTCAAGATTTCTATTTTCCTCAATAAAGTTAGTCGTAAATTTCCAAATAGAACTTTGTAATTTTTCATTTGCTTCCTTTGACTCATTGCTCATTGATTCCCTGGTAAAAATTTCAGTTGCACTTTTATATTCACCCTTAGAAAACTCAATAACCTCTATTTTAAGTTTATCTAATAAATTTTTTATAAATACTCTTTTAGAAGACCATCCGTAAATAGAAACCCCACCATTTCGATTAGCAATTATTTCATCTGCAGTGGATGCTAAAATATATGAGGACTGCGAATAATAATCAGCTATTGCAATAATACTTTTCTTAGTATTTTCTTTAAATTTTAACAAAATTTCTGAAAGATAGATTATATCTGCTGGATAGCCTCCAATAAAATTACTAAAATCAATAACTATACTTTCTATATTCTTGTCATCTTCGGCTAATTTAATTGCATTGACAATTTTATTAATTTCAATTTCATTTTGCTCACCACTCTCGAAAAATAAATCAAAACTACTTTTACTTTTTGCCTGCTCAACAAGTACACCATCCATTTGTATAAATAATGCAGTTCCAGTTTTTAAATTTGTAGTGAATTTTGAAAAATAACCAAATATGATAAATATGATAATTAAAATGGTAAAAGTTCTGATAAAAAAAGTTGGAATATAAGAAATAAAAATCCATATCGATTTTAGAAATTTGATAAAATAGAAGATTATTTTTTTAAAAAAATCCATGTTCTCGCTAAATTTTTTCACCATAATTATTTGCGCCATCACTGCCTTTTAAGCAATTAAGGTATAACAAAATGAAAAGGGTAAAACAAAATAAAAATAATGATTGATAAAAAAATGATACTGCAATTAGAAAAATTATAATTAAATAGAGCCATCCTGTAATATTACAATCATGAAATCTTCTAACTTGAACTGAAATATCAGGAATAAGGAATATTACCGCGAAAAAAATACTTGCGCCTTTAAAGCCTAAGCTTTCAATCCCAATTATTGGTAGTAATGAAAATAATCTGAAAAATTGCCAATGCCAAAATTCTTGCCTTGATGACCTAGTTTTAAAATCAAAATATTTATTAAAGCAATTTATGACAGAATTTATTAAACCATCAATAAAAATAATAATGAGCTTTATAACCATAGACTTAAATCGAAAAACGCTCTCCAAGGTAAACGCGTCTTACATCGTCATTTTTAATAATTTCCTCTGGTTTACCTTCAATTAAAACAGAACCCTCATGAATCAAAACAGCTCTATCTATTAAGCCCATAGTCTCTCTTACATTATGATCAGTAATTAAAACCCCAACACCTTTATCCTTTAAGTGTGAAACTAATTCTTTAATTTCGCCAAGAGCAATTGGGTCAATTCCGGCAAAAGGTTCATCCAATAAAATATAATTTGGTTTTCCTGCAAGGCATCGAGCAATTTCGACTCTTCTTCTTTCTCCGCCCGATAAGGCCAGCGAGGGAGTTCTTCTTAAATGACTGATATCAAATTCTGTTAATAATTGATCTAAATTACTCTCAATGATCTGCTTATCAGTTTCAACAATTTCAAGTATCGATTTTATATTATCTTCGACATTCAAGCCCCTAAAAATTGAAGCCTCTTGAGGTAAATATCCAATGCCATTTTTTGAACGCTTATATATTGGAAGATCTGTTACATCGAAACCATTTAGAAAAATAGATCCCGTATTTGGTTTTATTAGGCCAATAATAGTATAAAAAATAGTAGTTTTACCTGATCCATTTGGACCAAGAAGACCAACCGCCTCACCTTTGTTTATATCAAAGCTTACCTCTCTAACAACAGGACGATTATTGAAGACCTTGCTTATACGTTTTATTTCAAGACCTTTGTCATTATTACTTATAATTGAAGGTTTACTGTTTGTGCTATTATTCATCTTTTGTATCACTTTGCTTTAAAATGCCCTTAACTCTGTTATTTTGATTATCATCAGCTATGAAGTTAATAGCACCAGACTCTAAATCAATTAAGAGTTTGTTACCTTTTAATGTTGTAAAATTATTTTTAACAGTAACATTTCCTAATAAAATAATCTCATTATTGCTTACACTATAAGAGGCATTATTTCCAGTTGCAGTCATATCTTGATTTGAAATTACTACACCATTAGATGCATATAAATTTTTAATAATAGGCATTGAAGTATTATTTGTAAAAGTAAATTCCATTTGATCTGCTCTAAAATTCAACGGACCTTGGTTTATACTTACGGATCCTGAGAGCCCACCCTCAAGAGCTATTTTATCAATAAACATTTTATCAGCATCCACCTTAAGTGGTGCGTTTATATTGGTATCAAAAGACATCAATTCATTGGCCAATAATTGACTATTAAAATTAAGAAAAATGGAAATTAAAATTAGATAATTTCTTAGTGATAATATCATTATCATTCTTCACCAATCTGTTGTATGAAGCTTGCGGGTAAAATTAGTTTAATACCTGAAGATATAAAAATCTTATTTCCTCTTTCGTGAATCTCTACATGACCTGCATCAAATTCAATTTCGCCTTTTCTTCCTTGAACAGGTCCATCTAGAAAAGTAAATCCAGTTTCCAGGTTTACGTTAACAACTTGAGCGATAAAATCATAACCATCTGAAGTTTTAGAAACAATATCGTCAAAAAAAATTGCAATATTATTTTTTGCAAAATATTTTGCATTTCTAGAATTTACACTTATCGTTTGAACTCCTTCATTGCCTAAAGTAATGCTCACATTTTCTAATTCTATGTCCTTAAGATCAGGCCCAAGAGGGCTTGCCCTAAGGGCATTTAAAACAAAAGGCTGACCTGAAGAAGTTTCGCCAATCATTGAGGGCTTTAGAACGCCATCATTCGATTGATCTGATAAAATAATATTAAAATTTTTATTATTTTTTGTAGTTACAATATTGATAGATTGAAAAATTATTAAAAAAATTATCAATAAAGCAATTAAGGGTAAAATAAATCTTAATCTTTTAATTCTAATATTTTGAACTTGGTCTTTATTTATCATTTAATCAATGACTAAATATATCAATATCTGGCCACCCCTTTAAATCTAAATCAACTCTTGTTTGTATAAAGGAAAAGCATTTGTTAGCTATCTTTTGCCTATTCATTTTAATTAATTGTTGATCAAGTTTGGATTTAATTTCATGCAAATAGATAACATCAGAGGCTGCATATTTTTTTTGCTCTTCACTTAATTCCTCTGCACCCCAATTAGAACTCTGCTGTTGTTTAGATAAATCAATATTTAAAGTTTCTTTACACAAATCTTTTAATCCATGCTTATCAGTATAAGTTCTTACAAGTTTAGAAGCGATTTTAGTACAATAAATTGGTTCACATGCAATATTAAGATACTTTTTAAAGACAGCTACATCAAACCTTGCAAAATGAAAAATTTTTAAACAATTATTGTCTGTTAATATTTCTTTTAAATTTGGCGCTTCATAGTTATCTCTATTTAGTTGAACTAGATGAGCATTTCCGTCTCCTGATGAAAGTTGAACTAAACAAAGTGGATCTCTCTCTGGTCTTAACCCAAGTGTTTCAGAATCAACAGCAACTGAGTCCTTGAATTTAATTCCTGTTGGTAAATCGTTTTTATGGAAATAGATTTTAGACATTTACGCTCTTTTAATTATTAATCATTAAGGATATAAGAATTTTTTATTTAAGAGAAGTGATCTTATCAATTAAATTCTTCATTTCTGGTTTATTTTTTCTAATCTCTTCAAAATTTAAACCATCAAGCTCATGAGGAAAAACCAACCAGTTATTAGATTTATGAATATAATAATCTGGTTTTATTTTAGTTTTATTGTTTGAAGGCTTAAAATAGGGTGTAGCAATTTTTATTTCTGGAGTATTTTTCTTACACGCTGTTTTCAAATCCGAAATTACTTGACTAATCGAGAGTCCGGTATCAAAGACATCATCAACAATTAACAATGAGTCTTCTGACTCAAGTTTTTTAATCACATAGTTTAAACCATAAACGCTTACTTTTTTTGATCTTTGTCCAATAGATGTATAAGAGCTTGTCCTTATTGCAATGTGATCTGAGGGTAATCCAAGAACGTGGAGTAACTCTTGAACTGCAATTCCAACTGGTGCTCCACCTCTCCAAACACCTACAATATAATTTGGTCGAAAACCGCTCTCATAAACTTTCCAGGCTAACTTAAAAGAGTCTTCTAATAGTTGATTTGAGTCTATAAATAACTTTTTCATGATATTAATCTTAATATTCTCTGTTTAAAGTCAAGAATATATAGAAGTAATATTTATTACGATCAATCTATTTTATTTAACTATAAATTTTAATTAGAAATTATAACTCAACCTTCCCATAATCTGTCTGGGTGGTATTAGTTCAATACCTGTACCTGCTACACCGAAAACATCAGTCATACTTGAGTTAACACCATCTTCGTCTGAAATATTTAAGGCAATTAGATTTATACCAATTCTCTCAGAAAATTCGTAGTTTAGGCTCAAGTTATAAATAGTATACTCATCAACGTAATCCACAAAAGGATTGTTAAAAACTCTTTGTTGGAAATCGCCTCGATGAATTAATTCTGCGTTTGCTGTTAGAAGTTTGCCATTAGGTAATATTTTCTCATACATTAATCCGAAATTTGCATTAAATTCAGGGCTTTTTGCAAGTTTGTTACCTTTGATATTTTCTCTTAGACTATAACGAATTGGCTCCTCTCCAAAGAAATATAGCTCCGCTCTAATGTTATCTAAAGCTTCGTAGTCAGATGTAATTTCAGTATCTAAGAATGATAATCTTAGATCAAAGGATATTTCATTTGATAGGATTCCTAGAAATTCAACCTCTAAACCACTCATCTCTGACTCAGGAATATTGGCCACACCGCCTCTGTAAATATCAGGGTCAGTAGATTGGAATTGGAGATTTTTATATTTATAGAAAAAGGCAGAAATATTTGCTCTTAATCTACTATCTAATAAATCTGTTTTTAAACCAATTTCATAAGCATCAATAGTCTCACTTTCAAATAATGGAAAAACTAATTGCGGAGCTGGATTTGCACCAAAATTCTGCTCATTATCAACTGGGTAACCAAAAGTTAGATTACTACCTCCTGGTTTGAAGCCTTTTGTAAAAGATAGATATGTCATGGTATCGTCATCAAAATCATATTCGATAGCAATTCTACCAGTAGTTTTTTCCAGATCATCTTCAATCAAATAAGATTGTAAACCGAAGAAGTTTGTAACATCGCTTGAAAATGTGTCTTCAGTATATCTAAAACCAGAGACTACTCTCATGGCATCATTGATATTAAATGTCGCTTGTCCATAAATTGATTGAGATTCTCTGGTTGGAAATGCGTCTGAAATAAAACCTAGTTCAGCACCAAATGCTGCAAAACATACACCAGCAAAAGGATTCGTTGAACATATAGGGTCATGAGTATAAGGGGTAAATTTACCATCCATCTGATCAACTAATTTTACATTATTTACATCTTTGACTTCATAAATGTGGTTTTCAATTTCATGATCAAAGTAAAATGCTCCAAGTATCCAATCAATAACCCCAAAAAGAGGCTCATTTGAAATTAAGTTCACTTCAAAAGTCTTTGTTTCAACCAGAGAGGTCTCAGGTCGGTATTCTGCAGCAATATAAGGAAGTCCTGCTAATGGACCTTCAGCATGAACATCACCAAAGTTATGTCTATCATTGTCACGCATAACATAAATATCGTCTTCTTGTGAACTAGCTAAAATTTTTAAACTTGCTGAGCCTAGATCTGTTTCATAAATAAGGCCAAAAACTTCTGAGGTTAATTGATATTCTGACATTGAGTCTTGAGCTAATTTTCTTGGACTTGGGGTTTTATCATCTAAGCCTTTCATGGCTGCGCCATTATTATCAGCATCAAAGTATTGAAAGAAAAGTCTTAAAGTTGAGTTATCGTTAATATCAAATAACCAATCGGATCTAAAACTAACATTGTTAGCATCATCTAAATCTTGTCCATTTATAACATTATCAGTAAAACCATCTCTATCTGTAATAACAAAAGAGTTTCTTGTTGCAATTTTACTTGATAATGGAGTGTTAAAAGAACCTCTAACTTTTGTTAAACCATAGTTTCCCAATGTAATATCAGCCTTGCCTTGAAAACCATCAAAACTTGGTAATTTGCTAATAACATTTACAGTCCCGCCAGTTGAATTTTGACCAAAAAGAGTTCCTTGAGGACCCCTTAAAACCTCTATTCTTTCTAAATCTATAAAATCAGTTCTTAAGGAAAATTTTGAAGCAATGAAAATTCCATCCATATGAAGTGCAACTGAAGGGGCGGCTATAGCATTCTGATTTGTCTCATCACCCACACCTCTTATTGATATAATGGTTTTATAACCTTCATTCTTTGCAACGGTTACACCTGGTGCGATTGCACTTAAACCAACAAAATCAACAATATTTTTAGTCTCTAACTCGTCAGCCCCAAGTGCTGTAACAGCCTTAGAAACATCCTGTAAGCTCTCTGTTCTTTTTTCAGCAGTAACAATTATTTCATCTATTACAAGTGATCTAGTCTCAACATTTATAGCCTCATCAGCCAATAGAAGTTGAGCACTTAATACAAAGAATAAAGAATAAAAAATACTAATTTTTAAAGTTTTAAATAAAATCATAATTAACCCCGAAATTTA
>CACOFZ010000018.1 GCA_902626605.1 uncultured PS1 clade bacterium
TAAAAATAAATTAATAGATTTAGGAATAAAACTTCCAAAACCAGCTGATCCTGTTGCCAGCTATTTACCTTATGTTTTTTCTGGAAATCTCCTATTTATTTCTGGACAAGGTCCTTTCAATGAAAATGGCTTAATTACTGGAAAGGTTGGTTTAGATTTAACTTTAGACGAAGGAAAGGATGCTGCAAAAGAATGCGGCAAAATGATTCTTGCTCAAGCCCAGAAAGCTTGCGATAATTTAGATAAAATACATAGATGCATCAAACTTGGTGGTTTTGTTAATTGTGAGCCTAATTTTACCGATCAAGCATTAGTAATTGAAGGAGCTTCAGAATTAATGATTGATATTTTTGAAGATAATGGCTGGCACTCAAGATATGCTGTTGGGTCTAACTCCCTTCCATTAGGCATGTCGGTTGAGATAGATGCGATTTTTGAAATTAAAACTTAATTAAATGAAAAAATTTTCTTTCAAGATAGAAACATCATTAAATAATATTGATGAAAAAAAATGGAATCTTTGCGCGTCTAGTAATAGAGATTTTAATCCCTTCAACAGTTATCAGTTTCTAAAAGCCCTAGAGTCAAGTAATTCTATAAATAGTAATTCTGGATGGAATTCTGCATATATAATTATCAAGAATAATATGAATCAAATTGTCGCTTTTGTCCCTTCTTACCTAAAGACTAATTCCTCTGGTGAATATGTCTTTGATTATGAATGGGCAAATGCTTACCATAGAGCTGGTGGAAAATATTATCCTAAACTTCAAATCTCAATTCCATATACTCCAGTTACTGGTAGTAGATTTTTAATAGATGAGACATTTAATTATGATGAAATAATGGAATATATTTCATCAGAAATAATTTCAATTTGTCCTAAAATTGAAGCTTCATCTGCTCATATTACTTTTTTGACAAAAAAAGAATCTCAAAAATTAGAAAAACTTGGATGGTTGATAAGAAAAGACCAACAATTTCATTGGAAAAATAATAATTACGATACTTTTTCTGATTTTCTCAATTCACTTTCATCGAGAAAAAGAAAAAATATAAAAAAAGAAAGATTAAAATTCATTGACAATGATATCAATATTGAACATCTAACGAAAGACAAAATAAGTGATGAGCATTGGGACTATTTCTATCAATTTTATATTGATACAACCACAAGGAAATGGGGACAAGATTACTTAAAAAAAGATTTTTTTTATAAAATTGGCAGTACAATGAAAAATGAAATTCTTTTAATAATGGCAAAAAAAGGTAATAAATACATAGCAGGTGCGCTCAATTTCTTAGGAAAAAATACTATCTACGGAAGAAATTGGGGATCCCTGGTTGATTATAAATTTCTTCATTTCGAATTATGTTATTACCAAGCAATTGAATATGCCATTAAAAATAAAATAAAAACAGTGGAGGCTGGTGCTCAAGGAACACATAAAATTTCTAGAGGTTACACACCGGTTATCACATATTCTGCACATTGGATGAAAGAGAGAAATTTTCATGAAGCTGTAAAAAAATACTTAGACTATGAGGTTTTAGAGGTTGAAAAAAGTAAAAAAATACTTGAGAATTATCTTCCATATAAAAAATGAATAAAAATGACTTATAATAAAGAAAATATTTTTGCAAAAATTATTAAAGGTAAGGCTGACTGTGTAAAAATATTAGAAAATGACTATATTTTATCATTTATGGATGTAATGCCACAAACTCCTGGTCATACACTTTTAATACCAAAATATGACACTGAGGATATTTTTAATCTTCCAGAGGAATATTTTACCTTTTTAATGGATGCAAAAAAAAGAATTGCAAGGGCTATAAAAAAAGCATATGAACCAACAGGAGTTATGATTATGCAATTAAATGGTAAAGAAGCCGGACAAACAGTATTTCATTTACACTTTCATATAATTCCCAGAAAAGATGGATTAAATTACAAATTTCATTCCTCTGATCCAGTAAATTTTAACGAATTAGAAAAAGAGGCAGAAAAAATCAAAAAATGGCTTTGATGATTAATTTTTAATTAATTCTTTTTTTATTTTATTGCTTTTTTTCAATGGTTTATATAAAAAATTTAAATCATCTTTTTTAAGAGAGACATCGACAGTTCCTCCCTTCTCTAATACACCATACAGAATTTCTTCAGCTATAGGCTTTTTAACTTTTTCTTGAATTAACCTTGAAAGCGGTCTAGCACCCATATTTTTATCATATCCTTTTTTTCCAAGCCAATTTGCTGCCTCAGGTGAAATATTAATGAATACATTTTTATTATCTAGTTGCGACTCAAGTTCAAGAATAAATTTCTCCACAACTTTCTGAATAACTTTATCTGGAAGAGAATTGAATGAAATTATAGAGTCTAATCTATTTCTAAATTCTGGATTAAATAACTTATCTATTGCTTCTTTATCCTCACCTTCTCTTTCATCTCTATTAAAGCCTAAAGCAGGTTTTGCCAAATCTGATGCTCCTGCATTTGTTGTTAAAACTATTATTGTATTTCGGAAATCTACTTTTCTTCCGTTTTGATCTGTAAGAGTTCCATGATCCATAATTTGAAGCAAAATATTAAAAATATCTGGATGGGCTTTCTCAATTTCATCTAATAAAATGATGCTGTATGGGTTTTGATCAACACCATCAGTTAGTAAACCACCCTGATCAAATCCAACATATCCTGGAGGGGCACCTATTAATCGAGAAACAGCGTGACGTTCCATATACTCTGACATATCAAACCTCAATAATTCAACACTTAATACAGAGGATAACTGTCTAACCAATTCTGTTTTACCAACACCGGTTGGGCCAGCAAATAAATATGATCCTATTGGTTTTTGAAGGTCTCTTAATCCGGCTCTAGATAATCTTATTGATGCAACAATCTCATCAATTGCTTTATCTTGTCCAAAAATAAATCTTTTAAGAGACTTATCTAAATCTTTCAATTTCTGACTATCGTCTCTTGTGACATGTTTCGAAGGAATTTTTGCCATTTTAGATATTGTTGCTTCAATATCTTTTTGACTTATTAATTTTTTTCTTTTGGAAATAGGTTTTAATTTTTGTGAAGCACCTGTCTCATCGATAACATCTATAGCTTTGTCAGGAAGTTTTTTATCATTCATATATCTAGAGGATAGTTCAACAGCAGTTTTTATAGCTTCATTTGAATATTTTAAACCATGAAAATCTTCGAATCTTGTTTTTAAACCCATCAATATTTTTATTGTATCAGCTATGCTTGGTTCATCTATATCTATCTTTTGAAACCTTCTTGATAAAGCTCTATCTTTATCAAAAAACTGTCTATATTCTTTATATGTAGTTGATCCAATACATCTAAGTTGCTGACCCTGTAATGAAGGTTTTAATAAGTTGGAAGCATCCATAGAGCCACCGGATGTAGACCCAGCACCAATAACAGTATGAATTTCATCGATAAATAGTACCGCGTTATCTTGTTCTTCAATTTCCTTTAAAACAGCCTTGATTCTCTCCTCAAAATCGCCTCTATATCTTGTACCTGCTAAAATAGCACCCATATCTAATGAGAAAATTTTTGTTTGAGAGATTACATCAGGAACATCTCCTTCAACAATCCTGAAAGCCAAACCCTCAACAATGGCTGTTTTCCCTACACCTGGATCTCCTACAAGAATTGGATTATTTTTTCTTCTTCTGCTTAAAATCTGTATTAACCTATTAACCTCATTCGATCTTCCAATTAAAGGATCGATTAATTGTTTCTTAGCTTTAATGTTTAAATCTTCACAGAATGAGTCAAGTGCACTTTCTTTGTTAACATCGGATTCCTCATTATTATAATTAGAAAAATTCTCATTAGAACTAATATTTGAAAAACTTTGACTTTTCTTTATGCCATGTGCCAAGTATTGAACAGCATCATATCTACTCATTTCTTGTTTTTCTAAAAAATAAACAGATTGACTTTCTTGTTGGGAAAAAATCGCAACTAAAACATTTCCACCATTTACCTCTTTATTACCTGATTGCTGAACATGGATGGCTGCTCGGGTTATAACTGTTCTATATCCTGCCGTTGGTTCAGGAATTAAATCATCTTTATTTATAATTAAATAGTTTTGATTATCAATAAATTCAACTAGATCATTCTTAAGAATGTTTATATCTAGATCACAAGCCAGAAAAACTTTTTGAGCATCTTTATCATCTGTTAATGAAAGAAGAAGATGTTCAATGGTAACATGTTCATGTCTTTTTTGGGATGCATAATCTATCGATCTTTGAAGCGTTTCTTCTAAGGTTTGTGAGAATGATGCCATTTTAAACTTTTTCCATAGTACATTGTAAGGGATGGTTATTTTTTCTAGACGTATCAAGAACCTGAATAACCTTTGTTTCGGCAATTTCATATGAGAAAATTCCACAAACACCTATTCCATTTTGATGAACATGAAGCATAATTTTTGTGGCCTCTTCATTACTCTTGTTGAAAAAACTTTTTAGCAAATATACAACAAATTCCATTGGAGTATAATCATCGTTTAAAATTAAAACTTTGTATAAAGAGGGCTTCTTTAGTTTATTTTTAGTTTGAGTTTTAATTAATGAGTCATTGTCATCAAATTTATTATTATCAACCATTTTTTTCTCTTTTCTCTTTATCAGCTAAAATAATATCTCTTGCTTCATTAACTCTTGCGCTTAAATATGAAGATCCACCTTTATCAGGATGTAGCTTTCTAATCAATTCTTTATGTGATTTAATTATAACCTCTAAAGGTGCATTTTCGTCAATACCTAATAATTCATATGACTCCCTTAATGACATCTTTTGTTTAAAATCATTTTGATTTATTTTCTGTTTTTTTCTAAAAATATTTAAAAGCATATCAAAAATGATTTTTTTTCTTAAAAACCACGCCGCAATAGAGAAAAATAGAGGTGAGTATAGATAAAGACCTCCTATTAAGAGAATTATGCCTATTAATAATGATATAAAAATGATAATAAAATTTACTTTTTTATTTAATTGTTTCTTATTGTTTGCAGATAGCCAATCAAGAAAAAAAATAACTAAAATTAGAAAAATAATACCAAGAAAAAAAACCATTTTCTAAACAAGCCCTAACTCATGAAGATCTGAAATAATTTGATTTTCATCATCAAGATTATTTATATTTAGCTTTTTAATATCCTCGGGGGAATCCTTTTGTTCAAGGTATCGCCAACCCTGGAAAGGCCTCTCTTTGAAAGGTATGGTTAAAAATAATTCTTCATCAAGTTCAAATTTACATCTATTAATATTATTTATATCCATAAATCTCTCAATTTTTAATATTTTCTGTCTAATACACAATTTTCCCTTTATTACCCAGTATATAGACCCTCCATCAATTAATTCGTTAGATCTTTTTGGATACATTCTGGTTATATGAATTGTCTTTTTATATTTTTCTCTAATATATTCTTGTCTAACGTATAGATCGTAGTGAGATTGTGCTCCAACGCATAATTTTTTTATATTTAAAGTCAATATTTACACCAAAAATACAGCAGCAAGACCCAAAAACACCATAAATCCGACAACATCAGTAACAGTTGTTACAAAAACGCTTGAAGCAAGAGCTGGATCAATACTTAGTTTATTTAGAATTAGAGGAATTATTATTCCTGCAAAACCAGCTGTTACCATATTAAGAATCATAGCAACAGCTAAAACTAATCCAAGAGCAAAATTTGAAAACCATAATGCACTTAAAATTCCAATTATAATAGCAAATAAAAGTCCGTTTAAAAAACTTACAAGAATTTCTCTATTTATAATCCTTTTATAATTTAAAGGTATTAAATCTCTGGTGGATAAAGATCTTACTGTTATTGTTAAAGTTTGAGTTCCGGCATTCCCTCCCATCGATGCAACAATTGGCATTAAAATTGCTAAAGCAACCATTTCTTCAATTGTTCTATCAAAAATTCCAATAACAATAGAAGCAATTATTGCAGTAATTAAATTAACAAAAAGCCATGAAAAACGGCCCCTTGATGTTTCAATCACGCTATCAGTAATATCTTCATCCCCTACACCACCTAATAATTTTATATCCTCACCAGCTTCATCTTTAAAAACTTCAACAATATCATCAGCTGTAATAACACCAATTAAACTTCCTTGATCATCTATGACTGGAGCTGAAACAAGATCAAATCTTTCAAATTGATACGCAACCAACTCTCTATCCATTTCAGCAGAAATCTTGATTAATTCATGAGACTCTAAATCTTTTAAACTTTTATCTCTTGAGGATCTAATTATGTTTGATAAAGATATGGCCGCAATAGGCTTTCTTGAGCCATCAACCAGATAAATTTCATAAAACTCAATTGGTAAATCATCGCTAATTCTAAAACTATCTATAGCTTCGCCAACATTCATATCTGGCTTTAGAGAAACAAAATCAACTGACATAAGTCTGCCAGCACTATCCTCGGGGTAATTTAATGATAGCTCAAGATCTTTTCTGTCTATGTCGGGTATTTTATTAAGAATAATATTTTTATCACTTTCACCTAAATCCTCGATTACATGAACAGCATCATCGGTTTCAAGCTCCTGAAGAAACTCAGCAACATGAGTTAGCCCAAGGTAATTTATTACCTCTTCTCTTATATGTTCCTCTAATTCTGATAAAATTTCAGGATTAAAATCATTTTCTATAAATTCAATAAAATTTTTAATTTCGGTTCTTGGTAGCAAGTTAATGATGTCAGCAATATCAGCAGCTGATAAGTCCTTTGTAATTTTTATAACTTTAATTCTGTCAGATGAGTCAAGTGCATCCATAATTTCTGAAATAATAGAAGGATCAAAAGGTATAAAGTCCGTACTTTTATTATCTAATTTATAATCACTCATAGAGATTTCTCTGCAAAAAGTTGGTGCGGCCGAGAAGACTCGAACTTCCACGGGTTTTATCCCACAGCGACCTCAACGCTGCGCGTCTACCAGTTCCGCCACGGCCGCAATATTATTTATCATATAGCTTTATGCAAAAAGAGTTAATATAATAATTTACTTTAAATAGAAATTATCAAAAAAGTTTTTAAAAATAAATAATTATGAATAAAAATGTAATAGAGTTTTTCAATTCAAGTGAATTAGTCGAATATAAGAGAAGTATTGAATTAATGGAAAAAAGAGTTGAAGGTATTAATGAAGGTAAGGCATCTGAATTACTCTGGTTTCTAGAACATCCACCTATTTATACTGCTGGAACAAGCTCAAATGATAGAGATTTATTAAACGAAAATCTATTTCCAGTTTTTAGAACGAATAGAGGTGGTCAATTTACTTATCATGGCCCAGGTCAGAGAGTTGCGTATGTAATGTTAAATGTTAGAGATAGAGATTATAATGTAAAATCTTTTATAAGACTATTAGAGCAATGGATAATGGAGTCTTTAATGGATATTGGTATAAAATCATTTTTAATAAAAGATAAAATTGGTATTTGGGTAAATAACGAAGAGAAAATTGCTTCTCTTGGACTAAGAATAAGAAAAGGCATAAGTTTTCACGGAATAAGTTTAAATATTAATCCAAATTTAGAACATTTTTCAGGAATAATTCCTTGTGGTAACGAAAATAGTGGAATTACAAGTATAGAAAAAATTGGCTTAAATATTAAAAAAAAAGAAATAGATAAAATTTTAATATCAAATTTTAAAAAGATTTTTGAAGTAAAAATAATTCCTACTCAAACTCTATCATAACTTCATCTGTTGCTAAATTATCCCCCTCTTTACAATGAATTTTCTTTATCACACCTGATGTTTCAGACCTAATGATATTTTCCATTTTCATTGCCTCAACAACACATAGTTTATCTCCGTCTTCCACAGATTGACCCTCTTCAATATCAATTGAAACAATTAAACCCGGCATAGGACATTTTATAATTTTAGTATCTTTAATTATAATTTTCTCTATCATGTAAGATGATAGATCATTAGCAATTTTTGATCTAATTTTAACAAGTCCTGACATACCATAGCCTTGAATATTATAGCCTTTTAAGGTTTTATGAATTTGAAAAGTAAAATCAACTTCATCAATTTTGATTTTCATTACTTTATCACCGATACACCAATCAGACTCTAAAGAGATTACATTCCCATCATATTCTATAACGCTATTTTTTTGAGAATTGTAAGTTTTAAATTCGAATACATATTTGTTTGTATGGGCAAAAAGGGTTCTTTCATTGAATTTAGAATTATTCATTAAATCGATATTTTTATTTCTAT
>CACOFZ010000019.1 GCA_902626605.1 uncultured PS1 clade bacterium
TTTTGCGGGTTATTTTTTGGTTCTCTTTTTAAAATACCTGCCTCATCCAGAAAACGAGCTACTCTGTCAGTAGGTTTTGCGCCTTTTGATAGCCAGTCAATAATTCTTTCTTTCTCTAAAGAAACTCTATCTTCATGGTCTCTAGGTAAAAGTGGATTATAAGATCCAACTCTCTCGATATATCTTCCATCCCTGGGCATTCTTATATCTGCGACCACAATTCTATAATATGGTCTTTTTTTAGCGCCGCCTCTAGCTAGTCGAATCTTAACTGACATTTTTTATCCTTTTTATTATCTTTATAATCCAACAAGTATTGCGTTCGTGTACGAAGCCTCGTTGACGAACGGCGATCTAATGGACCGTAAAGTTTGTTATTTAAATAATAATAGCCTCATATAGTCTAAATAATAAAGATAAGTCAAGACAATCAATTAAGTAGAATAAATATAAATTCAGGATTATAAATAATCATTATGATAAAGATTTTAAATACTGCAGATAAAAGTTCTATTAAAATTATTAGGATGAATGGAGCTGGTAATACTTTTGCAATTCATGATTCAAGAAATAACCAGATTAAGGTTAATGAGGATTTTATAAATTATCTATTGGATAATAAAAAAATAAAAAAATTTGATCAATTTATTGAAATTAGTAAATCAGAAAATAATGATGCTAAGGTAAAATTCTGGAACATAGACGGAAGCGAGGCAGAAATGTGTGGCAACGCTTTGAGATGTATATCGTCCCTAATTTTAAATAAAGATGATATTGGGGAATGTTATATTGAAACTATAAAAAGAAACGTAAAGTGTTGGAAAAAAAATGGAAAAATATTTGTTGATATTGGAAAACCAATTTTAAGTTGGAGTGAAATACCCTTAAAAGGAAATAATACTATGGACTCAACAATAGAAATTGAATTACTCTCTCCACCTTGTGATCTACCAAAATTTAGCGCTGTAAATGTTGGGAACCCTCATGCAGTTTTTTTCTTCGACGATAAGACGCCAAATATTTTCGAGGTTGGAAAATCAATTGAAGAAAATGAAATGTTTCCAAATAAAGTAAATGTCTCTTTCGCTAAAGTTATTGATAATAAAAATATTGAGCTTAATGTCTGGGAAAGAGGAGCTGGTATTACCCAAGCCTGCGGCTCAGCAGCATGTGCGACTGCGGTCGCTTCAGCAAATTTAGGTTATACTAAGAGAGATGTGAATGTAATTCTTCCTGGGGGTAATATCGAAATTAACTGGCAAAATGATGATCATATTGTTATGACGGGTCCTTATGAATTTAATGGAGAAGATATAATTAATATATCAGATTATAAATGAGTAGAGATGCTGAAATAATTACGTTTGGTTGTAGATTAAATATCTATGAGTCTGAAATTCTGAAACAAGGTGTTAAAAAAGATAATATTAAAAATACATCAGTTTTTAATAGCTGCGCTGTCACGTCAGAAACGGTTAGGCAAGTTAAACAATCCATTAGAAAAAGAAAAAGAGAATTTCCAGAAGATAAGATTATTGTAACAGGTTGCGCAGCTCAAATAGAGCCAAAGACTTTTTCGGATATGAAAGAGGTAGACGTAGTATCAGGAAATTTAGAAAAAAGAGATATCAAAAAACTTATAGCTGGTGATGGATCCAATACCAAAATCAACGTCAGCAATATTTTGGAGAATAAACAAAAGCTCAATAGCTTAGTCGATGGATATGATAATAGGTCAAGAGCTTTTATTGAAATTCAAAATGGATGTAACCATAGATGTACTTTTTGTATAATACCCTACGGAAGAGGTAATTCGTCATCAAAATCAGTGAAAAATATAATAAATGAAATTAACTTAATGTTAGAAAAAGGTCACAAAGAAATAGTTTTGACAGGTGTCGATATTGCTTCTTGGGGACATGATTTAGAATCTAAATCAAATCTAGGTTTTTTAATTAATAAAATTTTAAAAGGTTGCCCTAACTTAAGTAGACTTAAACTTTCATCCATGGATGTAATTGGTTTTGACGAACAATTACTAGAAATAATAGCAAGTGAAAAAAGAATTCTCCCTCACTTACATCTATCCTTGCAGGCTGGCGATAATATGATCTTAAAGAGAATGAAAAGAAGACACCTTCGCGAAGATGCAATTAACTTATGCTCAGAGATTAGAAAAAAAAGAAAGGATATGGCTTTTGGTGCTGATTTAATTGCAGGATTTCCAACTGAAACAGATGAGATGTTTTTAAATACTTTGAAAATTGTTGATGAGTGCAATTTAGATTGGCTGCATGTTTTTCCATTTTCGCCAAGACCAGGTACACCAGCTGCAAAAATGCCTCAAAATAAAAAGGAAATTTCCAAAGAGAGGGCGAGGATTTTAAGAAATAAAGGTGAGGAAATTAAAAAACTTCACTTAGAAAATTTAGTTGGTAAAGAGGTTGAGGTTTTTGTAGAAAAAAATAATAGCGGACACACTAATCAATTTGCACCAGTAAGATTAGAAGATGATTTTTTACCGGGGTCATCAGTCATCGCTAAAATAGTAAAGTCAGATAGCAATTTTGTTTACGGAAAGTCAATAAATTAAGGCTTAATGAGTGTTTTACCAAAATCTATTGGACCAACGTGTCTAATCATTACCTTACCATTTTCATCGACAACAAATGTTTCTGGGACACCAGTTATACCCATTTCAATTCCAAAAAAACCATCTTTATCAATACCTATGAAATCATAAGGGTCCCCATGTTTTTTAAGGAACTCAGATGCATCCTCTTTGTCATCTTTATAGTTAATTCCTATAATTGTTAAATTTTCTTTACCCTTTAAAGCCATTAAAATTGGATGCTCAACTAAACATGGTAAGCACCACGATGCCCAAAAATTTATAATTTTAAATCCTGGCCCTTCCATTAAATCTTCTAAAGATTTATCACTTGCACCGATAAGCTCTACCTTATAATCCGGTATAGACTTACCTATTAATGGGCTATGATTTTCATTTGATCCACCCATCAATAACCAAAAAAGAAATAATGTTAAAAGAGATATAAAGAAAAATAATGGTAAAAATCTATTCATGATATCTATTTATCTTAAATTTTTATGTTATATAAGGGCTTAAATGTTAATTTGGTATTATTATGAGCTTATATAAGTCTTACTTAAAGGAGATTGAGGAAAGAAAAGCAATGGGTTTACATCCAAAGCCAATTGACGATGAAGCTCTTACCAAAGAAATAATTTCTCAAATAAAAGATACAAAAAATAAGTACAGAAAGGATTCTCTGAAATATTTTATTTATAATATTCTTCCTGGTACTACTGGTGCAGCGAATGCAAAAGCATATTTTCTTAAAGAAATTATTCTTGAAAAAATTACTTTAAAAGAAATATCATCTGATTTTGCATTGGAATTATTGTCCCACATGAAGGGGGGACCATCCATAAAAGTTCTGCTTGATCTAATCTTAGAAGCAAATGGTTCAATTGCACAAAAAGCAGGTGAAGTCCTAAAAACACAAGTATTTTTATACGAAGCAGATACTGAACGACTTAAAAATGGCCTCGCCTCAGGTAACAAAGTTGTAAAAGACGTTTTAGAGAGTTACTCTAGGGCAGAATTCTTTACTAAATTACCGGATGTTGAAAAAGAAATAAAAGTAATCACATACATTGCTGCTGAAGGAGATATATCAACAGATTTACTCTCTCCTGGTGGCGAAGCTCATTCAAGATCTGATAGAGAATTACATGGTAAATGCATGATCTCTGCACAAGCACAATCCGAAATTCAGGAAATACAGAAAAATCATCCCGATAAAAGAATAATGTTAATTGCTGAAAAAGGAACAATGGGTGTTGGCTCTTCCAGAATGTCAGGGGTAAATAATGTTGCATTATGGACCGGAAAGCCAGGAAGTCCTTATGTTCCATTTGTTAATATTGCTCCTATAGTTGCAGGCACAAATGGAATATCTCCCATCTTTCTAACAACAGTCGATGTTACTGGGGGAATTGGTATTGATTTAAAAAACTGGTCTAAGAAAATAGGTAATACTGGAAATCCTGTTTTGGGTGATGACGGCAACCCAATACTTGAACAAGTTTACTCTGTTGAGACAGGTACTGTTCTTACAATTAATACAAAAGACAAAAAACTATATGATGCAGAAGGAAATGAGCTGGCGGATATTTCATCTTCCTTCACACCACAAAAGCTTGAATTCATAAAAGCTGGTGGATCATACGCTATTGTATTTGGAAAAAAACTCCAAGGGTTTGCCTGCGATACATTAGGTAAAGAATTGAAGTCTGTTTATGCGCCATCTAAAATAATATCTCATGAAGGCCAAGGCCTTACAGCCGTTGAAAAAATCTTTAATAAAAACGCTGTAGGTTTACCAAAGGGTTCCGTTTTACACAGCGGTTCAGATGTTAGAGTTAAAGTTAATATTGTAGGTTCGCAAGATACAACCGGGTTAATGACAACCCAAGAACTTGAAGCTATGGCGGCTACTTTAATTTCACCAACATTGGATGGAGCATATCAATCGGGATGTCATACAGCATCAGTTTGGGATTCAAAAGCTAAGGCTAATATTCCAAAACTAATGAATTTTATGAATAAATTTGGACTTATAACAGCTAGAGATCCCAAAAATGTTTACCATCCTATGACAGATGTTATTCATAAAGTCTTAAACGATATTACTGTTGATGATCAAGCAATTATAATTGGTGGAGACTCTCATACACGTATGTCAAAAGGGGTGGCTTTTGGAGCAGATTCTGGAACTGTGGCATTAGCCTTAGCTACAGGAGAGGTGACAATGCCAATACCAGAATCTGTCAAAGTAACCTTTAAGGGTAGTATGAAAAATTATATGGACTTTAGAGATGTAGTGCATGCCACCCAAGCTCAAATGCTTGATCAATTTGATGAAAATGTTTTCCAAGGACGAATTATTGAAGTTCACATTGGCACACTTCTTGCCGATCAAGCTTTTACGTTTACTGATTGGACTGCCGAAATGAAAGCTAAGGCATCAATTTGCATTTCAGAAGATGAAACTCTTATCGAGTCTTTAGAAATAGCAAAATCTCGTATTCAAACTATGATTAATAAAGGAATGGACAATCATAGAGGTACGCTAAAAGGTCTAATTGGTATAGCTGATAAAAGAATTAAACAAATTAAGTCTGGTGAAAAACCAGCTTTAGCTCCGGATGGAAATGCAAAGTATTATGCTGAGGTTGTAATCGATCTAGACAAAATAGATGAGCCTATGATTGCTGACCCTGATGTTCATAACGCTGATGTTTCTAAACGTTATACTCATGATACAATCAGACCTATTTCCTATTATTCCTCAGAAAAAAAAGTAGACCTTGGTTTTGTCGGATCGTGTATGGTCCATAAGGGAGATATGAAGATATTAGCTAGAATTCTTAAAAACATTGAAAGTAAAAATGGAACTGTAGACTTTAAAGCGCCCCTCGTAGTCGCACCTCCAACCTATAATATTGTTGATGAACTCAAGGAAGAGGGAGACTGGGACGTTTTACAAAAATATGCTGGTTTTGAGTTTGATGATGAATCACCCAAAAGCTCAGCTCGTATCGAATATGAAAATATTCTTTATCTAGAAAGACCAGGTTGTAACCTTTGCATGGGAAATCAAGAAAAGGCTGAAAAAGGTGATACAGTAATGGCTACATCCACTCGTCTTTTCCAGGGAAGAGTAGTGGCTGATGCAGATGATAAAAAAGGTGAGTCACTTCTAGCGTCAACACCGGTTGTTGTTCTATCCACCATTCTTGGAAGAACTCCATCTATTGAAGAGTATAAAGATGCAGTTGAAGGAATAAATTTGACAAAATTCGCTCCTCCGCCTGAAAGCTTGAGATCCCCACAACTATAAAATAAATTAATTAAATTATAAAAAAGCGGCTCTAAGAGGGTATAGAGCCGCTTTTTTGAAAACCATTTTGATTTCCTTTAACAAGTTACCGTAAAGAGGGTATATGAAAGGTAACTTGAATAATATCTTAACTTGACAAATTGTTTTGGCGACATGATGTTGTAATTATGTCAAAATTTAGAAATTATCACCCTGTTAATTAAAAAATGAGAAAAACAAAAATATTATCTGGTAATGCCTACCTCTATGAGGCAAAGCTCAAGGAGGAAGAAAAATTTTTCTCAAAAAAGGAATTAAATAAAATTCTCTCCTTCTATGGAATGAGAGTTGCCTCTGGTGAATGGAAGGATTATGCAATCGATAGAGATAAAGAAAAATCTTCTTTTTCAATTTATAGACATGCAAGTGAAATGCCTATTTATCAAATAATAAAAAAACACAAAATAAAAAAGCCAGATGAAAAGTGGCGTATTTTATCCATGACGGGTCATGAAATAAAAAGAAATAGAAGCCTCGACTCGATTTTAAAATTTTTGCAAGGAAAACGTCTAGTACTATTAAAATGATAATTAAAAATATAATTAATTATTGTTCCTCATTGCCTGAGGCAAAGGAAGATTATCCTTTTGGTCCAGACGTGCAAGTTTTTAAAATTAAAGATAAACTTTTCGCAATATTAACAAAGAGACAGGGTATTCATAGGATAAATTTAAAATGTCATCCTGAAGAAGCCTTAATTTTGAGAGAAATATTTGAAGACGTCATACCGGGCTATCATATGAATAAGATGCATTGGAATACCGTCATATTAAATAACTCAATACCTGATGAAGAGATCAAACGAATGATCGATCGATCTTACTGCCTAGTAGTAAAAAAATTAAAAAAGAAAATTAGAGAAGTTCTTGAAATAAAACACGGTCATAAAAAAGTTTTTAAATCTACCTTATCCCCTTGGGTTTAAAATATTTTAATGTTTGTTAAGTATTGATATATTCAGACACCCGACCCCCTGGTCCCAAAAACAGTTACTGGGCAGTAAAGCCGCCATCAACACTTAATACGGAACCTTGGCAAAGACTTGAGTCGGGTGAAGCAAAGAAATAAATTGCACCAGCTACTTCTTCGGCTGTCCCCATTCTACCTATTGGCATTGTACCCTTTAACATTTCTTGGGCCTCAGCCTTATCTGGCATTAAATCTGTCCATCTGTCCATCATACCTGTTTCAATTACACCAGGACAAACACAATTTATTCTTACCCCTGTATTCGCTAGCTCAATAGCCATATCACGAGTAAAAACTACTAAGCCTCCTTTTGCACTTCCATAGGCTGTAGAAAGCGGAAAGCCGACTAATCCATTTAATGAAGAAATATTAATAACGCTTCCTGATCCTGCATCAACCATACCTGGAACAATATATTTGCACATCAACCAAGGTCCCTTTAGATCTGTATCAAGAACTCTGTCCCATTCTTCAAGCGTTGTTTTGTCATAGGTTTGATTGAGTTCGGAACCAGCATTGTTAACAAGAACGTCTACTTTACCCCAAGTTTTGTATGCATGATCTGAAACTGCTTTGACATCAGATTCAATTCTAACATCACATTTAATTGCCTCGACCGAAGATCCCATTTCTTCTGCAAATGAATTAGCTGTATCAATATCTATATCGGCAATAAGAACATGTGCGCCTTCTTCAACAAAGCGTTTAACTGTTGCGGCTCCAATACCGCTGGAGCCACCTGTAACTATACAATTTAGGCCCTTAAGGCGCACAATAGTCTCTTTTAGTCTCTTCTTCCCATAAACTGAAGGATGAAAAGGAATAAGTTAATAAAATCTAAATAAAGTGTTAAGGAGCCCATAATAGCTGACTTTTCCGCTGCTTCAGTACCACTGTATTGAACTCTATTTAACCAATCTCTTTTAATTTTCTGTGTATCCCAAGCAGTTAATCCTGCAAAAATTAAAACACCCAAAATACTTATTATGAATGACATCTGACCACTGCCAACAAAAAGATTTATAACCGACGCAATAATTAAACCAAAAAGGCCCATTATTAAGAAAGCTCCCATTGCAGAGAGATCTTTTTTTGTTGTATATCCCCATAAACTTAGGCTAGCAAATGCACCTGCGGTTACAAAAAATGCTTGAAAGACTGCTGTTCCTGTATAAGCCAGAAAAATATAAGACAGAGATAATCCCATTAATCCTGCAAAAACCCAGAATACTGATTGCGCTTTAGAAGCAGACATTGAATTGATTTTTGAAGCAAAATAAAAAACAACTCCTAATGGAGCAAACATAACAACATAAATTAACATTGTATTTGCTATTGCTACATATAAACCAGATGTAGCC
>CACOFZ010000020.1 GCA_902626605.1 uncultured PS1 clade bacterium
AGATACAAAAGGTTTGCAGAAAATATGATATTTTAATTATTGCGGATGAGGTTATTAATGGATTTGGAAGAACAGGAAAACCTTTCGCTTGCGAATTATTTGGAATTAAACCTGATTTTATAGTTTTATCAAAACAAATTACGTCTTCCTATATGCCTATGGCAGCTGTTTTAATGACTGATAAGATATATCAGGTGATAGCCGACAATACCCAAAAAAATATAATGTTTGGTAGTGGTTTTACCGCAAGTGCTCATCCAGTTGCGTGTGCTGTAGCTTTAGAAAACATTCGTGTTATTGAAGAGAATAAATTAATGGATAGGGTTCCTATGTTACAAGGTCAATTTCAGGAAAGATTAAATAGGCTTGAGGATATTGATATTGTTGGTGAGGCTAGGGGTATTGGTTTAATGGGAGCTGTAGAGGTAGTTCATGATAAATCGCCGTCAAAACCTTTCAATCCAGTAGGAAGTGCAGGACCTGTTATTGCTGAATGTGCTCACAAAAATGGCTTAATAGTTAGAGCTATTGGTGATACTTTGGCAGTATGTCCTCCTCTCATTATAACAGAAGAGCAAATAGATGAATTGTTTGATAAATTTTCTCAATCACTAATTGATGGTTCGAAATTACTCAAGTAAAGAAAAATTTAATTAATCTCTAAAATTATTTTTCCAATATTTTTATCTTCTTCCATGATTTTATGAGCTTTATTCGCGTCATTAATATCCAAAATCGAATGAACGCACGGTATAATTTTTTTTGTTTTAAAAAAAGGCCACACATACTGATATAGATCACTCATTATTTTTCCTTTAGTAGATATACTTCTTGCCCTTATCGTTGAACCAATAATTTTTTGCCTTTTCATTAGAACTGAACCTAAATTTATTGAGGATTTTACACCACCCATAAGCCCAATTATGATAAGTCTACCCTCAATGGACAGTGCATTAATATTATTTTCAAAATAGTTACCGCCAACTGGATCAAGAATTATATTAGCACCTTCAGGTAACCATTCTTTTATTTTTTTGAAAGGCTTTTCTGTTCTTAGAGCTCCATTAGTAGCTCCAAGCTTTATACAATAATTAATTTTTTCTTGCGTACCAGCCGTAACAAATGACTCGCACTCAAAAGCCTTACATAATTGAATAGCAGCAGTACCTATGCCACTCGCTCCAGCATGCAGTAAAACCTTATCTCCTTTTGTTAAATTAGCTTCTAAAAAAAGATTTAGCCAACAAGTTGCATAAACTTCAGGGAGAGAAGAAGCCTCTATTAAATTAATTTCCTCAGGAATAGGTATTGCCTGAACTTCAGGGCAAGAAACATATTCAGCATATCCTCCTCCGGCTAAGAGTGCACAAACTTTTTCTCCTACTTTTCTATTTTTGACATTTTTTCCAATTTTTTCAATTATACCGCTACATTCTAGTCCTAATATATTAGACGCTCCTGGAGGAGGGGGGTAGAGACCATTTTTTTGAACAACATCTGCTCTATTGACCGAAGTAGCGCAAATTTTTATCAAAACATCATTATCCGAAATCGAAGGTAAATCAGTTTCAGACCATTCGAGTTCTTTATTTTCTAAAATATTAATAGCTTTCATCATGATTAGAAGTTTTGCTTATTTTTTATAAGGTCATCAACCACTTTTGGTTCCGCTAAAGTTGATGTATCCCCAAGATCATCATAATCATTTGCTGCTATTTTTCTTAATATTCTTCTCATAATTTTTCCAGATCGAGTTTTGGGAAGATTAGAAGAAAACTGAATAAAATCAGGGGTCGCAATTGGTCCAATTTCCTTTCTTACCCATTCAATAAGATCTTTTTTAATTTCATCACTTATTTTTTCACCTGCAATTAGAGTTATATATGCATAAATTCCTTGTCCTTTTATTTCATGAGGAAAACCAACCACTGCTGCCTCCGCAACTTTATCATGAGAAACTAATGCACTTTCAACCTCTGCTGTACCCATTCTATGACCAGACACATTAATTACATCATCAACTCTTCCTGTAATCCAATAATAGTCATCATCATCCCTTCTGCATCCATCTCCAGTAAAATAATAACCGTCGTATTGAGAAAAATAGGTCTCTATAAATCTATCATGGTCACCATAAACTGTTCTCATTTGACCCGGCCAACTATTTTTAATACATAGATTACCTTCATTAGAACCTTCAAGTTCATTACCATCTGCATCCAATAATACTGGGGTAATTCCAGGAATAGGTTTGGAGGCAGAGCCGGGTTTTAAATCTGTTGCTCCAGGTAAAGGTGAAATCAAAGTAGCCCCAGTTTCAGTTTGCCACCAAGTATCAACTATAGGACATTTTTTTTCTCCAACAATATTGTAGTACCATAACCAAGCTTCTGGATTGATTGGTTCACCAACACTTCCAAGTAGCTTCAGACTATCCCTTTTAGTTGCCTTAACTGGCTCATTGCCCTCCTTCATTAATGCTCTGATTGCTGTAGGTGCTGTGTAAAATATATTTACCTTATGTTTATCGCATATTTGCCAAAACCTTGATGCATCTGGAAAATTAGGTACACCCTCAAACATTAAAGTTGTAGCTCCATTACATAATGGTCCATAAATTATATATGAATGGCCAGTCACCCAGCCTACATCAGCGCTACACCAATAAATATCACCTGGCTTGTAGTCAAAAATTATTTCATGGGTATAAGAAGCATATACAATATACCCCCCCGAAGTATGAAGGACACCTTTTGGCTTACCGGTTGAGCCAGATGTATAAAGAATGAATAAAGGATCTTCAGCATCCATTACTTCAGCCTCGCATTCATCACTTACATTCTTAATAACATCATGATACCAAAGGTCTCTTCCTTCAGTCATTTCTACATTTGCATTATTACGATTTACTACAAATACATTTTTAACATTGGGGCATTTTAAAAGCGCTTTATCTGTATTCAATTTTAAAGGTATTGTTTTACCACCTCTTATGCCTTCATCTGCTGTAATAACGTAATGTGAGTCACAGTCTAAAATTCTTCCTGCAAGTGCCTCAGGAGAAAAACCTCCAAACACAACAGAATGTATTGCACCAATTCTACTACACGCTAACATTGCATAAGCTGCCTCTGGAATCATGGGCATATAAATAGTTATTCTATCGCCTTTTTTTACACCATTATTCTTAAGTGCATTTGACAAATTGCAAACTTTTTTATGAAGCTCTTTATAAGATATCTTAAGACTTTCCTCAGGATTATCTCCTTCCCAAATAATTGCAATGTCATCAGCCTTATCCTTAAGATGTCTATCTATACAGTTTTCTGAAATATTTAACTTTCCATCATAGTACCAATTGATATCAACATTTTTCTTTGACCATGTAACATTTTTTATTTTTGAATAAGGTTTTATCCAATCAACTCTCTTTCCAATTTTATCCCAAAATTTTTCAGAGTCAGTCTCGGCTTGCTGACATAGATCTTCATAAATTTCTTTTGTAACATGCGCTGAATTTTTATAATTTTTAGGCACTGGGAATATTTTATCAGCTGTCATTTATTTGGCTCTATTTTAATTTATTTTGTAACAATTTTATTACACCCGAAAAATCAATATCATCATGACCTAACGTTTCAATTTTTTCATATATTGATGTTGCATTGGCTCCAAGGGGTGTTGAAGATGAGGTCATATTTGCAGCTTCTTGAGAGAGTCTTAAGTCCTTTAACATTAATGCTGAAGCAAACCCTGGTTCATAATTATTGTTAGCAGGACTAGATGGGACTGGTCCTGGAACTGGACAATAACTTGTCATTGACCAACATTGGCCTGAAGCTGTTGAAGAAATATCAAAAAATGTTTGAGCATCAAGACCTAAATTTTCTGCTAGATTAAATGCTTCTGCCGTTCCTATCATAGAAATACCTAATAACATATTATTACAAATTTTTGCTGCTTGGCCGTTACCAGATAGTCCCGCATAAATAATATTTCCACCCATTATATCGAGGTATTCTTTTGCTTTATCAAAGGCCTCTCTTTCTCCGCCAACCATAAAAGTTAATGTACCTGCTTGAGCACCTCCGACCCCGCCTGAAACTGGAGCATCAACTATATTAAGATTTTTTGCTATGGCGTTTTTAGAAACATCTCTTGCAGTTTCAACATCTATTGTTGATGAGTCTATGAGCAGTAGATTATCAGGAGCATTTTCTATTAATCCTTCACTGCCCAAATAAACTGATTTTACGATTTTTCCTGAAGGCAGCATTGAAATTACTACATCTGAAGATTGAATAGATGAATTAATATCCTCAGTAGATTTTCCCCCAGCATCAACAAGAATTTTTACCTGATCTTTTGCTAAATCATATCCAGTCACAGAGTGCCCAGCTTTTAAAAGGTTTAAGGCCATTGGAAGACCCATATTACCTAATCCTATAAATGTAACTTCCGCCATACCTAACTCCTTTTAATTGAATTTTAGATCATCATCTAACGAACTAAAAAATTTATCCACAAAATTTTCTTCTACCTCAGATATATTACTTGGTTTCCAAGATGGGTTATTATCTTTGTCAATTATTAGAGCCCTTACACCTTCATAGAAATCATGATCATTCATTACTTTGTTAACCATTCTAAATTCCATCTGCATGCATTCTTCAAAGCTAATGTTCTTACCTAACCTAAGACTCTTTAAGGCTACTTTAAGAGATGTTGGTGATTTTTGTTCAATTATTGAAAGTATTTTTTTGGATAGATCTGAGTTTTCTTCTATTAAATTTTCTATTATTTTTTCAACTGTATCAGCACTAAAGATTTTATTACAAAATTGGCTTATTTCTCTAAACTCTGACTCTCCTGGTTCAACCGAGTATTTTTCAATTATATTTTTTGGATCATTTTCTTCTTTTGAAAGATCATTTATTAAATTAGAAAAATTTTCAGATTTTATAAAGTTTGTGGCAGTCCCTAAAAAGATCGCATCAGCAGCCTTTATCCTGTTCCCAGTTAATGCAAGGTAGGTACCGGCTTCGAAACTCAGTCTTGGTAGAAAAAATGATCCTCCTACATCTGGAAATAGACCTATTCCTGTTTCTGGCATGGCAAAAGAGTAGTTTTCACCTGCTATTCTATGACTACCATGCACCGAAAGACCAACTCCGCCACCCATAACAATTCCATTTACAAGAGAAATATATGGTTTTGGATAACGTTTTATATATTGATTTAGGATATATTCCTCTCTATAAAATCCTACTGCTTCTTCATCATTATTTTTACCCCAGTCATGAAGGGCTCTAATATCTCCACCAGCACAAAATGCCTTTTCCCCTTCTGCTTTAATTAAAATATTTTTTACAGATGAGTCATTTTCCCATTTTTTTAATTGCGGATGAATTTCTCTTACCATTGATAAAGTAAGAGCATTCAAAGCTTTTGGCCTATTTAAAGTTATAAGCCCAAGAGTTCCTTTGACCTCAAAGAAAACCTCCTCATCTGTCATCTGTTTTCCTTAAGGATTTCTCTAGAAATAATAACATTCATTATTTCATTAGTTCCTTCGAGTATTTGATGGACCCTTACATCTCTAAGATTTCTCTCTAAAGGATAATCTTTAAGGTATCCATAGCCACCATGAATTTGAAGAGCTTCATTTACGATTTTAAAACTCATGTCAGTTACAAAACGTTTAGCCATTGCAGCGGCTTTTGTTTTATCAGGAGCATTTTCATCAACTTTGTTAGCTGCGTCTCTAAGCATTAATCTTGAAGCCTCAAGTTCAGTTGCCATATCGGCGAGTTTAAATTGTATAGATTGAAAATCTTGAATTTTTTTTCCAAATTGTTCCCTATCTCCTGCGTATTCGACAGCTTTTTCAAAAGCAGATTGAGCAGTTCCAAGAGAGCATGCTGCTATATTTAGTCTTCCACCATCTAAACCTTTCATGGCAATTTTAAAACCATCTCCTTCACTACCTATAATATTTTCAGCAGGAACCTTACAGTCCTCAAAAATAACTTGTGCAGTTGGCTGAGAGTTCCATCCCATCTTTTTTTCCTGCGCCCCAAAAGAGAGTCCTGGGGAATCTTTTTCAATTAAAAGTGTTGAAATTCCAGAGGCGCTATCATCTCCAGTTCTAACCATGGTAACATATACGTCAGAGTAACCACCCCCAGAAATAAAGGACTTGGTTCCATTAACTAAATAATGATCGCCATTTTTAATAGCTTTTGTTTTTAGACTTCCTGCATCTGAACCTGCTCCAGCTTCTGTTAAACAATATGATGCAATTTTATTCATAGAGCATAAATCAGGAACAAATCTTTCTTTTAGTTCACTTGATGCAAAACTATCAATCATCCAATTTGCCATGTTATGAATTGATAGGAAAGCTGATGTTGATGTGCATCCTTGACTTAAGGCTTCAAAAATTAGGCTAGCATCTAAACGGGATAGACCAGAACCCCCTAACTCAGGATTAACATAAATTCCACCAAAGCCAAGTGCAGCAAGCTCTTGAAGAGTTTCTACAGGAAATATTTTTTCTTCATCCCATTTTTCAGCGTTTGGGGCCATTTTTTTTAGAGCAAAATCTTTTGCTACATCGTAAAAGGCAATTTGTTCTTCAGATAAGTGCATATTTTTTCTAATAGTTAATTAATTTTAACTATATCCAGCTTTCTATGATAGTTTAATTTAATTTATTCATTACATCACCAAAGAGTTCTTCATCTGAAATAAGTTCTTTAGTTTGACTTAAGGGTTTAGAAACCCAAGTTTCATTAATTAGATCTCTCCAGGAAATATTATTATTTGTACCATTCCCTCCCCAAGAACCACAGCCTAATGAAAAAGTTTGTCTCATTCCATTCCATAAGTTTCCACTATTTGACGCTGCCTGAGGTTGATTAACCATAACTCTTGAAGTTTTGGTGCTGTTAGCTAATTTCATTATATTTTCATCGCTATTTGAGTAAATACCGCATGAATGACCCTGGCCTTGATATGCCTGAATATTATTTGTGAGTTCAATAGCATGCTCAATATCTCTTGCTCTATATAATGCCATTATCACTGATAGTTTTTCTCCAGAGAAAGGAAATTCTTTACCCCAACCCGTTTCAGGTACAATATAAAATCCTGTATCTTCTGGTATTTCAATGTTGGCCATATCAGCAATTTTCTCTGCAGGTTGAGCAACGATCGCCGTATTTAGGTGACCTTCTTCATCCCAAAGAGTTTCTTTTAACTTTTGTTTTTGCTCTTCATTTACAAGGAAGCCACCTTTGTCTTTTAATTTTGATATCATTTCTTCATAAATAGATTCCACTAAAATAACAGAATTATCTGATGAACAAGAAGCCGCTAAATCAAGGGTTTTTGATATTCTAATTTTTTCAGCAGCATCATCTAGATCGGCTGTATCATCAACAGTTATAACTGCGTTTCCAACTCCTACACCAAGAGCAGGAGTACCACTTGAATAAGCTGCATTAACCATTGCTCCACCACCAGTAGCTAGAACTCTATCACATTGTGCCATAAGCTCATTTGTTAGCTCAAGGCTTGGTATTTCTATTGCTTGAACTAAATCAGCAGGGGCACCGCATTTAACAATAGCCTGGCGCATAAGATCACAGATTTTTTTGTTAGTTAATTTTGCTCTTGGGTGTGGTGCAACAATAATTGAGTTTCTTCCTTTTACAGCATGGATTGATTTAATTACTGGAGTAGCCTCGGGGTTTGTTGATGGAGATAAAGCGCCTATAACTCCCATTGGTTTAGCAATTTTAACAATTGCTCTTTCGGTATCTTCTTCAAGAATACCTACAGATTTATCATCAATAATATCCATTAAAGTAGCACGTGTCTTTCTCTGAATTTTTAAAAATTTACCGTCATAATTTCCAAGCTGTGTTTCATCAACAGTAAATTGAGCTATTTCTTCAGCCATTCCAGGTTTTGCAACCGACCAAACCATCGCCCTTATTAGCTCATCAACTTGCTCTTGAGTATAATTTTCTATTTGTTTTTGAGCTTCTCTTGAACGGTTAATTAAAACTTCAATTTCTTCTTTTGCTGACATTTGAGCCACCTCTTAATTTAAATTATTCTTTATTATTTAACATCCAGTATGTTTAGTAATCGATAAAAATATTAAAAAAATATTAAAATATTCTTTAATT
Organism: uncultured PS1 clade bacterium; assembly: GCA_902626605.1. Classification (GTDB taxonomy): domain Bacteria; phylum Pseudomonadota; class Alphaproteobacteria; order MED-G09; family MED-G09; genus MED-G09. Next base: position 8,199 of record CACOFZ010000020.1, read on the forward strand.
CAAATAGCAAATGAATAATACTCTGTCGAGAAATTTTCCCTAATTAGGTAATATTTTCCACAGGAAGACCTTCTGACTGCCAG
>CACOFZ010000021.1 GCA_902626605.1 uncultured PS1 clade bacterium
CATCGGTTTTAATATGCGATGAACCTGTATCCGCTTTAGATTTGTCTATACAAGCTCAGATACTAGAATTAATAAAAATACTTAAAGATAAGTATAAGTTAACTATTATCTTTGTTAGCCATGATCTTTCTATTGTTAAGTCAATTTGTGATAGAGTGATAGTTCTTAAGGATGGGAGTATTGTTGAAAGCAATAGTACAATTAATTTATTCAAAAATCCTCAAAGTGTTTATACTAAAAAATTAATTTCTTCTGTTCCCTCACCTATTCCATTAAAATAGAAAAATGAAAATAAAAACTGAAATACAGGCTGTAATTTGGAAAATCAATGTTGATATTGGTCAAAAAGTTAATATTGATGACGTGGTTGTTGTCTTAGAATCAATGAAAATGGAAATACCTATCGAGTCCAAATATAGTGGTGTCGTAAAAAAAATTCTAATTAAAGAAGGCGATAGCGTTGATGAAGATCAAGAAATTATAATTCTTGAATAACTACTGAGCTCTTGGCGCTACTGCTAATATAGTATCAGCACCTGATCTTTTCCTACTAATACTGATTATAGCTGTTCTTAAATCCTTTTCGTATACTAAGAAAATTTGATTACCCTGTTGTTCCATTATTAAAAACCAGCCTGTATCTGGCATATGTTCTTTAAAATAATTAAAAACCGAGTTAGCATCTAATCCAGAGTTGAAATAAATTTGACCAAACCAATTTTCATCACTACCAACAACAACAGACTTAGTTAAGTCTAAATAAGTTTCTGGAGGAAAAGCAACATCGCTAAATTGATTTAAAACATCTTCTTGAGTGGGTTCACTTAAGTCCGAAACCTCAGACACAGATGTTGAACTTCCAGGATTAGTTAATGATGAAATTTCTGCACATGAAACAAGTGTAAAAATTAACATAAAAACAAAAAAAGTACGAAAAAAAGACATTTAAAATCTCCCTAAACTATAATATCAATAAAATTACACTTTTATTAATGAGTCGGTCAAATATTGATTAAAAAATACACATTAATGAGGCTAAAATCATTAAAGACCAACTTCCAACCGCTCCTACAGCTCTTGGAATATTATCCGGACCTAGACCGTCTTTAGCAATAATTCCATATGCATGTGAACCTCTAAAGAGAATAAATCCAATTCCAAAAAGATGAACAAAAAATTCACTTCCTTTATATTCCATTAGCATTAAAAGAATGAGCATTAGGGGTGCATGCTCCATTAGATTTCCAAAAGCTCTTGATCTTTTCACCAATATATCGTCATCTCCACCAATTGCTGTTTTAGTTTCCATTCTCCTAAACGCAATATTCAATGCTAATGCAACTGCCATGATGCCAAGAATACCAGCATAAAGAGCTGTACCATTAAGCTCATCCATAAAAATACCTCATAAAATTATAATTACTTCTTGATTCGTTAAAAACAGCAATATTTTAGATCTTATTTGTTTTTATTAAAATTTAATATATTTTGAGATATGTCTTTAACTTTGAAAATAATTCTAGGAATGATACTTGGCTTTATTACGGGTTCTGTAATAAATTTTTTTTCTCTAAATAATAATTTTTATATTAACACATATTTTATTGAAGGTATTTTTGAAATTATAGGATCTATATTTATATCCTCTCTTAAATTAATGGTTGTACCACTTGTATTTTTTTCATTGTCTACTGGTGTAGCCTCATTTGACAAAGAAAAGAAAATTTCCCTAATAGCCTTCAAAACATTATTACTATATTTGTTCACCACAGCCCTTGCAATCTCCCTTGGACTCATAATTGCAATATTTGTCTCACCAGGTTCGGGGTTAGACCTTGTAACTTTGACTCAATTTAATGCACCAGAAGCACCAAGTTTAAAATCAGTAATTATTGATATTTTTCCAACGAATCCAGTTCAAGCAATGGCTGAAGGTAAAATGCTTCAAATAATTGTTTTTTCAATATTTTTTGGAATTGCTCTTAGGCTTACAAAAGACATTAATAAAAATCTTTTTGAAATTATGACTAATATAACAAATGTAATAATGAAAATGGTTTTTATCTTAATTAATTTTGCACCAATTGGAGTTTTTTGTTTATTAGCATCACTTTTTGCTATTCAAGGTTTTGATGTTTTAGGAAACTTAGCTGAATATTTCTTTTTAGTTATATTTGTGCTTCTTATTCATGGGCTTGTTGTTTACCCTTCCCTTTTGTATTTTTTTACGAGGATAAATCCTTATTGGTTTTTTGGTAAGTTGAGGCCATTAATGATTTTTGCTTTCTCAACCTCTTCTTCAAATGCAACGATGCCAGTTACTTTAAAAACTGTTACAGAGGATATTGGGGTTGATAAAAAAATTGCATCATTCACTATTCCCTTAGGAGCTACCATAAATATGGATGGAACTGCGATAATGCAAGGTGTTGCAACAGTTTTTATAGCAAATGCTTACAATATTGATTTATCTACATTGGACTATCTAATGGTTATTTTAACAGCTACACTAGCCTCAATAGGTACAGCTGGGGTTCCTGGAGTTGGTCTTATTATGCTTGCAATGGTATTATCCCAAGTTGGATTACCTACTGAAGGTATTGCACTTATTTTAGGAGTTGATAGAATTCTTGATATGTTGAGAACAGTTGTTAATGTTACAGGTGATAGTACTGTTTCAACAATAGTAGCAAGTTCAGAAAAAGCTTTTAATAATAATAAATAAAACAAAGTGGAGATACAAAATGAAAAGTGAAGCAATTGTTGAATTAGGTAAACCTCTACAAACAATTGAAACTGAAACACCTACTCCAAAAGGCAAAGAAGTTCTTTTAAAAATAACTCATAGTGGCGTTTGCCACTCTGATGTTCATATCCATGATGGTTATTTTGATTTAGGTGGAGGTAATAAATTACCAGTAGGTGCTATGCTAAACCTTCCACATACCATGGGTCATGAAATTGAAGGAGAGGTTGTAAGTATTGGGTCAGATGTAGAAGATATTGAAATAGGTTCAAATGTTGTAGCATATCCATGGATTGGTTGTGGAAATTGTTCTACATGTTCCGATGGTGATGAACATTATTGTAATGCGCCTAGACAACTTGGTATTCAGCTACCAGGAGGTTTTGCAGATTATTGTATAGTTCCAGACTCAAAATATGTTTTGGATTATGAGGGTATAAGACCTGGTCTAGCCGCAACTTACATGTGTTCTGGTTTAACTGCCTTTGGAGCGCTAAAAAAAATTGTCAATGTTGGTGATAAAGATCACATATTAATTATGGGATTGGGTGGTGTTGGCATGATGGGTTTGCAGTTTGCAAGATCCCTTTTCAATTGCAAAATATTAGCAGCAGATATTGATCCTAATAAACTTCAAGCTGCAAAAGGAGCTGGTGCTGATGATGTTTATGATACATCTGATGAACAATCCTTAAAAAAATTATTAGAGGATACAGGTGGAGGTGTGAAAGCAACTGTTGATTTTGTTGGGGCGGAAAAAACACTTCAGTATTGCTTAGATTCAACAAAAAAAGGTGGTCAAGTTGTTGTTGTTGGACTTTTCGGAGGTGGTTTTCAAATGCCAATACCTATGTTTCCATTATCTGCGAAAAGTATTGGCGGAAGTTTTGTTGGAAGCTTAGAAGAAACAAAGGAAATGTTAGACCTTGTCAAACAAGGTAAGGTTGACCCAATACCAGTATCTAAAAGAGAATTAAAAGATGCCACTCAAACATTGGACGATTTAAGAGATGGAACTATTACTGGAAGAGTTGTCTTGCAACCATAATTAAACATGACGTATTGGAAACATATAAAAACTAGTGACTATGATTGGGATTTTTTTGGCGACAAACACGGAAGGGAAACCTCTAAAGTAAGAACCTTTTATGAGGGTAATCAGTATATTTGGGAAGCAGATTTATTGCCTAATTACATAGCTGAATCCCATTGGCATCCTTATGATATTGTTCAAATTTTTCTTGAGGGTGAATTTATAGCAGAAGGAGAAGGATCTTTTTATCCAGGCGATATTAGATGGGTGAAGGCAGGTCAATCAACAAAAGAAGGTGCTGGAGATGAGGGGTCAAGATTTTATCTTATAGCATTGGGTGGAGATATTCCTCTAATGTGGGATGACTTATACCCACTTCCAGATGATTTAAGAGAGTCTCTAGCTAAAAGAGGAAATGGCGTTGGAAATGCAAATATTAATTCTATCCCTTTTATACCATTTGAAGATGAGTTTGGAAGACCTACTCAACCTGTTCAAGTTATATGTGATGAGTCCCCATACATAGTAAGAACTAAGTTTGAGCCTGATTATGAAGCAAAAGATCATTGGCATAAATACGATACAATGTATTTTATTATGGATGGAGAAATGTCATTCAGTGATAAAGAACCAATTTATAAAAAAGGAGATATTAGGGTTGTTGAGGGTGGCCATTCCTATGGACCAGAAAAACCTGGCCCTGATGGCGTTACTTTTATTTTAATATCAAACGGTGGACCAATAGAACTCAACTGGTCTGATATTAAGGATCCGCCAAAATCAATTAATTAGTTTTTGCTTTTTCCCTGCCAACCAAAACATTGGTATAGATAAAGAGGATATAAGGGTAAAAAATAACAATGTTTTTGTATAAGGCTCTATTATAGGACTTTGAGCAGTTTCGTTATAAGCGAGAAGTGTATCAATAACTATACCTGTCCCTGTTGTACCCAAAAACATTCCAACTAGATTTATATTAAGAATAAAAAAAGCTATAATAGTTGCTTTCATATGTGATGGTGCTAACTCTTGAACTGTTGAGAATGTTGGACCATAAATTGCCCCTAATTGAAAAGAACCAGCCATCATAGCAATCCAAAAAATATAATTTTCAGGTGAAACGAGTCTACCAAGAATATTTATTGGAAGAAGAAAAAGCATTAACCAAAATAAGAACATGGGACGACCAAGTTTAAATTTTTTTCTGAATATATCTGAACCTATTCCACCAAATAGATTTCCTAATATTCCAAAGACTACTACAATATATCCTGTATATTGGGCAATTTCAGCTCTATTAAAGCCCCTTTCTTTAACATACCAAACTTGATCATAAACTGCAGCGCCCAAAACCAAATGATAAATAACTGCCCCATATATACAAAGAGTAAGTGCTGGATTTTCCTTTAAGGTATTAGATATATCTATCCTTATTTCTTTAAAGTTAATTTTCTTTTCAGTTATATTTTCTTTAATATTTTTTCTTGGTGTTTCCTTAATAAAAAACATAATTCCAGCAAATAATAGACCTACCCCTCCAAGAATATAAAAACACATCCTCCAACCAATTATGGGCCCCAAATAACCTGCAATTATTAAACTCAGGCCTGCTCCAATAGGAACTCCCATATAATATGCTCCAGTAACAAAGCCCATTTTATTTTGAGGGAATTTATCTCCCAAAAGAGAGAGGGATGTAGGTGTTAAAATAGACTCTCCAACACCAATAAACATTCTTGGCAACAATAAGCCTAAAAAACCCCTAGCCGCTCCTGATATTGCTGTAAGAGCACTCCAGAGGCCTACACCTATGGCAATTAGTTTTGGTCTATGGAATTTATCGGCTAAAATACCCATAAAAAGCCCCATTATTGAATAGAAAAATA
>CACOFZ010000022.1 GCA_902626605.1 uncultured PS1 clade bacterium
TTTTAGTTTTTTCAAATTCACCTTCGTATGTTGTTATTGTTGGTAATTTTGAGTTTGCTGGATAAATAGTTGTGATTTTATTTTTTTCGATCTTAAAATATGTCTTTGAATTTTCTCTTGCAAAAATATCATCTAATATTCCATTAAAATCCAGGTCATATGTTTGAATATTTTCACAGGTGAAGTCACCAATTTGGTCGTTTCTTTCTTGAGAACAAGATATAAGAATTATCGAAAAGACTATTACTAAGATAAAGGATGATTTATTCATTTTTTTCATACTCCTGTATGAGATTTTTATGCTCAATTCCTTTCTTTATGGTCGGAGCGAGAGGATTCGAACCTCCGACCCCTTCACCCCCAGCGAAGTGCGCTACCAGGCTGCGCCACGCTCCGACAAATAATTTATATATTAAAAATTTAATTTAAAAATATGTTCTTTTTAATTACTAAATACTTCCCTCAATACCCTCTTTTTTATTTTTGTAATATCCCCTTAAACCAATAACAGTATGAATAATATTTACTAACACAAAGGCGTATAAATCTAAAAAAATAAATAAAATTGCACCGGATAAACGTCCAAGAGCTGTAACAATATATCCGCTTAAACGAGTATTATGTTTGGTAGAGCTAACAAGAGCAACTCCTAATAGACTGATAACAACCACAACCCATTGGCCATACAAAACAAAATCATTCATATCTTCACCTTTTTAAAATTTAAAATTAATAAATAAATAGCTATAAATCCTCAAGATAACAAAATAAAAATTTGTTTCTTTAACAAATAAGGCTAATATCAATTTTAATTCTTATAAAAATAAAAATAATAATGGAGAATTATATGCAAAACGATCTTAAGTGGATTCTAGGAATAACCTTTTTTCTTTTTGTTCCAGCTATTGGAATAGCAATGCTTTATGTAAATTTCTAAATTAGTTTATTTGATATTTCGATCATTTAAGTTAATTTATTCAAATGAAAGAATACCCCAAGAGACCCAACCCAAAGACGGGTAAAAACTTTAAAAGGGGTGACTGGAATATTGCAAAAACAAAACGTTTTTTATTTTATGAGGTTAATAAATTGGGAAGGGATAAAAAACATGCTCTTGAAAAATGGGTAATACCAAAAATATATTACAAATATTTAAATAATACTAAAAAACGAAAATCAGTTTAAGAGAAATTTTTTAGTGAAAACAGTTCATCAGGAATTAATTTTTTACTATCGCCCCACAAAGAGTCATTTGCTAGAGCACTATCAAAAGATTCAATTAAACGATTAATTTTTCCATCTTCTATTGTCATAATATGTAAATATATCTGATTATAAGGTTTACCACTTAATGTAATTCCATCATTTTGTGCCATAGAAATTATTGTATTATTGAAAGAATTTATAATTTTAAAATTTTTACAAAAGATTATTTCTTCAGGATTAACACAAGAAAAAACAAGGGGAAGAACATCCTCCATAAACCTTTCTTTTCCTTTATAATGACCTGATAATATACCATTTTCCATAGGGACTATTAATTCAAAATCGTCACTTAGCAAATCTTCAATTACCTGTGTCTCTCCGTTGGTAATACTGATATAAAATTTTTCTGCAATATCTCTAATTTCATTCATATGAATTAATTTACCGAAACTTTAATTTGAACCAATGCTTGTTAGAGTATGTTTGATAATTTTCCACGAACCATCTTTATTAACCATGTGAGTATCGTAATACCCCCATAAGGTGGTCTTTTCATTATCCTTATTCTTATAGTAATGAGTGGCCTGAAGATCTGTTCTAGCCATAGCAATACCATCTTCATATTTAATCAATGGATTACCAAGCATGTGTTGTGTGCTTTTATACTCGCTAATAGCGTTTTCAACATATTCAACCCAAGAGTCTATTCCCTCAAAAGAAACTGGCTCGCCAGATCTAAAGCTTGAATCATAAATAATATTAACTTCTACATTCTCGTCAAAAATTGATCTGAAAAGATCATAGTTTTTAGTATCTATTCCCTTTGCATAGTTATTCATTACATCGATAATTTCAAATTTATCATTTACAGATAGATCGCTTGCCATTGTATTCCCCATTATTTGAATTAAAAAAATTAAGGTTAATAATATTTTTTTTAAATTTACAACCATGTGAGCATCCTCTTTGATATATTTTAGTTAAAAAAGAATAACATTATAATTTAATAATACACAAACTGAGTCTAAAAGAAAATAAGCCCTAATAGACAAATTAAAGCTTATTATTTAAAACTTAATTATGAAAAAAACTTCAATATTTATTATTATTTTTATTTTAATATTCTCAATAGAAACTGTTAATGCTGAATGGTCAATGTATGGAGAAACCGACGCTGGATATCATTTTATTGACCTAAACAATACAAGTTCAGATAATAAATATGTTTATTATTGGATACTTACTGATTATAAAGAACCACAAAAAAATGACCTAATTGATGATAATTTTTTATCAAAAAAAGTATATAAACAAACTGATTGCAGAAGGTTCAGAACTAGCGCAGCTGAAATTATTATTTACAGTAAAAAAATGTCTGAAGGAAAAATTATCGTAAAAGAAAAATACGCTGAAAGCAGTTTTTCAACACCTAATTTTGGCTCAATAGGTTTTGAGGAGCTTGAAGTAATTTGTAATCATATTAATAAGTAAGTTATTTTTTTTCTTGATCAGAATTCAAAACATGATCAACAGAAAATTCTGCACCAAAACTATCGTCTCCGTATGAGTCATTTTCGATATTATTATCGTTTAAAAAACCCTCAACAAAATGCCATCCAGCCTCTAAAATTTTATTCACATTCCCCTCTTTATTTTTATTATTTTTAAAAATACCCGAGTCTTAAAAAATTCCAAATAAAATATTATCGCATGAAATAAAGTTGTCTAGAAAAATTTTTATTTAGTTAAGATTTTTAAAATGTTATTAAGCCTTTTAAGAACTTCATCTTTGTTTTTAAAAGTAAGTTTTTCATCGGATAATGGGACTTTAAGTTCACTATTTTTAGAATTTATAATATCAATTTCTGAATTAAGCTTTTCATTTGCTTGTTTAATAGTTAATCCATCATTTTTTAAGAAATTTTTAATTTTCAATAAAAGTTTAATATCTTCAGGTTTATAAAATCTCCTTCCACCTGGTCGTTTAATAAGTTTAACTTGTTTAAATTTTGTTTCCCAAAAACGTAAAACATAGGTCGGAACCCCTATTTCATTAGAAGCCTCGCCAATTGTTCTGTATGCTTCAGGACTTTTTTTTATCATTTATTATTTTTTAGTCATTGATGACCTTGCTTTTAAGTTCTTTACTAGCTCTAAAAACAACAACTCTTCTTGCATCAATTACCGCCTCCTCTTTAGTTTTAGGATTACGACCAATTCTTTGCTTCTTATCCCTTACCATAAAGCTTCCAAATGAGGATAATTTAACGTTTTTACCATCAATTAATTCTAGAATCATTTCTTCAAAAATTTGATCTACAATATCTGATGACTCAACTTTTGAAATTCCTACTTTTGAATAAATTGCCTCTGCCAAATCTGACCTGGTTAAAGTTTTGCTCATTTTCTCCATTCCTTTTGTTATATAAAACTCTTTTTAAATAAAAAAATCAAGGACTTCTACCATCTAATTAAAGTAGAACCCCAACTAAATCCACCTCCCATGGCCTCTAGGAGGACCAAATCTCCTTTTTTAATTTTACCACCTTGAACTGCATCAAATAAAGCAAGAGGAATTGAAGCAGCAGACGTATTTGCATGCTTTTGAACTGTAACTATTATTTTATCTTTGTTAAGTCCAACTTTTTTTGCAACTGACTCAAGAATTCTTATATTTGCTTGATGGGGTACAAACCAATCAATATCATCGACTTTTAAATTATTGTGATCTAAAGCCTCTTCTATTACAGATGAAATATTTTTAACAGCATGTTTAAAAACCCCCTGACCATCCATTCTCAAATAACCAACATTAGTTGATGTCGACGGACCACCATCGACATATAATAAATCACCGTATTTACCATCAGAATGTAAATGGTTACTTAAGATACCTCTTTTAGTTTCTTCAGATGATGATAAAATGACTGCACCTGCACCATCACCGAATAACACACATGTTCCCCTATCCTTCCAATCTAAAATTCTACTAAAAGTCTCAGAACCTATAACAAGTGCATTTTTAACATTGCCAGCTTTAATTGCATTATCAGCTGCTTCTAAAGCAAAAACAAATCCAGAGCACACTGCTTGCATATCATAAGCATAGCACTTTTCGATACCTAATGATGATTGAATAACTGTTGCTGATGCAGGAAAAGTATTATCTGGCGTAGCCGTAGCTAAAATAATCAAATCGATATCTGTATTTTTAAGCTGTGCATCTTGTAATGCAATTTTTGCTGCCTCAGTTCCCAAAGATGACGTAGTTTCGTTATCTGATGCAATTCTTCTTTCTTCAATTCCTGTTCTTTCAACTATCCACTCTTCAGAAGTATTAACTATTTTGGTGAGATCTTTATTTGTAACAATTTTTTTAGGAAGCGAAGCACCAATTCCTGTAACAACTGATTTATATAATTTAATCTCTTGATTCATTATCTTTTTTCTTTGCTATAAGTTTTTTAGTTTCACTTAAAATATTAGATTGAGATAGTTTTGTACTAAATTCAATTGCTTTTGAAAACCCAAGAATATCTGTGCCTCCATGACTTTTGACAACTAAGCCATTTAGTCCCAAAAAAACGCCACCATTTAATTCTCTTGGATCCATTTTATCTTTAAGGGCTCTGAAGGCAGTTTTACCGATTAAATAACCTAGTTTACCTCTCGTAGAACTAGCAAAAACATCAGATATAAAATGACCAATTAATCTAGCGGTTCCTTCAGCAGTTTTTAAAGCAATGTTTCCAGTAAAACCGTCAGTTATTACTACATCAGATTTTCCTAGCGATAAATTATCACCCTCTACATAACCAATGTAATCTTTTGGAAAAAGATCTTTCATTTTTAAAGATGCATCTTGAACTATTTCTGTTCCTTTCATTTCTTCGTGACCAATATTTAATAAACCTATTGTTGGGTTATCTTTGTCAAATACACTCTTTGCGAAGGAATACCCAAGAATACCAAATTGAACTAATTGATCAGATGTTACTTCAATATTTGCACCTAGATCTAAAACCACAGAATAATTAGATTTATTTGGCCATAAACTTGATATTGCAGCTCTTTCAATGCCATCAATTGTTCTTAATATTATTGTTGAAAGCCCCATTAATGCACCAGTATTTCCTGCCGATATTGCAACATCTGCCTTACCCTCAGAAACAGCATTTATGCAGCCCCACATAGAGGAGTCTTTACCAAGCCTTCTTATGGCGTCTATTGGTTTGGTATCCATTTCAACTACCTTGGCACAGTGAATAACCTCTAATTTATCAATTGGATAAATTTTATTTTTAAGCCTATCTTTAATTAGATTTTCATCACCAAAAAGAATTACAGATAATCCTTTTTGATTTTTAAGCGCTAAACAAGCTCCATCAATAGTTACATCGAGACCATGGTCTCCACCCATTGCATCTATTGAAACTATCTTATCCAACTC
>CACOFZ010000023.1 GCA_902626605.1 uncultured PS1 clade bacterium
GATAATTAGGATAATTAAATGACTTGGTCTGCTGATATTTTAACTTTATACCCTGAGATGTTCCCTGGCCCTCTTGATAAAAGTTTATCTGGAAAGGCTCTTGAAAAAGGCATTTGGAACTTAAATATTTTTGATTTGAAGGATTATGGTCTTGGTCATCACAAATCAGTTGATGAAAAACCTTCAGGTGGAGGTCCAGGTATGATTCTGAGAGCAGATGTTCTTGATAGTGCAATAAATGATTGCTTCAAAAAAGATAGGCCGATGATATATTTCTCACCAAAAGGTAAACCTTTGAAACAAGAAACGATTGAACGTTTTTCAAAAATTAACGGTGTTTCAATAATTTGCGGACACTTTGAAGGAATTGATCAAAGGGTAATTGATTTGCATGATATTGAAGAAATTTCTGTAGGAGATTATATTTTGTCAGGTGGTGAAATTGCAACAATTGTTTTCTTAGACTCTTTAGTTAGATTATTACCTAATGTTTTGGGTAATGGAGATTCAAAAAAAATAGAAACTTTTGCTGATGGGCTTTTAGAATATCCTCAATATACTAAGCCAAATGAGTTTAAAGGAATGAAAATTCCTGATATTTTGCTTTCAGGGAATCATAGGGCAATTAAGGAATGGCAACAAAATGAGTCTTTAAGACTAACTAAATTAAGAAGACCAGACTTAATAGCTAAGAAAAAAGACAAAATATAGTAAAAATAAGGTGACTTATAGGCAATGTCTGTGCTAATTGACCTAACTTAGTTAAAAATTTAAAATTAATAAAAGTTGATTGTTATGAATATAGTTGAATCATTAGAAGCTAAACATATTGAAGAGTTAATGAAGGACAAAAAAATACCTGAGTTTCGTTCGGGCGATACTGTTAAGGTTAATGTCCGTATTAAGGAAGGACAAAGAGAGAGATTGCAGGCTTACGAAGGGGTTTGTATAGCTCGTTCAGGAAAAGGTCTTAATCAAAACTTTACTGTAAGGAAAATTTCTTATGGTGAGGGTGTGGAGAGAGTTTTCTCTCTTTATAGTCCTTTGGTTGACTCTATTGAAGTTGTTAGAATGGGTAGCGTTCGAAGGTCAAAATTATATTATCTAAGATCTAGAAGAGGTAAATCAGCAAGAATTACTGAGCGTAAAGGCGATATATCAAAAAAAGATGCTAAAGTCTCTGAAATAAAATCTGATGAGACCGAAGCTTCTCAAAAAGAAACCTAAGATATATACTCCTTAACGAGAGGGGCATTATGTCTGAACCAAAAACAATTTATGATAAAATATGGGAAACTCATCTCGTCTATGAGGATAATAAAGATTGCCTTTTGTATATTGATAGACATCTCATTCATGAAGTAACTAGTCCTCAAGCTTTTGAAGGATTAAGGATGTCTAATCGCTCGGTTAGAAAGCCTTCTAATGCTCTTGCAGTAGCTGATCATAATATTCCAACGACTGATAGATCGAAAGGAATAGGTGATGAAGAATCTGAAATACAGATTCAAACTCTTGAAGATAATTGTAAAGAATTTGGCATAGAATACATTAAGACTAGTGATAAACGTCAAGGAATTGTTCATATAATTGGTCCGGAGCAAGGCTTTACACTACCAGGACTTACTATAGTTTGTGGTGACAGTCATACATCTACCCATGGAGCTTTCGGTGCTTTAGCGCATGGAATAGGAACATCTGAGGTTGAACATGTTCTTGCAACACAGACATTAATACAAAAAAAAGCAAAAAACTTTAGAGTTACTATTAATGGCAAGTGTAATCAAAATGTCACTGCCAAAGATTTAGCTTTATCAGTTATTGGTGCCATTGGAACAGCTGGCGGAACTGGCTATGTTATTGAGTATACTGGTGAGGCAGTGAAATCTCTTACTATTGAAGGAAGAATGACTTTGTGTAATTTGACAATTGAGGCAGGAGCCAGGGCTGGTTTAATTGCTCCTGACGAAAAAACTTTTGAATATCTTAAAGGTAGACCAATGTCACCAAAGGGTGATGATTGGGATAAAGCTGTAGAATATTGGAGTAAACTTCCCAGCGATGAAGGTGCAAAATATGATAAGTCAATTGAAATTGATGCAACAAATTTATCGCCCCTTGTTACATGGGGTACAAGCCCAGAAGACGTTATATCAATTGATGGAAAGATTCCTAAACCGGAAGATATAGAAGATGACTCAAAAAGAAGCGCTGTTAAAAGATCTCTTGATTATATGAATTTGACACCTGGTTCTCCAATTAAAGGGGTTGAGATAGACAGAGTTTTCATTGGATCATGTACTAATGGTAGGATAGAGGATCTAAGAGAAGCAGCATCAATAGTTGAAGGAAAAAAGGTTTCAAGTAATGTTATAGCAATGGTTGTTCCAGGCTCTGGACTAGTTAAGGAGCAAGCAGAAAAAGAAGGACTTGATAAAATATTTTTAAGTGCAGGTTTCGAGTGGCGCGAGCCAGGATGTTCTATGTGTCTAGCAATGAATGCTGACAAGCTCTCTCCTAAAGAGCGATGTGCTTCAACATCAAATAGGAATTTTGAAGGAAGGCAAGGAAGAGAGGGCAGAACACATCTGGTGAGTCCTAGCATGGCTGCAGCAGCGGCAATTAAAGGCTGTCTGACAGATGTTAGGGAGTTAATAAACTAGGTATGGAAAAATTTTCTTCAATCAAAGGTATTGCAGCAACAATGCTCAATAAATCAGGCAATCAATTAAGTTTAATGATGAATATTGATACTGATATGATTATTCCAAAACAATTCCTAAAGACTATTAAACGTTCTGGGCTAGGCAAAAATTTATTTGATGAAATGCGCTATGATATGAATGGCAATGAGATAGAAAGTTTTGTTTTAAATAGAGACCCTTTTACAAAGGCAAAAATATTAATTGCTGGAAAAAATTTTGGTTGCGGTTCTAGTAGAGAACATGCCCCATGGTCTATTTTGGACTTTGGTATTAAAGTAATTATTGCCCCATCATTTGCCGATATATTTTTTAATAACTGCTTTAAGAATGGTATTTTGCCAATAAAGCTGAATGAAGAGAAAATAAATTTACTAATAGACGATTCAATGAAGGGTATTGAGTTTGAAGTTAACTTAATCAATCAATTAATTATTATTAATGGAAAGGAATTTTCTTTTGATGTGGATGCGATCAATAAAGATTGTCTTGTAAAAGGATTGGACGATATTGGCTCTACTCTCGAGAGAGAAGCTTATATTGATGAATATGAAAAAAAAGTTTTAGATAATTTTGCTTGGAGGAATCCTGAAGGGGATTAGAAAAATGGTTTATAAAATCTTAATTTTACCCGGCGATGGAATTGGTCCTGAGGTTATGAAAGAGGTTGATAGAGTAATACATTGGTTTAATAGAGAAACTAATCTATCAGCTGAAATAGAATACGAAAGTGTTGGCGGAGCATCTTATGATCTTAATAATACTGCTATTTCCGAAGAAGCAATGACACTTGCAAAGAAATCCGATGCAGTTCTCTTTGGTGCTGTGGGCGGACCAAAATGGGAAAATGTAGAGTATGAAAATAGACCTGAAGCTGGCCTTTTAAGGTTAAGAAAAGATTTAGACTTATTTGCAAATCTTCGACCCGCTATATGTTTTCCTGCTCTAGTTGACGCATCTGCATTAAAAAAGGAAATTATAGAAGGCCTCGATATTATTATAGTGAGGGAATTAACCGGAGGTATATACTTTGGTGAGCCTAGGGGCATTGAAGATTTGGGTGAAGGAAATAGAAGGGGTATTAATACTCAAGTATATGAAACTTGGGAAATTCGTAGAATAGCTGAAGTAGCTTTTGAATTAGCAAGAAAACGAAATAATAAGGTTACCTCCTCTGAGAAACGTAATGTTATGGAATCTGGACTGCTTTGGAATGAAGAGGTTACAAAACTTCATAGTGAAAAATTTTCCGATGTAAAACTTGAACATATGTTAGCAGATAATTGCGGTATGCAGTTGGTAAGGTTCCCTAAACAATTTGATGTAATTGTTACTGATAATTTATTTGGCGATATGTTATCTGATGTTGCCGCTATGCTGACCGGATCACTTGGGATGCTTCCATCAGCATCTTTAGGGAAAGCTAATGAAGGTACTTTTAGCAACGCTCTCTACGAACCTGTTCATGGTTCAGCCCCAGATATTGAAGGACAGGGGATAGCCAACCCACTTGCTTCCATTTTATCTTTTGCAATGGCTTTAAGATATAGCTTTTCAAGAATAGAAGATGCTAATTTACTGGAAAAAGCTATTTCAAGTGTCTTGGAGTCTGGCTTAAGGACAAAAGACATATCAGCGAATGATAGCAAAATTATATCAACATCAGAAATGGGTGATGCTGTTATTTCCAAACTTAATGAACTGAGCTAGGATGTATTATGAGTATTAACAAAATAGCAGTTGTTGGCGCTACAGGTAATGTTGGAAGGGAAATGCTTAATATACTTTCTGAAAGAGATTTTCCTTGTGAAAGCGTTATAGCTTTAGCATCCGAGAGAAGCGAAGGCGATTCTATTTCTTTTGGAAATAGGGATTTGATAGTTGAAAATTTAGCAAATTATAATTTCTCTGATACAGAAATTGCTTTATTTTCAGCAGGAGGTAAGACAGCAGAGATATATGCTCCAATAGCGGCTGAACAAGGTTGTGTTGTTATAGATAATTCATCTAAATTTAGAATGGATAATGATGTTCCACTTATAGTGCCTGAAGTTAACATTGAAATGTTGGATCAGTATAGAACAAAAAATATTATTGCTAATCCAAATTGCTCAACTATTCAAATGGTTGTCGCTTTAAAGCCATTGGATGATATTGCATCAATAAATCGTATTAATGTGTCAACTTATCAATCCACTTCCGGAGCTGGTAAAAATGCTATGGACGAATTATTTAATCAAACAAAAGGTATTTTTTCAAATCAAGAAATTGAACCAGAACATTTTACTAAACAAATTTCATTTAATGTCATACCCCATATTGGTCCTTTTTTAGAAAACGGTAATAC
>CACOFZ010000024.1 GCA_902626605.1 uncultured PS1 clade bacterium
GGATCGAGACTGCCGTAGGGATCCTGAAAAATAACCTGTACTAATTTTCTAAAGTTTTTTAATTCAGTAGAATTTAAAATATCAATATTTTTGTTAAACCAACTTATAGATCCAGATGTTTTATTGATTAATTTTAAAATAAGTCTACATACACTAGACTTTCCAGAGCCAGATTCCCCAACAATGCCTAAAGTTTCTCCATCAAAAAGAGAAAAGCTAATATTTTCAACAGCTTTAATTAGAAGTGGAGATTTAAATAAACCTCTTGAAATCTTAAAATGTAAACTTAGGTCATCTACTTGAAGAATTTTATCTTTATTTTCCATTTAATTACCTATCCACGGTGGAATACAAGATAGTAAATGTTGAGTGTACTTATTTTCCGGTTTAGTTAAAACTTTAGAGGTTTCTCCATTTTCTAAAATCTCACCATCCTTCATTACCAATACTTCGTTTGATGTCTCAGCTATAACTCCTATATTATGTGATATTAATACTAATCCTATATTTAAATTATTCTTTAAATCATTGAATATATTTAATATTTCTGCTTGTGTAGTTACATCAAGGGCAGTAGTTGGTTCATCTGCAATAATCAAATCTGGTTCACACATTAATGAAATTGCTATCATAATTCTTTGTTTCATTCCGCCAGATAATTCATGAGGATAAGAATTAATTATATCTCTATTAGACGGTAATTTTACAATATCCATTACCTCAATAGCTCTTTCTAAAGCCTTTTTTTTATTTATTTTTTTATGATAAATAGCTATTTCAGCTAATTGATCACCAATTTTTAAATGAGGTGTTAAACTTGTCATTGGGTCTTGAAAAATAAAGCCTATTGATTTTCCAAGAAATCCTCTTCTTTCCTCGTTGCTGCAGGTTATTAAATTAGTATTTTTAAAAAATGCCTCTCCTTCAGCATAGCCATTATTTGCCAATAAACCTGTTATAGAAAAAAAAGTCTGAGTTTTTCCGGAACCAGACTCGCCAACAACCCCAAGGCATGTTCCCTTTTTTATGTTAAAATTTACATCTTTTACAACGTGAGATATACCCTCAGGGGTGTTAAAAAATACATTCAAATCATGAATATCCAATAATAAATTATTGTTTTTAATATTCTTTTGGGTCAATGGCATCTCTTAATCCATCTCCTATAAAATTTAATGAGGCTAATGTTATAGTCATAAATAAACCTGGGAAAATTAATAACCACCAAGCAGTTTCCATTTCTCTAGAACCTTCTGAAATTAAAACGCCCCAAGATGTTAAAGGTTCTTGAACACCTAAACCAAGAAATGATAAAAAACTCTCTAAAATAATTACAGATGGTACCATTAATGTTATATATACAATTATAGGACCAGCCAAATTTGGTATTATATGTTTCCATATAATCATAAAGTTAGATTGACCAAGGGCTTTACTAGTTTCAATAAATTCTTTTTCTTTCAATGATATAGTTTGTCCTCTTACTATTCTTGCCATTGTTAACCATTCAACAGCACCTATAGCAATAAAAAGAAAATAAATATTTCTTCCAAAAACAACCATGAGAATAATAACAAAAATTAAATAGGGCATAGCATAGAGAATTTCCACAACTCTCATCATAAATACATCCAATTTTCCACCAAAAAATCCAGCAATTGTTCCGTAAATAACACCAATAAAAACACTAACAAGCGTTGCTAAAACTCCAATACTTAAACTTAATCTACCTCCATATAAAATTCTTACCAATAAATCCCTTCCATTTCCATCGGTACCAAGAAAATGACCATTATTGAGGTTAGGGGGGTAATAAATTGAATTCCAATCTGTATCACTGAAGCTAAATTTTAAAAAAAAGGGACCAAAAAATGATAAAAAAGCTATAAAAAAAAGTAAAATCAAAGAAACAACCGCAGCTTTGTTTTTAAATAATCTTCTTCTGGCGTCAACCCAGAGAGATCTTCCCTTAATATTTGCATAATCTTCAACTATTTTTACATTATTTTTATTCATAATATTAAATTTTGACCCTTGGATCTAAAATTGCTCTAATAATATCAGTAATTAGGATTAAAAATATTAATAGTGAGGCATATAAAATTAAAACTCCACTCACTAATGTATAATCTCGCTGTAATGCACCGACAACGAAATACCTTCCTATTCCCGGTAAACCAAAGATTTGTTCAATTATTATTGATCCAGTCATTAATCCAGCTGAAGCTGGAGCTAAATACTCAATAATAGGTAAAATTGAGGCTCTAATAACGTGCTTTCTTATTATATATGATGAATTTAATCCTTTCGACTTAGCAGTACGTATAAAGTTTGAATTCAATATTTCAATAGTACTTGCCCTCATCATTCTTGAAATTACAGCGATTTGAGGCAATGATAATGCAGTTATTGGTAAAATAAGATTCATTATATTACCATTATTCCATCCAGATGTTGGTAAAATTCCCAAATATAGGCTAAAAAATAATGACAATAGTGGTGCCATTACAAAGCTCGGTACGCATATACCTAGCAAAGAAACACCCATAACTGAGTAATCAAAAATAGTATTTCTATTAATTGCAGCAATTATGCCTAATAATGATCCTATAAATAATGAAATTATTATCGAGGATAAACCTAGAGTAACACTTACCGGTAGTCCATTGAGTATCAACTCTTTAACAGAAAAATCCTTATATTTAAAAGAGGGGCCAAAATCACCTTTGGTTAGATTTTTAATGTAAATATAAAATTGCTCATAAACAGGTTTATCAAGATTATATGCTGCTTTGATATTATTTTCTATTTCTGGCGGCAATGCTCTTTCATTAGTAAATGGACCACCAGGGGCAATTCTCATCATAAAAAAGCTAAAGGCAACTATAATAAGAAGAGTAGGTATGGCTATAAGTATTCTTTTTGTAATAAATTTAATCATTGTTATGCGCATAATATATATTATGTATAAATAATATATCTATAGATTTACCTCAAAGGTTAAATTATCAAAAGCTGGTTCAATATGATTTGGTAATGTTTCTTTTAAATCATTATAATCAAGGTCAATATGAAGGTTTGTAAGTATTCCTCTCTTAACATTAAGGTCATTTATCCACTCTAATGTTAGATCTAAATGAGCATGTGTCGGATGAGGATCATATCTTAATGCATCAACGATCCAGTAATCTAAATTTTGAAGCACATTAAAACTTTCAGGATAAAAATCTACAACATCACTTGAATAAGCAATATTATTAAATTTAAAGCCTAAAGAATCAATTTTTCCATGTTTTTGAGGAAATGGAAGAAATTTAATTTCTCCACCAGGGCCACTTATTATAAAATCTTCAAACGGGATTATGGTATTTTTTTCCAAAATTGCTGGATAAACTTTATCGTCAAATGTATTAAAGCAATAACTAAACCTAGGTATTAACCTAGAAGCAGTTTCATTATCTATGTATACTTGAACTCTTTTTCTTTTTCTAAGAGCAAAGATTCTTAGATCATCTATACCACCAGACTGATCAGCATGATCATGGGTATATAAAACTGCATCTATCTGTTTTACATTTGTTTTCAGCAATTGACTCCTTAAATCTGGAGAAGTATCTATCAAAACAGTAGTAACATCACCTGAATCATTGAATTTTTGGACTAATAATGAACACCTAGACCTTAAATTTTTTGGTTCATTTGGATCACAATTACCCCAATCACCATCTATTCTTGGGACGCCACCTGATGAGCCGCAACCTAATACAGTTACTATAATTTTACTTTTCATAAAGAGGCCTTTTTGCTTTTTTGAAAATTTCAAAGAAATTATTTGTCGTTAATGCAAAAAACTTATCTTCATCTACATTGTAAAAGTTTGCTAAATATTTTGCTGTATGAACCACATGCGAAGGCTCGTTTCTTTTCCCTCTCATTGGCTCAGGTGATAAATATGGAGAGTCAGTTTCAACTATTAGCCTTTCTAATGGGATATTTCTGATAGTTTCTCTTAATTTTTCGGCATTTTTGAATGTTACTATCCCTGATAAAGATATATAAAAGTCTAGATCGATAACACGTCTTGCCAAATCTTCACCCGCAGTAAAACAATGAATAATTCCTGGAAATTTACCTTTTTTAGTCTCTTCTTCCAAAATAGAGCATGTTTCATCATCAGCATCACGAGTGTGAATAATGATTGGAAGTTGAGTATTTCTAGAGACATTTATATGTTTTTTAAAACTTTTAATCTGATCTTCTTTTTTAGAATTTTCATAGTAAAAATCGAGACCTGTCTCCCCTATCCCAATTACATTTGAATTTTTAGATTTTTTTTCAAGAAAATCTTCATCTATTTGATTATCTATATTAGTTGAATGTGGATGAACGCCTACAGTACAATAAATATTGTCATGTTTTTCAGATATATTAATAATTTTATCAATCTCGTCTAATTCAGTTGAAATTGAAACCATTACCCTTACATTTGACTCTTGAGCTCTTAATAAGACTTTTTCAAAGTCATCATTAAAGTCTTTAAAATTTAAATGACAATGACTGTCTACTAAATATGATGATTTTATTTCCATTATAGACAGTTATGCCTTTAGATTTTACAATAAGCAAGATTAAGCTAAAAATTAAGAGAAAATAATGATAAAAATCGATGTTATTTCAGATACTATTTGTCCATGGTGCTATATCGGAAAAAGAAACTTTGAAAAAGCATTAAGTCTTGTCCCGGATGTAAAAGTAAAATTTATATACTCAACATTTCAATTAAACCCAAATTTTCCAAAAGAAGGTGTTAATAGAAGAGAATATATATCAAGAAAATTTAATGAAGATC
>CACOFZ010000025.1 GCA_902626605.1 uncultured PS1 clade bacterium
GGAGTATTTATAAATGATGTTGGATTAAATTCAAATATATCAACTCTGTTAGTCAATATTACTGGATCATTTTTTATGGGATTACTTTTTTATTTCTTTTCAACAAGTTCATCAGATTTTTATAAGATGTTTTTTATTATTGGTTTTTTAGGAAGTTTTACCACATTCTCAGCTTTCTTTCTATTTTCGCCATAAGAACAAAGTTTAGAAATCATCGGATCATAAAACATTGAAATTTCTCCACCCTCATAAACACCAGTATCATTTCTTATATTATCAATAGAAGTTGGAGGTTTGTAGGTAATTAATCTACCAGTTGAGGGCATAAAATTTCTTTCAGGATCCTCTGCATAAATTCTTGATTCAATTGCCCAACCACTAAACTTAACATCTTTTTGAGAAATATTTAATTTTTCACCTGCAGCAATTTTTATCATCTCTTCAACTAAATCAAAACCTGTTACTAATTCTGTAACGGGGTGTTCGACTTGAAGTCTTGTGTTCATTTCTAAAAAATAAAAATTTCTGTCTTGATCAACTATAAATTCAACCGTACCTGCGCTTTGATAACCTACTTTTTTTGCTAATTGAACTGCTTGGGCACCCATTGCTTCTCTTAACTCATTATCAACGAACGGACTTGGGGACTCCTCAATAATTTTTTGGTTCCTTCTTTGGATTGAACACTCTCTTTCCCCTAAATGGATAACATTTCCATGATTATCAGCAAGAATTTGAATTTCAATATGTCTAGGCTTAACAATAAATTTTTCAATAAATACTCGATCATCGCCAAAACTTGATTTAGCCTCATTTATTGAAGAGGTATAGGCATCAGGAATATCACCTTCATTGAAAGCAATTCTCATTCCCTTACCTCCTCCACCAGCAGATGCTTTAATCATTACAGGAAATCCAATATTTTTAGCAATTTGAATAGCTTCATCAGATGTTTTAATTATGTCTTGATGCCCTGGAACAGTATTAACTCCAGCTTCAATAGCAAATATTTTAGATTCTATTTTATCACCCATTACCCGAATTGGTTCTGCAGATGGTCCAATAAAGGTAATATCCTCTTTTTCGAGTCTACTCATAAAAAGATGGTTCTCAGATAAAAAACCATATCCAGGATGTACTGCATCGGCATTGGTCTGTTTACAAGCTAAAATAATTTTATCAATTGACAAATATGACTCTGATGAAGGAGCTGGTCCAATATTTACTGCCTCATCAGCAAGCTTTACATGCAATGCCCTCTCATCTGCATCAGAATAAACCGCAACTGTTGGAATAGAAAGTTTTTTACATGAGGATATTATTCTGCAAGCAATTTCACCTCTATTTGCAATTAAAATTTTCTTAAACATTGAATTCTCACAAGGGTAGATTATCGTGTTTTTTCCATGGATTTGATAATTTCTTATTTCTAAGCATCTTTAAAGCTTTTATAATTCTATTTCTAGAGTTATGAGGCATTATAACATCATCTACATACCCTCTTTCAGCAGCAACAAAAGGATTTAAGAAACGATCCTCATAGGCTTCCGTATATTCAGCAATTTTCTTAGAGTCATCAAGATCACTTCTATAAATAATTTCAACAGCACCTTTCGCCCCCATAACAGCAATCTCTGCACTCGGCCACGCATAATTAATATCACCTCTTAAGTGTTTTGGTGCCATGACACAATAAGCACCACCATAAGCTTTTCTAGTTATAATTGTAACCTTAGGAACTGTTGCTTCAGCATATGCATAAAGAAGTTTTGCACCATTTTTAATTAAACCACCATACTCCTGAGATGTTCCAGGTAAAAATCCAGGTACATCAACAAATGTAACTAATGGAATTGAGAATGCATCACAAAATCTTACAAATCTTGCAGCTTTTCTACTGGCATCAGAGTCAAGAACACCCGCTAAATGCATCGGCTGATTACCAATAATTCCAGCAGTAAAGCCATCAAATCGACCAAAACCAGTAACAATATTTTGAGCAAATTTTTCTTGTATTTCAAAAAAATCACTCTCGTCAATAACTTTTAATATAAGTTCTTTAATATCGTATGGAGTATTTGAATTATCTGGTACAAGAGTATCAAGACTATCCTCCACTCGATCAATAGGGTCTTCAGTATTCTTGATGGGTGCTTCGCAAATATTGCTTGAGGGAAGAAAATCAATTAATTCTCTAATTTGCTCCATCATTTCCAGATCATTCTCATAAGCACCATCAGCAACAGAGGAAACAGTTGTGTGAATATCAGAACCGCCTAATTGTTCAGAAGTTACTTCTTCATTTGTGACAGTTTTGACAACATCAGGCCCAGTAACAAACATATAAGAGGTATCTTTAACCATGAAGATAAAATCAGTTAAAGCTGGTGAATAAACATCTCCACCTGCACATGGCCCCATGATAATTGAAATTTGAGGAATCACCCCAGAAGCTAAAACATTTCTTTGAAAGACCTCTGCGTAACCACCTAAAGAGTCAATTCCTTCCTGAATTCTTGCTCCACCAGCGTCTAAAACACCAATTAAAGGAGCATTATTTTTAAGAGCCATATCTTGAATTTTATTGATCTTTTTTGAATGAGCCAATGATAATGAACCGCCAAAAACAGTAAAATCCTTTACGTAAATAAAAACTGTTCTACCATTAATTAAACCTGACCCAATAACAACACCATCGCCAGGTATTTTTTGTTCCTGCATATTAAATTCATGAGAGTCATGTTCAACAAACATATCATATTCTTCAAAAGAATCCTCATCCAAAAGAAGGGATATTCTCTCTCGTGCGGTGAGTTTCCCCTTTTTATGTTGAGAGTCAATTCTTTTTTGACCTCCGCCAAGTTTTGCATTTAATCTTCTTGCTTCTAATTCTTTAATAATATCGTCCATTAGATCCCTCAATCACCGATAAAAAAATCATTATCTGGCTTTAATGGCAAACTATATTTAATCCAGGTTTCCATCATGTGCTCAGAAAGCGGAGCTTCAAAATGTAATTTTTCGCCATTTAAGCCCTTAAAGTCAACACTGTGACTATGAAGATGTAATTTATTAAATTTTATTTTTTTTTGATTTTTATTTCCATATTTTTTATCGCCAACTATTGGAAAATTAGACATCGATGCATGTTTTCTTATTTGATGTGTCCTTCCAGTAACAGGTCTAAAAGCTACCCAAGATAAATAATCATTAATTTCTAATACTTTATTGTATTTAGTTAATGAATTATAACTTTCTTTTTTTTCTTTATCTTCAATAGTTAAATTAATTTCTCCTCTTATTTTGTTTGGTGAACCCTCCGTAATAGCCCAATAAGTTTTATATATATCCTTATTTTTAAAAAGGCTTGAAAGATGTGATGCCATTTTTCTATTTAAAGCTACGAGCATTACTCCAGATGTTTCTTTGTCAAGCCTATGAACAAGTCTTGGGGTTATTTTTTTTGAAGAAAAAGCAGATAATAAAAGACCATCAAGATGTCTTTTTATACCGGTTCCTCCTTGAACAGCTAAATTATAAGGTTTATTTAGCACCAATAGATCATCATCAATGTATATTGTATTTCTTTTTATAAAATCCTCTGACCCATAAATCTTAAAATCTTCTCTACTTTTAGAAAAAAAACTATTGATAAAGGGTGAAATACTTATTATGTCACCCTCACTTAATCTATGGCTAGATTTTATCTTTTTCTTGTTAACTTTTATAAAGCCCTTTCTTAAATATTTTTCTAAGTTATTGTGTGAGAGGCCTTTGAAATATTGGCGAAACCACCTATCAAGCCTAGTATTTGAAAAATCTTCATCAATTTTATATTCAGTAAAATCTCTCATTATTAAATAAATCTAGCAAGAATATAACCTAAGAAAATAAAA
>CACOFZ010000026.1 GCA_902626605.1 uncultured PS1 clade bacterium
CCTTGGGACTTGAAGAGTCTCTTTATGCAAAAAGTGCTGATTTACTTAAGAACCTTTATTCCGCATTTACTGAGACTGATATGAGTTTATTAGAAATTAATCCATTAGTATTAACTGGCGATAATGATTTAATTTGCTTGGACGCAAAAGTAAATTTCGACGGAAATGCTTTGTTTCGTCATCCTGATATTGAAGATCTTAGGGATCCTGATGAAGAAGATCCAGCAGAGTTAGCTGCTAATAAAATTGGATTAACTTATATTAAGTTGGATGGAAATATTGGATGTCTAGTAAATGGTGCTGGATTAGCGATGGCTACAATGGATATTATTAAGTTATATGGTGAAGAGCCAGCTAATTTTTTAGATGTTGGAGGCTCAGCGACAAAAGACAAAGTGACAGAAGCATTTAAGATAATTTTGTCTGATGAAAAAGTTAAGGGTATTCTGGTTAATATTTTTGGAGGAATAATGCGTTGTGATGTTGTTGCGGAGGGCATTCTAGATGCGGCTAGAGAAATTAATATTTCTGTACCACTGGTTGTAAGGCTCGAAGGAACAAAAGTTGATGAAGGTAAAAAGATTATTGAAGAGTCTGATCTAGAAGTAATAAGCAGCTCAGATTTAGATGATGCTGCTCAAAAAATCACTAAAGCTATATCCGAGGTAAAGTAATGTCAGTACTAATAAACAAAGAAACAAAAGTTATATGTCAAGGAATTACAGGAAGCCAAGGTACTTTTCACACAGAGCAAGCAATAGAATACGGTACAAAGATGGTTGGTGGAGTAACACCAGGTAAAGGTGGTACAACCCACCTTAACCTTCCGGTTTTTAATAATGTCTCAGAGGCTGTTAATGAGACTGATGCAAATGTTTCAGTTATATATGTTCCGCCGCCTTTTGCTGCTGCGGCAATATTAGAGGCAATTGAAGCCAGTGTAGAGCTTGTTGTCTGCATAACTGAGGGTATACCAGTTTTAGATATGGTTAAGGTAAAAGAAGCCTTAATAAACTCTAATACTCGCCTTATTGGACCAAATTGCCCAGGAATAATTACTCCTGAAGAATGCAAGATTGGTATAATGCCTGGTCATATTCACCAAAAGGGAAATGTTGGCATTGTTTCAAGATCAGGTACGTTAACTTATGAGGCTGTTGGACAAACAACAGCTTGTGGATTAGGACAGTCTACATGTATAGGTATTGGTGGAGATCCAGTGAATGGAACTAATTTTATTGATTGTCTTGATTTATTTCTCAATGATGACCAAACTGAGTCAATTATTATGATCGGTGAGATTGGCGGTTCTGCAGAAGAAGAAGCTGCAGAATTTCTTTTGTCATCCTCAATAAAAAAACCTACAGTTGGTTTTATTGCTGGTTTAACTGCTCCCCCTGGAAGAAGAATGGGGCACGCTGGTGCAATAATTTCAGGTGGAAAAGGTGGGGCAGAGGACAAGATAGCTGCATTAGAAAATGCAGGGGTTACCCTAGCGGACTCGCCAGCATCTTTAGGTAAAACACTTTTAAAAGTCTTAAGAGGTTAGTATGTCAGAGAATTATGATTTAGCAGTTATAGGATCAGGACCAGGAGGTTATGTTTGTGCAATTAGAGCAGCACAATTAGGCTTAAATGTTGTTTGCATTGATAAAAGGGGCGCGCATGGTGGAACTTGCTTAAACGTTGGGTGTATTCCCTCAAAGGCTCTTCTACACGCATCAGAAGTTTATAATGAAACAAAAACTTCATCCTCAATGGGTATAAATGTTGATAATTTAAGCATTAATCTTCAGGAAATGATGAGTTATAAAGAAGAGGGAATCAATGGTAACGTTAAAGGCATAGATTTTCTTTTTAAAAAAAATAAAGTAGCTAGTTTTTATGGAGCTGCAAAAATTTTATCTTCAAATGAAATCAATATTAGACTTAATGATGGAGGTGAAAAATTAATTGAAGCCCAAAATATTGTTATTGCAACAGGATCAGAGTCCGCATCTCTTAATGGGATAGAAATTGATGAGGAAAAAATAGTTTCCTCAACTGGAGCTCTGTCTCTTGAGAGAATACCTGAGCATTTAATAATTATTGGCGGAGGATATATTGGTCTTGAGCTTGGCTCTGTTTGGAGTCGCCTTGGATCAAAAGTAACTGTTGTTGAATACCTAGACAGGATTGCTCCCGGGTTAGATGGTGAGTTATCGACTGAGTTTCAAAAAATTTTAAAAAGGCAAGGTTTAAATTTTATTAATGGGGCAAAGGTTACAGGGGTTGAGAAAAACCCAAATGGATTATCAGTTAATGTAGAAGATGTTTCTTCTGGTGAAACAAGTTCATTAGAATCCTCTGTTGTACTAGTTTCCACGGGAAGAATACCAAATACAGAAGGACTTTTTGATGATGATCTTGGCATTCAGCTGAATGAAAAAGGTTTTATTAAAACAGATAAAAATTACCGTACTGATATTGAAGGCATCTGGGCAATCGGAGATGTAATTGAAGGACCAATGCTTGCTCATAAGGCCGAAGAAGAAGGTGTTGCTGTTGCAGAATTAATTAAAGGGAAGCCAGGTCACGTTAATTATAATATTATACCTAGTGTTATTTATACAAATCCAGAAGTTGCTTCAGTTGGTCTTACTGAAGAGGAATTAACCCAAAGGGGTACTAACTACAAAGTTGGTAAATTTCCGTTTTTAGCTAATGGAAGAGCAAAAGTTAATAAAGCAACCGATGGTTTTGTGAAAATTTTATCATCCGAAGAGACAGATCAGATTTTAGGTGTTCATATTATTGGCTCTCAGGCAGGAACTATGATTGCAGAGGTTGCAGTTGCTATGGAGTTTGAAGCTACAGCAGAAGATTTAGCACATATATGTCATGCTCATCCAACTCTTTCTGAAGCTATTAAAGAAGCCGCATTAGCATCAGATAATAGAGCACTTCATATGTAACTACCTTTCTTTTTCTGTATGAGGGTGGGATTTATCGTAAACTTCAAGCAATGTTTTTTCATTAAGTTCAGTATATATTTGTGTACTCGTTAAACTGCTGTGGCCCAGTAATTCTTGGATTGCCCTTATATCTGTTCCACCTCTAAGTATGTGTGATGCAAAGCTATGTCTTAATGAATGGGGTGTTGAGTGCATAGGATAATTACCTTCAAATGCATCGATTAATTTTTTCATTGTTCTTTGTATATCTCTTGATGTTAAATTTTTTTTTGATCCGTTTACGTATTTAAGAAAAAGAGGATCTTTTTTTTCTAAAGTAATATTTTTCTGATTTTTTAGAAGATTTTCCAAATAATTTTTAATTTTTTTATTAACAACATCTAGAATAATTATATATCTCTCTTTCTTCCCCTTCCCTAATATTTTTGTGTATTCTTTAAATGGGTAATCTTCTATTTTAAACTGAAGAACTTCAGACACTCTTAATCCTGATGAGTATAAAAATGACAAAACGGCCAGGTCTCTTCTGTGTTCCCAGCTTAAAAATTTTTTATCAATATTTTTTGAATTAATTTCAGGGTCAATAGAATTTAAAAACTCTATGATATCGTTCTCTTCAAATACTTTATCATCTGTTCTAGAAGTATATTTTGAAGATTCAATTTTTTTTATTGCATGGTT
>CACOFZ010000027.1 GCA_902626605.1 uncultured PS1 clade bacterium
AAGTGAAGTTGTGTCATTAGGGCTATTATTAATAGCTGTAGGTGTTGTTCTACAAGTTATTTTTGGTTCAGCTGTTCCATTTGTTGGAGGTGACATTGTTGGAAATTTAACAAATCTAATTGGTAGCCTTGGAGAAGGCGGCCTGGTTGGCTTAATTTCAATTGGAATTATTCTTTACTTAATCCAACGTGCTTAATTTAAAAAAATAGCTTTAATTGGGGTATCTTTTGATACCCCTTTTTTTTACATTAAGTGTTTATTCAATTTTTGGAGATTTTTTATGTCAAAAAATGGTAGTTGTTTGTGTGGTGAAGTTAATTTTACTTATAAATCAGAACCAGGAATGTTTTTAATGTGTCATTGTACAGATTGTCAAAAATCTACCGGAAGCCCTGTAGCCTCAATAATTATTATTCCTGAAGATGATTTCAGTATCACTGGTCCAACTAGCAGCTATGAGTGTGAAGCAAAAGTTACTAGATCATTTTGTAAAATATGTGGTTCCCAAATTTTTAGTCAGATAGAAAGTGCACCAGGTGTGGTGGCCATTAAAACTGGAGTTTTGGATGAGCAACCAAATATTAAACCTAATCTAGTTTGCTGGACAAAAAGCAAACCAGATTGGTTTGAAATAAGTCATCCGGATATTTCATTTGCGGAAAACCCAAATTAAAAATGGGACATTCAGTCACATAAATTTCACAATTTTTTGATAGTATATAATAGTTTTGATTCTAGGAACTAGAAAAATGATTAAAAAATCACGTAGAGAATTTTTAAGAGATGCAAGCCTTGGATGTCTCTCTCTATCAGTTGCGCCATATTTAATTGGAGTTAACAAGGAAGTTTCTGCTGAGGTTAGAGGAAATTTCAATAAACATAGTTTTTTAAATCCTAACTTAATAAGCTGGAACGATATCGGCCCTCTTAAGGATTCAAACGAATTTGGCGTTATGGTTCCAGAAGGTATGGAATGCAAACTCATTGCAAAATCAGGAGAAAAGATATCAAATACATATAATTGGCATGGTTCTCCAGATGGTGCATCTATTTTTTCTACAGATGACGGAGGTTGGATTTATGTAAGTAACTCTGAGTTATGGGATAATAAGGGTGGAGCTGGTGCTATTAAATTTAATCGAAGTGGAGAGATTGAAGATTCATATTCTATATTGCTAAATACCTCTAGAAATTGTTCAGGTGGTGTAACACCATGGTCAACATGGTTATCATGCGAAGAACACGATAGAGGGATTATTTGGGAGACATCGCCAATAAAGAATAATCCTAATTATCCAAAAAAAAGAGAAATGTTAGGAGTTTTTAAACATGAGGGAGTAGCAGTAGATCCAATATCAAACTATATATATATGACAAATGATGACATGAGCGGTTTATTTTTTAGATTTGTTTCAAATAAAAAGCCTGGATCGGAAGAGTTTTATCTTGATGGTGAATTACAAGCAGCAGAACTAAATTATGATGGAACATTAAATTGGATTAAGGTTCCAGATCCTTATGCAAAAAAAGACACTATTTCTGATCAGCTTCCCGAGGCAACTATTTTCAAGAGAGGAGAGGGCATTGCTTATTATGATAGAAAGATTTTTTTTACAACTACTTATGATCATAGAGTTTGGGTTTATGAGCCTGAAATAAATAAATTATCAATTTTCTATGATGGTCTAGGGAATATAGATAATTCTAATCCAATAAATTGGCTAAAAAGATGGAAAAGAGATAACGAGGGTTATACTTTAAAAAACCCTGATCAGATCACATTAAACGCTGATGGTTATCCTCTTGTTGCAGAAGATGGTGGCAATATGGAGCTTTGTTTCCTAGACAAATCGGGGTTTGCTAAACCACTTATAAGACTTGATGGTCATTGGCTATCAGAAATAACAGGGCCAGCTTTTTCTCCCGATGGCTCAAGATTATATTTCTCCTCTCAAAGAGGTATAACAGGTTCACGAATCTCTGGTGGAATGACGTTTGAAATAAAAAAAATAATTTAATTATTTTTGCAAAATTTTATTTGCATTTTCTTCGAATTTTTTTACTTCCTCTGAATTATCATCCTCAGGTAGTTCTAGTGGATGAGGAATTTCAATACCTTTTTTACAGGCAGGCCTATCCCCAACTATTTTCATCCACCTCTTTAGATTTGGCAGGTCCTCTATTTCGACCCCAGACCATTTATGGATTCTAATCCAAGACCAATTTGCAATATCTGCTAATGAAAAATCTCCTGCTAAATATTCATTATCACCAAGATAATCATTAATAACTTTAAAAAGTCTTTTACTTTCATTCTGATAGCGATCTATTACAGATTGAATTTTTTCTGGGAAATATCTATAAAAAACGTTTGCTTGACCCATCATTGGTCCTATCCCTCCCATTTGAAACATGAGCCATTGAAGAACTTTTGCTTTCTTAGCTGGATCTTCGGGTAAAAGTTTACCCTCTTTTTCAGCGAGATAAATCATTATTGCGCCAGACTCAAATATTGTTAAATCATTTTCACCTCGATCAACTATTGCAGGAATTCTTCCATTAGGATTAATCTTGAGAAAGGAAGATTTTTTTTGTTCACCTTTGATTAAATCAATGGGGATAATATTATAAGGTATATTTAATTCCTCAAGGGTAATAGAAACTTTCCAACCATTTGGAGTAGATGCTGTGTATAAATCTATCATTTTTTTCTCGCTGTTATATCATTAAAATTACATTTCTAAATACTTTCTTCAACATTAAAATATAAACATTGACGCAATCAAAATGGTTTGCAAAGTTTGTTTATATGAAAAAATTAACTACACCCATTTTAATAGCTTATGGTAGCCTTGCCGTACCCCTTGCAGCTCTTGGTCTTCCTTTAGCAGTTTATATCCCTCCTTTTTATGCTGGTCCTATTGGCTTGGGAGTTGGTACTGTAGGAATAATTTTTATGATAGCAAGATTTTGGGATATTTTCACTGACCCTATAATGGGAATGATTGTAGATCGTTATCCTAGTAGGTGGGGTAAGCGTAAACATTGGATTGCTGTTGGTGTACCGATTTTAATGCTTGCATCTTGGTTTATTTTTTTTCCAGGTGGAAATCAGTCTCCTTTTTATCTTATTATTTGGTTATTTATTTTATATTTAGCTTTTACTTTTGTCGGTTTAACTCAACAAGCATGGGGAGTAGATATTTCAAAAAGCTACAATGATAGATCTAGGGTCTATGGTTGGAGAGAAATTGGATCAATTTTTGGTATGATGTCCGTTTTAGCTTTACCAGCAATATTAGAAAATGCTGGTTCAAGCTTTTCTGAAATGGTAGGTGGAATGGGTTATTTTTTTATGATTGTCCTTCCTGTAACAGCTTTATTTGGTTTATTAATTATTCCAGATAATCAAAAAA
>CACOFZ010000028.1 GCA_902626605.1 uncultured PS1 clade bacterium
TGATAGACAAATTAATGAAAAAATTTATTAGCGAGTCAAATTGGTTTTTTAAAATTGGGTTTCCAATTTTTGGATCTCAACTATCTTATATGATAATGCATACCACGGATACAATTGTATCTGGTCGCTATAGCTCAGAGGAACTTGCTGGGCTAGTTTTAGCTGGAGCATTTACTTTTCCAGTTTATATGCTTTTTCAGGGTATTATGTTTGCTATTACTCCAATTGTAGCTCAATTATATGGATCCAAAGAATTCAGTAATATAGGCAAAAAAATGCGACAGATTTTTTGGATAGCGGTTCTAATTGCCTTTTCAATTTTTTTTATTTTCTTATTCTTAAGTAAGGTAATTTTATATTTTCCTCTAGATAAAGGTATCCTCAGTATTTCCGCTGAATATTTGAAATCAGTATCTGTTGGAATGTTTTTTTATGTAATGTTTAGATATTTAAGTTCTTACAGCGAAGGGATGACCCTAACTTTACCTGTATTTTTTGTTGTCCTTCTTGGTGCTGTGATAAATATACCATTAGATATTATATTTGCTTTTGGCTTTTTTGGTATTCCAGAGATGGGTAGCGAAGGATGTGGATATGCTACATCATTGGTTTCTATGATAATGTTTTTTCTGATGCTAAAAATTATTTTATCCTCAGGAAAATATAAAAAAACAAAATTACTTGAAAAATTTAACGGTCCATCATTAAAAGTCAGTAAAGAAATTTTAAAGCTTGGTGTACCAATTGGAATTGGAATATTTGCAGAAATGACGATGTTCTCAGGCGCAGCAATTATAATTGGAAAGCTAGGAGACAAAATTTTATCTGGTCATGCGGTAGCATTAAATATTGCAAGTGTTGCTTTTATGATGCCTTTAGCAATTGGTTTGGCGGGTTCAACTCGAGTTGGAAACCTTATTGGTGAAAAAAAGTATGTTGAAGCAAGATATTCTTCATATGTTGGAGTTTTACTTTGCTTTATCGGAGCAATATTCAATATGACGATATTATTAATCTTTAGAGAGAATTTTGCGTCGATATACTCAAAAGATATAGATGTCGTAAACGTTGCAATATCTCTTTTACTTTATGCCTCAATCTTTCAAATACCAGATGGGATACAAATGGGATCATTGGGTGCGCTAAGGGGATATAAAGATACTTTTGCGCCAATGGTGTTTTTAATTATTTCTTATTGGTTATTTGCAATTCCATTTGGTTATTTTCTAACAAATTATGGATTTTATAATCCAATGGGTGCTGAGGGAATGTGGATAAGCATGATATTAGGTTTAATAGTATTTTCGGCTTTAATTTTTACAAGATTACGGTTTGTTTCCTCTAGATATATTTAAAAATAATGCAATAATGAAAACTCAATAATTTTAATATTTTTAGGTGTAAATTATGAAAAAATTAAATGAAAAAATAATTTTTCCTTGTGGTATTTCAATGAAAAATCCCTTTATGCTAGCTCCTCTCACTAATACACAAAGTTTTGAGGATGGTTGCTTATCTAATGACGAGTATAATTGGCTAACTATGAGATCCAAGGGCGAGTTTGGTATGACAATGTCTTGTGCATCGCATGTGCAAAAAAAGGGTAAAGGCTTTCCTGGACAGCTTGGAATTTTTGATGATAACCACATTGAAGGTTTAAAAAAACTTACTGAAAAAATTAAATCTTATAACAGCTTGGCGGTTGCACAACTTCATCACGCCGGAATGAGATCTCCTGAAGATATTATTGGCGAAAGACCAGTCTGTCCCTCCTCTGATGAAGAAACTAACTCAAGAGCCCTTACTTTAGAAGAAGTAAAAGAGTTAATAGATGATTTTATATCCGCTGCAGTTAGAGCAAAAAAATCTGGTTATGATGGTGTCGAGATTCATGGAGCCCATGGCTATATCTTATGTCAATTCTTGAGTTCATCAATAAATAAAAGAGAGGACGAATATGGTGGATCATTAGAAAATAGATCAAGAATAATTTTTGAAATTATTGACGGTATTAGAACTGAGTGCGGAGAAAAATTCCTTTTAGGAGTTAGACTATCACCAGAGAGATTTGGAATGGATCTTGAAGAGATAAAGATAGTTTGTAAACAATTGATAGACACAAAAAAAGTAGATTTCTTAGATATCTCTTTATGGGACTCATTTAAGTATCCTGCCGGTGAAAAAGATAACGATAATTCAAATAAAAAAACATTATTAGAGCATTTTACAGAATTAGATTTTAAAGATGTTTTGCTTACAGTTGCTGGAAATATTCGCACAGGTCAAGATGTTCAAAAAGTTATTAATTCTGGTGTAGATTTTGTTACAATTGGTAGAGCAGCAATTGTTAATCATGATTTCCCGAAACTTGTAATAAATAATCCCTCATTTGAGCCTTTAAACCTTCCTGTTTCAAAAGATCATTTGAGAAAAGAAGGTGTAAGCGAAAAATTCATTGAATACCTTGGAGCTTTTAAAGGTTTTGTTGAGGAATAAATAATATAATTTAAAAAATTTTTTATTTCAGACTTTGCTAAAATCCATATTTTGAATTTCCTCTCAAAGCAAAATAAAGTCCCCCGACATATAAACTTACATGCAGATAATCATTTAAAATCACGTCTAGTAAGTTACTTGGCATCATTAACCAAATTACCCCAGTAACTACACATGTCATTGTAATACCGCTAAAACGTGTCAGTAAATCAGCAAGATTACTTATTATACCTTTTGTAAAAAATATTCCAAAGATACCTCCCATAATTAAACCTATTGCTGAACCAACCTCTCCAAAGGCAACAAACCACCAAACAATATAAGGTAAACCAACTGCATCTGCGGTTTCTTCATTAACAGGAAATTTATCCAAACCTTGTTGAAGAAACATTACGGAGAGTGGTATTCTCAGTAAAAATGTAGCTAATGGAGCTGGTAATTTTGGAATTTTAAAATTCATTACTCTACAAAATCTCCATTAAAAAATTCACCTTCCTGAGTTACTCCATCAGGAAATGTCATTTTTCCTTGGCCATTAGGCTTATCTAACAAAAACTCACCCTCGTAAATCTTTCCATCAGGAAAAATACGTTTACCAGATCCTGAAAGAATACCTCTAGCCTCATATTCTCCTTCATCAATAGTT
>CACOFZ010000029.1 GCA_902626605.1 uncultured PS1 clade bacterium
TGGTTTGCAACCAGAAGGTCGTCGGTTCGATCCCGTCTGGCTCCACCAATCTTTTAATGATCTGAGTTTAATTCTTTATTGATTGATTTTCCTCCCAAAAAGAAAATTAAAAATGAAAGTGGTCCGAATATCAAAAAGGTATAACTAAGGGCTATATTAATGGACATATCATTTTCAAATATTACACTTGTAAAAAATGGTACTACTGTAGGACCAAGACTTAAGCCTACAATATTCATTATAAAAA
This sequence comes from uncultured PS1 clade bacterium, assembly GCA_902626605.1. Classification (GTDB taxonomy): domain Bacteria; phylum Pseudomonadota; class Alphaproteobacteria; order MED-G09; family MED-G09; genus MED-G09. The sequence continues at coordinate 248 of CACOFZ010000029.1, forward strand.
CATATAAACCTGAAACAGATCCTCTATAATTTTGTGGAGTCATTTTTTGTAACCCAGAGGCAAAACAGGCCATAGGTAGTGTTATAAAAAAACTTATAATAAACATTCCTGGTAAAACAAACTGCTCAGTAGCAAATAAAAAGGTAAAAGCAGGAATTACTGCTAATACTGAAGAAGATATAAGAAATACACTATGGGTAGAGTTTTTAATATTTTTTCTTTCTAAAAATTTTTCAACAATTGGTCCAGATAAAACTCCAAGAGATCCAGAAACTAATGTCACAATCCCAAAAAGATATCCAACTCTTGACAAATCCCAACCATGGATACGAGAAATATATGTTGGAACCCATGCTTGAAACGTATAAAGAAGAGCTACAATAAATGATGCAGCAATCATCAATGAAAAATAAGCCGAGAATTTACTCTTTATATATTTTATTACATCGGAAAAAGACTCTTCATGCTGGTTTTCTTTATTAATAATTCCTTTCCTCACTGGATCGGTAAGAAAAGCAAGACCAAGGGATAATATAAATCCTGGTATAGCAATAAGAATAAAAATCATTTGCCAAGGTTGAAGAGTTATACCTAAAAAAACCATAGGATCGGTATAAAGTTGAATTACAAGTCCTCCAAAAAGAAGTGCTAACCCTTGTCCGATGTAGGGTCCCATAAGATAAAAACTCATAGGAAAAGCTCTTTCTTCAGGCCGAAATAAATCTGCAATTATTGACCATGATGCAGGCGTAACAGCAGCTTCTCCAGCTCCTACTCCCGCTCGCGAAACAAACAAACTATAATAGTCACTAGAAAATCCGTGAGCTGCAGTGGCTATACTCCATAGAATAATACCGCCAATTAAAACAGCAATTCTATTAAATTTATCAACCATTCTACCAACAGGAAGGCTGAAAAGAATATAACTAATCATGAATCCAGGACCAAGAATTTGACCCATTTGTATATCTGAGAGCTTTAGGTCACTTCTAATTGGATCAATAAGAAGATTAATCATTGCTCTATCAATAAATGAAACTGTATAGGTTATTAATAGGAGTGTAGTAAAAAACCAGGCATATTTTCTACTAGGCCAATTTATTTCTTCACTCATAGTTTCTCCCCAAAGGTAGTAAAATATAACTACCTTTTTATTAACATCAAGTAGGTATAGTAATTTTACTACCCAACTCTCAATTAAAATAAATTAATGATTTCTTTATAAAAAAACCCCGTTAAAAATAACGGGGTTAATATTAAATGCGAAAAGTTCAATTAATTCCAAGTCTTAATATGAAGCATTAAATTAGTACTTAATAATTTTCTAACACCGCTTGCTCTTTTTTGGAACTTTTGACCATTGTCACTATTTAGTGTTGATGAAATACCATCCATTAGCGCATCTAATGATGGTCCTGACATTACAACGTAATGAGTCCTATTTTCTGTTCCTGTAAAGGTATCTTGATAAAGTGTTGCTGAACCAGGTAAATCGGCAGATTCCATAAATTCTGAAAAAATATTACCATACCTTTTTGCATCTTTAACCCTTACATTATAAAGAGCTAAGAATGGATTTTTTACAAAATCTACTTCACCAAAGTTGAGCATGGGTGTTCCAGCACCTTCAAGGCCAGTAACAGCTACAGTAGATAGATCTCTCAAAAAATCTTGTCCAGCTTGTGACTGAAAAATTGCACCAGCTTTCTCAAAAGAAGCACCATTTGGATGTTGCTGAACTACACAATGTGTTTCAGGTTCTTGGCCATTGAATAGCATAGCCCATAAAGTAATTGATGGTAGACCTTGTGCGGCATCACTTGCCAAAAAATTATCCATTTTTTCTACTACGGCTGCATCTTCAGTAGTTGAAAAACAATAATAGGCATCAATTGGTGCAGCCTCAAGCCTAACAAAGGATAAGATGCCAAAAATCATTGGCGTTAATAAATATTTTTTCATTTTTTTCTCCCTGATTTATTCCAATGTAAAATTTTTAGTTATTTGGATCATTAAGAACTTTTTCAATCATAAAACTATCACCATCACAACTCGCAAAATTTTGATTATAATCTCTATATGATTTCCATCCTCCTTCTGACAAATCTTGCTGATATACTTGAGCTGATTCAACATCAGGATAAACAGCAATATGAGCAAAGTCGCCAGGGGCCTCTTCCATACCAATTCTTGGATAAACATTGGCCCAACCAATTAAACCTCTTGGATTTTCTTCAAGTTCAGCAGCTCTTTTTGAATGTTCTGCAAGCAAATCTTCATAGCTTACGCCCTCATTTAAAGAACACCAATTCCAAGAAACAATTCTATCTTTATCCTCGGCAAGAGCCTTTTCATTTAAATAATTTGGAACTGCAGCTGCAATTTTAACTGCACAATTAGCAAGTTTTTGCCACTTCTCATTTAACTTTTGTCCTGATTTTGTACCTAACCATTTATCCCAGCCTCTACCAGCATTTATGTGAGAAGTATTTAATAATTCTACAAAATCATAGCCAGATCTTATGAAAGAATTCTGAGGGTATAAAGGAGTTTGGCGAGCAAAAAATACCTCTACATCATTTTTTTTAGCCCATTTAAAATACTCATTTATTAGTGAGTCATAATCACTCATTGTCACACCCTCATTTAATTTACATAGTTGAATTTGTAAATTTGATGGACCCATATGATCATCAGCAAAAGATTTTTCTGATAGTGAAAAAGTTAAAACAAAAATTATAAAAGTTAATATTAATTTTTTCATTTTTTACTCCTTAATAAAAATTAATTTTTAGGAAAGTTAAGAACTTGTTCAGAATATAATTCCTCAC
>CACOFZ010000030.1 GCA_902626605.1 uncultured PS1 clade bacterium
TGAAATAATCATAGCCACCAACATAATAATTGCAGCAACAAATCCATATATTTCGTAACCCTCTGGGTTTAACTGGCCATTTGGATACTCAGCGGTTGGCTTTAAGAATATAAAATACATTAAAATTGTCATTATCGTACCCCCCATCCAGCCAAAAAAGTAACGTAAGGACATCATTTTAGTTCTCTCATGATATTCTCTAGTAATCTCAGGCCCAAGACTTTGGTTTGGTATTTCAAATAATGTTGTAAATGTTCTCACAAGAATAGCCATAACAAGAAGATATAAAAAAAGATTAAAATCTGTATCAAAAGTTGGAGGATTCCATAATAAAATAAAGAAGATTGGAACAGGTATTAGTGCAGCATACATATATGGATGCCTTCTTCCTAAACGGGATTTTGTATGATCTGAGGAATAACCGATAATTAAATCAGAAATGGCATCCCATATAGTAGCAATTGCTAGAGCCAGAGAAGCCATCCATGCAGGTAACCCAATAACAATATTATAGTAGAAAAATAGAAACCAAGAAAAAGCATTTCCTTTTATTCCAAAGGCAACTGAACCAATTCCATAAAAGAAAAAGTTTCTATTATTTTTCATCTTTTAAACTGCTTTTTCAGCCAATAGTGCTGATGCAATTAACTCATCAGCAATATTCCTTGCCTCTTCAGGAGAAAAGTCCATTGGAAGATCAATATTTCTAGAGGTTACGTATATCCTTACCATACCTCGATTAGTAGGACCAATCTGTAAATCGGTTACTTCATCGGATTGCTTGTTAATTCCTTTTTTCAATTTGCTTACCTTTTGTAATTAGAGTTTAATTTTCAAGTTTTGCCATTGCTTGAGCTACTGATGCATCAATATCAGCGCTTCTTGGATTTCTTCTTAATGTTAGACCACCATTGACCTGTAAATTTTGACCTGAAAGAAAGCATTCATCACTACACAAAAAAACTGCCATCGCCGCAATATCCTCAGATGTTCCTATTCTTCCCAAGGGATATTCTTTTAAAAACGCTTCTTCTAATCCTGGTGCAGCCATTGCATCTTTTGTCATAGGAGAGGCAGTCAGACCAGGTGAAATTGAATTAGCCCTTATACCTCGTTCACCAAACTCATTAGCTACTGTTCTTATAACATGATCAATACCAGCTTTTGTACCCATATAAGCAGCATGATTATCTAACATAATTGTCGCTGTTGCAGATGATATTTGAATAATTGAACCTCCCTCAGTCATGGCCGGAATACAGGCCTGAAAAAACTGATATGGACCTTTAAATTGAAGATTCATTATTTTTATTAGATCCTCCTCTTTGCTCTCTAAAAAAGGTGATAAATAACCCCAGCCAGTTGCTTGAATTGCTGAATGCAAAACACCATGACGATTGACTACTTCACCAATCATAGAATCTATTTCTTCTTTTTTAGTGATATCACATAAAACATAAGACCCCCCCGGTTTCATCAGCAATTTCTCTTAGGGAGTCCTCATTTCTTCCTGCAAGAACTAACTTTGCTCCTTCTTTTGCAAAACGTCGGGCCATTACTTGGCCCATATTATCTTTACCTGCAGCTCCTAAAATTAGAGTTACTTTTTCATTTAAACTCTTATTACCCATTATTCACCCCTATATATAAATTAACTATTACTATTTTGCGTTAATATTTATAAATTTTCAACTACGTTTGTTATCCGGAATATTCAAAAAAAACACAAAGATAAATGCTAAAAAGCAAACAGCTGTATTTAAATAAAACGCTAGGTCATAATTTCCATTAATATCATATAACCATCCTGATAAAGGACCCCCAACGACCTGTATGGGAACCATAAAAGGCACCGCTATACCTAATGCTTTACCAAAATTTATAGGGGAAAAGGTTTTCGAAAAAAGGATATTCATGAGTGGAACACTTCCCCCAAGACCAAGACTCATTATAAAAATTGAAATTAACAAGGGATAATAGCTTGAAAAAAGTGAAACCATTATAATTCCTAATCCCTGAATTGATACTGATACCCATAAGGTTTTCTTGGCAGAAATAATATCTATAAGCTTACCAAAGACGATTTTTCCTGAAGCCGCACCCAGAGCACCAATTGAAACAGCAATACCAGCCTTACTTGCATTAAAACCTAAATCTGTTGCGTATGGAAAAATATGACTATAAACACCCAGATTTGCGCAAAATTGTAAGCTAAAAATTAAAATTAAAATCCAAAAAGTAGGTACTTTTAGTATATCAATGAGACTCATCATTTTTTCAGCGATACTAGTGTCAATTTTATCGGTTAATTGCTCATTATCAATATTTTGACCAATATCGGAGGGTTTATTGACAATTAAATAATAACAA
>CACOFZ010000031.1 GCA_902626605.1 uncultured PS1 clade bacterium
TAATTTCTTCAATTCCCAAAGTAGGATTACTATCCTGAGCTAGAACTGAAAAACTTATTGGGAGTGCTATTACAAAAGAAATAGCAACTATAAAAAATTTATGGAATAATTTCATTTTTCCTCCCCATAAAGCAAGTAAATAAAAAACTAAGAATATATAGTTCAATTATTAAAGTATTGAAAAAAATATTAAAGTCAAACTATTGAAATAATGAACAACCAGAATTGATAAAATTAATACATATTTCAATTTTATTTATAAGATTAATAAACAAAAAAGGGCGCTTAAAGCGCCCTTAATTATTTATTTAAGTACTGATTTCTTAATAAGAAGCAGCAAAAGTTACACCGAGTGTTTGTGGTTCATTCCACCATCCGCGATCAGTAATACCACCAATAGTTGACCATCTTTGCTCTCTTTCATCAGTTAAGTTTCTTCCCCAAGCAGTTATACTGTAATTGCTGAAGGAATAACTAATAGTAGCATTTACATTCTCAATGCTATCTAACTCACCTTGTGGTTTATTAGAAGAGTCACTATTCATTTCATCCCTGAAGCGATAGGAAACTCTTCCTTTTAATTCACCTTGACCAATTTGAGCAGTATAAGATGTTGTAATACCAAAAGTATTTTCTGGAGTATTACGAGGAATTAAACCTGAATTGTCAGTTATTATATTGTCACCATTAAGGTCGGCAAGATAATCTTTATATTCAGCCTCAAGATAACCATATGTAACCATAAGATCCCAAGCCTCGGTAACCTGATACATTAATTCTAACTCTATACCTGTCATTTCCATCGATGCAGCATTACGAACAACAGTTGCAACATTGGTTAAATCAACAGGAATTAAAATTGATTCTTGTTTATCATCATACTCAGATTTAAAAATAGCACCATTCAGGATCATTCTTCCATCTTGAAGAGTTGACTTCCAACCAAGCTCATAATTTTTAACATACTCTGGTTCATAACCAGCATAAATGTTAAAGTTTGCTTGACGACCGAAGAAACCACCACTTTTAAAACCTTCACTGTAATTAGCGTATACCATTAGGTCATCACTTGGTTGATATCTAACACCAATCTTTGGAGTAGTTTCGTCCCATTTTCCTTGATATGGAACGGGTGAGTATAATGGAGGTCTTGGTTCCTTTCCAGGATAATATCCAACACCCTTATTACCGCCAAGAAAGTCTTTTTCTTCCTCAGTCCAACGAAAGCCAGCAGTTATCGTCCATAGATCAGTAATATACCAGTCTGCTGAAAAGAAAACAGCTATAGATTCTGTTTGCTGTGTTTGTCCATTATTACTGGCAAGACCAGGTCCCCAAGGAAGACCAGTTATATATTGATCTCGACCATACCCAGTTAATGTGTCTCCAAGACCCCATTCACCAACACCAAGACGTGACAATTGGTAAAATAGGTCATAAACATCCCAATTCTGAGAATAATCAACTTCCCAATCATAAACACCAGCAATGAATTGAAATTTATCAGAAAACTGCGAAGTAACTCTAAATTCATGACTTGTTTGTTCCCAGTCATTAAAATAATTCATTCTCAACATACGAACTGCAGCTCCATCAAAGTCCTGCATATTTTGTTCATCCATATCTCTATAGCCATAAATATACGTATAAAGGAAGTTTTCAGTATCATAATTAACAGTAACAATAGTTGACTCATATTCATTATCACTGAAATTAGATCCATCAGACTCAACTAAATCAGGACCATCATTAGCATCTTTTTCACAACCTTCATTAGGATCGAAACCAATTTGATGAATTGTACATGCTAAAATACCAACTGGGTTTCTGTTTACATAGACACCTTGCTCACTTTTATCTTGCATAATTTCATGATGAAGTTTGAAACTTAATTGATCGTTTGGCTCCCAGAGAAGAGTAAAACCATAATTAAGCTTATCATCGCCTCCTGCCATTTTGTCTAAATATGAATTATATACATGGCCGTCATGTTCAATACTTGCAGCAAATACTTTTACACCAAGTTGATCTTCAATAATTGGAACTTGAACAACGGTTTTAAGATCTTGACGTCCAAAATCTCCAAGAGTTACACTTAAATCTACTCCGAATTCATCAAGAGAAACAGGTGTTCTTATAACATTTAAAATACCACCTGTTGTGTTTTTACCAAACAATGTTCCTTGAGGTCCTCTTAGAACCTCAATTCTTTCAATATCAAAATTATCAAGAAGAACGCCACTTGATGTACCTAGGAACATTCCGTCCATTACAACACCAATTGAAGGTTCATAGCTTTTGTCACTTTCAAGTGAAGCAACACCTCTAATTGTTATAGCTGCACCACTGGCAATACCA
>CACOFZ010000032.1 GCA_902626605.1 uncultured PS1 clade bacterium
AAAAAATTAATTTCAATTTTTGGAGTAACTGGTTCTGTAGGAAATAGTACGATTGAATTATTAAGAAAAAGAAAGAATGAATTTGAGTTAGTTGCAATTACTTGTAACAGTGATGTTGAAAATATTTCTATATTAGCAAATGAATTTAGTCCGAAAATTATTGCAGTAGCTGATGAAAAAAAACTTGCAGAATTAAAAAGAAATGTTCCAAGTAATATTATGTGTTTTGCCGGCGAAGAGGGTATTTGTGAGGCTGCGAGCTATAAAACTGATATTGTCATTGCGTCAATTGTAGGATTGGCAGGCTTAAAACCATTAATAGAGTCTATAAAAAGCTCCTCAGTTATAGCACTGGCCAACAAAGAATGTATTGTATCGGCTGGCTCGTTAATAAAAAAATTATCTAAAAAAAATGATTGTAATATTATCCCTGTTGATAGTGAACATAATGCAATTTTTCAAATTTTAGATGGTAAATCTATAAATGATGTAAGTAAGATTTTTTTAACCGCATCTGGCGGGCCTTTTTATAATTTATCTAAAGAGAGTTTGAAAAATATTACACCTCAACAGGCAACTAATCATCCAATATGGAAGATGGGAAAAAAAATATCTGTAGACTCAGCTACTCTAATGAACAAAGGTTTAGAACTTATTGAAGCTCATCATCTTTTTGAAATATGTTCAGATAGTATTGAAGTAGTAATTCATCGCCAATCAATAATACATGGACTTGTGATGATGAAAAATGGATCGCTTTTTGGACATTTTGGTAAGCCAAGTATGTTAAATCCTATTGATCATGCTCTATCTTGGCCTGAACTGAGGAAGAATGAAATGGATCCAGTTTCAATTGATGATTTAAATAACCTCAGTGTAGAATTGGCGGATGAAAAAAAATACAGATCTTTATCATTATCTCGTTTAGCTCTTAAAGAAGGAGGAATTTTTCCAATTTCTCTAAATGCAGCAAATGAAATTGCTGTAAATGCTTTTTTAAATAATCAAATTCAATTCCTAGATATTTTAAAAATTGTTGATAAAGTTATAGAGGATATTGGACATTGTGATAATAAATCATTAGAAACAATATCAGACTTAGAAGGGATATTTTCTGCTGATAGTGAAGCAAGAAGAAAAGCTTTAGAAAGTATTGAATTGGGATTTTAAAATGGAATTTTTGATAAATTTAATAAATTATATTCCTAATATTTTTCAGTATATTTTTGCGTTCGCAATTTTGATAACTGTTGTGGTTTTTGTTCATGAGTTGGGCCATTATTTAGTTGGTAAATGGTGTGGTATTGGAGTAGAGACTTTCTCTATAGGCATGGGTAAACAAATTTGGGGAAGGTATGATAAATCTGGAACTTTATGGAGATTGGCATTATTTCCTATTGGTGGATATGTAAAGTTCAAAGGTGATGAAGACTTATCAGGAAAAAGGGATGAAAGTTTATCAACAGAAGAGTGTGATAATTTTCATTCTAAATCTGTATGGCAAAAAGTAGCTACAACTGCAGCTGGACCAGTTTTTAATTTTATTTTAGCTATTTTTATTTTTTCTATGATTTTTATTTATAGGGGTGAAACAGTTGTCGAACCTTTAGTAGGTGAAGTTTTAGAAAATTCTGCTGCAAGTGAATCTGGAATTAAAAAAGGCGATTTAATAACAAATATTAATGGTAATGAAATTAATTCTTTCAATGATATAAGAAATTATATTATTGATAATCCTCAGAATTCTCTTCTAATTATAGTTTTGAGAGATGGCTCAAATGTATCTTTGAATGTTAAGCCAAAAATTATTATTCAAAAAGACCGATTTGGAGGCGAGTATAAAGTTGGAAGAATTGGTATAATGGCCGAACAAGATCCTTCTTTTTATAAGACTAAAGACTATGGCATTTTTTCTGGTCTTCTAAGGGGAATTCAAGAGACAATTTCATTAATATCAAAGATATTGGCTTATCTTAGCCAATTAATTATAGGAAGAGAGTCAGTTGACCAAATGGGTGGGCCAATAAAGATTATTCAAGTTTCAGGTCAAGTAGCTGAATATGGTTTTATTCCTTTGCTTGGACTAATTGCCGCTATTTCTGTAAATCTTGGTGTCATAAATTTATTGCCAATTCCAGTTTTAGATGGTGGTCATTTATTATTTTATACTTATGAAATTATTTTTGGAAAGCCTATTAATCCCAAAGTTCAAGAATATGGGATGCAGATCGGAGTTAGCTTATTAATTGCTCTTATGGTTTTTGT
>CACOFZ010000033.1 GCA_902626605.1 uncultured PS1 clade bacterium
AGATAAACTAATTCATGAAATTAATATTATCTATTTAAATTGTATGATTGACACAAATGAATAGTGGTTTTAATTTCTGCAACTTAATACATTGAATTTTTGGAGATTAAAAAATGAAGGTACTGGTACCTATAAAAAGAGTAGTTGATTATAATGTTAAAATTCGCGTCAAATCTGATAATTCAGGTGTTGAATTATCTAACGTTAAAATGTCAATGAATCCATTTGATGAGATTGCCGTTGAAGAAGCTATAAAACTTAAAGAAGCAGGTACTGTTTCTGAAATTGTTGTTTTATCTATTGGTCCTCAACAGTCACAAGAAACAATTAGAACGGCCCTAGCTATGGGTGCTGATCGAGGTGTATTAATAAAAACTGATGAATTGGTTGAGCCACTAAATGTTGCAAAATTAATTAAGGCGGTTAGTGAAGAAGAAAACCCTGATTTAATTATTCTAGGAAAACAGGCTATTGATGATGATAGCAATCAAACTGGTCAAATGCTTGCTGCACTATTAGGCTGGTCGCAAGGTACATTTGCTTCCGAATTAAAAATTAACGATGGTAAGGCAAATGTTGTTAGAGAAATTGACGGCGGACTTCAGACTTTGGAAATTAAATTGCCATCAATCATAACCACTGATCTAAGATTAAATGAACCCAGATATGCATCATTACCAAATATTATGAAAGCAAAGAAGAAACCAATTGATGAAAAACTTCCAGAGGATTATAACCTGAAGATTTCACCTATGCTTGAGATTGTAAAAGTTTCTGAACCGGCTCAAAGAGAAGCAGGAATTAAAGTAGAAACAGTTGAAGAATTAGTTGATAAATTAAAAAATGAAGCAGGAGTTTTATAAATGACAACCCTTTTAATCGCAGAACATAATAACAATTCATTTGCTGATGCAAATAGAAAAGCTATGGATGCTGCAACAAAAATTGGTGAAGATATTCACATCTTAGTTGCTGGAAAAGATTGTGCCAGTGTTGCAGAAGATGCATCAAAAATTGATGGTGTCTCAAAAGTTATATTATGTGATGATGAATTATATCAAAATCATTTAGCTGAATCATATGCTGATCTAATTGTTTCAATAGCAGGTAGTTATAATACTATTATGGCAATTGCCTCAACAACTGGAAAGAACTTTATGCCCAGAGTTGCTGCATTACTGGATATTCCTCAAATTTCAGAAATTATTAAAGTTATTGATTCAGAAACTTTTGAACGTCCTATTTATGCAGGTAATGCAATTCAGACAGTAAAATCTATGAGTGACAAGAAAATTATCACTGTAAGAGCCCCCTCATTTCAAGCAGTTGGAGACCAAGATCCATCTCCTATTGAAAATATTAATAGTATTGAAAATAAAAATTTATCCGAACACATATCGGATGAACTTACTAAATCAGATAGACCTGAACTTACCTCAGCTAAGGTAATAGTTTCAGGTGGCAGAGGTATGCAATCAGGAGATAACTTTGTTCTTCTGGAAGGAGTAGCTGATAAACTTGGAGCGGCATTAGGTGCTTCACGAGCTGCTGTCGATGCGGGATTTGTTCCTAATGATTATCAGGTTGGACAAACTGGAAAAGTTGTTGCTCCAGAACTTTATATTGCCGTAGGTATTTCTGGTGCAATTCAACATCTTGCTGGAATGAAAGACTCAAAAATTATTGTTGCAATTAATAAAGATGAAGAAGCGCCTATTTTCCAAGTTGCAGATTATGGACTAGTAGCAGACTTATTTACAGCTATACCTGATTTAGATGCTGCTTTAGATTAATAAGTCGATAATTCTTTGTAACTTCTAATTATTTCGACGACTTCATTGTCGTCCCATTCCCAAGGTCCGTCTCTTCTACCTATCTCATTACCTTTATGGTCAACTAATACTGTCAGTGGCAGACCCTTCGCTTTTAAGTAAAGTCCAGATTTAGTAGAATTATCTTGGTATATTTTTAAATTTTTCAACTCTATATCTTGATAAAATTCTTGAATTTTAAGGATATCAGTTTTCTCAACTGCAATAGCAATAACCTCAAAATTATCATCCCCAATAGACCCTTGCAAACGATCTAAAGCTGGCATTTCAATTTTACAAGGCAAACACCATGTTGCCCACAAATTAATTAATAAAACTTTTCCTTTAAAA
>CACOFZ010000034.1 GCA_902626605.1 uncultured PS1 clade bacterium
GCCAAAGAAGAACTATTAGAATTTCCTGGTACTGTTTTAGAACTTTTACCTAATGCAACCTTTAAGGTAAAACTAGATAATGATCATGAAATTATTGCCCATACAGCTGGTAAGATGAGAAAAAATAGAATTCGTGTTCTAGCTGGAGATCAAGTAACAGTTGAAATGACACCCTATGATCTCACGAAAGGGCGAATAACATATAGACATAAATGATTTAGTTACTTTTTATGACCAAATCAAAATGTCCTACTTGTAAGAAAACTGCTAACAAAGATTTTTTCCCTTTTTGCTCAAAGAGATGTTCACAAGTTGACCTAAATAGATGGTTAGGTGAACGCTATCATATTAATAATAATCAGAAAAAAATTGATATTTAAATATAGCATATTTAGGCTTGTCTCTTAGTGATGGAAGGGTATATTACCTCATTATAAGGTAATATTTATTTATTCGCCCAGGTAGCTCAGTTGGTAGAGCAGCGGACTGAAAATCCGCGTGTCGGTGGTTCAAATCCGCCCCTGGGCACCACTAAAATTTTAATCAGGTAGAGCAATAAATGTACCATCATTTTCTTGGGTAAGTGCTCTCATAAACTTAGAGAACTCTAATCCAGATCCTTCGGATGATATAAATCCAATTCCATGAATCCTGGCTTTTCTTTTTCCTGAAATAGTTTTGTTTAAATCCTTAATAATTTTTAAATCTTTACTAAACTCTTTTGATCCATACATTGAATAGTCATCGCCAATAACATAGAGGCTTGTTATTTCATTTGTTTTAATTTTTCTCAGGGAAGATATAATTCCCTCCACTGGGTTACTTGATGATTGACCACTAAAATTCTTTAGTTGAGCTATAGCGCCTGCCCTGTATGTCTTAGTATCTATTAAATATTTATCATTAGCTCCCATGGGGACACCTTGGTCATTAATAATTTTAAAACCTTTTACAGTAGGATGAATTTTAATAATTTCCTCAACATACATCATTACTTTTTTCCATATTCTTTGCATGCTTCCTGAGGTATCAATAATAAATACTATATATTCACTATCGACAGGTATCCCTCCAACCTCGATATCCCTAGCATTGTTATCAATACCAACTGATTTTACTGAGTTAACATAATCGAAATGAATAGCAGTTCTAATTCTGGATGGACTTTCTTCCTCATGTCGATATCTATTCATTAATAGTGCAAATCTTTTATTTTTTTTATCATAGCCCATCTCATTTGATTTAATAATAGAATCTTGGGCCAAAGATGAGAGAATAGTAAGCTGTTCATCATCTTGGGCTATTAATTTTAAAATATTACTCATTATTATCTTTTTTTCTCTCTATTATTGCTCCACATGAGCTAAGTTTCTGTTCTATTTTATCAAAACCTCTATCTAAATGATATACTCGTCTTATAGTTGAAGTTCCCTCTGCCCTCAAGGCGCCAATTATTAATGATGCCGAAGCTCTTAAATCAGTTGCCATTAAAGGTGCCCCGTATAGTTTTTTTACCCCGTTTACAATAGCCGTATCACTATTAAGTTTAATTTGGGCTCCTAACCTTACAAGTTCTTGAACATGCATGAATCTATTTTCAAAAATGGTTTCTTTTATTTTACTCTTACCGTTTGAATATGCCATAAGAGCCATAAATTGTGCCTGTAAGTCTGTAGGGAATCCTGGGTATGGTTTTGTTTCAATATCTGTTGGGTGGATTACTCTATTTTTTTTTATAATTTCGACAAATTTTTCTGATGACTTTATTTCTACATCAGTATTTTCTAATACTTTTTTTAAGGTATCAATTTCTTTTATATTTATGGATTTAAGTTTTAATTTTCCACCTGTTGCAGCTACGGCCAAGGCAAAAGTTCCAGCCTCAATTCGATCAGAAGGTATTGTTATATCTGCACCCTTTAACCTTGCGCATCCATTAATAATAATTTTACTTGTACCATGACCTGTAATTTTAGCACCCATTTTATTTAACGTTTCAGCAAGTGAAATAATCTCTGGTTCCATAGCCGCATTTCTGATTATTGACTCTCCTTCAATTAAAGACGAAATCATTAGAAAGAAGTGAGTAACTCCAACAGATGGAAAATTTAATTTATAATTAATAGGTTTCAAATTATTT
>CACOFZ010000035.1 GCA_902626605.1 uncultured PS1 clade bacterium
ATTTACTCAATCCAATAGCTCTTAAAATTGAAATCTCCCTTGATTTATCCTTGATCAACATAACTAATCCTGAAGCAATATTAATACCAGCAATTACAAGTATTAAGGATAATACTAGCATCATAACATTTTTTTCTACCTTTAAAGCTTCTGCTAAGGTAGCATTTATTTGACGCCAATCACGAGAATAAACATCAAAATTCTCTAATTTTTTGTCAATCCTTTCCTTAATAATTAGAGAATTATCTGCATTTGTAACCATTAATTCAATAACGCCATAAACATTACCTAAATTTAAAATTTCTCTTGCATCATCAATATTTAAAAAAACAATATTTCCATCATATTCGGTCATACCGATTTCGAAAATGGCCTTTACATCAAAAGAAGATGATCTTGGAACAGTTCCAAATGGAGAACTTACACCTCTTGGTGATAAAAGTGTCAGGTTTTCACCTATGGACAAACCAAGATTTGAAGCTAACCTTGAGCCTATAACAACTTCCCCCCTATTTATGATATCAATAGTTCCAGTGATTACATTTTGATCAATAATTTTTAGAGACTTTAAAGATTGACTTTATATTGAGCTTCAGAGAACTGGCTTTGATAATGTAGAAAAAGATCTCTTAAAAATAGCATATGAAAATGATATCCCACTTGTTGCAACGAATACCTCTTACTTCAATCAAAGAGAGGAATTTGAGGCTCATGATGCTTTGTTATGTATTAACGAGTCTACAACAGTAGATGCTGAAGATAGATTTCGATTAACTCCAGATTTTTATTTTAAAACCCCACAGGAAATGATTGATTTATTTTCAGATATTCCCGAGGCAATTGAAAATACATTAGAGATTGCTCTAAGGTGCTCTTACAAAGTTGCAACAGCCGAACCAAAGTTACCAAGGTTTAGTGGATTAGATTTAGATGGTGAAGCTGTAGAATTTGAAGAACAAGCAAAAAATGGGCTTAAAGAAAGACTAAAAATATTTGAGGTTGATGATGAAAAAAAATATTGGGATAGGCTTAATTCAGAAATAAATATAATTATTAAAATGGGTTTCCCAGGTTACTTTCTTATTGTTGCTGACTTTATAAAATGGTCAAAAAAAAATAATATACCTGTAGGACCTGGCAGAGGATCTGGTGCTGGATCTTTGGTAGCTTGGGCATTAACTATAACGGATTTAGACCCTATAAGATTTAATTTAATTTTTGAGAGATTTCTTAATCCAGAGAGAATATCCTTACCCGATTTTGATATTGATTTTTGTCAAGAAAGACGAGATGAGGTTATTTCATATGTTCAAGAAAAGTATGGTGAAGATAAAGTTGCTCAAATAATTACATTTGGAACTCTTCAATCAAGGGCAGTTCTAAGAGATGTAGGAAGAGTTTTGGGACTTCCTTATGGTCAAGTAGATAGAATTTGTAAATTAATTCCTAATAATCCTGCTAACCCCACCTCTCTTGGCGAGGCAATAAAAGGTGATGCTAGAATAAGGGATGAGAGCGATCAAAGCCCAGAGGTAGAAAAAATGCTTAATATTGGCTTAAGTTTAGAGGGTTTATATAGAAATTGTTCGACACATGCTGCAGGTCTTGTAATTGGAGATAATAGTTTGCAAGATTTTATTCCTCTATACAGAGACCCAAGATCCTCAATGCCTGTAACCCAATTTAAAATGAAATGGGCAGAAGCCTCAGGTTTAGTGAAATTTGATTTTTTAGGATTAAAGACTTTAACTGTAATAGATAAAACTGTTCAATTAATTAAACAAAAAACTGGCAAAAATATTAAAATAAACGAAATTTCACTTGATGATAAAGCTACATTTGATCTTTTAAGTTCTGGGAATGCGATTGGAGTATTTCAGCTTGAAAGCTCTGGCATGAGAGATGTTTTAAGAAATATGAAACCTGATTGCTTCGAGGATATTATAGCTTTAGTTGCTTTGTACAGACCAGGACCTATGGAAAATATTCCAAGATTCATTGCTTGTAAACAAGGCCATGAAGAACCTGACTATATGCATCCAATGCTAGAGGAAATTTTGAAAGAAACTTATGGAGTTATTATTTATCAGGAACAA